>CAYOCT010000014.1:0-120318 GCA_964402555.1 uncultured Nitrospiraceae bacterium | reverse complement strand
CCTCGCCTTCACCCTCGCCTTCGCCCTCGCCCTCGCCTTCACCCTCGCCTTCACCTTCACCCTCACCTTCGCCTTCACCTTCGCCACCTGAAGTGACCGTGACCGTCTTGGTCTCAGAATCCGAACCTATCGCGGTGACAATGGTCAAGGTGACGGTGTAGCTTCCCGGGGCCGTGTAGGTGTGCGATGGGTTCTGCATACTTGCGGTCCCGCCGTCGCCGAAACTCCAGACCCAGTTAAGAACGGGCGACGTGCCCGGAAGCGACAGGTCCGTAAAATGTACGTTGAGAGGCGCGGGCCCGGACGCCGGCTGGGCGCTGAATGCCGCGGTGGGAGCCGCCGTCGCAGAAACCGTAATGTAGTTGGCCTTCGTCTCGGTATCGTTTCCATCCACGGTGGTAACCGTCAACGCAACCGTAAAGACGCCGGCCCCGGTATACTGGTGCGTGGGATTTCGGTCCGTGCTCGTTTGTCCGTCTCCGAAGCTCCACACCCAACTGACGATGGCCGAGCTTCCGGGAATGGATTGATCCGTGAAACTGACTATAAGGGGCGCCATTCCGGAGGTCTTGTCGGCGGCGAATGCAGCAGCAGGCGGCGTCTTTGCCGTGGCCGTAATGTAACCGGCTTTCGTTTCGGTGTCGTTCCCGTCTGCCGTCGTAACCGTCAGTGCGACCGTGTACGAACCGGCGGCGGCATATTGATGCGAAGGGTTCTGTTGCGTGCTCGTTTGCCCGTCGCCAAAGCTCCACACCCAACTGATGATCGAGGCGGTCCCAGGCGTGGATTGGTCCGTGAAGTTGACGGTGAGAGGCGCGGCCCCGGTCGTCGGGTTCCCGGCAAACTCGGCGCTTGGCGGCGTCTTCTCGGCCGGCGGACAGCCCAGGAAGGCTGACGCTACAGCAGTAATCACCAAGAGATTTGTCAGACTACCCCGCAAGAAAACAAACATCGTGACATCCTCCCTAGAGATCCCAATCCCGAAAGATCCACCGGTGCCCTGAACCGGCGGCGCCGCCATACTGCCCCTGCCACGGCGTGCTAACGATTATAGATCTCAGTCGAATTACTTTCAATAGCCTTGGACTCTCGAATGCCGGATTGGATGGAGAGCTCGAGACCGTTGTACTAAGACTAGGTCCCTTATTTATATGTGCACCATTCTCTTGCAAACGGAAGGAAGAATGTTTATATCTACGGCGTAGTCCGTAGGATACCTGTCATGGCGGAATCAGACAAACCTTATGATGCATGGCGCCAGGAGGAGCTTATTCTCCGCGACTTCCTGGCGATTGACCGAACGGTCCTGGCCAACGAACGCACGTTCCTGGCCTACGTGCGCACGTCGCTCGCGTTCCTGGTGGTGGGCGGCACGCTGTTTCAGTTCTTCGACTCCACGCAGTCCACTCTGGGGGCTTGCGCCTTCTTCGGACTAGCGGCGTCTTTTCTCTTTGCGGGCATCCGGCGTTACCGGAATGTCAAGGCTGACATCGACGCGAAGCGCGGCTCGCCCTGACACGAAGCGTTAGGAGCGCCGCTCTCAGGGCGGCGGGACCAGGTCAGGCGGGATTCAGACCTTTCCACGGGCCAAAGCGGACATGCTTGCGCTTTCCCGCCTCTTCGAGGACCAGCATCGCACTCGTATCGTCGTGCTTCTTGCAGTAGGCCTCGACATCGGCCAGGGACATAACCATGAAGGCGGTCGAAAGGGCGTCGGCCATAGCAGCCGACGGATGCAGCGACCACGCCGCCAGGACACCTTCGACCGGCTTGCCGGTGTGGGGGTTCATAACATGCTTGCCGCGCCGGAACGTGCCAGAGCCGCTCAGCGTCATGTCGCGCAAGTCCAAGGTGAAGGGAGGCAGGCTCTCGTTGCCGATGCCGCCGACGCCTACGGGCCACGCGTTCTTGCCGGGATAGGCGCCGAAGGCGTAGGTGGTACTGTCACCGCCGTTGACGAGCGCCGAGGCGATCTCCCATTCCTTGAGGACCTCGACGGCGCGATCGACGGCATAACCTTTGCCGATGCCGCCGAGATCGATCCGGACGCCGGTCTTCTTGACGCGCACCTGTTTGCCCGAGTCGTCAAGTTCGACGAGATTCATGCCGACGCGCGCGCGGGCCTCCGCGAGTTCTGCGGCACTCGGTGTGCGAGGCGACCGATCGGGGTTGCGCCAGACGGCCATCAAGGGGCCTATCGTGACGTCGAAGGCGCCGCTGGTCTGGTCCGTGATCTTCGCCGCCGCGGCCAGGCATTCGAGCGTGAACGGATTGACGCGCACCCAGGTGTTCGGTAGGGCGCGGTTGATCTGCGTGGTGTCGCTGGACGGCACGTACGTGCTCAGCACTTTCTCTACCTGATCGACCACATCGAATGCCGCTGCGGCGGCCTGCTGGGCATAGTCCTTCTCGCCGCCGGCCACGATGACGTCGAAGGTCGAAGCCATGGCCTCGTGGGAGAACCGATGTACGTCGTTGTCCATGGCAGATATGATACCGTTTCGCGCCGCGGGTTGTCGAGAGGCGTTAGAACGCGGTCAAGCAGATCCGCAGTCCGAGCATGGCCAGCGCCACGGCAAGCAGGCGGACAATCCACGAGCCATGTACACGGCTCGAAAGGCGCGCGCCGATCTGGGCGCCGATGAGAATGCCGATGGCCAGCACGAGGGTTCGGCGCACGCCATGATGGAACGCGCCGGTCGCGATGTGCACGGCGGTGCCGGTCAAGGCCATGATGGCAAGGACGAAATGCGACGTGGCCGTGGCAATGTGCACGGGAAAGTTGAGGATACGGATCATCGCGGGTACGTGGAACGTGCCGCCACCGGTCCCCAACAGGCTCGATAGGAATCCGACGATGCCGCTCAGAAACATGCCGAGTCCCGGACTGAACGTGTACGTGTGGACCGTGCCGTCGGCCTCGACCAGCGTGTGCGTCACGCCTCGCCGTGCGGTCTTGCGGTGCGATCCTTCTTCGGGATGCGGACTGAAGATGAGGAACAGAGCAATGCACATCATCAATGTGCCGAAGATCGCGTTGAATTGCTGGCGAGGGATGTAGCCCGTGCTTACGGCGCCCAGGATGGCGCCCGGCACCGTCGCCACCGAGAAAAGCAGGCCCGTTCGGTAATCGATGCGCTTCATACGGGCATACGCTACCGAACCCGAAGCGGCATTGCAGAATACGACCGCGAGCGAAATGCACGTAATGGTGTCGGCGCTATCGGCGGGATACAGCAACATCAGGAGCGGCGCAAGAATGAAACCGCCGCCCGCGCCGATCAGCGTGCCGAATACGCCGACGGCGAGCCCGATAGGCAGCAGCCACCAGTAGTGAAGCAATGTCACGAGGGAAACTCCGTGGAATGACGAAACGCTTGGGATTGTACGCCGCAAGGCCGCGGTACGCAATCGACCGCGTGGTGTTGGGGCGAGCCCGCCGTGTCGCCTATAATTGCGCCAGCACGCCACACGCGGAACGGAGGATGGGTATCGCATCATGGCGACGTTGACGCTGGCAATCTGCGCACATCGCGCGGAATCCATTATCGGCGCGTGTCTCGCCAGCGTCGCGCGGCAGACTGTCCCGCCGGATGCGCTCATGGTCTGTGTGCACGAGGAATCCGATCCGACGGCCGAGGTCGCGCGAGGCTTGGGCGCGCAGGTCATTGCGAGCCACGGCACGGGCCTGTTCGAGTCGCGCAACGCGGTGCTACGCGCGTGCACGACGGATTACCTCGCATTCACGGACGCCGATTGCGTCCTCGTGCCGGAATGGGTCGAGCGCGCTAAGGCCGTGCTAGATACGCATCCGGAAGTCGCGGCGGGCACGGGACGCCATCCGGCGGTGGGCGAGGCGACGTTCGCAAGCTGGTTGCATCACATGTGGTTCCTCGTCGAGACGCGGCGCACGGGCGAGACGGACGGGGTCATCGGCGGCAACAGCTACTTCCGCACGCAGGCCTTGCGCGATATCGGCGGATGGCTCGACCTGCGCGGCTACAGCAATGCGGAGGATGTGTACATTTCGGAGACGTTGCGGCGGGCCGGACATCGGATCTGGTTCGAGGAAGGCGTCGCGGCGCAGCATCGGTACGAGCCGCGGTTCGGCGCGCTGATGCGCAAGAGCGTGCGGATGGGCGAAGGGATCGTGATGATGATGCGCGCCGCGGGATGGCGCAACGGCCTGTGGTGGTACACGCTCGCGATTCCTGTGTTGGCGCTTATGCTGGTGTTCGGCGCGTGTCTTGCGCTGGGATGGCCGTGGCCCGGATTGACGATCATGGCCGTGCCTCTTGCAGCGACGCTGGCCTACCTGGCCTTTTCATTTGGGAGTTTGGCGAAGGCGCTGCCGCGCTGGTTTGCGCGGTGGATCCTGATTTGGCCTTACGCTTACGGGATTGTGAAGGGATTGGTTAAGCCGCGTGCGAGAGTAGCTAATGGATGAGAGGGCGACTGCGATTGCGATTACGAGTTGTCATGAAGCCTGTCTTCGTTCGCGGCATTGAAAATACGACGTGTCAATTGTGCCACAGGTACACCAAGCTGCGCCGGACCACCTGTCATTCTGAGCGAAGCGAAGAATCTCATGACAGTCAGAGCCCGATTCTGTTCGAGATTCTTCGCTTCGCTCAGAATGACAGGTGGTCGGGTTTCAGTTTAGGAGCATGAGCGGAAGTGAGATCGTTCGATTTTGCGGGGGGCATGTGCGAGAATAGGGGAAAGCGGAGGGTACGGTGGTGAATCCTGCGAACCTGCTTAACAGTCCTCAGGCGATTCATGCGGCCATGGTGCATTTTCCGGTCGCGCTCGGTATCCTCGGGATGCTACTGCTGTTTCTCTGCGTGTTCACGCAGATGAGCAACGTGACGTTGCGCTGGCTGGCGTTTGCCTGCTACCTGGGCATGGCGGCGGTCGCATTCGCCACGATCCTTTCGGGCGAGGCCGCATTAAGCGCTTCGCCTGCGATCGATTCGCCGGAAGTCAAGGGGCTACTCTCGTGGCATCAAGCCGTCGGCCAGAAACTCTGGATCGCCGCCCTGTCCACGGCCGTGCTCATTTTGCTGTGCGGGGTTCAAAGCGCCAGTTCGCGTTCGTTGTTCACGGTGCTGGCCGTGCTTGGAAGCTTCCTCACGGCCGTGTGCGTGATCCTCGTGGCCAGCACGGGCACGACGCTGGTGTTCGAGCATGGCGTGGGCGTGGCGCCGCAACTCCGCGCGCCAAGCCAGCCGAACCCGCCAGCACCTCCCCCACCCACGCCAATCCCACCGGCGCAACCATCGCCCGCGGCCGCGTCCCCCGTGCAAAACGTTCCACCGGTAACGCCGCCAACTACGCCGCCCCCGGCGTTGGCACAACCGGCTCCGGTACAACCCAACTCGCCGGGGCAGCCGCCTGCCGCTACACCGCCTGTGCAGATAAAACCACCGCCACCGATTCCCGCGCCCGCGGCAAAGTTGGCGCCGAAACCGCCCGCGAAATCCGCGGAAGCGGGGCCGTACACGCAATGGATTCAATCGTGGTGGCGGGATGTGAAACGCGCCGTTTGGCCGTAACCGTCGTGGGAGCGTATTGCCGATGATTGTCGATTCCACCCTCCGCACGCGAGACCTCAAGGACGCGGTGGCGCATTGTTTTGGAATGGCCGCGCCGAAGATACGGCGGCTTCAATCGTCCTGGAATCCCGAGGAGGGTTCGCCGGTCTTCACGCGCAAGGGCGTGTATACGTCGCGCGGATGGACGGAATGGACGCAGGGCTTCCAGTTCGGAATCCAGATCCTCCAGTTCGATGCGACGGGCGACCCGTGGATGCTGCAGGCCGGGCGCGACAACACCCAGCGCTACATGGCGCCGCATGTCAGCCACGTCGGCGTGCACGACCACGGTTTCAACAACGTGTCGACGTACGGCAATCTGCGGCGGCTCGCGCTCGAAGGCAGGACGACCGAACCGGCGGGACCGATGGCATTCTACGAACTCGCGCTGAAAGTCTCGGGCGCGGTGCAGGCCGCGCGCTGGTCGGACTTGCACGACGGCACGGGGTTCATCCATTCGTTCAACGGCCCGCATTCGCTGTTCAGCGACACGATCCGTTCGTGCCGCGCGCTGATGCTGGCGCACACGCTCGGCCATTGCCTGATGGGCGAGAACGACCGCAGGATCTCGCTCTTTGATCGCGCGATGCAGCATATGTTCAATACGGCGCGGTACAACGTGTACTTCGGCTCAGGACGCGACGCCTACGACGTGCGCGGGCGCGTGGTCCACGAGAGCATCTTTAACATGACCGACGGGCGCTACCGTTGCCCGAGCACGCAGCAGGGCTACTCGCCGTTCACGACGTGGACGCGCGGCCTCGCGTGGGTCATTCTCGGGTGCGCGGAGGAACTGGAATTTCTGGCGACGCTGCCGGAGGCCGAGTTTGATCCGTTTGGCGGCCGCACGAAGGCGATCGAGATCCTCGTCGAAACGGCGACCGCGACCGCCGATTTCTACCTCAAGAACACGCCCATCGATGGCATCCCGTATTGGGACACTGGCGCGCCGGGCCTTGCGCACATGCCCAATCATCTGCGCGAATCGGCGTGCATCGACAACGACTATGAGCCGGTGGACAGTTCGGCAGCGGCGATTACGGCGCAAGGCTTGCTGCGTTTGGGCAGCGTGTTGCGGGCCAAGCGCTACACCCACGCCGGACTCGGCATAGCGAAACGCTTGTTCGCGCCGCCGTACCTCTCCGAAGATCCCAAGCATCATGGATTGATCCTGCATTCGGTCTACCATCGCCCCAACGGATGGGATTACGTGCCGCGCGGCAAGAAGGTACCGCAGGGCGAGTCGTCGATGTGGGGCGATTATCACGCGATGGAACTGGCCGTTTACTTGCAGCGTATCATCGAAGGCGGCCCGTATCTTACGTTCTTCGACAACGGGGGCGCCGTCCCCAGACTGTGAGGCGAACATGGCATCGGCGAACACGGAACCGAACCGAAGCGAAGCGTCGCGCACGCGCCGCATGCTGGTGCAAGGCTTGGAACTGGGCAACGTCGCCTTCTGGACGATCTTCGTTGTCTTCGTCGTGTTGAACGACCTGAAATGGATCACGTCGCCGCCCGCGGCCCTCGCCCTGTTGCTGCTGCTCTGGACCGCGATGTTGTGGGGCAAGTACGCCGTCGCGCCCGCCGAGACCCGACGGATGAAATGGTTCTACCTGGCCTGCGGCCTGATCACCAGCGTCACGGCGGTGCTTTACGTGATCACGATCCTCGTCCGGCAGGTCCGCTAGCTCGAATTGCAGATTGAGATAAACAGGTGGCTGTCCTTGTCTTCCTATGTTCGTAGCTGATCGGCGGCTGCGTAGCCCGCGTCGGTTATCCTGAAGAACTCGGCTTTGCCAGTCTCATCCTCAAGTAGGCCCTGGCGTTCTAATTCCTGAATAACTCGCCGCCATTTCGCGTCGGATCGACGGTCTCCCTCACTGCCAAACGACTTGCCATTGGTAGAGATTCGGAGAAGACCCAGTGGTGGCCTGAGACAGCGAACCTTGCCTTCCGGGTCTTGCGCCGCTTCAGCGATGAGTGCCTTCGCCTCATGGGACAAGGTGCCTTCCGCAGATTCGGGCGATGATCCCGCGAGGCCTTCGCGGTAGATGCTGAGAGCATCGGCAACCCGAAAACCCTTGTCGGTTACGCCAAAGACCTCCCCCTCGTTGCCTTTATCCTGAATTAACTCCATACCCACCAGGTCGTCAATTACTCTGCGCCATTTTGCCTCAGTACGGGCATTGTCCCCCTCGCAGAATGATACACCGTTTGTGGAAACGAACAACCCTTGCACCAGTTCTGAGCAGCAAATCACCGCCTGTTTGTCTCTGGCAGCTTCAGTCAAGAGCTTCTGGGCCTCCTCCGACAGGCTCTCGTGCGAAGTCATTGCGACACGGGGTGCATCTTGAGAATGCGGTGTCGACAGCGAATTCGCGAAATGATGCATCGCCTTCTTCAGGTCAGCGGCGAACTTCCTGCTGAAATCTTCACAATTCGCAAATGTGCTGTAGAGTCCCCGTTCTTTCAACCACTCGCGAAACTCTTCCACCCGATTATATTGAGCGGGGTCAAGTTCGTTACGATCAGGTAGGTCGCAGGAAAAGTAGACCATTGTGCGCCTTTTCTCCTCGATACTGGTCTTGATTTCCTCTTCGGTACCGCTCCGGTATCCACCCGTTGGCGTACCAAGCCGGGCCCGAAACACCGCAACCAGCATGTCCGCTTTCTGAAGGACCTGACGGTTGATGATTGCTTGAGGCCGATCACCCATCTCTGGCATCGAGTGAGTTCCCCAACCTGTGGGCATAGCAACAACTCCCGAATGCTCGGCATCCGTGAAGTTCCATTCGTAAATGACATCCCGTGCGATCTCCAATTCCTCGACGACATCGCTTGGTCCTGCGATCATGACGTTGATCACTGTGGCTTGATAAGGCATGTTATTCACCTCACTCGTGACGCGCAACGGTTGTGAGCCCGCTGTGCGATGCGTTCACTTGACTGTCGATTCCTTGACGATGGCGATTTCTTCATAGAGCTCGTAGCCGAGGTGGTCGATTTCGTCCTCCGTGGCGGCGTTCTAACCGCAGGCCCGACAGCTCATTCGCCTACGGGGAAAGTACCCGTTGCTCTTGAGCTCCGCCCGATTGTGGGCGTAACCGTCAGGACATAAGCACCCTCGACATCAGGTTCGCCCTCGGTATCCACTGGGAAGACAATCCGTATAGCCTTTCGCTCGCCCGGTTCAAGCCGTATGTTCTGCGTTTCACGAAACACTCTCTTGGGGATTTCCAGGCACACTTCCTTTACGTAGGCAGGTGAAGTACTTCGATTCGTGAGGGATACTTCACAGAAATATCGCTGGGGATACGCTGTCACGAAGTATACCAGAACACCGGGATCATTCTTGACGAGGTCGTAATATAGCGAATGCAACTCGACGCGCAACGGGCGAAGGGCGAATCTGAGGAATGATGGCAACAGTAGAGCGAGACCCTTTGAAACAATGTCCCACATAACTTTCGCCTCCAGAGTTACCCCGTGTCATACCTCACCTTCCACAGACGCTATCTCTTCAGCCGAGGGACTCGAAGAATGGGTCGATAAACTCGGTGCGGACTTGGGTCTCGTTGTAAGTGGGGAGCTTGTACGTGTCGCGATGGGACTCGAATCGTTCGACGAGGTTCAAAACGGCTTTAGGTGCGCTCATACGATGTTCGGTCTCCAAGTCTTGCGCCTAGCCGCACATTCGACGCGGCGGCGGTTTGCGTTCCCCAAAAGACTGTGAACGTGCAACAGTATAGGGAAGGGGGATCGGCGGATCAAAGAAGGCGGGGGTTTGTGAGCTAGGGTAGCGTTGCGTCCGGGGTCGTTTTCTTGCTCGATCCCAAAGCTGAGCTTGGGATCGTTGTTGAGAACGAAGCTCAGCTTCGTGACGCTCGATGCGAGGCTTCGTGTCGAAGTGAGTTCCCAAGCGCAGCTTGGGAACCAGGCGAAAATGTCCCTTCGTGTCTAACGGGTCGTCTGTCAAAAGATCAATAGATGAAGTTGATCTTGATATTGATATTGATCAGTGCCCCTTTTTGCGCCCCGCAAATCCCGCACGGCAGAGGCCCCAAATTGGGCTAACCCATTAGCCTCGCAGTACATCCGCCGATAGTACAGAAGAGCCTCCTCCGTGCAAATAGGTACCCCAATTGGTACCCATTTGGGTACCAATTTGCATACCAGACGGCACCCCTTTCGCACCCCTTTCGACACCCAATAGACGCCCGTAGTGTTCCGCGCACCGGACCCGAATCAGGGACCCTAATTCGGGACAGCCGCCTCTCTTCTATCGCTCTTAGGAGTTTGGGTTTCCTCTTTCTGAAATGGCCGGAGACAGGCATCACGCGCGCCCACCGACAGCGTCGGCCAAGTACTGTGTCGCCCGGTCGCTTCTCCGATTCCGTATAAGAAGTCAGGCGAGAAGTGCGCGTCGTTGGACCGTACTACCGTGTCGATTTCGTTTCGCGCCGCGCGGCCGGATGAATGGGTTGACACGACGCGGATACCAAGTGTTGTGTCCGGGGTCATTTTGAAATAGAATGATTCTCGAACGTGGAGATGCACTATGACAACGATCCGTATGAGGAATCCTTCTCCCGAACTTGCCGCCGCGCTGGCCGAAGTGGCCGAGGGCGTGGACTGCATTATTGAGACGGGTGGCGCCGCCGTGGCGGTAATGATCTCGCCGGATGAATACGCCGCGTTGCGGACGCTTGAAGACGCCGCCGACTTGCGCGACGTGATGGAGGTGAGGTCCGAAATCGCCAAGGAAGGGACCGTCTCACTTGAGGAAATCAAGAAGCGGTACGCGATTGAGTGAAGTATTCCGTCGAATTCTCCCAGCGGGCGGTACGGCAAATTGACGCCCTCGAAGCCAAGCTTCGTATCCGCATTATTAAGAAGATCGAAGCCCTGTCCGACAATCCCCGCCCACCAGGTGTGCAAAAACTCGCCGGATCGGAAAACGACTATCGAATCCGCATCGGCGACTACCGGGTTGTCTACGAAGTACGAGATGCCTTGCTCATCGTCCTGGTAATCAAAGTAGCGCACCGCCGCCAAGTCTACGGCTGACTGCTCCTTGTTCGTGGTCGTGATCGTGATCGTGATCGTGGTCGTAATCGAGTGTCTCGTTTCCTTAACACGAAGCGAACCTTCGCGTTCAAGTGGGTTCCCAGGCACAGCTTGGGAACCAGACGACGATCGATTACAATTACGACTACGATCACGACCACGACTCTGCGGGGTTAATGAGGGACGATGGATACTGAATCCTTTCTTAATGCAAAGGCCGTAGCGACGGAACGGGCGCTTGAGGCGTATCTTGCCACGTGGTCGGATGCGCCGAAAGCGTTGTGCGAGGCGGTTGCGTACAGTTTGTTCGCGGGCGGGAAACGGTTGCGGCCCGCGCTGGTCCTTGGCGCGGCGGAGCTTGTCTGCGGCGATGACTCGGCGGCCATGCCCGCGGCATGCGCGATCGAGATGATCCACACGTATTCGCTTATTCATGACGACTTGCCCGCGATGGACGATGACGATCTCCGTCGTGGCAAACCGACGTTGCACAAGGTCTATGGCGAGGCGATGGGGATCCTCGCGGGCGACGCGCTGCTGACGATGGCGTTCGATGTCCTGGCCGAGACGAACCGTATGGACGTGCTGCGTGAGGTGGCGCGCGCCGCGGGGGTGGCGGGTATGGTCGGCGGCCAGGTCCTCGATATGCAAAGCGAACATGCCGCGGCCGGCCTCGAAACGCTGCAACGTATCCACAGCCTTAAGACGGGGGCGCTGATCCGCGTGTCGGTCCGATGCGGGGCCATGCTCGCGGATGCGACGCCCGCGGAACTCGACGCGATTACGCGATACGGGGAACACCTGGGTTTGGCGTTCCAGATTGCCGACGATATCCTGGATGTCGTGGGAACAGAGGCCGACTTGGGCAAGCCGATCGGCAGCGACGAGGCCAACGCGAAATCGACGTACCCGGCGCTCGTGGGTCTCGACGAATCGCGCGCTTTGGCAAATCGGGCCTCGGAAGCGGCGATCGCCAGCCTCGAAGGTTTGGGAGGCCGCGCCGACACGTTCCGGGCGCTCGCAAGGTTTGTCGTGGAGCGATGCCGCTAACCCATTCGGCTAATAGCCACAAGGGGCGCAAAAGGCACAATCTTCCGAGCAATCTGACTTGGGCGAAGGTCTGGAATGAGGTTTCCCGCTTGGTGCTTCAAGTCCACTACGCGGATTTCAGCCAAAGCGGCGAAGGACCGCCGCAGTCCAAAATGGGAAGTCCCGCTGGTTTTGCGGGCGAGCGGGCGTCTGCTATAATGGCGCGCCGTGAGCGGATGGCGCGCAGCCGTCCCGCGAGGGTTCTTGGGCTCACAAATCCACGGAAAGTGGCACGCATGGAAAAGGTGTATGTAACCCGCGAAGGGCTGGAGAAACTGAAGGCCGATCTCGCGGAATTCAATGAGCGCCGTCTCAAGGTGGCCGCAACGATCGAGTACGCCCGCAATCTGGGGGACCTCAGCGAAAACGCCGAGTATCACGCGGCCAAAGAAGAGCAGGCAATGTTGCATGCGCGCATCCGCGACACCGAGGACAAAATCACGCGCTCGGTCATCGTCGAGGATCAGGATATCGACGCATCGAAGGCGTACCTGGGCGCGACGGTGCGCGTGTTGAACAAGAAGACGAATCGCGAGATCGTGTACGCGCTGGTGAGTCCGGTCGAGATGGACATGGCGCACGGCAAGATCTCGGTGCAGTCGCCGGTCGGAAAGGCGCTGTTGGGGCATTCCGTCGGCGAGACCGTGGTGGCGAAGGTCCCCGCGGGGGATCTGGTGCTGGAGATAGTGGATATTACGCGGTAAGGCATTCCCCAGGAACGCGCGTCGAGTAGGAGCACTATGCCGAAACGTACGGACATCCGGAAGATCATGTTGATTGGCTCGGGGCCGATTGTCATCGGCCAGGCCTGCGAGTTCGATTATTCGGGCACGCAGGCGTGCAAAGCTCTGCGCGAAGAGGGCTATGAGGTGGTGCTGGTCAACAGCAATCCGGCCACCATCATGACCGATCCCGAGACCGCGGACCGCACGTATATCGAACCGCTCACGGTGGACGTGCTCGAACGCATCATCGAACGCGAGCGCCCCGACGCGCTGCTCCCGACCGTCGGCGGCCAGACGGGTTTGAACCTCTCGGTCGAATTGGCCGAGAAGGGCATTCTCGAAAAGTACAAGTGCGAGTTGATCGGCGCGAAGCTGCACGCAATCAAGAAGGCCGAGGACCGCGGCCTGTTCCGCGACGCGATGCTGCGAATCGGCCTCGAGGTTCCGAAGAGCAAGGTCGTGCATACGCTCGAAGAGGCGAAGGCGTTCGGCGCGGAACTGAATTACGCCGCGATCATCCGTCCGGCCTTTACGCTGGGCGGCACGGGCGCGGGCGTGTCGTACAACCGCGAGGAATACGACGATGTCGTCCAGTGGGGCCTGGATTGCAGCCCGATCAGCGAAGTGCTGATCGAGGAATCGGTCATCGGCTGGAAAGAATACGAACTCGAAGTCATGCGCGACATGCATGACAACGTCGTGATCATCTGCTCGATCGAAAACTTCGACCCGATGGGCGTCCACACCGGCGACAGCATCACGGTCGCGCCCGCGCAGACGCTGACCGACAAGGAATACCAGATCATGCGCGACGCGGCCATCGCGATCATCCGCGAGATCGGCGTCGACACCGGCGGGTCGAACATCCAGTTCGCCAACCATCCCGGCAACGGGCGCATGGTCATTATCGAAATGAATCCGCGCGTATCGCGCAGTTCGGCGCTCGCGTCGAAAGCGACGGGGTTCCCGATCGCGAAGATCGCGGCGAAACTCGCGGTCGGCTACAACCTCAACGAAATTCCGAACGACATCACGCGCGAGACGCCGGCGTCGTTCGAGCCGACGATCGATTACTGCGTGACGAAGATCCCACGTTGGGCCTTCGAGAAGTTCCCCGGGTCCGACAGCAATCTCACCGTGCAGATGAAGAGCGTCGGCGAGACCATGAGCATCGGGCGGACATTCAAGGAGTCGCTACAGAAGGGTATCCGCGGCCTCGAGATCGGCCGGTTCGGCCTGGGGGCGGACGGCAAGGACAAGCCGTTGACCGGCAGTGCGAGCAGCCCCGAGGAGAAGACGGCGCTGCTGCGCGCCATGCGGACGCCGCGGCCCGAGCGGCTGCTGCAAATCGCGCAGGCGATGCGCGCCGGGGCTACGGTGGACGAGATTCATGAAGCCACGCGGATCGATCCGTGGTTCCTCGACAATATGCGCGACATTATCCTCGAAGAAGAGGCGTTGCGCACGGCGAACCCGGACGACAAGGCGGTGCTACGCAAGGCGAAACAGTACGGGTTCTCCGACCGGCAGCTTGGTTTCCTGTGGGACATGGACCCGCTCGACGTGCGCGCGCTACGCCTGAAACACGGCATCGTGCCGACGTACCGGCTCGTGGACACGTGCGCGTCGGAGTTCGAGGCGTACACGCCCTACTACTATTCAACGTACGGCAACGAAGACGAAGTGCGCCCGACCACGAAAGTAAAGATGATGATCCTCGGCGGCGGGCCGAACCGGATCGGCCAGGGCATCGAGTTCGACTATTGCTGCGTCCACGCCGTGTTCGCGCTGGCCGACGACGGTTACGAAACCATCATGGTCAATAGCAACCCCGAGACGGTCTCGACGGACTATGACACGTCGGACCGCCTCTATTTCGAACCGGTCACCTTCGAGGACGTGCTGAACATCGTCGAGCGCGAGAAGCCCAAGGGCGTCATCGTGCAGTTCGGCGGGCAGACGCCGTTGAACCTCGCCGTCGCGCTGAAGAAGGCGGGCGTGCCGATTATCGGCACGTCGCCCGAGAGCATCGCACGCGCCGAAGACCGCAAGTTGTTCCGCGAACTTGTCGAGAAACTGCAATTGCTCCAGCCGCCGAACGACACCGCGACCTCGGTCGAGGAAGCGCGCGTTGTCGCGGCGAAGATTGGGTATCCCGTGGTCGTGCGGCCGTCGTATGTGCTCGGCGGGCGCGCGATGGAGATCGTGTACGATCAGGAGTCGCTGGACCGCTACATGACCAAAGCCGTGGACGCTTCGCCGGAACATCCGATCCTGATCGACAAGTTCATCGAGGCCGCGATCGAAATCGATGTCGACGCGTTGAGCGACGGCAAGGACGTGATCGTCGCGGGCATCATGCAGCATATCGAAGAGGCCGGCATTCACTCGGGCGACAGCGCGTGCATCCTGCCGCCGTACGACCTGGATGCGAAGATCGTCGAGCGCTTGAAAGAGCAGACCCGGGCGCTCGCGCTGGAGCTTCAAGTCATCGGATTGATGAACATCCAGTACGCCGTTCGCGACGAGGACATCTTCCTGCTCGAAGTCAACCCGCGCGCCTCGCGCACGGTGCCGTTTGTGAGCAAAGCCACGGGCCTGCCGCTCGCGAAAGTCGCCGCGCGGCTGATGGCCGGGAAGACGTTGCGCGAACTCGGCATCACCGAAGACCCGTGCCCGAACTTTGTCTCCGCAAAGGAGGTCGTGCTGCCGTTCATCAAGTTCCCCGGCGTCGACATTCTGCTCGGACCCGAAATGCGCAGCACGGGCGAAGTGATGGGCATCGACCGCAACATGGGCCTCGCGTTCGCCAAGAGCCAGATCGCCGCGGGCAACCGCGTCCCCCTGAGCGGCACCGTGTTCGTGAGCCTCAACAAACGCGACAAGGCCATGGCGGGAACGCTTGCGAAGGAATTGACCGATCTCGGGTTCACGTTGATCGCCACGGACGGCACCGCGGACGCCATTCGCAAGGAAGGCATCGAGGTGGATACGGTGTTCAAAGTCGGCGAAGGCCGCCCGAACATCGTCGACCGGATGATCAACGGCGAGGTCGACTGGATCATCAACACGCCGCTGGGCAGCGAATCCATGATGGACGAACGCGCGATACGCCGCACGGCCATCGAACGCGGCCTGCCGATCATGACGACCGTCGCCGCGGCCCGCGCCGGCATTCGCGCCGTCGCCGCGACGAAAGAGCACGCGATGAACGTGATGTCGCTGCAGGAATACCACGCGCAATTGGGGTAAGTGGCGTCCGAATCGGAAGACCTATAGCGTCCTTCGGGGCACACTGTTGTCCTGTGTCATTGCGAGCGCAGCGAAGCAATCTCGCTCAGTCCAGACGTCTACTTTCATGAGATTGCTTCGCTGCGCTCGCAATGACACAAGATAGAGTTTGTACCGCGACGCGAGTAGCGTGAGCTTGGACCGGGGATAGACACACCTCATACGCCGCGTGTCGTATTTCCTTCGATCTAGTCCCGATCAGGACACCAGTCCGAGCTTCTTGAGCACGGCTTCGAGTTCCGCGAACTTCTCGGGCAGCATGGGCGTCAGGGGGAGGCGCAGGTTGTTCTCGATACGGCCCATGCGCGCGAGCGCCGCCTTGACGGGCATCGGGTTCGTTTCGATGAACAGCGACTTGAACAGCGCGAACATTTCGAGATGGATCTTCCGCGCGGTGGCCACGTCGCCTTGCGCCATGGACGCGCACATCTGCGCCGTCCGCGCGGGCATCACGTTCGCCGCAACGGAGATCACGCCGCTGGCGCCGACGGCCATCATGGGCATGGTCAGGCTGTCGTCGCCAGACAGCACGGTGATGTCGCACTCGCTGAGGATCTGCGACACCTGGTCCACGCTGCCCGCGGCTTCTTTGATCGCCACGATGTTCGGCACTGCACTCAACGCGGCGACAGTCTTCGGCAGCACGTTGGTGCCGGTGCGGCCCGGGACGTTGTACAAAATGATCGGGATGTCCACGGCCTTGGCAACGGCCGTGAAATGGGCGATCTGGCCCGCGGGCGTCGGCTTGTTGTAATAGGGTGTGATCAACAGGGCCGCGTCCGCGCCGGCCTCTTTGGCGAAACGCGTGAGCGAGATGGCCTCTGCGGTGCTGTTCGATCCGGTGCCCGCGATCACGGGAACCTTGCCGGCAACGCGTTCGGTGACGAAGCGGATGCATTGCTTCTGCTCGTCGTGGCTGAGGGTCGCCGCTTCGCCCGTGCACCCGCATGGGACGATCGCGTTGGTGCCTTCGGCGAGATGCCAGTCAACCAGATTGCCGTACGTGTCAAAGTCAATGGCCCCGTCCTTCGTGAACGGCGTGACGAGGGCTACGATCGAACCGCTAAACATGGTTCCCTTCTCCTAAACATTCCCGATTGTTTTCCCGGAAAGGCGGATTCTACTCGATCCGGCGTGCGATTCCAACTTGCGACATGAATGCTGCGCGCGGTCTCGTGATATACTCGGTCTCTGCCCCGTGGCGGGCCGGGCTGAATCGTTGACATGGAGGGATGGCCGTGCGCAAGTGTTGGATGCTTGGATGGGCGCTGTTGGCGGCTTCGGCGGCATGGGGACTGGACGAAGTGACGAGCGACGATCTGACCCAAGTGCTGGATGACCGCATGTTGTACTTTACCCAGGGCTGGGGCGAGATGGGTATCAACACCGCCGTCAAGCCGACGGATGGCCGCGCCCCGATGCCGTTGCAGATCAAGGACACGAAATACGCGAAAGGCATCGGCACGCACGCGCCCAGCGAGATCGTGATCGAACTCAACGGCGACTACACGGCGCTCGCGGGCGAGATAGGTGTGCAGCAACAAGACCATAACGCCGGCAGCGTCGTGTTCCAGGTGTACGTCGACGATCAACTCAAGTTCGATTCGGACGTCATGCACGAGTCCGACGAGCCGCGTAAACTCGGCGTCAATATCGCCGGGGGCCGCACCCTGCGACTGGTGGTTACGGACGCGGGCGACGGCATCACGTGCGATTGCGCGGACTGGGCGGACGCGCGCCTCGTGAAGGTCTTTCCGCCGAAGGAACATCCGGCGTCGGAGATGACGGACATGGCGCCGTTCGCGCGCGTGGTCGCGAGCGATCCGCATCGCGAGGAAGGGACCAAGGCCACGCGCATCGAGGAATTCCCCGCGGCGGATGTGTACCTCGAAACGAACGTCGCGTCGAAGGAAGGGCTGTATCCCGTGCCGACGGCGGCGGACGGTGTGGGATGCATCGGGCTGGTGTGGGCCGAGCGGCGTTTGTTGAAGTCGCTGGCCCTCGAGTTTCCCGAGGGCGCGGACATGCCGGACAGGCAAAGCGCGCGCGTGCAATTCTGGCTGGGCGAATCGCCGTGGCAGGGCGCGTGGAAACCGCTGCGAGGCGACATCGCCGCCGAGGGCCGTCGCTGGACGATTCCAGTCAGTTCGAAAGCGAATCCCGAACTCCCTCGAACGGGCGTCGAGAAGATCCGATGGGTCTTTCCGGCGGGCCAGTGTCCGGCAGCGGTGAAGCAGTTCTTTGCCTTTACGCGATCGCAATGGGATATGGCGTCGTTGCGCATCGAAGTCGCGTCGCCGACGCCCGGCGCCATGGGTTCGGCCGAGATCTACAACGGCGAGCGCATCCGCCGCACCGACAAGCATGACGGATTCGCCGTCGAGCCGCGCCAATGGACGTGGGACACGAGCGCGGGCTGCCAATTCACCGTGCATTACACGAAACCGAAGCCCTGGAAATCGGACCGCACCATCCTGCGCTTAGTACTTCCGCAAGGCGCGTGCGGCGTCGCCGTCGAGGATGTCGTACGCGACGGGTGTGTGTACGTTCCGGATCGGGGCCTCTACGTGGCCACGGCGACCACGTCGCTGTCGCTCGCCGAATACGCGCAATCGATCCAGAACAAGAAGCTCGTTCTGGATCAAGTCCGCGAGATGCCGGACCAGAGTTTCGCGCAGGCCCTCGACAAGACGCACAACCCGGTCCAGAATCTCGGGCCGATGATGATCTCGCTCGCGTGCGACAACCACAAGTTCATTGCGCATCGCGAGGGCGCAATCCAGTTCGCGCCGTTCGGCGCGGAGGCCGAAGACGAGAAAGGCCGGATGCGCCTTGCGTACCAACTGACGCCGCGCTTCGGCTCGGGCAAGAACGAATCAGTCGAACGGCATCTCGAGGGCGGCTGGCTTCCCGCGCCCGTAACAACGGTGCGCGAGGGCGATATCGCGTACAGGCTCTGTTCCTTCGTCGCGCCGACGGGGCTTGCGCCCGCCACGGCGCCGCAGTGGTTGAACGATCGGCCGGTCTGCGTCGGGGATTTCTTGATCGAGAATACGGGCGAGAAACCCGCCGCCGCGGCGCTTCAGTTGAATCTAAGCGGCGAGGATAAACCGTGTCCGCCCGCGAAGGCCGCCGAGGGGGCATTCTTCGTGCACGCGGGAGATCTCATCGCGCTGGTGGACACGCGAGCAGCCGCGCCTCTGACGTGCGAGCTTCGGGACAATGCGGTCCACCTTACCGGCTCGCTGCCCGCGCACGCCAAGGCGCATTGTTATGTCTATCTTCCGGGCTGGAAGGCCGCCGCTGAATCATTCCGCGTGGAGGCCAATCCGGAACGCTTGTTCGGAAATCTGAAGACCTATTGGGAACACGCCCTTGCGGACGCCGCGCAAATCGAGACACCCGACCCGCTGCTCACGAATGTCATCCGCGCGTCACAGGTCCATTGTCTGCTCGCCGCGCGCAACGAACTCGGAGGGAAGAACGTCGCGGCGTGGATCGGGTCGGATCGGTATGGCCCGCTCGAAAGCGAAGCGCACTCGGTCATCCTGGGCATGGACCTGATGGGCCAGACCGAATTCGCGCGGCGCGCGCTCGATTTCTTCATTCAACGCTACAACGCGCACGGGTATCTCACGACGGGCTACACGCTCATGGGCACGGGCTGGCACTTGTGGACGCTCGCGCGGCATTTCGCGCTGACCGGAGACCGCGCGTGGTTCGATACTGTAGCGCCGAAAGTCGCGGGCGTGTGCCAGTGGATCGGCCAGCAATGTCAGAAGACCAAGTGCGATCCCGTCGATCTCGAACAAACCCCGGAGTACGGCCTTGTGCCGCCGGGCGTCGGCGCGGATTGGAACCGGTTTGCGTACCGGTTCGCCGTCGAGGCGAATTACTACGCGGGGCTGCACGATGCGGCGTCGGCGCTGGCCTCTATCGAACATCCGAACGCGAACCGGCTGCTCGAACAGGCGAAGACGTTCCGCGACGACTTGCTCCGCGCGTATCGCTGGAACCAGGGCAAAGCGCCCGCGCTGGCGCTGCCCAACGGGACGTATGTCCCTTCGTACGGCGGCATGCTCTACAGCTTCGGCGCGTCAGGCGAGATGATCCCGGGCGAGGACGGCAACCGAAGCTGGGCGTATGACGTCGAGCTTGGGTCGCATCACCTCATCCCCTTGGGCGTATTGGATCCGCAAGGTATCGACGCGACCGAAATCGTCAACCACATGGAAGACGTGTGGTTCCTGCACACCGGCATGTGCGACTATCCCGAAGCGAAGAACCTCGCGGACTGGTTCGACATGGGCGGGTTCTCGAAGGTCCAGCCGTATTACACGCGCAATGCCGAGATCTACGCGCTACGCGACGACGTGAAACCGTTCATCCGTTCGTATTTCAACGCGCTCGCCGCAATGCTGAGCCTCGAGAATCTGTCGCTGTGGGAGCATTTCCACAACACGGGCGCGTGGAACAAGACGCACGAAACGGGATGGTTCCTCGTGCAGACGCGCACGATGTTCGTCACCGAGCGCGGCGACGAGCTCTGGCTCGCGCCGTTCCTCCCATCGAGTTGGCTTGACGACGGAAAGACGGTGTCCGTGAAGAACGCGCCCACGGCCTTTGGCCCGGTGAGCTACACGATTACGTCCTCGGCCGCGCAGGGCCACATCGACGCCGTCGTCGAACCGCCCACGCGGTCCGCGCCGAAACGTATCGCGCTACGCGTGCGGCATCCGCAGGGATTTCCGGTGCAGTCCGTGGCGGTCAACGGTTTGGCGGACGTTCAGTTCGACGCGGCCAAGACGTGCGTGTACCTGGAGCCGCAGCCGGAACCGATTACCGTGCACGTGGCTTACGGCGCAAAGCCTTAAATCGGACAACGTGGACGAAGTGGACTGAGTGGACATGTCCACTCATTCGGCTCCCGCCACGCTCATGGCGATCTCGCCCCACTGCGTGAGACGCTGCGGTTCGTAGCGAACCGTGCTGATATCTTTGAGGATGAGTTCGAGCGGACAGCCATTCTTGTCGCAGACGCGCCGCGTCGCTTCGAGGTCCTTGCGGACGGCTTCCGGGTCGAAGGTGTTGACCGCGAGGAACGCCGGATTCGGTTTCCGCGAGTAGACGAACTGATGGCCGACTTCCGCTGCGCCGCGTTCCTCGTCGACCCACGGGCTCATGGACACTTTGCGCACGTGAGGAATCCTGCGGACTTCGTTCATCTTGCCGTCCAGTGGATCGCAGCAGCCGTAGTAGACGAGGCCGAATCGCTCGCAGATGCGGCCCGCGTAGTCGACCTCGAATTCCTGGAACATCTGCGGCGACACCGTCGAGAACATCTGCGCGAGGCCGAACATCCACAGGTCTTTCGTGCGCGGCCGTTCAGGGTCGTATCCCGGCGCGGGCAGTTCGTCCGTGTGCGCGCCGGTGCAGTGAATCAGGCTCTGCCGGCCGCATAAGAGGCCCTGTTCTTCGAGTTGGTCGAGCATCCCGAGATAACCGTTCGTCATGCGCCCGACCAACCGGTGCATGTAGTCGGGACGTTCGATGAGCGCATAGAGCGCATTCTGCACGCCCATCCACGTGCTGATCGGGTCCCACAATGAAAGATACGGATCGGCGCCCCATGGCCGGACCTCAAGCGCGCCGTCGAACAACTCGTGCGCGACCTCGAGACGGCGGCGTGTCTCGGCCTCGTCATGCGAAATGCGTGGCATCCCGATCTTCTCGAGGTCCTCTTCGGTCTCGAACTGGTTGATGAAACGATGCCCGACTACCGAGTTCGTCGGGTCCATGACGGCCGTCTCTTCCTGGACGCGCACCCCGAACCCCGTGTTGTGGATCGCCTTGGCCACGTGGATAAACGGCTCGACCACCATGTCCACCGGGAAATGCCGCCACTGGTACAGCGTGCGCCGTAGGTAGTCTTCATAACCTCGGCACTCGGCCTCCGAACAGCGCAACGTCAGTTCGTCGTCCACGTTCATTTCGTTCCAGCAGACCTGGTCGATCATGACCATGGGCCGCACAGGATCGAGCGCGTTCAAGCGCCGCCACAACGCGCGCTTTTCCTCCTGCACGGGCAGCGCCGCAACCTCCCCCACGCGCAACGCCAGTTCTCGAATTATGGCCGCATCGTCTTTGCCGATCATGCGCGAATCTCCCTAGTGTAGTGCGTCGTCCCGATGGCAACGTATCTCTGTGTGGTCAAGCCGCGAAAAGCAGGGACAGACACGCTTTTCAAACTGCCGAAAAGCGAGTCAGTCCCTGTTTTCCGCTTAGTTTTGGAGCTAAGCTCAAGGAAGCCAGCGCGATAATACGACGATCAAGAATCAAGCACAAGAGAGAAGCGCTCGCGCGATTCTCGCGCGAGCGCTTCAATGTCGCTTCTGGCCACTGGTCACTGACCACTAGCCACTATCTCTTAGTACATGTCCTCGCCCATGCCGCCGCCGGGATGTCCACCGCCGCCCTTCTTTTCGGGCTCGGGCAGTTCGGCGATGAGGACTTCGGTCGTCAGCAGCAGGCCGGCCACGCTGGCCGCGTTCTGCAGGGCACACCGGGTAACCTTGGTCGGGTCGATGACGCCAACCTTGAGCAGGTCTTCGTAATCGCCGGTCTCGGCGTTGTAGCCGACGGCGCCCCTCTTGGCCTTGACGTTCTGGACGACGGTCGCGCCTTCGGCGCCCGCGTTGGCCGCAAGCTGGCGCAACGGCTCTTCGACGGCGCGCAGGACGATCTTCAGACCGATGGCTTCGTCGCCTTCCAGCTTCACCTTCTCGATGTCATCCTGGCAGCGCAACAGCGCGACGCCACCGCCTGGAACGATGCCTTCTTCGACGGCCGCGCGCGTGGCGTGCAGCGCGTCCTCGACGCGGGCCTTCTTCTCCTTCATTTCGATCTCGGTAGCCGCGCCGACGTTGATGACCGCGACGCCGCCCGCGAGCTTCGCCAAGCGTTCCTGGAGCTTCTCGCGATCGTAATCGGACGTGGTCTCTTCGATCTGGCGGCGGATGAGATTGATACGGCCCATGATCTTATCGCTGGCGCCCGCGCCTTCGACGATCGTGGTGTTGTCCTTGTCGACGACGACGCGCTTGGCGCGGCCGAGGTCGGCAAGCTGGATGCTCTCGAGCGTGCGGCCGAGGTCTTCGGTAATCGCCAGACCGCCGGTCAGGATCGCGATGTCTTCGAGCATGGCCTTGCGACGGTCGCCGAAGCCCGGCGCCTTGACGGCGCACGCTTGGAACGTGCCGCGAATCTTGTTGACGACCAGCGTCGCCAGCGCCTCGCCTTCGACGTCTTCCGCGATGATAAGGAGGGGCTTGCCGCTCTTGGCGATCTGTTCGAGCAACGGAAGGAGGTCTTTCAGATTCGAGATCTTCTTCTCGTGGATGAGGACGAACGCGTCCTGCTGGACGACTTCCATCGCCTCGGCGTCGGTCACGAAGTACGGGGACAGGTAACCCTTGTCGAACTGCATGCCTTCGACGACATCGAGCGTGGTGTCGATGCTCTTGGCTTCTTCGACGGTGATCGTGCCGTCATTGCCGACCTTCTGCATGGCCTCGGCGATGATCTTGCCGATTTCGACGTCGCCGTTCGCGCTGATCGCGGCGACATTCTTGATCACCTCGGTGTCGTCCTTGACCTTCTTGCTCATCTTGGCCAGCGACGCGACGACGGCTTCCACCGCCTTGTCGATGCCGCGCTTCAGCGCCATCGGGTTCGCGCCCGCAGTCACGTTGCGCAGGCCTTCGCGGAAGATCGCTTCCGCCAGGACCGTCGCGGTCGTCGTGCCGTCGCCGGCAATGTCCGACGTCTTCGACGCGACTTCCTTCACCATCTGCGCGCCCATGTTCTCGTACTTGTCTTCCAGTTCGATTTCCTTCGCGACCGTCACACCGTCCTTGGTGACCGTCGGGGCGCCCCACTTCTTATCGATGACCACGTTGCGGCCCTTGGGACCGAGGGTGGCCTTCACGGCACGGCTCAGTTTCGCTACGCCGCTCAGGATGCCACGCCGCGCATCTTCGCCGAATTCAAGTTGTTTCGCGCTCATGCTTCGTATTCCTCCATATTCGATGCAGCCCGCCGGGCGGGCGTTCGGTTGGTTTCGCGGTTACTCGATCACGGCCAGGACGTCGTCTTCGCGCATGATGATGTGCTCGTCGCCGTCGATCTTCACTTCGGTGCCGGCATACTTGCCCATGAGAATCCGGTCGCCCTTCTTCACTTCGAGCGGCACGCGCTTGCCATCGTCATCCAGACGGCCCGGGCCCACGGCCACGACGCGGCCTTCCTGCGGCTTCTCTTTGGCGGTGTCGGGGATGATGATCCCGCCGCGAACGGTTTCGCTCGCCTCTTCGCGCTTCACAAGAATTCGGTCTGCAAGCGGTCGAACTTTCATGTGGTTCCTCTCCTTTTGGCGGCCATTCATGCCGCGCTTTGATGTGCTGCCATTGCCTCTGGGCCCCGCACCTCCGGGGCTGCGCCAGTGTTTGCCAATTTGGCACGAACCGGAACCGCCCGGCTCATGCGCTTCGTTTCAACACTTGTCCATATCATAGCATCAGGTTAATCCGCTTGTCAATACCCACATCGCCCTTTAATTCCGGGCACTATATTAAAAATGGCGCTTGTGGCGCAGCTTGAGGTATCCCCGGAGCCACGCACGGCGCGCTCGCCCGGAAGATCTGATTATTTGTCAAAATGGCATAGTATTAGCCAATGCGAACGCCGAGTGCCAACGCAAAACAGTAGCGGTTTACATAGGAATAGAGTGGACAAGTCGGGCCAAGGGGATAGAGCGGACTTGAATCAGGAGCAAGTCAGCCACAGGTCTCGGTGGCTACCATCGTCATACAGGCAATATTCAGCGCAGAGGCACAGCAAACCAGAGGCACGCTGAGAGCTTGTGAAGAAATGACAAGGTCCCGCGATTTCGTTTGTCGGCTCCGTCCTTCCTGTCATCCTGAGCGCAGCGAAGGATCTCGCTATGTGCATAGGCCTCTGATGCTTATGAGATCCTTCGCTGCGCTCAGGATGACAGGCAATACGTAGTAAAGAGGCAAAGCGCCCTCGTATCGCAATTTCTTCACAAACTCTGAGAATAAGGTCGACTTCAAGGGCTAAGTGCAACGGGGTTGTGCAACCTCCCGATCCGCCACCACCAAGGCTTGCGCGGCGCGGCGTGTTTTTGGTACCTTGCCGGGCGGCGCGGGGTCCTGATCGAACAGGAAAGAGTCCCGGCCGCAGAAGGTGGAGCGCAGTATGGATACTGAAGGTGTAGTGTTGTTGAGCGGGAATGAGGCGGTGGCGCTGGCGGCGAGGCATCTGGGCGTGGCGCTGGCCACGGCCTATCCGGGGACGCCCTCGACGGAAATTC
Source organism: uncultured Nitrospiraceae bacterium (assembly GCA_964402555.1). GTDB lineage: Bacteria > Hydrogenedentota > Hydrogenedentia > Hydrogenedentales > SLHB01 > CAYOCT01. The sequence continues at coordinate 95,158 of CAYOCT010000014.1, read as the reverse complement.
TCGAGGAGTTGTCCGCGCTGGGCGGGCCGGCGCAGTGGGCCCCCAACGAGAAGGTGGCCTACGAGGTGGCGTTGGGCGCGGCGTTTGGCGGGGCGCGCGCGCTGGTGTGCATGAAGCACGTCGGCGTGAACGTCGCCGCGGACCCGCTGTTCACGTCGACGTACACGGGCGTCGCCGGGGCGCTGGTGTTGATCTCGTGCGACGATCCCGGCATGGCCTCGAGTCAGAACGAACAGGACAACCGGCGTTACGCGGTCGCGGCGGGCATCCCGATGATCGAGCCGTCGGATTCGCAGGAGGCGTACGATTTCCTGTTCAAGGCGTACGAAGTCTCCGAGCGCTGGCGGATGCCGGTCATGCTGCGGATGACGACGCGGACGTGCCACTCGAAGACGCTGGTGCGGCCGCATACCGAATTCGAGACGCCGCCGACGCCGCATTTCGAACACGATATCAAGGGGCGCACGATGATCCCGGGCTACGCGCGCCCGGCACATCGCCGCCTTCGCGCGAAGCTGGCCGAGATCCAGGCGTGGAACGAGACGTGCCCGTTGAATCAGCGGTTCGACGCCGACGCTTCGCTGGGCATCATCACCGCGGGCGTATCGTTCGTGCATGCGCGCGAGGCCGCGCCCGAGGCATCCGTCCTCAAGCTCGGGATGACCTATCCGCTTCCGTTCGAGACGATTCGCGCGTTCCGCGCATCTGTGGATCGGTGCGTTGTCATCGAAGAGAACGACCCATATCTCGTCGAGCAACTGCGCACCGCCGGCATCCCCGTCGAAAATAAGGACGAGATGTACCGGTTCGACGAACTCAACGTCACGCGCGTGCGCCGCATCCTCAACGGCGACCTCTCGACCGAGGTGGCGCCGCCGCCGGGCAAGCCGCCGCAGTTGTGCCCCGGCTGTCCGCACCGCACGGTCTTTTCCGTGCTGGCGCGCCACGATTGCGCGATCTCGGGCGACATCGGGTGCTATACGCTCTCGGTGCTGCCGCCGCTCCAGGCGCACGATTCGTGCGTGTGCATGGGCGCGAGCATCGGCGTCGGGCTGGGCCTGCGGCACGTGCTGCCGGACGACGAGGCGCGCCGCGTGGTAAGCGTAATCGGCGACAGCACGTTCGTCCATGGCGGGATTACGGGCCTGGTCGAGATGATCTACAACCCGCCGAAGACCGGCCATGTGTTGGTCATACTCGACAACGGCACGACGGCCATGACCGGCATGCAGGAGCATCCGGGGACAGGCCGCCGGCTCAATCACGAAGGCACGGGCCGCGTCAACTTCGAAGAACTGGCGCGCGCCGTCGGGATCAAGCGCATTCACGTGATCGATCCGTCCGAGGATGTGCCCGCGTTCGACAAGCTGGTGACGGACAGCCTGGCGAGCGAAGAATTGGTGGTGATTATCGCACGCAAACCGTGCATTCTGGCGGCCAAGAAGATCGAGGAATGGGAGAAGGCCGCCGCGGGGACATGCCATGGGTGACCAAACGAACGTAACGAACGTAGTATTTGCTGGCCTTGGCGGACAAGGCATTCTGAAGGCGTCGGACATTTTGTCCGAGGCGGCGTTCCGCGCCGGGTTCGATGTGAAGAAGAGCGAGATCCACGGCATGAGCCAGCGCGGGGGATCGGTGACGAGCGACGTGCGCTACGGTCCGAAGGTGTATAGCCCGATGGTGCCCGCGGGCGAGGCCGATTTCCTGGTGGCGCTCGATGTGACGCAGGTTACGCCGAGCCGGCACATGCTGCGCGAAGGCGGCGTATTGATCACGCCCGAGGTCTTCCTGAAAGACGGCCAGGACATGGACGATCTCGATCAAGACGCGAGTTCGCCCGTGAACAAACGGAACCTGAACGTCGCGTTGTGCGGTGTGCTGAGCGTCCACCTCAGCTTGGACGAGACCCACTGGATGACCGCACTGCACAACAACCTGCCCAAGAAACTGCACGCGATGAACGAAGAAGTGTTTGCCTACGGCAAGAGCAAAGGAAAGTCGTGAATCCTGGAAGTTGATCGGTTTCACCTTTCATGAGTTCATCTTTCCCCTGGAGGAGTAGTGATGGGGATCTTTGAGATTGCAGTGATCTTGGTTTACCTGGCGATGACGGGGTACCTCGGCTATTTGGGATACCGGCGCACGCGGACGGCCGCGGACTACATGATTGCGGGCCGGGACATGCATCCCGTCGTGATGGCGCTTTCATACGGTTCGACGTTCATCAGCACGTCCGCGATTGTCGGATTCGGCGGCGTCGCGGCGACCTACGGCATGGGCTTGCTGTGGCTCGTGTTCCTGAACATCTTCGTGGGGATATTTATCGCGTTCGTATTTCTCGGCGAACCCACGCGCCGGTTGGGACACCGCCTCGGCGCACATACGTTCCCCGAACTGCTGGGCAAACGGTATGACAGCCGGTTCATCCATGTGTTTGCGGGGCTGATCCTGTTCTTCTTCATGCCGCTGTATACGACAGCGGTGCTGCTGGGCGGCGCGGAGTTCGTGCGCATTCTGTTCCACGTTCCGAGTTTCACGGCCTCGATGATCATCCTCGCCGTGATCACCGGCGCCTACGTGCTTGCGGGCGGCCTCAAAGGCGTCATGTATACCGATGCCCTGCAAGCGACGATTATGGTTGCCGGCATGATCATTCTCATCGTGTCCACGTATGCGATGCTGGGCGGTGTCGTTCCCGCGCATCACGCGTTAACGGCATTGAAGCCGCAGGTGCCCGAGAAGCTGGCGGCGATCGGCCACAACGGCTGGACGGCGTTCCCCACCTTTGGCTGGGGCAACACGCATTACAATCTCTGGTGGATCCTCGTGACTTCGATTATTCTGGGCGTGGGGATCGGCGTGCTGGCACAGCCCCAACTGGTCGTCCGGTTCATGACCGTCAAGTCGCGCCGCGAACTCAACCGCGCCGTGCTGACCGGCGGCCTGTTCATTCTGCTTCTGCCGGGCGTCATCTACACCGTCGGCGCATTGACCAACGTCTACTTCCACGACATCGAGCAAGTGCGCGGCCACATCGTGACCACGGACATGAAGAACCACACGATCACCATGCTTCCCGAGAACGAGACGAACGAAGCCAAAGCCGTGACCGTGCCCATCGGCCCCGACGCCGAGATCATTCACGGGATGGACGTGGACGTCGTGAAACCCAAGCTCATCTCGATCGCGCGCACCGGAGGGAAGGTCGATCAGATCATCCCGACCTTCGTCAATCAGGCCATGCCGCGCTGGTACGGCGTGATCTTCTTGATCACGCTGCTATCCGCGGCGATGAGCACCCTCTCGGGCCAGTTCCATACCATGAGCACCGCCATCGGCCGCGACGTGTATCAGCAGCTTGCGCGGGGGCAGAAGAGCGACGACCGCTCGACGACGATCGTCATGCGCGCAGGCGTAATCGTGGGGCTCGTCGCGAGCGTGTTGCTTGGCGCCGATTCGTTGCGCGACTACATCGCCGTGGCCACGGCGATCTTCTTCGGGTTGTGCGCGGCGACGTTTCTGCCGGCCTTTGTGGCTGGCCTGTTCTGGAAGCGTATGACGCGTACCGGCGCGATGGCCAGCTTGATAGGCGGATTCGCCACGAGCCTTATCTGGATGGTGTTTTTCTACGAGAAGACCGCGACCGCCGCCGGCCTCTGCAAAGCGCTGACCGGCAGCGCGGTTCTGATCGCCGCGCCCAATTGGCCCGTCGTCGATCCGCTGTTGATAGCGCTGCCGGTTTCCACAATCCTGGCAGTCGTGGTAAGCTTGTGTACAGCGCCGCCGGACGAAAACCATCTGGCCCGTTGTTTCAGCAAGTAAGGCCGCCGGCCACGACGACACTCGGGGAACGGCGGGCGGGAAAGGAGCACCCTATGGGATCTCACATGCCGCGCGTTCCCGAACCGGAAGCGATGGATATCGCCGAAGAGGCCGAAGCGTATGCGTGCGCCGATTTCGCCGAGGTCAACGCCGCTTTCGTAAACCGCCTGTTGTACTTCGTGGGCAAAGAAACCTCCGCCCGGTGCCTCGATATCGGCACCGGTCCCGCGGACATCCCGGTTCGCGTGTTGCGCGCGGGCCTTCACTGGTACATCACCGCGGCCGACATTTCGGGGCCGATGCTGGCGCATGCGCACGAGGCCGTGGCGCATGCCGGACTGGATTGGGGCATCCACCTCGTGCGCGTCGACGCCAAGGGCGCCCCGTTTCCCTCGGACACGTTCGACATCGTCGTCTCGAACAGCATCCTGCATCACGTCGCCGACACGCATCTGTTCTGGTCGGAGCTGAAACGCGTCGCGAAGCCGCGGGCCTTTGTGCTCCTGCGCGACCTGGCCCGTCCGCCCGACCCGGAGGCTGCGCGCGGCATCGTCGACAAGTACGCCACGCAGGAATCCACGCTGCTCCAGGAAGAGTACTACCGGTCGCTGATGGCCGCATTTACGCCCGACGAAGTCCGCGGGCAATTGGCCGACGCGGGGATGGGACTGTTGCGTGTCGAGATGGTGTCGGACCGTCATTACGACGTGTTCGGAAGAATACCGTAATTCCTTGGCAAGCGGGGGCACGCCGCCGTGCGCATCGCGCTCATGACCGATCTCGAAGGGGTTGCCGGCGTCAAGAACGCCGAGGACTTCCTCACGCCCGATGCCCGTTGTTACGAGGCCGCGTGCCGCCTTCTAACGCGCGAAGTCAACGCGGCGGTCGAGGGGTTCTTCGTGGCCGGGGCGAAGTACGTGCAAGTCATCGACGGCCACGGTTGCGGCGCGATCGACATCGAACTGCTTGACGGGCGCGTCGAATATGCGCGCGGCGTGCCCGACTGCATCGATGCGAGTTATGACGGTCTCGCGTTCGTCGGACAACATGCGAAGGCGTCGACCGAACTAGCGCACCTTCCGCACACCCAGAACTTCAGCTACATCGATCTGACGATCAATGGCGTTTCCATTGGCGAATTCGGACAGGCCGTGCTATGGGCCGCCGAGTTGGGCGTCCCGGCGTTCTTTGCGTCGGGGGACCTCGCGCTCGCGGCCGAAGCCCAAACCCTCGTGCCCGGTATCGGCGTCGCAAGCGTCAAGCGCGGCGTGACACGCGGGACGGGCGCCGAATGCACGACCGAGCAGTACCGCCGCCGCAATGCGGGCGCTGTCCACATGCCGCCCGTACGGGCGCGGGAGATCATCCGCCGGAGCGCCGAGGCCGCAGCGCGCGCCCTCAAGAAACATCCCCCCGCGCTCGTGTCGCTCAAGGCGCCCTTCGAGAGCATGGCCGTGTTCCGGCCGGGCCGCGAGGGCGAACCGAAGACGATCGCAACGACGGCGCACCCGAGTTCCGTCATCGAACTGATGCGTCTGCCGTTTGACCCGAAACCGCTTGCATGAGTGATTATATCTCGTTCCCAAGCTGTGCTTGGGAACGCTGCTGAGCACGAAGCTGTGCTTCGTGACCCGCGAAGCACAGCTTCGCGTCCACGTGGGTTCCCAAGCACAGCTTGGGAACCAGCCGACCAGTGGAAAGTCGCTTGGGTGACCTGCGCGGTTGACTCCGATTCGGCCAATGATTACGATCCTTTACAGGAATGACTCAAGGATGGGCTGTGTATGAACGTATTCACCCGTTGGATTGTCGTGGCGGCGTTAGCCATCGCGGGCACGTGCGCAGGGGCGTGGGCGCAAGCGGTCAACGATCTGCCGCGCAAAGAGGACCCGCTTTCCACACAGATGGTCGCCTTCGATGTCCTGGTCCGGGGCAACCACTGGAACGAAGGGACGGTGATGCCCGATGTCATCTTCCCTCCCGCGGGTAAGGACGCGCCCATCGTCGGCAAACAGGACGGCTCGGCCATGGCCACCGGCCTGTACCTCGCCGCGCTTTCGTTCCGCTACGCGACCGCCAGCGAACCCGGAGTGCGCGCATGGGCCGACACGACGATGGACGGCCTCCTCAAATTGGAAAAGGTGACGGGCGTCCCCGGATGCGTTGCGCGAAGCTTCAATAAGGCCGAGGCCCCGAACTGGCATGAGTACGCGTTCTCGTCGCCGATGGAGTGGCATGAGTCGGTTTCGATGCCGGGATATCGCTGGATGGGCGGCTTCGGCGTCGCGCCGCTGACCGGTGTCATGTTCGGGGTGACGGCGTATTGGGAATTGTGCGCGGACGATGCGCACAAGGCGGTGGCGGCGGATTTCATCGACGACGTGATGGGACGCTGCGTGCAGCACGATCTCAAAATTGTCGACGCGAACGACAAGACCCCCCCCGGCGGAAATTGTTGTCCGGACCTGCCTCACGAACCGCTGCATGCCCTGCTTGTCTTGGCGCACCTGAAGGCCGCGTCCCATATCACGGGCAAGCCCGTCTTCGATGCCGCCTACCGGCGCCTCATCGCCAAGTACAAATACGACGACGAAGCGGTCCAGGCCAAGGCTCTCTGGCCCGCCGAGTATCGGGACGAAGCCAGCGACACGCTTGCCGCGATGGCCTACTACACGTTGCTCCGCTTCGAGGACGATGCCGGGCTATTGGAGAAGTATCGCGCCGGCCTGGGCCGGCATTGGGCCGCTTGGAAAGAGGGTGATAATCCTTTCCTCAAGACGGTGTACCAAGCCCTCACGCACGAGAATGCGATGGACGAAAAGGCCACGGCGCGGCTGCGGGCCATGGGTACGGTGGCGCGTGAGCACGGGACATGGGACGTGGCGCTGCCCGATGGCCCGAAATCCTTCGATGGCGATCACGAGACGTTCGACCCGTGGGCGCTGCCCGCGTACTGGTTTGGCCGTCACGTGGGCGCCGTCGATCCGCAGTGGTGAATTATGAGCCGGGAGATTCGTTTCATGCAGTGGACCATGCAGGTATCGCGAACGCACGCGGCGTTCGCGTGCGCTCTTCTTGTAGCGATTGCCACCGGGGCCGACGCCGAAGACATCGTGTTGCCGGACTTCGCGAGAGACGCTCTGGCAAACTCCGGGAGCCCCGAAGCGACCCAGTTTGACGCCCTGACGGTGACGAACCGCGACTTCAAGAAGTTCAAGCTCTCGCTGGAAATTGACGACAAGACCGCCGACTATCCCGCGTTGATGACGGAACGCGAGGCGGCGGATTTCTCCGTGTTCGCACAAAAGCGCTTTGGGGTAGACCTCATTTGGCAGGTCGCGCCGACCGACACCAAGACTCGCGATAAACTGGCGGGCAAAGGGTATCTCGTAGTCGCCGGACCCAACGCCGATCCGGCTGGACAGACCATCGTCCTGCCCGAGACCGTCCCGCCGGAAGGGATGGCCTATGTGCCTGAAGGTCCATTCACGATGGGCTGCGTATTTGGGGACGCGGACGAAGGCCCTGAGCAGAAGACGATGGCGGGTCCGTTCTTCATCGACATCCTCGAAGTAAGCAACGCGGCGTTCCAGGCTGAGTTCTCCTCGTTCGTCTACCCGGAGGGACGCGGAGATTGCCCGGCCGTGGTAACCTGGGAGCAGGCGGCCGAGTATGCCAAGCGTGTCGGCAAGCGCCTGCCTACGGAAGCCGAATGGGAGAAGGCGGCGCGCGGCGTGGACAAGCGGCCTTTCCCGTGGGGCGATACCTTCGATCCCGCGTATGTCGCCAAAGACGACTCCAGCCCACGTGGCGGGTCGCCGCCGCGCCCCGCAAGCCCTTATGGTTGCATCGATATGGCGGGCAGCGCGTGGGAGTGGACCGCCGACTGGTATCAGCCGTATCCGGACAATGTCTCGCCCTCCGAGGACTACGGCGAAAAGTACAGGGTCATTCGAGGCGGCGCCGTCGGCAGCGGCCTCTACGCGCTCCGCACCAGCCACCGCGCCTTCCTAGCCCCGAACACCACCGCGAACCTGCGCGTGGGGTTCCGGTGCGTGAAGGACCTGGAGGTTAAGAACCCGTAGCCGAGTGGTCCCGCTCAGAGCTTGTGAAGAAACGCCAAGGCCTCGTGCTTTCTTCCGTTGCTCCGCCCTTTCTGTCATCCTGAGCGCAGCGAAGGATCTCTCTATGTGCATAGATCTCTAATGCTTATAAGATCCTTCGCTAAGCTCAGAGCGTGTGAAGAAATTGTGAAACGCGGGTGCTTTGTCTCTCGACTACGTATTGCCTGTCATCCTGAGCGCAGCGAAGGATCTCATAAGCATAAGGGGCCTATGCGCATAGCGAGATCCTTCGCTGCGCTCAGGATGACAGGAAGGACGGAGCCGACAAACGAAATCGCGGGACCTTGTCATTTCTTCACAAGCTCTCAGGATGACAGGTAGAACGCAGTCAAGAGGCAAAGCGCCTGCGTTTCGCAATGTCTTCACAAGCTCTCACTCGCGCGGAGGCATCACCCTTGTATCGAATGCGTCACCGCTGGTAGCATCGTCCCCAGTAATTGCACGTGGCGCGGCCGGTCGATAGTCCTCCGGAGTGTGGCGTGCTCGGAGGTTCGATCGTGACGAAGTCTCGAGTGTACCGCGTTGCCCTGCCCCTCGTGTTTGCCGCCTTGGCCCTTTCCTGGTTCGCTTGTCAGACTACGGTTCAGGCCGCCGCGCAGCCCGACCAGATTTGCCTAACGTGGACCGGCGACCCTTCGAATTCGCAAACGATTCAATGGCGCACGGCGCCGGAAATCTCGGACGGGGCAGTCGAGTACCGCAAGAAGGACGAACCGGAATCGGCCGCGCGCACCGTTGCCGCGACGCCGTTCGATCTGAAGACCCCGTCGGTCGTGAATGACCCCGTGAATCGCCGGTTCACGGCCGCGCTAAGCGGTCTCGAACCCGCCACGGCATATCTGTATCGCGTCGGGAGCAAAGCCGCCTCCACATGGAGTCCGTGGACCGAATTCAAGACGGCCCCGCAAGGCCGCGCGCCGTTCTCGTTCATCTATATGGGCGACGCCCAAGTCGGATTGGATACATGGGGCCAGTTGCTGCATCGCGCGTTCGAAAGTTTTCCCGGCGCCGCGTTCTACATGATGGCCGGCGATAACGTGAACCGCGGCGACGAACGCCCGGAATGGGATTCGCTCTTCAAGAACGCCGAGGGCGTGTATGACCGCCGTGACGTCGTGCCCGCGCTGGGCAATCACGACTGCAAAGGGATCGCCGGGCCGCAACTCTACCTCGAACTCTTCGCGCTGCCGGAGAATGGGCCGGACACGATCGCCAAGGAACGCGCCTATTCCTTCCATTACTCCAACGCCTTGATTGTGGTGCTGGACGGGAACTCGAATCCGAAAGCCCAGCGCCCGTGGCTCGAACAGCAACTCGCGAACGCGAACGCCACCTGGAAATTCATCATGTTCCACCAGCCCGCGTATTCTTCGGGCGGCAACCGCGACAATCCCGAGATTCGCGAGGCCTGGTGCGACGTGTTCGACACCTATCATGTCGACATGGTGCTCCAGGGCCACGACCACGCTTACCTTCGCACCTATCCGATGAAGGCCAACCATATCGTAGATTCCGCCGCGGAGGGCACGTATTACGTGGTTTCGGTGTCCGGCACGAAGCATTACAAGCAGGAACAGCACGACTACACACAGGTCGGCTTCACGGATGTCTCGACGTACCAAGTGATCGACATCGACACCAAGGACGGCGATAAGATGACCTATCGCGCGTACGATTTCGACGGCAACGTTCGCGACGAGGTGGTCATCGAGAAGAAGTGACCGGCCATACCTTCAGCGAGATCTTGCCCGCGCCAGACAACTCGAATGGACCTGGTACCGGATTCTGTTCGTTGCGCTTTGCTCCGAAATAATCGGTGTCGATGCGCAACGGCGACCCGTCGCGTTGTTCGTAGGGCAGTCCGGGGATGGCGGCGTTGCCCAGCAGTTCCGTGGTGACGAGCGGACGCGTCGTTCCCGCCCAGGCATTGCCGAAATCGCCTTCGAGGTAGAACCCGTCGGGCTTCTCGACCAGCGCAAGTTTCGGCCTGACCGCCGATTGGACGAGTGCGTGCGTGTCTTGTTCCGTCGGCTTTGCGCCGTGTAGATACACATTGCCATCCATTTTGAGCGGCATCGCCGAGTCGTCGTAGGCGCTCAGGTCGGGGCGCTTGACGAACACGTTGTTGAAGTAGCGGTCGTCGCCGCGCGGGTTGTCGTGCATCCCGGCGAGTTCCGTCGAATGCGCCTTGTGGAACGGCGTGAGACGCGCATCGTATTTGTTCAGGTGGAACGCGCCCGCGAACAGATTGTGCGCGTATGTGCCGCCTTGCGACAACGAAAGCAGCGAGCGTTCCGAGAGGAACACGTTGTTGTCCACGACGAACGGCCCGTGGTCCACTTCGACGAAGAGATCCTGGTCGAGATTGTCGTGGAAGAGATTGCCCGAAACGCGCGTCCCTTGCGCCATCCAATCGAGCCAAAGGCCCCGGCACGTCCGGTAGATATGATTGCCTTGGATGACGACATCGATCGCGCCGTGCAACTTGATCCCCGCCATCTCCGCGCCTGAGAAAAGCTGGCGCACGTGCACGTCGTGGATGACGTTGCCTTCGATGGTGCTGAAGACCGCCCCAAGGCTGCCTACGATCCCTGTCTGCTCGCAATGCGCGACCGTATTGTTGCGCACGATGTGGTGGCCGATGGTGTCCTTGTTCCAGCCGTTTTCAAGCCCGCGTTCGATGGTCTTCACATACCCCTCGGCGGAATTGGCCGAGGTATTGTCCCACTGGTCGCCGTACTTGCCGAGCGAGATGCCCGAGCACGGCGAATGGCTGACCACGTTGTTCTCGATGACCCAGCCCTTGCTCCAATGCGGGCCGATAATCCCGATCTGCTCGGCGGTCGGCGGGGCCCACGGCGCCGCCGCGCTGCGCAAGGTAAAGCCGCGCACCGTGATGTAATCGATGCCGGTCTTCTCCGGATAGAAGACCGTTTGGCGCGCGTTGATTTCGACCTCGTGCGCGTTAGGATCAATGCCTTTGAACTGCGCCCAAATCGTGGTCGTGTCCGCTTCCACGCGCGCGTACCAGAGCGGCGTCTCGCCCACGGACTTGAGTGCCTCGTCCAGGTTTGCGGCCTCGGTGAGCCATTCGCCGTCGAGATACACGGCGCCGGTATGATGCTCGCGGCCCTTTGGATCGAACCAATCCCCGTGAATGAGATCGCTGTACGGATTGAACGTTCCGAAGAGCGCATTCGGTACCGCCGCCTTCCACGTATCGCCTTGGATCTTCGTCCATCCGGTGACGGGTTCCGAACCCGTAATCACGACGTTTTCGCCCGGCGCGGCCTGGTAGACGATGCGCGCCGCATCGGACTCGCCGCCGCGTGGCGGGGCCACGCGCTCGCGATATACGCCTTCGTGCACCGTGACTGTGTCGCCCGGTTGCGCGCGCAACGCCGCCGCACCGATGGTGCGCAGCATGCTCGATGCCGATCCGTCGTTCGCATCGTCGCCCCGGGCGGAAACGTGGTACTCCCTTGGAGAGGCCGCATTCGCCGCCAATGCCGCAAGGGCGCAACCCACCGCAACAACAATCCCCGCCATCCGTAAATCGACTCGCTTCATGGCCGCATCTCCCTAGTTTCCCGGACGCAATTCCAACACGTTTCGGCGCGGTGCGTCAAGGGCGAATTGACTCGCCGGAGCGGGGGGCTTTACACTGGATGAAACACAGCGCGCTGGCGCCACAACCAAAGAGCCAGAAAGAGATGAACGTCTAAAGTCTGAACGATAAACGATAAACAGCAGAAGGATGAAGGATGAGGGCTGAAGGATGAAGTCGGTACTCGCCCTAAGTCCGATATTAATGCTTGTGGCAAGGGAACTTGCGCGCCATTTCCCCGAAAAGATCTCCAACGTGACGGACAGTAGTACAAACGGGTAGGAAGACGTGGGCAACGATACTCCGATGATGGCGGTAATTTGCCAATGCGGGCACCAGATGAAGGTGCCTGCGGCGGCGATGGGGAAGACGTGCAAGTGCGTCAAGTGCGCCGAGCGTTTCATGCTGACTGCGCAGAACACGCGTCCGCTGTCTGTCTCCGTCCCGCTCGCCTCGCCGGGTTTGCAGACGAATCCGATTCCCAAGCCGCAGGCTTCGCCGGATGCGCCGGATCGGCGCGTGGGCCAATTGCTTATTGCGAACGGCCTCATCACGGAAAAGCAACTCGAGGAAGCGCTGGCCATGCAGGCGCAACGCGGGGGCAGACTCTTCGAAGTGCTCATCCAGATGGACTCGCTCGGAAAGAAAGAACTGCACAGCTTTCTGTCCAAGCAATCCGGCGTGGCCAGCATCGATTTGAAACACTACGAGATTCCGCACGAGCTGATATCGATCGTGCCGCGCGAGTTCGCGCAACGGAACGTCGTCCTGCCGATCGATAAGATGGGCAAGCTGCTCACGGTCGGCATGGCGTGCCCGCTGGACACGGCGACCATCGTCGAACTCGAACGCATTACCGGGCTGAAGGTCAAGGCCATGCTCTGCGCGTTCGACGATATTCATGCCACCATCGATCGCTACTACCCGTCGGAAACGCAGGCCGTGTTCACGGTGAAGACTCCCGGGGCGCCCAAGCCTCCTGCGCCCAAGCCCGCTGCGGCGAAAGAGCCTGTACTCAGGAAGGAAGAGGTGCTGGCGGCCATCGACCGGCTGGACATGCTTCCCATGTTCGCGGGAACGAAGGAGCAGGTCCAGCGCGCGGCCGCTTCGGATCAGGCGCTGCGCGACGTGGCAGGCGTTGTCTGTGCGGATCCGGCATTGGCGGCCAAGCTGCTTAGCGTTTCCAATATGCCCGCGTATGGGATGACCGGCCGTGTCGCGAACGTCAACCTGGCAGTGGCATTGCTGGGCGCGGACGGCGCCCTTACCATCGTGCAATCGTTGGACGGCGTCTCATCGATCGATCCAGTGTCGCGGTTTGACATGAACCGGTATTGGCTGCAATCCATGTTCTGCGCGGCGGCGGCAATGTCGATCGCCAAGGCCTCGAACCGGGGCGCCGTCGGCGACGCGTACACGGCAGGGCTGCTGCACGACATCGGCCGGCTGGCGCTGGCGGCAATGTTTCCCGCATCGTACGCGCGGGCGCCCGAGTATGCCGGCGGGACGGATTGGCTCCAGGCCGAGGAAATGGTGTTCGGCATGACGCATGCGGAAGCGGGCCACGCGGTCGCGCGCGCGTGGCGGCTGCCGCAACCCGTCGCGGACGCGATCCGATACCATCACGAAGCGCATCGCGCGACCGACTCGCGCGATCTCGTCGCGATTGCCAGCCTCGCCTCGGTCATGACCGAAGCCTTCGAAAATGACGCGCTCCCCGCAGACGCCTTCAAGGAGAGCAAGGGACTTCTTTCCTACCTCGTCGTGGACGAGGCCGAGGCCACGCGGATCTACGACCGGACCGCCGCGGCCCTTCGCTCGACCGCGGAAAGCAGGGCGTAACCTACAGTCAGAACGCCCGAGGACATTGATCGAAGGTCCGTGAGTAGCTCCGCCCAGTTCTCAGTTGCACTCGGCTTCGAGCGGCCCCGCGAGTTCTTTCAGGAAGAACAGCCGTCCCGGCAGCGTCGGCATGAACGTGCTGGGAATCCACGGCGTCGGCGCGTGATGCAGCGTCGCCCACAGTGACATGCCCTGCCACATCATGCCGCGTCCGAGCGCGCCGTCGGCGCCTCCGATGATCTTGTCGGACTTGAGGAAGAGGCCCGGGCCGATCGTGTTGGCCGTCGTCGGCACGAGCGTCGTGCGGCTCTTGAAACTCGTGATCGCGTTCTGTTCGATGGTCAGTGCGCAAAGCTTCGCGCCGAGCCGGTACTCTTCCGCCTTCCATGCCGCCACGGACTTGTATTCGGCGGCGAAATGCGGCTCCCAAAACGCAATGTGGCACGCGCGGCCGATACCGAAAACGGTAACGAGCCTCGCGCCTTTCGCCCGGAGCGCGCGAATCTGATCGCCGTACTGCGGCAGCGAGCGCTTGGTGGCGAAATGGCGCTGCGCCTTGGGCACGGTCAACTTGCCGAGCGGGCCGTAGAACGCCATTTCCATCGCGTTCTGAAACGCGCCGGGATCGTTCGCCGGTAGCGTCGTTCCGTGGTGGTCGCTCCACTCGTCCATGTTGAATCCATGCACGTGCTTGCAGTCGCATCCCCATTGCTTGAGGAAATACACGGCCCACCGATACATGCCCATCGGACCCACCGGCAGGATGAAGATAATCGGCTTGCCCTGCTTCTTCGCCGAGGCGATTTCGAGCGCAATTTCATGGCCCATCATGGTGTCGAAATCCGCGAGCGTTTCGCACGAAACCGGCTCGAACTTCTTGTTCCACCACTTCTCGGGCCGGGTGATGGTTTCGGGAGGCCGCGCACAACATGCGTCCAGCGCCGCCAGATCCCATCCCGCCGGGAAAAACCCTTCCAGCAACGACCCTTTCAGTGTGGACATCAGATTGATCGCCATGGCACATCCTCCTTCTGCGTTTCGGTCCTTGCCCATCATACTAAACGCCCTACCGGGTGTCCACCTGTTTTGGAGTGCGGCGGCTCGACGCCGCTTTACATGAGCGCGGCTTGACGCGCGTGACCCGGCGTGTCAAGCCACGCCTTGCGATGGCGGCGTCGAGCCGCCGCACTCCAAAGGAACTTTCCGCACACATCCGGCATTGAATACGCGAACGCTTCGCGCGTGACGCGAGGCTAACAGGGAGGAGAGGCCATGACGCTGAGTTGTGGACGTGTACTATTAATAGTGATATTGGCGCTTGGCGTGGGACTAACCGGATGCAAGAGCCATCCGACAACGCAGGTGATTCCACCTGACGGACCGGGATCGGAGACTCCAGTCGATCGTGGCGACTCGGGTCGATTGCCAGAGTTCAATTCCCAGGTTGTCGACTTTGTCTCGTTTGAAGGACTCGGCAAGGTGTATTTCGATTATAACAGCTCGATCTTGCGTCCAGACGCGGTCGCTGCGATCAAGGCGAACGCCGCCCGCATCAAAGAGGCGTTGCCCTGTATGGTGCGCGTTGAGGGACATTGCGACGAACGCGGCACGCAAGAATACAACCTCGCGCTAGGCGAGCGCCGCGCGCTTGCCGTGCGGCAAACCTTGATCCAGTTCGGAGTTCCCGCTGACAAGATCGTTACGCTCAGCTACGGCAAAGAAAAGCCCGCGAAGGAAGGCCACACGGAAGAGGCTTGGAAGCTCAACCGCCGCTGCGAATTCAGCAAAGGACTGATGAAATAACGAAACGGGCGCAGCCCCGACGGCTTGCCCATGGGCCAAAAACACGGACCTCGTGTCATTGCGAGCGCAGCGAAGCAATCTCACCAAACGCGGATCTCTTCCTCTATGAGATTGCTTCGCTGCGCTCGCAATGACACGGACGCCGTCGATAGGATGGGGGATTCTGAATAGCGAGAGACGCGTTTCGGATCACTCGCGCAAAAGGACGTCGCAGGTCATCTGAGCCTTCTTGAGCAGTTTGCGAAACGCGCCTCCGCGCTGGGCCTTGGCGCGCAAGCCCATGATGAGTTTGCGCTCGATCCGATAGCGAGTCAGAGATTGCTTCTTCGGCGCGACCGTCTTGCCCTTGGATTCCTCGAACGGTTTCCACAAGGATTCGACCGGATAACCGAGGGTCTTCAGGTCTTCCGGATCGAGTTGCGCGACAACTTGCTGCATGAGCGCGAGCCGGGCCGGATCGGTCATGAGGTCCTCGACCCATTTCTTGACCGAAGCCGTCGTCGGGCGCGAGTGTTGCTTGACTCCGATCGGATCGCCCAAACCCTTCGACGGTTCCTCGGATTGGTTTCTGCCGTAGTCGATGCTCTCCTTTTCGAACGGCACGCCGATGTACGCGTAGATCTTCTCCATCCACGACTCGGGGTCCTTGACGAGGTCCTCGTACCGGATATGGAAATGGGCCGGCTCTTGCGTGCGGAGGAACTGCGCGAGCGCCGGGACGTAGCGGTTGAGAATCGGGTTGTAGTTCTGCGCGGTCTGATAGTCGCCGTCGAAGAACGAATTCGCGTAGGACGAGAAGATCGCGAGCGGGTGCCGCGTCAGCACAACGTATTTCGCGTCGGGAAAGACTTTGGCCATGAACGGCAAGATGAGGCCGTACGCGGGCGTCTTATCGAGGCAGATCGACTTCGCGCTCGTGCTCAGGAACCGGCCATACAGGACATCGCAATACGCGCGGCACGCGTCCCAGTAGTCCTGGTCCTTGCCCGGCAATCCCTCGACAAACAGCTTCTGCGACTCCGCCGCGAGGACGTGATCGTAGGGCGCCTTGTCGACTTTTGCCCAGAGCCCGAGATGCGCCAGCGGCGTAAGCAAGTGTGGTTCCGGCCCGCCGAGGATCATCGAGTGCGAAGACAGGATGCGCTCGAGCATCGTCGTTCCGGACCGAGGCGCGCCAATGACGAACAGCATGTTGACCGGCATACGAGACCTCCCCAATTGCGTTCTTGTTCTTTGACGCTACGCGCGCCCTTGCCCGATGTCAAGCGCCTATCGTTTCAGCGGGTGGACACGCTCTTTCAACGGCAGCGCGACGCGGCCCCCGCTCAGGTGCGCCTCGTACACGGCCTGGATCATTTCGAGCGAATCGCGGCCGTCTTGCAGGCTTACGCGCGGACGGCGATCCTCGTGGATGGCGTCGATCAGATCGCTGATAATGGGCGCGTAATTCTCGAGCGCGGCGTTCTTCACTTTGAAGTCGGGCGCGCCGGGCAGCGGCTCCCACGCGATGGCCTTTCCTCCGGGCGCCCACGCGGGGTCGCGCAACAGGAAGACCACCGGCGCGGAGTCCTGGCGAATCGTGACGATACCCTTCGAGCCGTAGATATCCAGTCCCCACCTACCGCCGTTGCCGCCCTCGTTCTTGGTCGTCGCGAAATAGCCCACAATACCGTTGTCGAACCCATACGCCGCATGGATGCGGTCGCCCATGATCGGTCCCAGCGGCTCGGTGGCCTCGTGCGCATCGCTTCTTGTTGCGGGCCGCCCGTCGACCGTGATATCTGCGCTGCACCACTGCGCGTTCCCGAGGAAGAACCGCATCATGTCGAAGATGTGCGTGCCCAGCACAAGCAGGTCTTCGCCGCCCGCGCGCGTATCCTCCTTGCCGCGCCCGCGCACCTCGAGCACGTCGCCGATCAACGCTTGCTCGAACACCGCCTTCTTCACGTATTGAATCGTCGGCGTCGCGCGGAAATTGAACCCGATGGCCCATTTCAGATTCTTCGCTTCGATCGTCTGAACCATCGCGTCCGCGTCGGCCAGGTCTATCGCAATGGGCTTCTCCATGAGCCCATGCGCGCCGCACGCCGCCGCGGCTTCGAGATACTCCCGATGCCGCGCCGTCCACCGAGGCCCGATTGACATGACGTCCGGCTTCTCTTTCTCCAGCATCTCGCGGTAGTCGGCATAGGTGCGCTGGGCCTTCGCCTCGGCGGCATGCTTCGCGCGCCCCGCCTCGTCCGGGTCCGCCAATCCGACGACCTCGACGTCGTCGCGCAACGCCCAGACCATGTGCATGCTGTGCCCGTAATCGCCATGCTTCGTATCGCCGATCACGCACGCCCGAAGTTTCTGGCCCGGAGCCGCCACTGCGGTTCCCAGCGCCATCGCCGCCGCCGAAGTTCCCATGAACGCCCTGCGCGTCATTTCCATGATATCTCTCCCATCGCGTTCCTAGCCCCCAGCATCTTCGCGCATTACGACTCGCGGCGCAACTTAGGCACGAGGCGTCTCTCGGGGCAGAGTGTCCACTGCAACCACCGATAGATACCGATGGATACAGCAAGGCGGAGCCGCGCTGTGTTCATCGGCGGAGGAGTCCTGTGCTGCCAACAATGGATGCGGCCTTGACTATGCCGGGACGCTGGGCGCGTTTCGCTGTTTAACTTCGCTGCGCCAACGTGCTATTGTCAAAACCTACATGGCCTGCGCGGCAGGCCGTGTGAGCTCGCGTATGGAGACTTGACAGGGGAGAGATTCATCATGTCGGGATACCATTGTGCCTTGAGTTCGCGGATACGCAGGATGGCAAGACGACCGTGGGTAGCCCTCGCACTCGTGAGCGCAGGATCTCTTCTGACCGGCTGCCCGCCACTGAATTTCGAACCCGATGCCCTTCGCTTTGCCCACGTCTATGTCCTGGGGGATCTCGAAGGACCCCTTGCGGACAACATCCCGGCTAAGATGGAATTGACCGGACACGACGGTTTGGCCTCGAACGGCGCTTTCATTATGGCCGGTTCCGAAGTCGCGCGGCTTTCGGATTCCGAACAGGACGCGGTTGTGATGGCTTTCAAGAAGGGACATCCTCTGATGCTGGTCGAGCCGCTCGCATCGGAGATTAATGCCCTCGTGGCTCTGCTCGGCCAACCGGGGTTGGAGGTCAGCGGCTCAGGCGGAGATGACGGCGCCCCGTATTCCTTCTTCGGAATCGACTTGGAACCAAACCATCACGTATGGCGCGTCTTGGGACATCAACCGATTGCGGGCCCTGCCCCGCTTGTTCCGGAACGTACCTGCACGGACGAAGCCGAAACGGACTGCGCCACGGAGTGGGTACACGGCGATCCCCCTCCGAGCGACCACGAAACCCTGCAGGACGCGCGCGCCGAGTACATCGAGGAATGGATTAGGGCCACCGGTTCGCGCATCGATGCATTCGCGGAGGCCAAGAGCTTTGACCAAGCGTCCAAAGACGACTCCAACGAGATCACCAAACTCGCGATAGCCGTCCCGTGCCAATCCTTCTGGCAGGTCGCGGTCGCCGGCACCCTGCAGGCCCCCACGTACAACAATTTCACGATAACGAATTACCCGTATACGTGCCACAGCTTTGACAGCGGCAAGGATTATCTCTACGTCATTCAATACTGTGTGCTCAGCGGCGCAAACGGATTCCACGTCGATATCGGATACATCAAGTATTGGTTCATGTCCAAGTACGCCATGAGCACCTACATTACGGGATACGAAAACAATCCCAATGTCACGCTGATCACCTCGAGCCCGGCCACCACGTCCGGCGTAACCACCGTCGCCAGCGGCACACAGTACAGCATCACCGGCACGATCGGGATCAACAAACAGGGCCCGTCCGCAAGTGTAACGGGAGGCGTTACCTTCACCGACAGCCGCACCATCAGCATCCCTGACGTCGCGGTAAGCAATACATCCGGCAGCGCGGTGAACGATGCCTCATGGAACTTCGACCTCAAGGGAGGAACCTGTAGCTGCAAATGCGCCGACACCGTCTGCGACGTGCCGGTCTTGTCCTACAGCACGTTCCAGCCGGTCAATCAATGGATATGGATGATCGACAGCAGCGTGCGCCAGGGCCACCCGGACAATATTCCGCTCCATCTGGATCTTTCGGCGAGGATGTCGGTATACATGACGCTCTACTGCAATGCGTTCGGGTGTGATTGCGACCTTGATGAGGACGGCAAGGATCTCCATTACAGTGCCGATTACTCGGTGCCATGGCCGCCAAACACCCTTCCGTAACACGCGATGGCGTGTTCAAGAGGGAGTATCCGCCGGTCAAGTGAGAACGCAAATGGAGCTGCCTGGAGAGGCTGCCGCAGTGCCAAGCGCCATCGCCGCCGTGCCCTTCCGTGGACGTCCGCGTGTTGTAATGCTTCCCCACATTAAGAAATGCAGGCGCCTTCAAGGGCATCATGTCGTTCTCTCTACTTCGGTGGATCTCTGAGGAAATCGAATCTATAGGAGAACGACAGCGATTCGCCGTTCTTGAGTTCGACTCCGGGGGTGAAGAGTTCGAGGTTGATCTGTTGGAGTTCGGGGAGCCACCAGAGGTAGGGGCGGTCGATCTGGGCGGGGTCGTAGGCTACCTGGACACCGAACTTGGCCTCGTGGTTGTAGAAGGCGAAAGCTCCACCCTTGGCGCTGGTCAACGCTGCCGCGTCGGGACCGGTCTCCATCTTCCAGTCGCGATTCACGCGCGTCCATGTGCCGTCCTTGATATAGGCGGACAGCACTGCGCAGTCGCCGGATTTCGTCGCGGGATCGAATTCGGGGTGGGCCTTGACCTTATAGGTCTTGGGTTCGGCCCCTTTGTGCGTTATCGAGGACTCGAAGAAGATCGTGCCGGGCGCGTCGGGCTTGAGCAGGATATGGCGTTCCACCGTCGAGCCGTCTTCGAGGGTCTTGGTTAGGACCACGGTTGTGCCTTCGACCTTCGCTTCAAAGGCCAGCGGTTTGGCGTGCCTGTAGCCTTGCAGGCCGATCTCTTCGTGCGTCCCTTTGAGCAAATCCGGATGCGTCATTGCGGCGAGCAGGTTCCGCCCCGTGGGCTTGTGGAACATCTCGACCAGCTTCCCGTTCTCGCCCGGAACCACGGTCAAGCGCCATACGTCGTTCTGGATCTGCACGGCCGCCGGCCCCGTCTGGCGTTGAAGTTCCTCGAAATACGCTGCGGCCGTGCCGCCTTCGCTGGCCATGGTCATGTGGTGCTTCTGGCACAACTCGATATAGCGCGGAACGACGTTGCGGTACTTGTCGTCCCAGGTCCTGCGGCACGCGCCGTCCTCGACCTTCCATCCGCCCGGTCCCGCCACGACCATCGCCTTGTAGGCGCAGATGGACGCCTTCTCGACGCGCGCGCGGACCGTGTCGTCGTCGGCCTTGGCCATCGCGTCGTCGAAATACGCGATCGCCTTCGCGGCGATCTCAGGGTCGAGACCCACCTGCTCCGCATTGGGGAAGCAATTCGGATGGCAATGCTTCGCCTGGGCATTGTCGTGGATCATCGTGAGATAATCGAGGATCGGTTGCGCGGCGTTCTTGTAGTGGAGCCGGCAGAATTCCTCGACGAGCGGCCAGCTTCGTTGTCCGGGGTTCCACAGGCACCGCGAGATGACGTAGTTGCGCAGGTCGCACATCTCGCCGGAGTTGCCGTTGCCGTTTGCCTGCATGAACACGCCTTTGACGTTGTTCTTGAGGAAGAACCGCACGTTCGGGCCGATGCCGCACAGGTTCGGGAACGGCAGGTCGTACGAACTGAAATTGGTGTTGTAATTCCAGACCCAGATGTCATTGCAGATAGCCTTCCACTTCTGCATATCGGCGCAGAACTCGCGGTTCTTCGCGCACGACGGATCGTCGATCGCGTGGAGCGTGCAGCACTCGATGCTGCACAACTGGATCTGTACGTTCTTCCGCGGGACGATGGTCTTCGGCGGCTTGCGCGTATACCAATAGGCGAGCGTGCCGATCTTCACCTCCGGATGCTTCTTTTCGACGCGCTCGGCGACCGCGTTGACAAACGCAAGGTGCGGTCCCATGGGCGTGCCTTCGCGCTCGATGACTTCCATGCAGCGCGGGCACCGGCAATACACGTCGTTGTCGTTCTGGCTGACGCTGATGTTCTTCTGTCCGGGGCTTGCGTCGAGTTCCTTGATAACACGTTCGGCGACGATATCGATGACTTCGGGATTCGTCACGCACAGTTCCGGCCCGCCGCCGCCGACGTCGAGCTTGCGTTCGCCGTCTACGAGCGCGAAATACTCGGGATGCGTCTTGCCGAATTCCGCGGGCGAGACCCATTTGTGTAGGCTGTGATTGATAAGGCTTTGCGGCGTCACCCCGCCGAGTTTCTCGTCGTGAGTCACGGTGTTGACGCGAAGCCGCGCCGCGAAGGCCGGGTTGTCGGCATTCTCTTTATAGAAGCTCCAGCGGAACGAGAACGCCGGGACGAACGAGAAGTCCTTGCGCGGGATCGGCTTCAATGTTTCGCGGGGGGGGATATACGTATCGTCGCACGTGAGAAACCGCGCGCCCATATACCGCTCGAAGAACTCGTAGACGCCGTACAACGTGCCGCGCGGCTTGCCGCCTGCGATGGCGATGTTAGCGCTCTTCACGCGGATTCGCAACCCCTCGTCGCCCAGCGCGTCGACCGCGAATCCGACGGGGCTTTTCGCCATAGCCGGACCTTCGCCGATGAAGACATTGTGTTTCTTGTCGGGCGGATCGGAGGCAATCGGCAACTCGATGCCTGTGGCCTGTTGAAACAGCGACTGAAACTCTTTGGCGGCGTACTGCTCGCTCGGTATCGCGCCGTCCGCGACGACAATCGTCCAGCCGTTCATGTCCATGGGCTTGATTCCCCCGATTCCAAAGGCGCTCGCGCCCGCCATCATACCTATCGCGACACCCGCAACGATCCGCATAGAACCTCCCCGTTGTGCCTTTTGGGCTCTTTGTGGTTAATCCGCTTTCTTTGCCGCCTTGGACTCGGTCTTCCACTCCTGCAAATGGATATCGACCGTTTTGATGTCGGCGACCTTGCCCGCATCGATACGTTTGTCGAGGTCCTCCTGCGAGATGGGCTTGCCCTGGCCGTCGTAGAACCACGCACCCTCACCTTCCAGCGACCGCAGCCGCGCGATGTCGGACTTCTTGGTCGCTTCAGCCTTCTCGCGCGCTTCCCGTTCCCGCTCGGCTTTCTCCGCCTCGGCTTTCTCTTTTTCGGCGTCCTCGGCCTGTTGGTCCGGCTTATCCTTCATCGCGGGTTTCGCTTGAGACGAAGCGGCCGGCTTCGTGGCCTCCGGCTTCGTCCGGTTGAGCAAGCGAAGCTGGCTCGCGTCGAGATCCTCGACGGTTCCATTCTTGTTTCGCACTTCGATCTTGCCGTCGCGGCCTTGCAGCGTGATCGGCGCGCTGGGCTTTCTCAAGGGTGAAGGTTCCGAAGTGACGGTGGCGGGTGGGCCGGGCTTTGCCATGGGGATGGCGTCTTGTGTCTGCGCGGATGCGGCAGCGCCCAAGAGGCTTGCAACGACGGCAAGCATCATTCGACGGAGTCTTACGCCGTTCATAAGGCCTCCTCCTTCGGTTCGTACCGTCAGAGATTATACCATCGAGCGCGGCCAGACAAACGAAGGCCGGCCGCCTTCACCGGCGGCCGGCCTGGGGTTCGCAGCAGGTACTCGTGGTTCGTCACGCAATATCCAGGGCCACATAGCGCGACATCTGGCCTTCTTGCATGAGCAGCAGCGCCATGTGATCCTTCTCACCATGTTTCAACGCCTGTTGAAAGTCCTTCGGGTTGTCGACTTCCTTGCGGTTCACTTCCTTGATCAACGCGCCGGGCTTGATTCCCGCTTGCGCCGCGGCAGACCCCGGCTCGACCGCCGAAACGATCACGCCACTCTCGCCTTCGTACCCGAGCCGCTTCGCGAGGTCATCGGTCAATCCCTGCACGGACAAGCCCAAGTCCGTCGGTGTGCCTTCGTGCGTGCCGGCATTGTCGGCAAGGTGTTCCGTGCCGGGCAGGCTGCCGATGGCGACCGTCTTTTCCATACGTTTGCCGTCGCGCAAGATCGTCAGCGTGACGTCCTTGCCGGGCTGCGTCGTCGAGACGTGGCTGCGAAACGCGCCGATTTCCTCGATGGGTTTGCCCTGGTACTCGACGATGACGTCGTCGCGCTGAATTCCCGCGTGTTCCGCCGGCGAATCCTTGGCCACGTCCGCTACGAGGACGCCGTGATTCTCGCTCACGCCGAACCATTTCGCGAGTTCGGGCGTCAATTGCTGGATCGAAATGCCCAGGAAGCCGCGCGTGATATTCCCGTGATCGCGCAACTGCTCGACAATGTACTTCACCATATTCACGGGGATCGCGAAGCCTACCCCGTTACTGCCGCCGGTGCGGCTGACGATGGCCGTGTTCATACCGATAACGCGGCCCTGCAAATCCAGCAACGGTCCGCCGGAGTTGCCCGGGTTGATCGCCGCGTCGGTCTGGATGAAGTCGGCGTAATCGACGATGCCGACGTTGCCGCGGCCGCGGGCGCTGACGATGCCCGATGTCACCGAATGGCTCAGGCCGAACGGGCTGCCGATCGCCATGACCCATTCGCCCACGCGTACCGCGTCGGAATCGCCGAGCTCGAGCGCGGGCAGGCCCGTGGCGTCGACTTTAATCAACGCGATCTCGGTTTGCGGATCGGAGCCGATCACCTTCGCGTCAAAGGTCCTGCCGTCGGCCAGCGACACGCGCAATCGGTCCGCGCCGTCGACGACATGGTTGTTGGTTACGATATAGCCGTCGGGCGAAATAATGAAGCCCGAACCTTGCCCCACCGGCATGGGGTTCTGATTCGGCATCGGCATCCCCTGCATGCCCTGATTACCGCCGTTCGGTCCGAAGAACCGGAAGAAGAAATCGCGCGGCCCTTCCTGGCCCATGCCCGGCCCATAGAAACCCGCGGGCGTCTCCTTCGGGGCCTTGTCCACTTCGATAAACACTACGGCCGGCGAGGCTTTGTCCGCGATGGCGGAGAAGCTATCGCTCAGCATTTGAACCGACGGCAATGCCGCGGGCGTGTCCGTCTTTTCCGCGCCTTTCGCGGGCGCGCCCCATAGGAGGGCAAAAGCAACGACGGCTACAGCCGCCATCGTGGTCGTTCCGATCATCCATACGCGCGAATGCCTGCGTGACGTGTTCATGGTTCCTTCCTTTCTATAGGGATGCGACTACTCGTTATCTGCCGCATCGTAGTTTTCAACTGTACCTGTTTGGGAAGAGCATATCGTGTGCCAACACGACACGGCGTTTGTAAACGCTTATGCCGCGAGGAGTAAGAAGTCATACCGCAGAAACAAGGCTACGTCTTGGGGGGAGCAATTCGGACAGGACGCCTCAGTTGAGGCGTGGCGGCCTGCTCAGGCGCTGAGCGCTTCGAAGCGTTGCGCCGCGTTCGCAAGAGCACGATGCGCGGAGTCTTCGAGCATCGGATCGCGGGCGAGCATGTCTTGAGCGTCGCGCCGCGCGTGATCGAGCAAACGGACATCGCGAATGAGATCCGCCACGCGGAGATCGCTGAGTCCCGCCTGGCGCACGCCGTAGAATTCGCCGGGACCGCGGAGTTTCAAGTCCTCCTCGGCGATGTCGAATCCGCTCGAGGTCGCGCACATGACATCGAGGCGCTTCTTGCCGTCGTCCGTTTTGGGAGACCCGAGCAGAAAACAGAACGATTGATCTTTCCCGCGGCCCACGCGCCCGCGAAGCTGATGCAGTTGCGTAAGGCCGAACTGCGACGCGTCCTCGATGATCATCGTTGTGGCGTTCGCCACGTCGATCCCGACTTCGATTACCGTGGTGCTGAACAGGACATCGAGCGCGCCTTGTTTGAACGCGCGCATGATCATGTCCTTCTCGTCCGACGCAAGCCGGCCATGGAGCACGCCGGTGCGCAGGCCTGAAAACGGGCCTTGCGAAAGCTGTTCGAAATGCGTGGTGACGGCGGTCAATTCGCGCTTATCCGACTCCTCGACCAGCGGGCAGATGAAATACGTTTGAAATCCCTCGCGCGCCTGCTCGACAACATACTCATACAGATCGGCGACCTTGGCCGGCGTAATGCGCCGCGTCTTGACCGGGAGGCGTCCGGGAGGCATTTCGTCGATGACACTCACGTCCATGCCGCCGTAGACGGTAATGGCGAGCGTGCGCGGGATCGGCGTCGCGGTCATGTGGAGCACATCGGGATGCAGCCCTTTTTCGACGAGCGTGCCTCTCTGGCACACGCCGAAGCGATGCTGCTCGTCGATGATCGCGAGGCCGAGATTGCGAAACTCGGTCTTTTCCTGGATCAGCGCGTGCGTGCCCACGACCACGTGCGCGTCGCCGCGCGCGATTCGACGCCGTACCTCCGCCGCGCCGCGCGTCGATCCCATCAAGAGGTCGACCCAAAGGCCCAGCGGTTCGAGCATCGCGCGAAGGCTCAGGAAATGCTGTTCCGCGAGGACTTCCGTCGGCGCCATCAACGCGGTCTGAAACCCGCCGTCCGCGGCCGACGCGATCGCGTGCAGCGCGACGACCGTCTTGCCGCAACCGACATCGCCCTGGATCAGCCGCACCATGGGCCGCGGCGAAGCCATATCTTCCAGCAGGTCGTCCACAGTGCGCTGCTGGGCGGAAGTCAGCGCGAAGGGCAGCGACGCGCGGAAGGCCGCCAGCAACGGACCGTCAATCACGTGCCGGTGTCCGCGTTCCTCATGCAGATGCCGCGCGCGTGCGCGGAGCACGCCGAGTTGAATCGCGAGCAGTTCCTCGTAGGCGAACCGCGCGCGCGCCTGTTGCGCCGCATCGATCTCGGGCGGGAAATGCACGGCACGCATCGCATCGACGACCGGAGGGAAATCGTAGGCGTCGCGCAGGGATTCCGGCAGCGTCTCCTCCAGCCCGTCCGCGAATGATTCGACCGCGTTCCAAATCCATCGGCGTAACAGCCGTTGCGTGACGCCTTCGGTGAGACGGTAGATCGGCACGACGCGTCCGGTATGCAAACGGTCTTCTTCGTCGCCCGAAAGCAGTTCGTATTCGGGGTTCTTCAAGCACGGCCCCTTGTACGTGCCGACGACGCCCGTGAACAGGCCGCGCGTGCCGGGCGTAAACGTCTTCGCAAGGAAGCCGCGTCCGAACCATGTCGCCTGCATTTCGCCGGAGGCGTCTTTGATCGAGGCCACGGCCAGGTTCATCCGTCCGCGCAGACGCACCATGCGCGCGCGCACGAACTCGCCCTCGACGGTGACGGTCTCGCCTTCGTTCGCATCCGCGATGGGCGTGATAAGACGCCGGTCCTGGTATTCACGCGGCAGATGCAATAGTAGGTCGCCGATCGTGGCGATCCCCATGCCCGCGAGCAACGCCGCCCGTTTGGGTCCTATACCGGATAGCGTTTCGACAGGATTATCGAGTTCGGAAGAATGCATGTGCGTTCCAAAGCACGTGACAGCAATTTACGATTGAAGGCGAACGAATCAAGGGTATCGCATTCCTGTTTCTATTCGTGATCGTGATCGTGGTCGTGATCGTAATCGGAAGATCCGCGGTCGATTACGATCACGATCACGACGACAGATTCGTACGTACTCCTTCGACGCGGCCGGTTTGTTAATCCTTAACTGCACCTTCGTATGAGTCACCGGACGATAGTAGGCATCTTCGGCGTGTTATCGCAACCGATTGTTCATGCCGGGCGGTTGACCGCGTTCGGACAAGTTGTTAGAGTTTCGTTTCGGGCGGGCTGCGTTGAATAGACCGCCTTCTAATCCAAAGGGAGCGCGTAGTGCAATGAAAACGGTTGCGGTAGTGGCGGCGTGTCTGCTTATGGTATCGGCTGCGTGGGGCGGCGAATCGATCGAATGGAAGTTTCCACTGGATGTGCCGGGCAGCAGCGTCACTCTGTTTCCGAACGAAACTACGCCGACGGGTGTTGTCGTGACGGCTGGCAACCGGGTCATCCGGCTCAACGGGGACGGCTCGGTGGCGTGGTCTGTCGACGAAGTGAACGGGGACAACCAGCCGCTGCCCATCGCCACACCGGCGACGGTTGCGGATATCGACCGCGACGGCCTGTCCGAGATCCTGTTCGCGACGGCCGACGGGTCGGTGTTCTGCCTGGACGAGACAAGCAAGCTGAAGTGGGTTCATGCGTTCAACACGCCCGCCGGGGGATTCAAGATGGTTGTAGCGGCCGACCTCACGCCGCACCCGGGCCTGGAAATCCTCGCGGGGTTTGACGACGGATGGCTGAATTGCCTGAACGCCCAGGGCACGCTGCTGTGGCGGTTCTACGGTGACAAGTTCCGCGTCGGCGGACCGGCCGTCGCGTGCATCGACAACGACGATCTGCCCGAGATCATGTTCGGCACGGACAACGGACATATCTATTGCCTCGACACGTTTGGCCGCGTCCTGTGGCGGCACTCCGAACTCGCGCCGTACGGACGCTCCGGCGTCAATCTCGCGGGACTTCGCCCCGGCAAGGAGACGCAACTGCTCGTGACGCGCAGCAACGTGGGCAACGCCACGTGCCTGATGGCGCTTGACGGCGAGACGGGCAAGGACCTGTGGCGCACGCAGGACGTGATGCAAAGTTACGTCTCGATCGCGACGGTGGATTTCGAGGGCGACGGCGTATTCGAGGTCTTGCACGGCGACAAGGGCAACAACCTGTATTGCGACAACGCCGACGGTTCGCGGCGGTGGCAAGTCGAGCTCGGCGGCAGGGGGCTGTTCTGGGCGCCGTGCGTGGCGGATGTTGACGGCGACGGCCAGCTCGAAGTAATCGCGGGCGTGCGCGGCGCCGACCCAAAGAAGCAAACGTGCGTGTACGTGGTCGGGGCGGGCGGCAAGATCAAATCGTCGCTCAAACTCGGAAACGACGCGAACGCATCGCCCGCGGTGGGAGACATTGATGGCGACGGCGAGTTGGAAGTCATCGTCGTCACGCAAGGCCCAAACCAGGTGCAGGCGCTGACGTGGCACGCTGCGGGGCGCGTGGCGTGGCCCTCGATGCGCGGCAACTCGCGCATGACCGCGTGCGGCAACCTGCCCGAGTATCCCGTGAACGTGCCCGGCAAAGTGTCGGCCCCGCATGCCCTCGAGGACTTGCGCAACGTCGGCGACCTGCGCATCGATTCGGGCGAAGCGGGCTGGGGCGACAATACGTGGCAGATCTCGTGGGACGACCCCGTGCCCGAGAACTCCTTCATCGAGGCGCGCGTGATCCTCGCGGGCTTTTCCGACGAGACGCGCGTGACCGATCTCAAGGCCGGCGCGACCTCCGCGCGGATTCCCATGTATTTCGGCACCCGCGCGCAAGCCGACATCTCGATCCACCTGCATACGACGAGTTCGACGGTTCCCGCGCTCGTGGCAATACGGCAGATGACGCCGGAACTGCCCGACTTCTGCCACCGGGACCAGGTCCTCAAGGCGTGCGAGGACGCCGTCGCGGCCGCGGCCGAAGTTCATGCGGACGCCGGGCCACTCCAGACACGGTCGGCGATGATGTGCGCCGAGAAGGACGCGTTGCGGGCCTACGCCGATGCCGGCGGAAGTCCGCAGGAAGTGGCCACGCGCGCGACGCAGTTGCGGAAGAACGCCGACGCGCTGGGGGCGCTCGCGGCGATGCTCGAGGGACTGTGGCGCGGCAAGGACACTGGGTCGTTCGTATGGTGGCAGGACCCGAACCCCTGGGGCACGTTCGATACGAAGAAGGTTCCCGCGAAACTCGATATGGCGGCGCCGGTTCACGTCGCCGCCTACGGCAACGAATTCGAAGATGTCTCGCTCGTTCTGCGCAACATCGAGCTCGAACCCATGGACGTCCGGTGCTCGTTCACCGACCCCGGCAAGGCCGATCCCCGGCCGAGAGATTCCGAACTGGCAAAGCACGTCACGCTCCGGCGCGCGGTGCCCGTCACGGCTACGGTGAGCGAGCACGTATGGGATGCGCTGCCCGAGTTGGACGACTCGCGCGCGATCACGCTTCCTTCTAACGAGGCGCGTCCGCTGTGGCTCGTCATTGACACGCACGGGCTGAAGCCTGGCACGCACGAATTGACGCTGTATCTGACGTCGCTGGCCCGGCCCGTGACGGTGCGCGCCGTCCCCATCCAGATCGAAGTGTGGCCCGTCGAACTGCCCCAAGACGTCTACGCGAAAATGAACTGGGCGAGTTTCAATCCCAACGAAACGTCCAAACAGACGGTGCACGACATGATTGACCACGGCGTGTCCGTCATCTACGGTCCGCCGCTCCCGCAAGTGCCGGTAGACGCGAGCGGCGCGCTCAGCGGCGAGGTGAACTGGGCGGAGTTCGACCGCACGCTCGCGCGCGTGCCCGCGTATTTCACGCTCATGTGGGGCGGGCCGCCCTCGTGCAAGTGGCCGGGCGCCGCGCCCGCCGAGGACAGCGCCGAGTCCGCCGCGGGATTCAAGACCGCCATTCAGGAACTCGCCACCCACATGGCCGCGAAAGGATTCGACTATAGGCAGTGGGCCTTCTATCCGATTGACGAACCTTGGAACACCGGGTTCACGAGCATCCCGGACTTGAAACGCTTCTGCCAGCGCGTCAAGAAGGCGGACCCGAAGGCGCAGGTGTATGCCGATCCCGCGGGCCTCGTGCGGGTCGAGTATCTCGACGAGTTCAAGGACTTGATCGACATCTGGCAGCCGGAGATGAACCTGCTCAAGCGCGACCCGAAATTGGTGGAGTGGTTCGCGAAGCACGCGAAACGGTTCTGGGCCTACGAAGCGCCCGGCCCCGCAAAGGACCTGCTGCCGCTGGGCCACTATCGCGCGTTCGCGTGGCTGGCGCAGAAGTTCGGGACCGAAGGCGCCGGGTACTGGGTCTATCGCGGCGAGGACAACTGGCAGAACTGCGCCACGACGGACTACTCGGCCGTGTATCAGACAAACGATCACGTCGTGCCTTCGCGCCGCTGGGAAGCGGACCGCGACGGCGTCGAGGACTATCGCGCGTGCTATCTCCTGCGCAAGGAAATCGAAAAGGCGCGCGCGTCGCATCGCAAGAGCGAAGCGAACGAGGCCCAGGCGCTGCTCGACGAAGCGATCGAAAAGATCGTGGGATGGCAGGTCGGCAGCATCGACGAGATTACACGATGGACGCGTGACTACGAGATCGACTTCGACGCGCTGATGGCATATCGCACGCGAATCGAGCAAGCAATCGTGAAGCTGCGCGGCAAGTGAGCGGGATAGGAATCGCATAGGCGGCACACCGCACGGGAGATAGACCATGGCCGTGAATCGCGCGTTGGAAGCGGACGTGATTGTCGTCGGATCGGGGCCGGGTGGATCGACGTCCGCGCGGGAATTGGCGCGCCGCGGAAAGAAAGTGATCCTGCTCGAACGCGGCATCGACGAGCGGAACCGGTTCTACTACGGCACCTATCCCGGCGCGCTGCTCTACACCGATCGCGCCAGTTTCCTGTTCACCGAACAAGGCTTGAACATCGTGCGGCCGCTGTTGCTCGGCGGGGCGACGAGCATGTATTGCGGCTGCGCCGCGCCCCCGCCCACGTGGCTCAAAGACCGGTACGGTGTCGACATCGACGCCGAAGTGAACGAGACCATTAAGGAACTCGGCATCGCGCCGCTGCCGGAGGCGCATCGCGGCAAGGCTTCGACGCGTATCGCCCAAGCCGCGCAGGCCCTGGGCTACACGTGGGAGCCTCAGTTGAAGTTCATGAAGCCCTCCAAGGCGCTGCATTTCGATTGCGGCGCGCGGTGCATGCTCGGGTGCCGTTGCGGCGCGAAGTGGAACGCCGCCTCGTATGCGGACGATGCCGTGGCCGCGGGCTGCGCGCTCTACACCCGCGCGCGCGCCGACCGCGTGCTCATCGAAGGCGGGCGTTGCGCGGGCGTGATGGGCCGGATGCGCGGCAAACCCTTTACGGCGCGCGCGAACACGGTCATCGTATCCGCGGGCGGCATCGGGACGCCGCGCCTGTTGCAGGTGTCGGGACTCGCGGCGGCCGGCGCCGGAATGACGATGGACATCACCGTGATGGTGTACGGCATCGGCGGCGAGCTGGGCATCGGCAAAGAGCCGCCGATGACGTGGTCATGGGAAAACCTTGACGAAGGCTACATGCTCAGCACGCTGATGGACCCGTGGCTCATGTACCCGTTAATCAACCTGCGCAAGGGCCTGCGGTACGCGTCCTACTGGCCGTACTGGCACCGGATGCTCGGCGTGATGATCAAACTCAAGGACGATGTGAGCGGCGGCGTGTTTGCCAACGGAACGATCTCAAAACCTTTGACCGACCAAGAGCGCATGCGCCTCGCCGCGGCGCAACGTGTCTGCGAACGCATTCTCCTCGAAGCGGGGGCCAATCGCGACACGATCTTCGTCACGCCGCAACGCGGCACGCATCCCAGCGGCACGGTCCGCATCGGCTCGATGCTCGACTCGAATCTCCAGTCCGAGGTCCGCGGCTTGTACGTGTGCGATGCGAGCGTGTTTCCCGAGGCGCTGGGACGCCCGACGGTGCTCACAATCGTCGGCCTGGCGAAGCGGCTCGCGAAACACCTCGCAGGCGATAAGCCTGCAAAATCGGAGTGACGCAAAGCCGCCAGCGCTAAGATTTCCCACATCGGCGGCTGGGTATTGGCAGACGAAACTGAACCCCCGTGTCATTGCGAGTGTAGCGAAGCAATCTCACTCACTCCGGGTCTCTCTTCTCGAGAGATTGCTTCGCTACGCTCCTAAGAAACAAGCATCGAGCTTCCATTCGGGGTCCGCGAAACGGAGTGCCGGCTCTTTGGAGTGCGGCGATTCTTCGCCGCTTTGGCTAGATCTGCAAGTCTGTCCCCTGGGCCTCAGCCAAAGCGGCGAAGAATCGCCGCACTCCAAAGAGCGCATCACGCACCTCCGGCGAAACAAAACGCATGTTTCTTCCTCGGGCAGCCCGGCGAAGCCGGGTCGTTGGCTCGCAATGACACGGGGGTCGAAAACTCTATTCGTAGGCGGATTCCCGCTCTAGAACTCGATGCTCGTCACGAAGTACAGCAAGTCCACGTCGTCATCGCCGAGGCCGCCGACGAGCAGCGTGCCGAATTCGTCAATAAACACGCCGTTCCGCATGCCGCCGCCCGTGAAGAAGTGCGAGTACACCACGTCGAACGACAGTGCGTCGCTGTATTGATACGTCGCCGCCAGCGTCGCGATCCAGCCGATGTTCGTGTCTTTATTCTTGCCTGCGGCCGCGTCCGGATTGTCGAAGCCTTCAAAGGCCTCGAGGTGCGTCACGTTGGCCCGCAGCTCGACTTTTTCCGACGGCGCCACGGTGGCTTCGAGATACGCCTTCCACAGGTTCGACATGTTCGACACGTCCATGAATTCGTCTTCGCGGACCGATGAGAACAGCCGGTTGAACGACACGCTCGCATTCGGACGCGCAAACGGCGACGCGGCATAGCGCGCGTCGAATTCGCGGTCGTCTTCGCCTTGATAGAACGCGCCGCCCAGTTCGAAACGCGGTTTCCACGCCACGTCCAGCGCATACCCTACCGAGGCGTGCCCGCCCCAGTTATCCCAGTTCGCGCGATTGTCGCCGAAAGGCAGGCCGATAAGCGGGAAGAGAGCGCCGAGCGCATCCGCGTTGCCCCACTGATAGGCGACCTCGACCTCCCAGTCGAGCGCGTTCCACGCGCCGGCGGTGCGCGCGCCTACCGTGTACAAGTTCGTGACCCCGTAGTTGTCCAGACCATGCGCGCGCGCGGCCGCGATAAGCCCCGCATCGTCGAGCGGATCGTGCACGCTCTGGGCGTCGCGGACGTACAGCCAGTACAAGTCTACGACGAGCGGCGGCGCTTCGGCTTGCTCGCCGCCCGATTTCGCGAACGTCGCGTAGATGCCGTAGAAGTCGATATCGCCGTCCTCTTCGAGCGGCGAACGGTCGGCGAGCTTGCTCCACCACGCGTCCACCGTGAACGGCTCCTGCTGATACGTCAGGCGCGCCGCGTCGAACGACAGCCCCGTGTACGGGTTATAGCTCGGGTCCGCGCCGACGAGCCATCCCGATCCGAACTCGAGTTCCTGGCGTCCGATCCGCAGGCGCAACGGCTGGCCGAAAAGCTGATCGGCATCGATGTACCCTTGGAACAACGAGACATTGGCCGCGCCGCGCGTGTCGACGCCCGTAAGATAATTGGACCGGAAGTTGTCGCCCCAGGAGTGGATTTCGTCGACTTCGATGAAGGCGCTGACGTTTTCAGTGAAGTCGGCCTTGATATGCAGCCGCGTGCGCTGTTCGACCCACGCCGTGCTGTTGGCGCCGTCGCCCAGCCGGATCGCCGATTCGGTGCCGTTCGGCCCGATCGGACGCAGCACCAATCTTCCCTCGGGAACGCGGACTTGCGTGCCGTCCGCTTCGTAGAAGCCCGAATACCATCCGCCGAACGTTTCGATCTTACCGCCGATTTCGACGTTTTGAAGATCGGCCATTGCGACGCCGCCCAGCAGCGCCATTCCGGCAACAACCATCCAAACCCTGTTCCATGGACGCATGGATGCTCCTCCTTTCGCGCTTGACGCCTTGCCCCACTGCACAGTACCGTTGCGCCACTTTACATCATCGCGGGAATAAACGCCAGTAGAATGCATAGCCGCCGCGAGGTCCGCGTTGACTCCCCCTTCGGGGTGCTGCTATGATCCCCACGGCAGGTGGACGATGAGATACTCGTCGTTCCGAGGTCCTTTACTGGTTTCGCAGTCATGCCCTAAGGGGGCTTGATGCGCACATGATGGAGGGAACTGCACATGAAGCGGTCGCTGATGCTCTTGCTCGTAGTGGTTACGCTGTTGCCGGCGTGTCAATCGATGCCGTGGAACAAGCCGAAAGAGCCGGTAGCGGAGCCGCTGGAAGCTTCCAGTTCGTCCGCAGTAGACACGAAGGCTTCGTACGAGGCGCCGGTAGTGCCGGCCCCCGGGCTCGCCCTCTCGACGGAACAGCGTTTTAAGGACGTGCCGCTGCCGATGGGTGTGAAGGAAGACTTGGAGCGGACCTTCGTGTTCGAGGCCGGCAACCTGCAAGTCGGGCGGATGGTCTACACGAGCCGCGCGTCGGTGAACGAACTGGCGCAGTTCTATCTGCGTGAATGCCCGACCGCGGGATGGACGCGCCAGAACATTATGGAAGCCGAGAACAAGTCGATCGTCTTCACCAAGGCGGGCAAGCGTCTGGAAGTCATGGTCCAATCGCTGTCGGCCGCGAGAGGCATCGGCCGCGGCCGCCGCCTCATCTTGACGCTGACGCCGGACATGGATGGCGGGGGCGGGCTATGAGAGGGTGGCTCATCGTAGCGGCGGTTTGCGCGCTGGCCTGTGCGGCCGGATGCCAGACGCATGACTCGGTCAAGAACCCCACGCTGAACAAGCTGGGGCAGATGAGCGGGTTGATGCCGCGCGATGAGGAGCAGATCGCCGCGTTGCTGGACGATGTTTGCGATGGAATGCAGTCGCGCCGGATCTTCAAGGTCTTGGCGCATGTGTCGCGCAGTTATCACGACAACGAAGGCCGCGACTACGAGGCCTTGGAAGCGTACTTGAACGAGGTATTCAAGAAGTACAAGTCGATACGGATCACGCGGGTCGTGCCGCGGATCGCGGTCGAGGGCAATAGAGCGAGGGCGATCGAAACGTTTG
The DNA here is from genome assembly GCA_964402555.1 of uncultured Nitrospiraceae bacterium. Classification (GTDB taxonomy): domain Bacteria; phylum Hydrogenedentota; class Hydrogenedentia; order Hydrogenedentales; family SLHB01; genus CAYOCT01. Next base: position 60,185 of record CAYOCT010000014.1, on the reverse strand, counting down.
GCACCGTGGCCGAACCGCAGAACCCGAACGTCGATCCGCCTCTCAACGTGCAAGGGCAAGTAACCGTTACACTGGCGAAGGCCGGCGGCCAATGGCAAATCGTCGAATGGGGATACATCCTCTGAGGCGGGCCGCACGGTGTTCGCGCGGGCAATCATACGCTGAACCCGGCCCTGCGGGCGTGTTCAAACGAAGGAGGCAAGGTGGCCACAAAGGTTAAAAAGAAAGCGCCGGACATTCTCGACCAGCCGGCAGCGCAAAACGATTTCACCAAGCTGGTCGAACAAGTGAAGGCCAATCCGGTCCTCTACGGCGCGGGTGTGGCGTTTGTCGTCGTGTGCCTGCTGATAGGCGTGTTCTATCGTTCGGGCAGGGCCGCGGGAACGCGCCAGGAGATGACCGCGCTCGCGCGCGCCGTCGGCAACGAGGACGCCGCCCTGCGCACATCCGAATTGGAGCCGCTCGCGAAGGGCAAAGGCGGACTGACGGCCGAGGCTGTGTACATGCTGGGCGAGTCGGCTTACGAATCGCAGCAGTACGACAAGGCCAAGGAAGCGTTCGAGCGCGTGCGTAGCGAGTTTCCGGATTCGTCCTACGTTCCGGACGCCGTCGAGGGCTTGGGGTATATCGAAGAGAATGCCGGGCAGTTCGACCAGGCCATCGCGACGTATAGCGAAATCGTCGAGAAGTGGCCGGACACCTTTACCGCGCGCCGCCAGCAGTTCAACATCGGGCGTTGCCAGGAATCCAAGAAGGACCTCGCCGCCGCCGTAAAGGCGTACCAGGCGCAGGTTGAAGCCTTCCCGGGATCGACCTTCGAGAAAGAGGCGAACCAGGCGCTGGACCGCCTGCGCGCGTCCAATCCGGACCTGTTCCCGAAGACCGAAGAGAAGGCCGAGGCCAAGCCCGCTGAGGCAACGCCGCTCCTCGAAACCACCGGAGGCGCCGCGAAGGAAGCCGCTCTGGCAGCGCCCGCGGCTGAGACTCCAGCCCCTGCGCCCGAAGCCGCCAAGGAAGCCGCGCCTGAGACCCCAGCTCCGACGTCCGAGACTCCTGCGCCTGCTCCAGAGACTCCGGCCCCGGCGCCCGCCCAACAGTAGTTCCCAACGTAGTCCGATTGTCCAGCGCCGCGCATCGTACGCGGCGCTGGTTTCTTTTCGGACGATTGCGTAGCGTCTGCCCGACACAAACTGTGAAATGACGCAACCGTCGAATGGGTCTGATACACTGGCGCCAAAAGGATCGCGGGAAAGGAGCGAGACATTCATGGGCACGGGATTCGTCATGGCGTGCTCGGCTCTGTGGTTGTGTTCGGGAGCGGCTCCCGCTTCGGAAGGCGATGCCGCCCCTGCGCCGCTGTTCGTGGATCCGGTCTATGACGGCGCGGCGGACCCGACGCTCGTATGGAACCGGGACGAGCGGACCTGGTGGATCTTCTACACGAGCCGCCGCGCGAATCAGTCCGGCGAACCGGGCGTACGCTGGTGCCACGGCACTGATATCGGCATTGCGGTGTCGCATGACGCCGGACATTCATGGCAGTACCGAGGCACGGCGCAGGGCCTTGCGTTCGAGCCGGGTCCAAATTCGTGGTGGGCGCCGGAGGTTCTGTGGCACGGCGGCCGCTATCACATGTTTGTCAGCTACGTGCCGGGAATGCATGACGACTGGTCGGGTGACCGCTATATCCTTCACTACACGAGCGCGAATCTCGCGGATTGGCGGTTCGAGGCGAAGGTCCCCCTTTCGAGCGATCGCGTGATCGATCCGTGCCTCTTTCGGTTTCCCGACGGCACGTGGCGCATGTGGTACAAAGACGAGGCGCACGAATCGCACATCTATCTTGCCGAGAGCCGCGATCTGGCCACATGGAAGGTCGTTGGCCCGGCGGAGGTTTCGCGCGGGCAGGAGGCGCCGAACGTGTTCCGGCTCGGCGGCTTCTATTGGATGTTGACCGACAGCGGCGGTCTCAACCTGTATCGCTCGAATGACGCGCGGACATGGGTGTATCAGGGGCCGTTCATGCAAACGCCCGGCGCGCGCAAGGACGACAACTACGTTGCGCAGCATCCTGATGTCGTCGTGCTGGACGATGCCGCGTACATCGTGTACTTCGTGCATCCGTTCGGAAAGAAGCATGTCGAGCCGGACAAGCATCGGTCGGTGCTTCAGGCTGCGAAGCTCGAGGCGCGGGACGGGAAGCTGGTGGCGTTGCGCGACGAACCTTTTGCGTTCACACTGAGCGCGCCACGCGAAGGGCTGTATCACGGAGAGTAGAGGCCAGTGCAAGGAATAGCCCCGATTTCGGGTGCGTTGATTCTGCATGAACCATTGAAAAGGGACCTACGATGCCGAGACCGCCGATCTTGCCGTTGATTGACTGGAAAACCGTATTTGCGTCCGGGCTCGAGTATGACGCGTGGCTCGCTCAGGGCGAATCGCCCGACAACCGTTCGCGCATGGAAGCCATCCGGAATGAACTGGATCTCGAACCTCAACTCCTTGCCTACCTCGCAGCGCTGCCGCGCCGCGTACACGTTATCGCCATCGCCGAAGACTGGTGCGGCGACGTGGTCCGCCACGTGCCCGTGCTTCAGCGTCTGGCAACCGCCGCGCCCATGGTACGCGTCCGGTATATCCGCCGCGATCAATGGCCGGATGTGTTTGCGCGGTTCCTGACCAACGGCGGCGAAGCCATTCCGAAGTTCATCTTTCTCAACGACGCGTTCGTCGAGTGCGGCAACTGGGGACCCATGCCTGAAGCGTGCCGCGAGATCGTCGCGCGGGGCAAGGCGTGCGGCGATATCGGAGCGGCGAGGAAGAAGACCGGTGGCATGTACGAAGCCGACGCCAACAAGAGGGCCGTCATCGAGGAACTTTGGCGGCTTATCGATATCGCGTCCAGCCTTAAGCCGTAACGCCCAATCGAACTCGGTTCGCCGCTCGATTCCGATCCACGGCCTACTTGCCTGCGGCCTCGAGCGCGGCTTCGAGAAGGTCAATATCCTCTTGGACCATGTCGGGGTTCACCTTGGTGAAAACACCCACGCACACGGCGTCGCCGGGCCGATACGCCTGGGCCACGTAGGCGAACGCGTCGCGCGGGTCGTGGCGCGCCGCCGCGAGCACTTTGTAATGAATCGCCGGGGCGGGAAGTTGTTGGATCAGCGCGCACATGGCGTCGCGGTCTTCGTCGAGGTACTGCTCCTCGAGATCGTAGTTGCGCAACGCTTGCCGCGTGCGGTCGCTCGGGTTGTAGTAGCACGTCATGAAGAAATCGAGTTCGAGGTGGTCCGCCGCCCACTGGATTGTATGGATGTTGTGGCCGGCAACGCCCGCGGCAAGTCCCGCGTCCTTAATCGCCTGAATCGCGTCGGGGATTTCGGCCGTATCGCCGGTGGCCACACGATGGTCCATTTCGCCCCCGTGCAGAAAGCAGCACTTGGCCTGGCCGTGAATGGCGTTGCGGACGCCGTGCATCAGCGTGCCGACGCCGGGACAGGTCTGGGCGATCCACGTCAACGAACCGCCTTCGTTCCAGTGTTCGCGCAACGCGCGGATCACGAAGTTGTCCGCCCGGCCCAGGTGCGCGGTTACCCCCGCGCGTTCCGCGAGCCGGAACGTCTCCTTCACGCGCTCCATCGTGTACCAGTCGACCATCTCGTTGTCGCGCTCGACGGTCCAATGCGAGAACCCGCTGAACGGATTGCCGCCGAGTAGAAAGCGGCTGATGGGGACCTGGCCCAGATGCACCGTCTTGGGCGTCCTGCGTTTCTCGGATGTGGCCATGGCTTCACTCGTTCCTTCCCGAATCGCGCTGGAGTTTGCTGATCAGTTCCTTGGGCATGGTTTCGCCTTCGGCCTTTAACTGCTTGACCAGGGCCCACGCTTTGTCATAGTCCTTCGTCACGAATATCGCATCGACCAGCGGCCCTGTCTTCCGGGCCGCTTCGGGGTCGAGCTCGAAGTACTTGCGGAGCGCCGCAAGCGCGCCTTGTTCGTCGCCTTTTCCCAGGAGCGCAATCGCCATCGCCGCGTGCACCCCAGGGTCATTCGGAAGCAACGGAAGCGCGTTCTTGAACGTGCCAATCGCGGCGTCGTACTTGCCTTCCGCAAGGTACTTGAGCCCTTCATTCATCAGATCGGCGCTGTCGGCAGCGGCATCGACAGGCGGCAGCGGCGAGCCGGATGCCTTGAGAGCGTCGGCCTCCTTCAGGCCGGCCTGGGCCTCCTGATCGCCGGGGAACAACTGGAGCGCTCGCTCGAAACGCTCGCGCGCATGCACGTAATCGCCCTTGGCCAGGTACGCTTTGCCAAGGCACACGTGCGGGTAGTGGTAGTTCTCGTTGTAGCCCATAGCGCGCCGGAATGCCGCGATGGCGCCGTCGTAGTCTTTGCGTTCCATCAGCAACTGGCCGATATGCGAATAGGACGTCGGCATCAGGCTTTCCCACGAATTGCATTCGACGGCCTTCCGGAATGCCTCGAGCGCCGCGTCTTTCTCGCCTCGCTGCTCGAGCGTCATGCCGATATAGCAATACGCTTTGGTCGATGTCGGAAGAATCTCGGCGGCCTTCCTCGCAAACGCCAGCGCCGTCTCATAATCCTGTGCCTTCCAAAACTCGAGCGCGAGATCGGAGAACTCGTCCGAACTGTACGGCTGCCACGGGTCCTTGCGGTCGATAGGACGGGCGAGACCCGGTTCGAGCGACACGCGATAAATACGCAGGCCGTCCATGTCGTCCAGCGCCTTGCGCTCGAACGCGAGGCCGCGCGCCTTGAGCTGATTCTCGAACTCGAACTGCGTGCCGGCGGCGTAGCCATAGGTGCGGATGATCGCCCAAGCAATCCGCGGCTCGCTCGGACTGTAGCGGGAGGGCCTTTTCAACCCCACGAAGAACGCGGCCTGGTCCGCGAGCGTGTCGGTGGTCTTGGCGTAGGAATACACGTTCTCGATCGGGCCGAGGTTAAACACAAATGCGCGCGTGTAGTATTGGTCCAGATGGAGGATGAGATCGTCGCGTTTGGCTTCGGATTCGAGGTAGGCCGTGGCCGTTTTCCAATCGGGAAACTGAATGCCCTTGAAGACCAGCATCTGTTCGTAGCCGTACAAGGCAAGCAGCGCGGCAATAGCAGGGACTCTGAGCGCACGCCAGGGAATCTGTGTCAGCGCGCCGGCAACAAGCAGATACATTGCGAACGAACAATGCAAGGTATACCGCGGTTCGACGCACGGCCGCCATTCCACCGAGATCGCGTAGAGCACGATGGGGGGAACCAGCCACCACATCAGGAGGAAAAAGTACCACGGCCATGGCGCGGCCGCCGTGGCCGCTTCGGTCTTCCGCGTTGCCTTCCACAAGGTGCGGCATCCGAGCCAGAGCGCGCTCGCAATGGTGAACCAAAACAGCCATCGAGCCACCAGCGGATACCACGCCACGATGCGGTGCGCGGTTTCGGGCGACACGATAAGTTCCCAGCCCTGCAGCAGCGGCCGCGATTGATAGGTCAGCCCGACGGCGTCGTCCGCGATCAAGTCGCCGAGAAAGACCGGCCATTCCGGGACCTTGAGGTAGGCCGTCAGGTTCTGCGACCAATACTGGATCGACACGATGTACAGCAAGGGCGGCATTGCCAGCGCCACGTGCATCGCGCCCCAGGCCAGGATCCGCTTGTAGTTCCGCCACGAAAACAGGATCAGGAACAGCCCCTCGACGAATGGCAGCAGCATGGCCAGCGGTTGCGTCCACATGAGGAGGAAGTTCGCTATCCCATGCAGGAGCCACCATCGTTTGCGCCCGTCGCGCACCAGATGCATGAACGTGTAGGCCGAGAACAGCGCCAGCAACGACATCAGCACGTACATGCGGATTTCGCGCGCATAGAACCGGTGCACCGGCGACAACGCCACACACATCGCCGCGATCAGCCCCGCGTTGCGCCCGTACAGGTCCCGGCCCAACAAATAGATCAGCGGGATCATCAGCATCCCGAAGAAGAGCGAGATGAGCCGCACGCTCGTCATGGAACGGTCGATATAGCGGTTCCAGAGGTACTCGAACGTGTAGTAGAGCGGCATCGTGGCCGGGTCGAACATGCGATTGCGCGCGAGAAAGGTCTTCAGATCGGGCACATCTTCATGCGTCACCATCGCCCGCCATCGATCGTAATACGGCGAGTTCTTGTAGGAGTCAGGCGGATCGAGATGGATCACGCTCGAAAACGCTTCGAGCGAAACCGGCTCCTCGCGAAATCCGTACACGCGCACAAATAGCGCCAGCGCGAACACTAATAGAAAACCCGCCGCCGCCCAGCGATTCCGCTGGAAAGAGGAAGATGCCACGGGATCCGGCGCGGCGTTATCGGGTGAACTCATCGTTAACGTCCCTTTGCGCGAACACGGTCAGAGTATAGAGCCAGCCCCCCAGGCAATCAAAGCGCCAACGCGCGCCTCCTCGTGATCGTGATCGTGATCGTGATCGTGGTCGTGATCGTAATCGACTGGTCGACTGGTTCGACTGGTTCCCAAGCTGTGCTTGGGAACGAGATAGGACCACCTGTCATTCTGAGCGAAGCGAAGAATCTCATACCACGCGAGGATTCTATTACGGATGAGATTCTTCGCTTCGCTCAGAATGACAGGTGGTCGAAGTTCGATTTACTAGGTAGCACGATCACGATCACGACCACGACCACGATTGGGGTCGTAGCGTCCGCTAGAAGCTCTGGACAATACCCGCAGGGTCAGGCTTCTTGTCCGCGCGAACCAGGGTCACGAAGGCCACCGTCGCTAGGCAAGGAAGGATCGATGCCGCGATGATCACCGGCTCGAACGAATATCGCGTGGATACCCAGCCGATGAGGAACGTCGTGATGAACGTGCTGATACCCGCGCTGGTTCCGGCCAAGCCCATGACCGAGCCGACCGCGCGCGTATGGAACACGTCCGCGGGCAGCGTCAGGAACATCGTGCCGCAGCAGGTGTACGCAAAGGCCGCGTAACCGAAGATAAGCAGCAACAGCGGATAACTTCCCGTGAGGCGCGCGAGCAGGATCAGGATCATGCTCGGACCGAACAGGAGCAGCAGGGCGCGGCGCGACTTGCCGGGCGCCCAACCCTTGCTCACGAGATAGCTCGAAAGCGTCCCGGCCACGAAGTTGCCCAGGATGGAGAAGAGAAACGGCGCGGTCTGCCCAAGAACACTCTCCTTGACGCTGAACCCTTTGCTTGTCAGATAAATCGGGTACCAATACGTCACGAAGAACCAGAACGGGTCAAGAAGGAAACGTCCGAGGATCAGCCCCCAGGTCTGCCGGTAACGCATGAGGGTGAGCCATCCGATAGCGGCAGGCTTGGGCGCGGCCGACGCCTGTCCCTTCCGGATGTACTCGAGTTCGTCCGCGCCGATCCGCGGGTGCTCCGCAGGCGTGCGATACATCAGCATCCACAGGATCAGCCAGAGGAAGCCCAGCGTGCCCGTGAGCAGGAAGGCAATGCGCCAGTTGTCGAAGCGTTCGTAGATGAACACCACGATCCACGGGGCCAGCATCCCGCCCGCGGCGCAGCCACTGTTGAACAGCCCGACCGCGAACGCGCGCTCCTTCGCGGGAAACCACTCCGAAACGGCCTTCGATCCGCCGGGATTGTTTGCTGCCTCGCCCGCGCCCAGCAGGCATCGGAAGATGCTGAAACTCAGCAGGCCGCGCGACATGGCCGTCAGGACGCCGATCAGCGAATAGAAGGCCACGCTGATGGCGATGCCACTGCGCGTACCCACGACGTCGAGGAAACGGCCGACCAGCGTTTGCATGATCGTGTACGACACCTGAAACGCGTTCACGATCAGCGCGTAGTCATCGTTCGTCCAGTTGAACTCTTTCTTAAGATAGGGCGCCAGCGCGCTGAGCGTCTGCCGGTCGAGATAGTTGATGAACGTCACGGCAAACAGCATGATCCCGATGTACCACCGGAGGTGGCGGATAGGACGCCGCGCGATCATGCCGCTCTTGGATTCCTCGCTCATAGCGATGTTCTCTCCCTGTATCGGCCGCATTATGGGCGGCGCTCCCGGACCGGGTCAACGTTTGACACGCAGGCCACGCGCGTCAAGCCGCGCTCACCCAAGGCGGCGTCGAGCCGCCGCACTCCACACACGCCTCAGCCTTTGATGCCGGTCATGACGATGCCCTTGACGAAGTACTGCTGCGCCGAGAAGAAGATGAGCAGCACCGGCACCACCGCGACGAGACTCGCGGCCATGACGTAGTTTGCGAACATGAACTCGGCGCTCTTAAACATGTAGATGCCCATCGAGATGGGATAGCGCGTGTAGTCGGAAAGGTAAATCAGCGGGCCCTGGAAATCGTTCCAATACCCGATGAATCCCAGCACGCAGATCGTTGCGATCGCCGGCTTCGCCAGCGGCGCCATGATCGTGAAGAAGATGCGGTACGTCGAACAGCCGTCGATGCGCGCGGCGTCTTCGAGGTCGACGGGAATCGTCTTGAAGAACTGCCGCATGAGGAAGATGTTGAATACGCCGCCGCCGAAATAGGCGGGCACGATCAATGGAAGCCAGGTGTTGACCCAGCCGATCTTGTTGAACAGGATGAACATGGGGATCATGGTGATCTCGCCGGGAAGCATGATCGTGCTGAGCAGCACCACGAACAGGAAATCGCGGAACGGCCACCGGATGCGCGCGAAACTGTAGCCCACGAGGCACGCGCTAGTCACCTGGCCGAACAATGCCAGCGACGTGATGCAGACCGTGTTGACCGCGAACTTAAAGAACGGCAGCATGCGGAACACTTCGACGAAGTTCCCAAACCGCGGCGGCTTGGGAATCCAGATCCGCGGCATCGCGTAGATCTCGGTGAACGATTTGAGGCTGTCGCTCACTGTAATGACAAGCGGGATTGCGAACAACGCGGACAGCGCAACCAACGTGGCGATGCCCATGAACCGCTCGATGCGGCGCGAGGTCTTCATGCTGCCTCGGAGTTGTCCGGCGGCGCTCATCGTTTCACCTCGCCTTCGTAATACACCCAGGCCGCGCTCGAACGTATTACGAGCATGGTCAGGCTCATAATGATGACGAACAGGATCCACGCCAGCGCAGAGGCATAGCCCATTTCGTATTCGATGAACGCCTTGGTGTACAGATGCAGCACGTAAAACAGCAGCGATTTCTCCGTGCCGCCGGTCCCGTTGGTGATAATGAACGCCTGCATAAACACCTTCAGCGCGCCGATGATCCCCATGATCAAATTGAAATAGATCGTCGGCGTGAGCATGGGCAGCGTGATGTTCCAGAACTTGCGCAACCGGCTCGCGCCGTCCAGATCGGCCACTTCGTACAGCAGGTCGGGGACCCCTTGAAGGCCCGCGAGAAAGATCAGCATTCCCGCGCCGCCCGCGCCCCAGAGGCTCATGATGATCAGCGAGGGCTTGGCCCATACGGGATCGTCGAGCCACTTCGGTTCCGGCAGGTTGATGAACGTGAGCACGTGCGTCCAATCGAAGAAGCGGTTGATCCCGTGCAGCACCGCGTTCAACGGGCCGAACGACGGATTGAAGATGTACGTCCATAACACGACGGTGGCGACGCCCGAGATGATGCTCGGGAGATAGAACGTGGTCCGGAAAAACGTGATGCCCCGGATGCGCTGATTGAGCAGCATCGCCAGGCCGAGCGACGTGCACAGGCCGAGCGGCACCGCGAACACGGCGTAGAACACCGAGTTGTACAACGCGGTCCAGACGTACGGGTCGCCGGTCACTTCGTCGCTCGAGAACGCGCGCATGAAGTTGCCGAGGCCGATGAAGCGCAGCTTATCGATCGGCTCGTAGGGATCCCACGAACTGAAACTCAGGACGATGCTGAACACGATCGGGAACGCCGTGAACAGGCACAAACCGACCAGCCACGGCGATGCGAACAGGATGCCCTCGAAGCCTTCCATTCGCGCGCGTTTGCTCCGCGCCATGTGGCGCACTTCGTCCACTTGGCGCAAGAAACTGCGCCGGGGACGCCCGAACAGCATCACCACGCCAAACGCGGCCAGGATCGCCCCCACAGCCAGCGCCGCGGCGGCGCTCAACGAAAAATGAACGCCCGCGGGCGTGGCATCCGAATTCCGGGCCTTCCACTCGGCAAGTTCTTTTTCGAGGACCTGGTTCACTTTCGGTACGAGCGCGGGTATCACGGTGTCGGGCGTGGCGCCGGAAACGTCCGCAAATACAAGGCGCGACAGATCGTCGTTGAACGCCATATGCAGTTCCTGATATCGCGGCGTAATCGGCGTCAAGCGCGCGTACTGCATGGCGTCGATCACGAGCGACTCGTCCGCCGGGGTGCCCGCTTGCACGTAATGCTGCTCGGCGATCGCGCGCCGTATGGGAATGCCGCGCTGCATATCGCCCAACAGGGCCTGGCTCTTGTCGCTGAGCCAGTACTTGACGAAGCGCCATGCGAGTTCCTTCTTCTCGGGCGACGCGTGCGAGTAGATTGAGATGCCGTCCCACGTCGCGCGCGAATAGCGCAAGCCTGTCGGCCCGCGCGGCATCAAGGCCGTTCCCCAGCGCATGCCGTCGCGTACACGGTTTAACTCGGGAATGATATACGACATCGCGGGGACTACGGCGATGCACCCGGTAAGCAGTTGCACCTCGAGCATGAACCCGGACAACTGGCCGGTCCACGGCATCGACTTGTCGACCATCTTCATGTCGAATACAAGCTGGCACGCGGCGCGGCCCGCCGGTTCCTGTAATGCGCAACGCGTGCGTTTCGCGTTGAGCATGTCGCCGCCGTAGCTCCACACGATGGGCTCTAGCGCCATCATGTCGATCCCCATGTTCGTGCCGAACTGATCGTAGACGCCGTCGCCGTCGAGGTCTTTGTTGAAGTGCTTACAGATCGCGCGGAAGTCCTCCCACGTCCAATCGTTGTTGGGATAGGGGACGCCCTCGCGATCGAAGAGATCCTTGTTGTAGAACATCATCCCGATGTTGCCGTCCCACGGCACCCCCCCCTGGAATCCGAGATAATTGAAGCTTTCGAGGGCCGTGGGGAAATAGACGCGCGGTCCGCCTTTCGGACGCTGGTCTTCCGGCAGGTCGATGTAGCGCAACTCGTCCGCCAAGCCTCGTTCGAGGTCGTCGCTTTCGCGCATGATGTACGGGCGCAAATCTTCGAGATACCCGCGCACGCCGTAGGTCGGGAAATACTCGTCGTCCATCATGATGACGTCGCCGGCCTTCCCCGTGATGAACAGCAACTGCAGCTTGCGGCCGTAATCCCCCACGCACCACTCGCGCTTGATCTTCACGCCGGGATTCTCGCGCTCGAATCCCTCGCACACACGAACCACGAACTGGTTTTCGAGGTAGTTCGCCCAGTACGTAAACCGCAGGACCTCTTCGGCAAACGCCCAAGGGCCGCACAGCAACGCCGCCAGCATGAAGATGTGTTTTACAAGCGTCTTCATGGATCGATTTCCCACAGCCGCACCTCAATCGAGGATGCGCTAGTTCCAACCGGTCACGCCCGCGCGCAGGCATCCATCCAGTTGGCAAGCCCCGTCTTCATCTCGGGCACGGGATTCTTGGGGCTGTTCTCGTATTCCATGACGATCGGCCCTTTGAATCGCAGGGCCTTCAAGGCCTTGGCGACGGCCACCATGTCCATGTCACCCTCGCCAAGTATTTGTTCCTCGCCGCCGGTCTTCCAATCCTTAAGATGGAGAGACAGCACGCGCGCGCCAAGTTGTTCGATCACTTCGTGGGGCGCTTCGCCCGAACGGATGACGTGCCCCGTATCCACGCACGCCCCGATCATCGGACTATGGCCCTTGACCGCGTTCAGCGTGTCCGCCACGTTGTCGTACCGCGCGCCCGGCCCGTGATTGTGAATGGCCACCTGGATGCCGTACTCCTCCGTAAGCCGGTCGAGCAGGTCGAACGAATCCGGCGTAGGATCGGCCGTGATCGCCTCGATGCCCAGCGCCTTGGCGAACGCGAACTTCGCGCGCATCGCGCCTTCGTCCGCCGTCAAGCCCTCGACGCCGAAACACAGCGTCATCACGCCCTCGGCATGCAACCGTTCGAGCACCCGCGCGAAGCCAGGGTCATTCGCGTCGCACGGAAAATGGACCGAGCAATACTCGATGTAGTCCACGCCGAGCTGTTTGAGGCACGCGATCGATCCCTCGAAATCGAACTCGCGGAAGCTGTAACTCTGCGCTCCCACGCGATACGCAGCCGCTTGTGCCATATCCTGCTCCCTCCCTGCTTCGGATACCGTAGTGCAAGCGTTCGATAATAACAATCGACGGCCGCCGGATCAATCGTTGTGAGGAGTCGAACCTGCGTCTTCAGAGCGGTCTTTGCGTTCTTCAGGTGGCAGCGAATGTGTAGACGCACATCTATATGCAGAAGAAACCCTCATGTCCTTCCGCCAAGTGGAAGCCCGGCGAGAGAAGCGCCTGCCTTAGACGCGATGGAATCGTGCCACGCGCCGGGAATTCATCCGTGACGGCAGAACGAAGGGGCATCCTTCACGTCATTCCACGTTCCCTGTGGCCTTGCCGTAGACCGTCTCGATGGCTTGGCCTATTGTCCTTGGATGGTGACGCGATTCGGCGCATGCGCGCGCATTTCTTCCGAGCGTCCCGCGCAGTTTCGCATCGCGCATCAAACGCAGCAGCGCTTCGGCGAAGGCTTCCGTGTTGCCGTCCTCGACGACGAGGCCGGTCCGCCCGTGCTCAAGCGGATACGCCGCGCTCGCGCACGCGACGATCGCTTTTCCGGCGGCCATGGCATTGAGCAGCTTGATGGGATAGCCCGACCATGACACGCGCGGACACGCGACCACGGAGTCTTCCTTGAGTATCTCGCGAAGCGCATCGAAATCCGGCGCGGGGACCATCTCGGCGCCGGAGACTGTTCCGGCCTGAGCCGTGGCGACGCGCAACCGCGCTTCAGGCATTTGTGAACGGGCCCTGTCCATCGCGCGCGTCAGAAATCCGAGGTTCTGATACGCATCGAGATTGCCGGTATAGAGCACCGGCGGCATCGCATCCGATATCCGGCCCGGTTCGAAAGCGCCCGCATCGACAGACGGAGGGATCACGTGCAGGCGCGGCCGCTCACAGCCGCACGCTGCGAGGTACTCCGCGAGCCGCGCGTGAGGCGCTATCGCGGCGTCCGCGCGGCGCGGAAAGGTTCGGTCGAGCCAGCGACCGAACGGCGCGCTATGCGGAATGAAATGGGGCAACTCGTCGGCCATCGCGTTGTGTGCGTGGTACACGATGGGCACGCGTGGGCGCGCCGCCAGCGCGGCCATCAGGCCCTCGTAGTTGTGCGCATGCACGACATCGAACGAATACGCGCGGAGCGCCCGCCGCAAAGCCAAGACCAGCGCAAGGTCATACAGCGGTTTCGTCGGATACGGCCCCGCCGCGATGCGCCCCGTTCCCGACATGCGCGCGCTCCTGTGCACGCGCAACCCTTCGGGCACGGCTCCAACGCCGTGGCCGTATACGACGAGGTGGACCTCGTGTCCGAGATTGCGCAACGCGGACGCGGTATCCTGCAACAGGACCTGCGACCCCTGCGGCGCGGGATACGGGCACGCGGCCACCATCGCGACTCGGTACGTCATTCGAAATACCCCAGCGCGCGCAAGCGCTCTTCCACGGCGCGCGCCTGTTCCTTCGAGTAAGCCGCCTCGGCCGGCGCGATCTCGGGCGCGGCCTCTCCCGGCGCGGTCGAACCTAACAACGAGGTGCCGTCCATGGGCGGCGACGGCACGTCAAGCGCGGCCAGCACCGTCGGCGCGACGTCTTCGATGCTCGCCGCGCCCGCAATCACGGGTTCCGAAAGGAACAGGATTCCCGTGGGCCGATGGTTGCCATTCATGCCGTGTTCCTTGCCGCCCAGATATTCGTCCGGACCGATTCTTCGGAACGCGGGACCGCCCCGCGCGCGCAGGCACGAATGCGAGTAGCCGTCTTCGAGTGCGAACTCGAGGAGGACATCCGGCGCGCGTTCGACGCACGGACCGGCGTAGAGGCGCTCGCGACGCCACGCCTTCCGAACCGGTTCCCACGCCTCCAACTCGCGGCACAGACTGTCGCTGAACGCGTCGTATTCGGCAGGATCGACTTGCCCCTCGCGTTCTCGTCCTTTGAGATTGATGCGGATCGACGGGAAATAGTTGAGTTCCTCGGACCACGCGCGCGTCCGGCTCCAGTCGATGCCTGCGAAGCGCGATCGGCCTTCCGCTCCCGCGGCCATGCCACGAAATCTCCGGAACAGCGGTCCTTTCCAACGGTCCGGTACGAACGCGAGCGCAGCGCGTTTGAGATAGCTTTCGCGCGCGTGCGCAAATCGTAGATATCCGTGCTCGGCGAGCCAATTGTTGAGATGCACGACACCGGTCCCGGCGCCTCCGAACCCGTGATCGGACACGACGCCTATCACGGTATCGGCGCCCGCGGCCTCGATCAGCGTTCCCACTGCGGTATCGAGGCGCTCATAGACTCGGCGGATCGCGTCTTCGTGGCCGGGCCGGTGGCGCGGCGACCGCGCGTCGTGGAACATCCAGAAGTGATGCGCCACGGTGTCGGATTCGCCGAACACCACCATGAAGAAATCCCACGGTTCGCGCACCAGCAATTTGGCTGCGATGCCTTCCTTGACCGCGATGCCTTCGAGCAGCTTCGGCAGGGCCATAGCATGCCAGCCCGGCCCGATGCGCGTTTCCTGAAAGTCGGCGAAGCGCCACGCGCTGACCTCGGGATACCATTCGGGCGGATACACGAACGACCGATCGACGGCGGTGCACACCGGCGAGTCGAAGCCCGACACCATGAACCCGTTGACGGGCTCCGGCGGATACGTAGCGGGCACGCCGAGGACGCCGGCGCGTTTGCCCGCGTGCGACACGATTGTCCACAGCGCCGGTGCACGGCGTGCCGCCGCATTGACGAAGTGCAGTGCGTAGTCGCCCCGCGCCATCTCGGTGAAATCGAAGATCCCGTGCCGCCCCGGATTCACGCCGGTCACGCACGACGTCCACGCGGGAAACGTTGCGGGCGGCGTCGTGCTTGCCAGGCGCAGATAGCTTCCCCTCGCGCGAAGCCTAGCCAGGTTGGGCAGCCGTCCCTCGTCCATCCACGGTTCTACGAGACTCGGCTCGGCGCCGTCCAATCCGATGAGTAGAAATCGAGGCATAGTTCGATTCTAGCAGATTGCGGATTGCGGATTTTGGATTGCGGATTGGACCGCCTATTCACAATCCGCAATCCGCAATTCGCAATCACCAATTCGTTTCGAGTTTTCGATTTGAGTGAGGCTTCGCTATTTGTTATCATACGCGGTCTATGAGTCTCGCCGAAGGGGCGAGGCATGTCTACATGGGAAGGAGGTGAATCCATTGAGAACCTACGAAGCGCTCTACATCGTGCGGCCGGACTTGGCTGACGATGAGGTCCAGACGGTGGCCAAAGAGGTAGAAACGTTGATCACAGACAACGGCGGCGCCATCGTGCGCTCGGAGATTTGGGGCAAACGCCGCTTGGCGTATGAAGTCCAGAAATTCTCGGAAGGGTGTTACGCGCTCGTGCGCTACACCGCCGTTCCGACATTTGTGGCACGGTTGGAAAACCACTTCCGATTGACGGATGCCATCATCCGATATCTCGTGGTGCATTTCGACGAGAACATGCTCAATCTCGAGGCCCGGCAGAAGAAACGCAAAGAGGCGGAGATTCGCAACAGCGCCGCCGCCACGCCGCGTGACGATGACGATGACGACGATCGGCCCGCGCCACGGCGTGGACGCCGATACGATGATGACGACGACGACGACGAATAAACGGCAAGGGAAGGGAGTAGGCGGATGTCGGATCTACGCATGCCCGATATCAATAAGGTGATGTTGGCCGGCCGTCTGACGCGGGATCCCGAATTGCGGTATACCCCGGCGGGCTTAGCGCTCTGCAAGCTGGGGATCGCCTCCACGCGGTACTTCAAAGGCCGCGACGGCGAACGCAAGGAAGACACCTTGTTCGTCGACGTAACCGTCTGGGACAAGATGGCGGAATACTGCGGTCAGAACCTGCGCAAAGGACGCGCGGTCCTCGTCGAGGGCCGGCTGAAGATGGACAGTTGGGAAGACAAGGCGTCCGGCCAAAAGCGGACCAAGCTGGACATCCAGGCCATGCGCGTGCAGGAACTGGACTGGGCGGATCGCGGTGGCGCTCCGCAAGGCGGCGGGTCGAGCGGCCCGCGGTCTTCGGGACCCGAACCGCGCGTCATCGAAGAACCGATCCCGGCCGAGGACGACATCCCGTTCTAATCTCCGACTCAGAAAGAGGAAAGTGGTATGCCAAGAATAGGCGCAAAAACCAAAGCTGGCGCCAAGAAGAAGAAGAAACGCACCCTGTCGCGCACCAAAGTGTGCCGCCTGACGGTGGATCGCGTCGAATTCATCGACTATAAAGACGTCGCCATGCTGAAGCACTACATTACGGAACGCGGCAAGATTATTCCGCGGCGGATTACCGGGGCCACGGCGCGGCATCAGCGAATGCTGACGCGGGCCATCAAACTGGCGCGCCAAATTGCCCTGTTGCCCTATACGGCGGAGTAACGCTGCGTCGGCCTCGTCGCCGATGCAGCGCCCGGAACCGGGGCCATGCGTAAGTACTGGTTGACATCGGGCGCCCTCTTCGTGGGGTGCGTCGGGCTGTCGTTCCTGCATTGGAATGCACTGGGAGCGGCGCTGTTCGCGGCGCCGGTCGCGGTGCAACTGGTGCACCGGCGGGTCGATCGCGCAATGGGCCTGATTGCCCTTGCGGCGTTGGCCGGCCTGCTCTGCGGCGGGAGCCTCGGAGCGGCGCTGGCCTACGCGCTGGTCGCGTCGTTGGGCTGCCTGCTGGGCATCGGGATCCTGCAGCACTGGACCTACGGATGGACGGTCGCCGCGGTAACGGCGCTGGCCTACGCGATTATCGTCGGACACATCGTGCTGCAATGGGATGCATGGATCGCCGGAACGCAGGCGATGTACGGCGAATGGGTCGCGGATTTCCAGAAGCAACTGGCCGACGGCGGAGCCAATGACAGCGTCAAGGCCATGCTCAACTTGATGAATTGGCTGCACGACCATGGCCAGGACATCGCGTTGGGCTTTTGGATGGGCCCCGTGCTTATCGGCGCGTGCATTGCCGTCGCCGTGATGGCGCGCAGGATACAGCGCCAGTACGGCATCGAAGGCTTGCGCGGTTCGTTCCGCGCGATGCGCACGTCCGAGTGGCTGGTATGGGCCGCGATCGCGGTGGCGGTGCTTTGCCTGATCGATTACCGCTGGCCCGGGACACTGCATCGTGTCGTGGTCTGGAATGCGGCGGTCGCGCTGGCCTTGATCTATTGGGTCAACGGCCTGTCGATTTGCGTGTACGCCGTCGACGCGTTGCGCCCGAGTCCGCTGTTGGTCGTGCTGGGCATCGTGATGTTCGTATGGCTCGGCATGCAGCCGGTGTTGTGTTTTGTGGGACTATTCGACACGTGGAGCAATTTCCGCGCGGTCGTCGACAGGATAGTCGTCGCGCGCAAACAGCGCGAACAGTCCGGTGACAAAGAAGAATAGCCCGCCCCGGACGTGTCCGGCAGGCGGGCCATGATGGTGTAGAGGAGGCGTTTCCGATGAAAGTCATCTTGAGTGAAAACGTGCCCAACGTGGGCAAGATGGGCGAGACCGTGAAAGTAGCGGACGGCTTTGCCCATAACTACCTGCTGCCCCGCAAACTCGCGGTCAGCGCAGCCTCGTCCAGCGCGAAGGAAATCGATCACCAGATGCGCGTGATCCGCCGCAAGGAAGAGAAACTGCGCGCGGTGCTCGCTGCGGCCGCGAAGGCCCTCGAGGGCGTGACGGTCGAGATCAAGGCGCGCGCGGGCGAAGAGGACAAGATCTTCGGTTCCGTGACGACCGCCCAGATCGCCGAGAAATTGGCCGAGGCGGGCCACACGGTCGACCGCAAGACCATTATGCTCGACGAGCCGATCAAGTCGCTGGGCATCTTCGCGGTGCCGGTGCGCATGGCCAGCGGGATCGAAGCGACGGTCAAGGTGTGGGTGAGCGCTCTCGAGGAAGAGGAAGCCACCGCTTAGTGTGCGAGTCTCCTCAAGCCGTTCTTTCGTGCTCGTGCTCGTGCTCGTAATCGTAATCGATATAGTCGCTGATGCCCTGCAAGGCACGGCTGATGTCATAAGGTAAACGGCGGACGCTCGAATCTTGATACAGCGAATACTTTCTCAACGTTCGATTACGATAACGTACCTTGGCAACGTACGTTGCCGACAGGAAGCCACCGCATAACATGGCCGCGCAGCGGGAGCCGAAACCGGTGTTCGACCGCGTTCCCCCGCAGAACATCGAGGCGGAACGTTCGGTCCTAGGGGCCATGCTGCTCAACCCGGACGCCGTCGGCGCCGCGCTCGAGGTGTTGCACGAGAACGCGGCCGAAGTGTTCTACGTCGAGGCCCATCAGCAGATCTACAACGCCATGATCGAGCTGTTCCGCAAGAACACGCCGGTCGACGAGATCACGCTGCTGCAACAGCTCATGACGGAGGGCCACCTCGAAACCGCGGGCGGCGCGAGCTACATCGCCGAACTCCTGGGCGCGGTGCCCACCTCGGCCAACATCAACTACTATGCGAAGATCGTGCTCGATGCCGCGATCCGCCGCAAACTGATCTCCCATTGCACCCAGATCGCCGGTACGGCGTACGAGGGCGAAGGCGAAGTCGAGGAATTGCTCGACCGGGCCGAATCGAGCATCTTCAGCGTCGCCCAGACCCGGCAGACCAACCCCATCTACCACGTGCGCACGCTGGTCTCGACGGCCGTCGAGAACATCGAAAAGCTGTACAAGTCCCACGCGGGCATCACGGGCCTGCCGACGGGCTTCTCCGAACTCGACAAGATTCTCGCCGGACTCCAACCTTCCGACATGGTGGTGCTGGCCGCCCGCCCGTCGGTCGGCAAAACGGCGCTTGCGCTCAACTTCGCCCAGCACGCCGCCTTGCACGAGAACAAGGGCGTGCTGATGTTCAGCCTCGAAATGGCGCGAGAACAACTGACGCAACGCCTCCTGTGCATGGTCGGCAGCATCGACTCGAAGAAACTGCGCGAGGGTTTCCTTAGTGGCCAGGAACTCCGCAAGCTGCCCGCCGCGGCGGATCGCCTGTACCAGGCGCCGATCTTCATCGACGACACGCCCAACATCTCGATGCTCGAGATGCGCTCCAAGGCACGCCGCCATATGGCCCAGCACGATGTCTCCCTGGTTATCATCGACTACCTGCAACTGATGGGCGGCTCGCGCCGCGCCGAGAACCGCCAGGTTGAGATCTCCGATATCTCACGAAGTATCAAGACGCTCGCGCGCGAATTGCGCGTGCCGATCGTGGCCCTGTCGCAGCTCAGCCGCGAGGCCGAAAAAGACGACACCGGCATCCCCAAACTGTCGCACCTGCGCGAATCGGGATCGATCGAGCAGGATGCCGACGTGGTCCTCATGCTCTGGCGTCCGCCCGCGCACAAACGGGGCGGCGACGAAGACGCGCCCTTCGACGATCCGCAGATCAAGCTGAGCATCGCAAAGCACCGCAACGGCCCGACGGGCGTGATCGATTTGCTGTTCTTCAAGAACACACAGCAGTTCCAGACCGTGGCGAAGGGCGGCGAACGTTCCGGGGTGACCATCGACGAAGCCCCTCCCGAAGACGACGATACGCCCTTCTAGCGCGATGGGTCATCCTGTCGGCAACGTCCATCGCGTTGGCGCGTGCGCGTGTACGTAAGCGTAGTCGGCGGGTAAGAGGGGGATTGGCGAATCGCCGTCTTATCTGGTGACCAGCTCGATCAGCCAGTCAATAAGCAGGCAGAACACGACTGCGCCGAGGACCAGCGCCACTACCGCCGCATACAGCCGCAACCCATTGAGGCGGTCGCCGGACAATTCGACGGGATCTTCCTCGAGTTGATCGTCCAGGTCGGCATCGGGGTCATTCTCCGCGTGGCGTTCCGCCATTTCCTCGAGCAACTCACACGCGCGTTCGGCGTCGCCCGAAGAGACCTGCAAGGATACGCCAGGCGTGGTTAGCCACACCGCGGGGTATCGCGTGCCGATAGCGTTCTCGGAAGGAATGAACGTGTCGATTCCGTTTTCTTCAAGCAGGCTCTGAAAGAACTGCGCGGTCGTAAGGTCGGGATACGCGGCGACCGTCACCAGTTCTTCGCCCATCTCCTCCGGATCTTCCAAGGAATAGTCACCCCATGACCGGCTTTTCGAATTCCAAGCCGCAGTAAAGGCATTTCCAGTGTTTCGAACTCGAGACTCGGCCGCACCGCGGACATTGCAGGGGACCGGACGTAATGCAACCGTCCTCGACGCCATCGCGCAGATCGATCTCCTTAGCGATGCGTTCGAGATCGGCATCGGTCAGACCGAGCTTGCCCCGGATTAGTTCCCACAGGGCCTGGTTCAAAAGCGACAGGCGCGCCACGTGATGTTCGAGTTCGCGGACCGAACGCGTGACGCCGTAGGCCTGTTCTTGCGCTGCGTTGGCCGCCGAGACCGCATGCGACGCTTCACTCGCCAGACCGCTCAGGCCGCCTAACCACATCATGCCCATCATGCCTACCTCCCAAATCCGATTATTCTCGGAGAGGCCGTCATAAGTCAATAAAACAGGGAGCGGAACCTTGACGCATTCCGCTCCCTGGACCTCAGTCCCAAGAGTGCCGACAGCCTTGGCGGCTAGTTCGCGCCGAACGCGCCCACCAGGTTCGCAACCGTCGGGAGAACCGGGTCGATACCGTCCGCCATGGCTTGGGCCACTTCGGCGCCCGAACCCAGGTTGTCGATCTGGGACGGGACATACTTGGCGAACTCGACGTGGCCGTCCATGAACAACACGTTGCAGCCGCCGGGGATGTGGTTGAACAGGATCGTGCTGACACCCGCGCCCATCAGGTCAAACATCACAAACAAGCGGCTCTGCGCCATGGCCGACGCCGCCGGGTTGTTGATGTCGGTGATCATGAAGCGCTCGATCCCTTCGCGGAACCGATAGACGATATTGCCGCCGCCGTTGCCGCCGCCCTGCCACGTGCTCGACACCTCCGCATCGCCGTCCAACGCGTTGAGCGCCTGCCCAACGACCGCCGGATCGGTACTCCCGGCTATAAGCTGCGCGATGAGACTGGCGTACTTGACGGCAATGCCGTCAACCGCGGCGCCGAGTTGCACCGGCACCCATGGGTCCGTGCCGTTAAGGCTGCCCGAAATCAGGGCATACACGATCGGAAACGATGTCGCGCGCGCCGAAAGCTTGGCGTTGTCGATTACCCAGCTCAGGTACGCGTAGCTCGCGTCGATCCGCTCCGGACGCATGGCGATGGCCGGCCCCGTGAAGCCATTATCCGTAATCGGATCGAGCAGGTAAGAAACCGTGTCGTCCGGATCCGACGGGCAGATGGCGATGCTCGGGTCCGTCAGGTACTCCGGATAGATGGTCGCGGTCGCGGGACCCGCGGCAGCCTGGATCTCGAGATAGTCCTTGGATTGCGGATTGGTATTGACGAGTTGCAGTGGCGGGAATTTCTGCCCCTTGGACTCGTTGGCGTACATCTTGAATACGAGCCCCCACTGCTTAAGGTTGTTCTGGCAGCTCGCGCGCCGTGCCGATTCGCGGGCGCGCGCCAGCGCGGGCAGCAGGATGGCGGCCAGAATACCGATGATGGCGATAACGACGAGCAACTCGATGAGCGTAAAGCCTCGATTTCGCATGATATGCTTCTCCTTAGATTGAATAGAGTGCCTTTCCAAAACACACTTCGGAATCTACGTGAAGAAACTACCTTGCTTTACTTCTCGGCCACCCTTCCGCGATGCCCTGCTTGGAACACCCGTCTCCTGCCGCCCAGCAATGGGTATCGAGTGCCCCTTGGCGAAACGCGCTTGTCCTCTGCCCGGCCACCTCCTTTCACGCCCCTCTACCCTAATTATATCGTATTGCCAAGAAAAGTCCAGCGAAAACGAATCGCTATACCCTGCCTACGCCAAGTCGATGACCTTCTCCCGTAGGCCGAGCTTCTCCACTGACGCGTCCATGAGGTGCGCCCACCGCACGGCGCGGTCGAGGATCCAACTGTCGGTCGTGATCGCTATCGCGTGCGATTCGGCGACGACCCGATCCGTGCTGCCCGACACGTCCACCCGCCAAGGCCAGCCTTTCTCCCGGGCCATAACCTCCAGCATCGCCCTCAAGTGCCCGCTGTTGCTCACCGGCTTGTCGAAAAACCACTGCGCCTCCGCGACCCCGAGTTCCATGAGCAGCGTCCCAACGAATTCGACGGCCGGGATCGTTTCGCCGACCTTATGGTACGAACCGTGGAGGCTCGCCATGTCCCGGATGCAGCCATCACGTCCGCGCAACAGCACACCGCCCGCGAATACGCTTTCCACGGTAATCAACAGGTTGTAGCCATCGATGCAAACGGCTTCGCCGCGCAACGCCTCTAACGGAATTCGATGGGCCGCGCGCCGCGCCAGAGCGGTATCCGGACAGGCCGCACGCTGGATCGCGCGCCGTTGCCGCACGTCGAGCTGGAATCGGTCTCCGATAAGCTTCAACGAAGAATCCGCGGCATAGCCCCGCGAGAGCAGGTGCGATAGGTCCGCGACCGCCTCGCGCAATCTCGGAATCCACGCTTCCCCGAACAAACGCGCGTCTTCCGGATGCTGTCCCCGATGCCGTTGTGTTTGGCCCATGCCGTGCCCGCCTCGCATTGGCCCTATTCCATCACGCCCCATGCCGTCCGCGCAAGTGCGAATCGGGGCGCGCCAATTCGTGCTGGCCGCAAGGCCGCCGACTGTGGTAGAGTCGGTGAATGCGTGATGGAGTGGATAGTAGCCGTATACCGGGGCGGTATGCGATGGGGGTTATGGATAAGGCCGTCTATGAGCGGCAACGGCAGCGCCGGTCGCTCGTTTCGGACCTTTGGCTGCCCATGATGCTGTTCGGAAGCATGGGCGCGATTACGTGGGCCATCCGCGGCACCGGCGGCTGGGGGGGCGTGGACGGCGCAATCGTTCCCGGCATGACGTGGGGGGTGCTCTGGTATTACCTTTTCCATCGGAAGGGGATTGACGCGCGCGTCATTCCGTTGTGGCTGGGACTCGGCGTCGCGATCGGCGGAGAGCTGGGCTACGGCCAGTATGTGTCCTGGATTCGGGGAACGTTCAGCGCCGGGACGTCGGTCTATCCCGTCGCGCCGTGGATCGGCTACGCGTGGTTCGCAATCTGCGGCATGGCGTGGGCGGGACCCGGCGGCATAGCGCTCGGATGGGCGCTCGACGGACCAGCCTCGTGGCGAAGATGGTTCGTCCGCCTGGCGGTTCCACTGGCCGTTGGATGCGCGGCCTGGCTGCTCGTCCAAGCCTGCCCCGCGCTCTTCTTCCCCAACCACCGTCTCGGCCTGTACTCGGGCGAACTTGACCACCATCTCACGCGCACCGTCGAGACGAACACCAAGAATTTTGTGGTCGCGGCGTGGTGGGCCGGCGCGGTGATCGCGGCGGCGTTGACGCGCGAACGGGCTACGCTCGCGATGGGTGGGCTTATCGGGATCGGGTTTGGTGTCGGCTTTCCCCTCGCGGCCGTGTGGTGCCTCGGGTACACCTACGCGCCCCGGTACATCGATTGGTGGAAGATGTGGGAGATGAACGCCGGGGCCAACCTGGGCATGGTGTACGCCGTCGCGTTGTACTGGGCATTGCGCTGGGTCGATCTCGCGCATCGACCGAATGGCGATCCCGTCGGCGAAGAGCCCGGACCGATGGTACGGCATCGCCGCCGGAACGTCGCGCTGGTGATCGGGGTAAGCCTGTTGCTCTTGATCCTGGCGTTTGGCGCCACGTACCGAACCGAAGTGCTTCTCGGCTTCTACAACGAGCACGAGCTGGATCAGTATGCGTGGCCGCTCTCCCGTATTGTGACGTTCGCGCCCGCGGCGCTCCTGATCCTCGGCGTGATGGTGTATAAGATCGCGCGCATCGTCCGATCACCGCATGACTCGCCCGGCTTTCCGATCCCGTATCTGCCCGAACGCATGACGGACCTTATCGCAGGCATCGGCGCGGTCGGCGCGGTGACGATATGGCCCTCGCAGATCGCCGCCCTGTACGCCTTGTCGATCTGCGCGGCGCTGTTCGCGTTGAATCGCTTCAACCATCGCATCGATCACGGCGTTCCGTGAACGAATCGTGGTAGGATACCGGTTCGAAGACGCAGTTGGCGGGCGCATGTCCATGAAGAAGACCAAGCAAGACCTCCTCAAAGTCCCCGAAGCCACGTCGATCATCCTGGAGAGTATTTCGGACGGCGTGTTTACGGTCGATCACGATTGGCGGATTACCTCGTTCAACCGCGCCGCCGAGGACATCACCGGAATTCCCCGCGAGGAAGCGATCGGCCGGCCGTGTTGCGAAGTCTTTCGCGCGAGTATGTGCGAGACCGACTGCGCCCTTCGGCGCACGATGGATTCCGGCAGACCCGTCATCAACAAATCCGCGTTCATCGTCGATTCGGGCGGAAGCCGCGTGCCTATCAGCGTCTCGACGGCCTTGTTGCGCAACACCAAAGGCGAGATTGTGGGAGGCGTCGAGACGTTTCGCGACCTGAGCCTTCTCGAAGAACTGCGCAAGGAAATCGAGCAGCG
Source organism: uncultured Nitrospiraceae bacterium (assembly GCA_964402555.1). Classification (GTDB taxonomy): domain Bacteria; phylum Hydrogenedentota; class Hydrogenedentia; order Hydrogenedentales; family SLHB01; genus CAYOCT01. The sequence continues at coordinate 35,382 of CAYOCT010000014.1, read as the reverse complement.
CTATGAATTGGGGGACATGGTGAGTCGAAGCCCCCTGATGCTGAAACTCTTCAACATCTTGCCCCAGGTGGCGGCAAGCGACGCGGCGGTCGTTATCGAAGGCGAGACCGGCACCGGCAAGGAACTGCTTGCCCGCGCTCTTCACAATCTGAGTCCGCGCAAGAACGGCCCGTTCGTGGCGATCAATTGCGGCGCGCTTCCCGATACGCTGCTCGAATCCGAACTGTTCGGTTACAAGGCAGGCGCGTTTACCGGCGCGGAGAAGGACAAGCCCGGACGCTTCGCGCTGGCTCAAGGCGGCACGATCTTCCTGGACGAGATCGGCGATGTCAGTCCCGCGCTCCAGGTGCGCCTGCTGCGCGTGCTTCAAGAGAAGGTCTACGAGCCTCTCGGCACGACGCAGCCCGTGAAAACCGACGTGCGCGTGATCGCGGCCACGAACAAGGATCTCGCCGAACTCGTCAAGACGGGGCAGTTCCGCAAGGACTTGTACTATCGCATCAATGTCATGCGCCTGGCCCTGCCGCCATTGCGCAGCCGCAAGGAAGACATCGCCATTCTCGTCGACCATTTCATCAAACGCTTCAACCGTTTGCAGGGGCGATCGGTCGCGGGCATCACGCCGGAGGCCATGGCCATCCTGATCGCTCACGACTATCCCGGCAATATCCGCGAACTCGAGAACATCATCGAACACTCGTTCGTTATTTGTTCGGAAGGCCCCATTGGCGCGTGCTGTCTTCCCGAATCCGTATCATGTAGGCCTTCCGGCGAAGAACTCCCGAACAGAGAGTTCGACTCGCCCTTGCAGGCCGCGGAAGCCCACATGATACTCAGCGCGCTCGAACGATGTGGAGGCAACCGCATCAAAGCGGCGCAGGCCTTGGGGATGCACAAGAGCACCTTCTTTCGCAAAGTGCGCGCTTTGGGCCTGGTACTGCCGGAGATGGATGGCAGGAAGATCCGGCATTCTCGCTCGTAGAGTCGCATCATTGCGACTACTATCTCGCAAATAAGTCGCAATGCTGCTACTGTCGCTTTGGCGCGACACCTTTCGCGAGCTCATTTATTCCTTCCTATCCCAAGTATTTACAGGGATTTACATAGGACTATCCGCTCGTCTTCACGCGTTGGCCCCGCCCTTGCTAATCACCCATGGACTATCGCAAATTCGGAAGTGCAGATATTTCAGTGGAGTACGCGGTAACGGTGGCAGGCGCGCGCGTTGCAACGCCGCCACTGGTTCGTGCCTTCTCCACCGATAAGCTCTCCAATCCGCAGGGCGAAAGAACGAGAACCCAACCGCGTGAACCAGGCGTTGTGCGTCTCATCTGTTCGGAATCGTTCGTGTCGCACCTAGCGAACTCATAGAAGGACTTGGAAAAGATTGCAGCGAAGTGAAGCGTATCGCCAGCCAGATTATGACATGTGCGTGGTCGGCGCCGGCATTGCCGGCATGGAATCCGCCCTGAGCCTTGGCGACATGGGCTACAAGGTCCTTCTTGTCGAGAAGGAAGCCAGCGTGGGCGGCAAGATGATCCTGCTGAGCAAGGTCTACCCCACGCTGGACTGCGCAAGCTGCATCTCGACACCCAAGATGGCGTCCGCCGCGCATCATCCCAACGTGACGCTCATGGTCTATTCCGAAATCGACGAAGTGGCGCCCAAGGACGACGGCCGCTTTCTCGTGCGCATGCACAAGAAACCCACGTACGTGAATCCCGACGCGTGCACCGGATGTGGACAATGCGAGGCCGCCTGCACGGTCGCGATTGCCGATGAATTCAACTTCAATCTCAGCCCGCGCCGCGCGGCCCATATACCGTTTCCGCAGGCCGTGCCCAAGAAGGCCGTGATTGACCGCGCGGGACAGTCTCCGTGCAGTTATACGTGTCCGGCCGGTGTGAAACCGCACGGCTATTCTTCGCTCGTGCGCGCGGGTCTGTACGACGCCGCGTTCAATCTGCATCTCGAAGCCACGCCGTTCGTCGGTTCGCTCAGCCGGGCCTGCTATGCGCCCTGCGAAGGCCAGTGCACGCGCGCCGATTTCGAGGGGAGCGTCCCGTTGCGCGCGATCAAACGCTTCATGGCCGACCGCTATTACGCGAGCCATCCGAAGCCGGAGTACGGCCCGCCTGCCGAACGCAAGGGTAAACGCGTGGCCATCGTGGGTTCCGGTCCAGCGGGTCTCACGGCGGCGTATCAGTTGGGCAAGAAAGGCTACGACGTAACAGTCTTCGAGAGCCAGCCCAAGCCCGGCGGCATGATGCGGTATGGCATGCCGGCGTACCGCCTGCCCAAGGACGTCCTCGACCGCGACATCATGAACGTCACGGCGCTGGGTGTCGACATTCGGACCAACACCTCAGTGGACAGTCTGAACGACCTGCGGCAACAGGGATTCGACGCCGTGTTCGCCGCCACCGGCGCGTCGGAGGCGCGTCCGATGGGCATTCAGGGCGAGGACCTGCAGGGCGTCATGGATTGCATGACGTTTCTGCGCGAGAAGAACGAAGGTGAAGGCCCTGACCTCGCGGGGAAGACGCTGCTCGTCGTGGGCGGGGGCAACAGCGCCATTGACCCCGTGCGTCTCGCCCTGCGCAAGGGCAAGAAGCTGGGCGCGGCCCGAGTAATCCTGCAGTACCGCCGCAGCCGCGCCGAGATGCCCGCCCACGAATGGGAAGTGAAGGCCGCCGAAGAAGAAGGCGTGGAAATGCAGTTGCTCAACAATCCCGTCCGTTTCCTGGGGCGGAACGGGCGCTTGGCGGCCGTCGAATCGCAGACCATGGAACTGGGCGAGCCGGATGCCAGCGGCCGGCGGCGCCCCATTCCCGTGAAAGGCAGCGAACGCCTCATCCCGATCGACGTTGCGGTGCTTGCCATCGGCCTGGACCCAAGCACCGGGCCGTTCAATCGCGAATTGGCATTGCGCCAGAGCGGTGTCATCAAAGTCAACGACGAAACGCTTCAGACCTCGCTGCCCTCCGTGTTCGCGGGCGGCGATGCCGTGACCGGCCCGCTTAACATGACCGAGGCCATCGGCCAGGGCAACCGGGCGGCGTATTTCATCGACCGCTACCTTGAGGGCAAGCCCCTCGACGCTTCGTACAGGACCGGGCCTCAACCCGTGGACCGGCTCGCGGTAGTCGCCCGCGCGGCCCGGCTGTCGACGCGCAAACCGGCGCAGCAGCGCGAAGTGGCAATCGAAGAACGCTTGCGGACGATGGCCGAGGTCGAGATCCCCTTCACGGAGGAGGAGGCGCGTTACAGCGCCAACCGTTGCTTGGACTGCGGCGGCTGTTCCGAGTGCCATCAGTGCGTCCAAGTCTGCCCGGCGAATGCGATCGATTTCAGCATGCAACCCGAAGAGTTCCTCTTCGAGGTCGGGGCCGTCGTTCTCGCGACAGGCTTCGATCTCTTTGACGCGCGCCGCAAGCCCGCGTTCGGATACGGCAAACACGCCAATGTCATCACGGCCATGCAGATGGACCGCCTGCTCGCGCCCACGCGGCCGTTCAACGCCGTGCTTCGTCCCTCGGATGGCAAAGAGCCGGACAACATTGCCTTTGTCTTGTGTACGGGTTCGCGCGACGCCCAAGTCGACCATCGCCTGTGCTCGCGGGTCTGTTGCATGTACAGCGCCAAACAGGCCCAATTGCTGATGGGCGCGCTGCCTCTGGCCGACGTGACCATCTACTATATCGACATCCGCGCGTTCGGCAAGGGCTACGACGAGTTCTACCAACAGGCCAAAGGGATGGGCGTCCGTTTTGTCCATGGCAAAGTCGCCAACGTGAGCGAGTCCACCGAGACCCCGGGCAACCTGGTCGTCCACTACGAGGATATTGCCGCGGGCAAGATCGAGGCGCGCGAACACGACCTCGTGGTGCTTTCCGTGGGCCTGCTCGCCAATCCGGAAGCGCTGGCGATGTTCAATGGGTCGGCGCCGGCGATCGACGATTTCCGGTACGTCCGCGAAGTCGACGAGATCCTCGAGCCAGGTGTCACGACCGTTCCCGGGATTTTCGCCGCAGGGTCCGTGACGGCCGCGCGCGACATTCCTGACACCATCCTCCATTCCGGCGCCGCGGCCGTCCAGGCCGCCGTATACGTCGAACGGTTGAAGAACCAGGCGTGTCCTGTATCGGCATAAACGCGCGCCGATCGCGGCGCGTTCGCAAAGGAGTCCGTTCAATGCGTTCCACCCGTCGCAACCTCTCGGAAATCATGCGCGACGAAATGACGATGCGCGACCGTCTGCGTGCCGTGCTTGCCAATGAGGGCAAGACCATTCCAGAGATGGCCGAGGTCTTGGGAATGCCCAGCGAGGAAGTCCTCGTCTGGGTTATGGGCATGCGGCGCTACGGCTTGATCCAAGAGAAGGGCCGCGCCGACGAGAACGGGTACTTTACCTACACCCTCGCCTCGCAACACGCCGCGTGAGAGGATTGCCTTCCGCATGTCAATGATGACAGCGGCAGAACCCGTCGCCTGTTGCGAGCGCGCCGGCCAGATACGCCTCGACGGCCTCCTGCGCCGGCAGGTCCGTTTGAACCATCAAGGGTTGAATACCGGTGGCCTGAAGGGCCTCGGCCGCGCGCCAGCCCATGCCGCGGCATAGGATCGCCTCGCAGTCCTGCAGGACTTCCGCCATGCTCGCATGATTATGCCCATGCCCGTGGGAATGGCCGTGATCATGGCCGTGGCCTTCCGCGCCGTGGCACTCGCCGTGATGTCCGCCGCCTTGGCCATTCGCGCGCACTTCCTTGCCCATAACCTTGCTCTCATCCGTCTCGAACACAATAAACGACGCGCACCGGCCGAAATGTCCGGCAATCGAGACCCCATCATCCGAGGGAACCGCTATCTTCTTCATTTCTACAACACTCCTTTTTCATTCCTGGTTTGTGGCGCCATGCCGGCCGCAGTGTCTGCGATGGCCTTGACCGCCACCGGGCCCGGCGTTAACGCGGCAGAACCGCGCGCTTTGGCATTTCGGACATCCCGACGGGCGTCCTCCGCCGAACGCGGCCTCCCACGTGTGCTGGCAATCCTGGCATGTGAATCGTCGCATGGCTTTCATCTCGACATGGCCTCCTTCAATTCTCAGCGCCTTGCCGCCGACGATCGCGTCGGCCAGTTTCCGATGCGCGCTCTCGATGACGCGCCCGAACGTCTGGCGCGACACGTTCATCGAAGCCGCCGCCTCTTCCTGGTACATCCCATTCAGATCCGCAAGGCGCAACGCCTCGAATTCGTCCAGCGTCAGCACGACCTCTTCCAGCAAGCGGGCCGGAACTCCGGCCGGTTTGAATACGTCGCAGGCCGGTTCGTGCGCGATACGGCGGCAGCATGGAGGCCGAGGCATCCAGTGGGCTCCTTTCGTTCGTCCGTCTTTATTATGAGCATATGCCCATAATTTGTCAAGCCTTTTCTCGGCGTGTCCTTGACTTGCCCGCCGGTTAATGTTACAAAGCAAACCGGTTACCGAGGGAACGCGCCATGCCTGCATCATCGAAGAAATCCCAGGATCCGCGCCAGCTTGCGAAGTGGGCCGAGCGATATGCGCGCAGCCGGACGATCCCGTTCCTGGTCCAATGGGCGCTGATCATGGGGCTGGTCCTGGTGATTGGCCTGCTGGCGTACGCGACCGTGCTGGCGTATCAGACGAAACACCGCCAATTACTCTGGGTGTGCATGGGCGTAATCGCTGTGACGATGGCCGCGCTCACGTGGCTGTCGGCGTCGCGCTGGGCGAGCGGCCTGGTTTGGCGCATCAGCCAGTGGCTCTATGGCAAAGAAGGCTATGCCGCGTACAGCGGGCGCGCGGCGCGGCAGGCAAAGCGCGCGTGGTGGGTGCCGCTGGCGGGCATGGGTTTGGGCGTTTACCATCTTGGAGTGGCGCTCCTCGCGGGACTCCGCCATCTTCCGATGGACTATATTCAGCCGTTTTCGGCGCTGTACATGGCCCCGTTTCTGGGCCTGATGATCGTCACGCAACGGCTCGGGTTCTGGGCGTGGGTCTGGCCGCTGCTCTACGCGGCTTACGCCGTGGCGATACTCGCGGGCGCGCCGCACTTCACGGGCCAGTGGTTCGCGCTCGACGTCCTGGTGTCGATCTTCGGATTCGGCCTCGTGTCGATGATCGTCGGCCACGCATACAGCCGCTACGCCCTGTACCGGTTGAAACAGCTTGCGCAGACGGGCATCGAGGACCTCGATAACGGGCCGCCGGAGGACGACTCCGAATGAATGACCTCGACCGCACCATTCACGAACCCGCGCGTCTGCGGATCTGCATGATCCTCACGGGCGTGGATGTGGCGGATTTCAGTTTCCTGCTCGAAGCGCTCGGGCTGACGAAGGGCAACCTGTCGTCCCACATGGACAAGCTCGAGAAGGCCGGGTATGTCGAGGTGATCAAGAGTTTCAAAGGCAAAATCCCGCACACCCAATTCCGGATCACCGAAGCCGGGCGCGAAGCGCTCGCCGCGTACTGGGCCGGACTCGACGAGATCCGATCCCTCCAAGAACGCGGGGACGCGTGACCGTGCTGCAATCCTTTCTTGCTCGTGCTCGTGCTACCTCGAGAATAGAAACCTGACCCCCTGTCATTCTGAACGAAGTGAAGAATCTCTTGAAAGGAAAGGCCCGATCTCAGAGGGAGATTCTTCGCTTCGCTCAGAATGACAGGGGCTCCAGAGTTGCTTGAGATATCGGCGCGCACTTTAGACACGCCGCATTTTCGTCCTCCCGAGTGAAGCCACACTTCATGACGACTCGTAATCGTAATCGGGTTGCTCATAGCCCTGTGTTGTCAATGTCGAAGTCTTTCAGAATACGGTGGCTGATTTGGCGTACGAGCTTTCGATCTCTTTTCGATTACGATCACGGGCAAGAGCAAGAGCAAGAGCAAGAAAGGAACGAAGCTATATAGGCACTGGGGTGCAGCGCGCGCATTGACTCGTTCCCGCTGAAATGCGATTATCGGTTTTGCCGCGTTGGGCGATGGGTAGGATCGCGGCCGGACCCGATAAGGATTCCCTTGACGATGTTGACTCTGTGCCTGTTGTCGCTGGCCTTGAGCGCCGCCGACCCGCCGCTGGTGGTCCTTGATATGGAGAAATGCCTGGCCGCGTGCGGCGACGATTCGGTGTTGAAGTACGACACGCTGAACCTCGCGGCGTCGCTGCAAGGGATCGTCAATCGCGACGCCCCGCGCATGCTCCTGCGCTTCATGGAAGGATCGGGGCAGCATGGCTCGATCAACCTGGACGACTATTGGCTGGACATCCTCAAGCAGGGGTGGCTGAAAGACCGGCCTGTCCGCCGCATCGAAACCCTCGACGCGCTGTTCGAGGCATTTCCTGAAGCGTGCCAGGGCGCTGTTGTATGGGACCCGGCCGTGCCCGCGACCTCGAACGTGGCGGCGACGATCTGCGGTGTCGAGGGCTGGCTGCCGGTGCGCGCGGGCAGCGCGCTCTATCGCCGTCTAATCGATGAAGGCCCGAAGTGGCCGGTGAGGCTGTCGCTGGCCGGGAAGTTCGACGGTTCGGAATCGGGCAGTCCCAAGAACGACGCGTATCGATGGGCAAAACGCGAGTATCTCGACAAGGGCCGGTGCAGCGACGCGCTGATGGCCTATTGCATCGACGCCTACACGCAGCGTCCGGGAGAGCCGGGACTTCAGTACCCGGATCTCGCCAACGCGATGCTGGCCAATCACGATTACTACATCGCCCAAAAGGCGTTCTTCTTCGATCTCGGTCCGTGGGCGGACGAAGCGCAAGTGGACGATCCGAGGCAGAAACCGGGCACGGACCGTGAAACGCTGGCGGCGCTGCTGCAATCGTTGAACGCGCAGAACCATGCCAAGAAGATCATCTCCGTCGGCGGATTCGTGCCGTGGAATCTCAAGTATACAAACTACGGTCCCGCGGGCGGCAAGCATGAACCCGTACCGACGGAGTGGGAGTATGCCGCGCTGCTCTCGGCCTACAACGCGATCATGGACGCCGACGCGCTCGGGCCGACCTGCCTGACGAACGCGTCCGCGTACCGGCACTACCCGCTCGAAGCGGCGTATCATCAGAATCCACGCCCGGCGCAACGGCCGCTCGAACCCAAGACTTACGTCCTGATCTACATGGGCGACTACGATTCGGCGGCGTGGCTGTCGGCGCATATGCCGGCAGTCTGGGACGACCCGGCCCGCGGATCGATCCCGATGGCATGGGCGTTCAACCCGAACCTGTCCGACCGCGTGCCCTACGTGTTCGACCGCATCTACAAGACGAAGTCGCCGAACGACTGGTTTATTGGGGGGGATTCCGGCGCGGGGTATCTCAACCCCAATCTGTTGACGGGCAAACGGCTCGATAGCGGCCTGCCGGACGCGCTCGACTTGTGGGTCGATCATAACCGCGCGTACTACGGGCGCTTCGACTACACGATCACGGGCTTCGTGATCAACGGCTTCCACGGCGACATGCCGTTGCGCGTGCAGGAGGCGTACGCGAAGTTCTCGCCCGATGGCGTCGGCATGCAGCTCGGCTATGCGCAGCCCGTCGTGAACGGGACGCCGTTCCTGCGCCACGTATCGGACATCTATCCCGACCTCGGGAACATCAAGAAGACCGCCGCGCAGATGGCGATCTTCGCAAGGCCCAAGAAGCCGCAGTTCCTGATCTACCGCATGATTTGCCAGAAGCCGAGTACCGTGATCGCCGTGCGCGACACCTTGAATCAAGACTACACCGGCTGCGCGTGGGAATTCTGCGACCCGTACACGTTCTTTGACCTGTACAAACGATCGTTGGAGTAACCGTCTCGTGACGAAGACACCTAGCGCGATTCCAATCCTCCTTTTGTTTGCCGTATCGTTCGCCGCCGGCGCCGCGGTAGTCACGGACGACGTGAAGATCGAAGGGCAGTACCTGAACGTGGTCATCAAACCCTCCGGCGGCGGAACGGTCGCCGAGATGGGCCTCAAAGGACTCACCGGCAACTACGCCGGCGAAGGCGGCGTCGCGCAGGAAGGATTCGGCGTCGCGAGCCCCTACGTGCCCAACCGCCGCCTCAACGAGAAACTCGAAGTGCAGGACAACGTGGTCGACCGCTCGATCGTGATCTATTCCTACGATTGCGATGGTCCGAACATCCGCGGGCTGCACGTCACGCGCACCATGGAACCGATCCCCAACGAGGCGTCGTTGCGCGTCACGTGGCGGATCGAAAACCGCGGCAAGGAACGCAACTGGGTGGCGCCGTGGGTGCGCAACCCGCTCGTGCCCGGCGGCAAGTTCAACGCCGAAACGCGCGTCGATTTGCCAACGCTGACCGGCATCCAGCATCTGCAAACGACCGGCTATTATCCCGCGTCGCGCAACTGGGCCGCCGTGACGAATCCTACGGACGGCGTCTCGGTGTACGGCGTGTTCAACGCGGACAACACGCATTCGTTTCTTTCGGTGTGGGACGCGGACCGGCAGTTATGCGGGTTCCAGACGGCGTTTGTGCCGAAGTTGATGAACCCGGGCGACGTGTGGGAGACGAAGTACCGTATCACCGTGGCGCGCGGATTGAAGCACGTCGATTTCGCCTCGGACGAATTGGCCACGCAGCTCGATTACCAGAGCGGCAAACTGGTCATGCTGATGTCGCCCTCGAAGACTATGAAGGGCATGCAGATCCACGCAAGCGTCGTCGCGCGCAACGGCCGCGTATGGAAGCTGCCCGCCAAGGCCTTCGACTTCGACCCGAACGTCGTCATCCGCTGCACCTACGAGTGGAAAGCGCCGGCCAACGGGGCTTACGAATTCATGGCCAGCGTCACGCACGGCAAGTCGGAACCCGCCAAGCTCGGCCAGGAAACCGGGTCGCCGCACGGCGGTATCGACACGCAATTCGTCGTGGGGCCGCCGGAACCGGGCACGATGGAGGCGTGGACCGACGCGCCCTACGCGCTTGACCGTGGGACGCGCACCCTCAAACGCGCGATGCTGTGCGGCGGCGCTACGCGGATCTGGATTGAAAGCCCGCTCGAAAAGATCTTCCACAAGGACGTGCCCGAACCCAGCGGCGTCGACGGGACCATTCGCGTCGCGCTGGCGCGCAACGAATTCGAGTCGTTCCAACTGGTCATCCGCCCGCCCAAGGACACCGATTTGCACAGCGTCTCGTTCAAGTGCGGGCCGCTGGTCAACGAGGCCACGGGGACGAGACTCGAAGGCGGCAACATCTCGGCGTACAACGTCGCCTACTGCCCCGTGCGCGTGCCGTCGCATTTCGAGGGGCCGACCGGCGACTGGCCCGATGCCTTGCCTCCGTTCAAGCCGTTCACCGCCAAGGCGGAGCAAAGCTCGCCTGTCTGGTTTACGATTTACGCGCCGCCGAAGACGCCCGCGGGCAAGTACGTCGGACCGTTCGAGATGGCGTGCGAGGAGAACGAGCCGGTCAAGGCGGTAATGGAGGTCACGGTCTACGACTTCGATTTGCCGGGGACGCCCGCGCTCAAGACGGATTTCGGATTCCGTTCACAGCTCGCAATCGACGGCGCGAAACGGCAGAAGTGCACGCTAGAACCCCAGGCGATCGTCGATCAATATGCGCGCAACGCGCTCGACCATCGCGTGACGCTGCGCGAACCGGGACAGCTTCCCGCGGGCGCTTCGAGCGCCGACGCCACGGCCTACGCGGCCGCGTTGAAGACTTTCGAACCGCATGCGAAGGATCTCTTCAGCCGAGGCGCGACCACGTTCGCGGTGCCGGCTTCGCTGCTCGATACGCCGGACCGCCTCCAGCGCGCCGACACGTTTGTGCTCAACAATCGTCTGCAGGGCCGCGCATTTTGTCCGATGGCCGAGCAGCCGCCGCCTTCGCAATGGGACGCGCTCAAGGAACGCATGCAGCGCTGGCAGACCAACGCGCCGGATATCGCGATGATGGTGACGACCTTCGGTTTGCAGCCTTTCCTTCCGGACGGGCCGTGCACGTGGTGCGTGCACACGCCCATCCTCAACACCGTCAACAATGCGCCGATCCTCGATCGGATCAAACAAGGCAAGGAGGTCTGGTGGTACGTCACCCAGAATCCTCCGCGGCCCTACGCGAACTTCTTCGTCGATTTCAGCGCGGTCGAAAACCGGATGCTGTTCTGGCAGTCGTGGGCGCTGGGTATACGCGGCGTCTACTACTGGTGCGTGAACTACGTCGAGAAAGACCACGACCCGTACCAGGGCCTCGCCGATTTCACGCCCGTGAACGGCGACGGGTTCCTCGTGTACCCTGGCGAGAAAGGCCCCGTCAACTCGATCCGATGGGAAGCCATTCGCGACGGTATCGAGGACTACGATTACCTGACTCTCCTGACCGAGCGCGTGCGCGCGTTGCAGAAATCCGGCGGCAACCAGGCGCTCGTCGATCGTGCGACCAAGGCGCTCGACCTCAAGGCCCTCGTGCCTGATCTTGTCTCGTTCACGCGCGATGGCGACGCCCTGATGGCGAAGCGCGACGAAATCGCGCGGCTGATTGTCGATACAGGAAAGGGGCGATGATGTCCATGGCGGTGTCGAAGACGTTACTCCCGCGCTCGATTTCGGATGTGTAACAGGGCCATCCCATGACCAAACCACTCGAAGGCATGCAGGTCGTCAACCTCGGCATCAACGTCCCGGGGCCGGTGACGGCCGCGCGCCTGGTGGAATTCGGCGCGTCGGTTACGAAGGTCGTCCCGCCGGACGGCGATCCGCTGGCGCTGGGCGCGCCCGAATGGTACGCGGAATTGACGCGCGGACAGCGGGTCCTCACGCTCAACCTCAAGGACCCTGCGGATCTCGATCAACTGCACGAGTACCTCGCCCAGGCGGACTTGTTGTTGACGACGCAACGTCCCGCGGCCCTCGCGAGGCTTGGTCTTGCGTGGGATGCCCTGCACGCGCGTCATCCGAAGTTGTGCCAGGTGGCCGTTGTGGGCTACCCGCCGCCCGATGAGAACCGGCCCGGCCACGACCTCACATACATGGCCGAAATGGGCCTCGTCGCGCCGCCGGAACTCCCGCTGACGCTCGTCGCGGATCTCGCGGGGTGCGAACGCGCCGCGTGTGCCGCGCTTGCGTTGGTGCTGGCGCGTGAACGCGGGGCTGGGGCGGGCTACGCCGAAGCACCCCTGGCCGAAGCGGCGGACGCGTTCGCCGAACCGTTGCGCCAGGGATTGACTGCTCCGGGCGGCGTGCTCGGCGGCGGAATTCCGAGCTACGGAATCTATCGGACCTCGGACGGGTACGTCGCGGTGGCGGCTTTGGAGGCGCATCTATTCGCGCGGCTGCTCGACTCGTTGGGAACGGCGGGCGCGTCGCGCGACGAACTCGCGGCGATCTTCGTCGAACGGACCTCCGAGGCCTGGGCGGCGTGGGGCCGCGAGCACGACCTGCCGGTGGCCGCCGTGAAGAGCGGCGCGGCCACGCGTATGAACCGAGTCCCGTGGCGCGTGTTGTGACGTGGCGGAGACCCTCGATGTCTTTGACACGGGACGCAGCGATACCGGATGATTCCAGCGTGCCTCGAATAGGGGGCGGAGCATGGCCTACGCAGACGAGATTCGCGACAAGATTCGGAACCTGATCAAGGTCTATTGCGATGCGCAATTCGCGCGCAAGGACCCGGATCTCACGCGCATCCACTATGGCGGACGCGTCTTCGACGAGCGCGAGGTCGCCAACGCCGTCGACGCATGCCTCGACTTCTGGCTGACGGCGGGCCGCTTCGCGGGACAATTCGAACGGGACTTCGCCACGTACCTCGGGGTTTCCAGCGCCATGCTGGTCAACTCCGGCTCTTCCGCAAATCTCGCGGCGCTGTCGGCACTCACTTCGCCTACGCTGGGCAGCCGCCGTCTAAAACCCGGCGACGAAGTGCTCACCGTGGCCGCGGCGTTTCCCTCGACGGTCGGGCCCATCCTGCAGAATGGACTCGTCCCCGTCTTCGTGGATGTCGACTTGGGCACGTACACCGCGAACCCGGACCGTCTGCGCGAGGCGATCGGTCCGAAGACGCGCGCGGTCCTGATGGCGCACACGATGGGTAATCCCTTCGATCTCGATACGGTTCGCGCGCTCGCCGACGCGCATGGTCTCTGGGTTATCGAGGACAATTGCGATGCGCTCGGCAGCCGCTACGAAGGCGCTCTGACCGGGACCTTCGGCGACCTCGCAACCTATTCGTTCTATCCCGCGCACCACATCACAATGGGCGAAGGGGGCTGCGTTTCGACCGATGACGCGCGGCTGGCGCGCCTCGTGCGGTCGTTCCGCGATTGGGGTCGCGACTGCTATTGCGCGAGCGGCGAGAACGACACGTGCGGCCGCAGGTTCGATCAACAATTCGGGACGCTGCCCAAGGGCTACGACCACAAGTATGTCTACTCGCACATCGGATACAACTTCCAAATAACCGACATGCAGGCCGCGATAGGCTGCGCACAACTCGAGAAACTTCCGGGATTCGTCGAAGCGCGCAAGGCCAACTGGCAAGCGCTTCGCGATGGGCTCGCGCCTTTCGAAGACCGGCTCCTGTTGCCTTTCGCCACGCCGCGCAGCGATCCCGCGTGGTTCGGTTTCGTGATCACGGTACGCGACGGCGCGGGGCTTACGCGAGGCGCGCTGGTGGCGTATCTCGAAGAGCGCGGCATCGAAACCCGCAACCTGTTCGCGGGGAACTTGCTTCGGCATCCGGCGTTCATGGACATTCCATGCCGCGTGTCCGGGCCGCTGGAACAAACGGACCGCGTTACCGAACAGACCTTCTTTGTGGGGTGCTATCCGGGGTTGACGTCCGCGCATCTCGACCGCATGCTGGCCACGTTTGCGCAGGCCATGAACGCGCTCTAGCCCGGATTGTTCACACTAGGTCTTGAGAAGAACAACCTAACACTTGAGCCAGGAGATGTCTATGTGTCAGGTCTTGGCATGAACTCAACAACAACCTGTTTCGTGTCATTGCGAGGAGGGGCTTCAGCCCGACGAAGCAATCTCCCGGCCTGTTATGTCCAGAAGATCAGGGGATTGCTTCGTCGGGCTGAAGCCCCTCCTCGCAATGACGCCACGGGCTTGTGAACAATGCGGGCCAGCCGTTATTCGATCGCCTCGGCATACACGTCGTAAACGTCGGCCTTCACGATTCGAACTTCAACGAAGCATCCCACGCCCAGCGGCTTCGGCGACGCCGCGTACACACAGCCGTCCACTTCGGGCGCTTCCGCCGCGCTCCGTCCGATCCAGACCTCTTGTGCGGCATCGTATTCCTCAATCAACACACGGACCCGCGTGCCGACACGCTCGCGATTCAGCGCTTCGGCAATCGACGCCTGCGCTTGCATGACCGCTTCGCGGCGTTTGGCGCGTGTCTTTGCGCCGACCCGGCGCGACGCTTCGGCCGCGGCCGTCCCTTCCTCTTCCGAGTACTCGAACGCGCCTAGGCGATCGAATCGCAGACGCCGGATGCCGTCCAGCATGCGTCGATGCGCCGCTGGAGTCTCGCCCGGAAACCCAACAAGCATCGTCGTGCGAATCGCGATCCCGGGAATCGCCACGCGCAGCCGTGCGACGAACGCGGCGATGTCGAGGTCATGCCCCGGGCGCCGCATTTGGCGCAACACGTCGGGATCGAGGTGCTGCAACGGGACGTCGAGGTACGGAACGATCTTGGGTTCACTCGCCATGACCTCGATCAGTTCGTCCGTGACTCCGCTCGGGTAGCAGTACAAGCATCGGACCCAGAAATCGCCCTCCATCGCGCAGATGGCGCGAAGGAGTTTCGGCAAATCGCACGAGCCGCCGAGGTCCTGGCCGTAGACTGAGATGTCTTGCGCGACCACGTTCAACTCGCGCACGCCGCTGTCGAGCAGAGAGCGCGCCTCGCGTAGCACGGCCTCCGGCGGTACTGAACGCAGCTTCCCTTTCATCAGTGGAATCGAACAAAACGCGCAGGCGTGATTACACCCGTCGGCGATCTTGAGGAAGGCATACGGCTTGGTATCGAGCCGCCGTCTCGGCTGGGACTCCCCCACTTCAACCGTGGGCGTTTCGCGCACGATACTGCGCTCTCGGCCGTCGTTCCGGACGAGTCGCGCCAACGCTTCGTACTGGCCCACGCCGGCGATACCGTCGATCTCGGGGATCGACTCGAGCAAATGGTCCGCATAACGTTGCGACAGGCATCCCGCCACGAAGACCCGCGCCGGATCACCGGTTCTCGTCTTCCGGTTTGTCCAGTGCACGATGGCCTCGATGGATTGTTCCTTGGCGTCGCAAACGAACCCGCACGTCATGATCACGGCGGCGTCGAGTTCGCGCGGCTCGTCATCGTCCGGAGCGACCGCGATCGTCTCGCAGCCCGACGCCGCCAGAATGCCCGCGACGTACTCGGCGTCGACGGTATTCTTGTCGCAACCCAAAATGATTAGTCCTACACGCATGGTGTTCCTCGATGGTGTCATTTCGCAGAAGAATACCATCGCAGGCGCTCTCTGGACTACAATGCCGTACCGCGCGGCCAGTCCGTGCCGGTTCGTGTCCGTCCGCGTGAACAACCATGCAAGGCTTAGTTCCATGAGGAAGAACGAAGATATCTCCACGTTAAGCCCCGCGTCGACCGCGCGGGCGCTCGCGTTATGCTGCGGCGGCATGATGTGCCTCGCCATCTCCGCCAATATCGCGCCCGTGTACCTCACAACGTTCAGCGAACAGTTCGGCGGCGCGGGCGGTCTTTCGGAAGAAGAACTCGGGCGCATTCCCGCGGTCATCTTTGCGTTCTTGGTCGCCGGGATCCTCGTGAGCGGGCCGCTGGCGGACCGATGGGGCGCAAAACGTTTTGCAATGTTCGGCCTCGCGTTGACGTGCGCCGGCCTCGGGGTTCTGGGCCTCGCGCGGAGCTACGATGCGCTGCTGCTTTCGGGCGCGGTCATGGGATTCGGCGCGGGCGTGCTCGACATGGTCATGAGCCCGATCGTGTCGGCATTGCAGCCACACCGGCGTTCGTCCGCGATGAACTGGCTGCACGCGTTTTACTGCATCGGCGCCGTGGGCACCGCGGCGGTCTGTTCGGCCGGGATCTATCTGCACGTTCCGTGGCGCGTGGTGGCGGCATGCCTGATGGCGCTTCCCGCGGCGCTCTTTCTGGGATTCGTTCCGCAGCGTATCCCCGCGCTTGTTGACGAGGATACCGAGCGCGCTCCTGTCGCCGAACTGTTCCGCCGCCCCTATTTCTGGGCGGCCATGGCCGTGATCTACATGGCCGGCTCGACCGAAGTCGGCATGGCGCAATGGCTGCCTGCCTACGCCGAACGCTCGCTCGGGTACAGCAAAGGCGCCAGCGGCATGGCGCTGGCCGCGTTCTCGATCGCGATGGTAGTGGGCCGCTTGCTTGCCGCGGCCTTCGGCAAACACGCCAAACCTATCGTGCTGATGGTCACCTGTTGCGTACTGCTGATCGCGCTTTACCTGATCGGATGCTACTGCCCGGTGTCGCCCATTGCGCTGGCCGCATGCGTCACGGTCGGCCTCGCCTCGAGCTGCCTGTGGCCTACGACGCTCGGCATCACCGCGGACCGCATTCCCCACGGCGGGGCGACCATGTTTGCGTTGCTTGCGGCGTCCGGCAACATCGGCTGCTTCGTGACGCCCTGGATCATCGGGATGGTGGCCGAACGCAGCCAACTGAATCATGGCCTGAGCGCGGTCGCGCTATGTCCGCTGCTGATGGCCGTGGTCCTCTTGGGCATGCGCCGCGGCCACGCCTCCGATACGGCCATGCGATGCGCAACCGAAATCCCCATCACAACGCCAGTCGAGCAGACCGGGGATTGATCGATTTCGGATCGCAGAAGCCCCTACCCGCCCTACTCCTCCACCGCGTGGCGATCGATCTCGCGCGTCTTGAGGCGGTATTGAAGGGTCTTGTACTCAGGCCGCATAGAGAAGCTTGCCTTCCCTAAGGACGGCAGCGGGAAGAGAGGCGGGCACGCGGCGCTTGCCGTCGAATTCCCTGCGCGTCAAGACGATGACGTCTTTTGCTGCGCGCAGACCGCCCAGGAGTAGATAGGCCTGCTGGCAGCGCGCGGTGAAGGACAGGTCTGACACGCGAACAACGACCATAAGGTCGTAGTCGCTGTCGTCCGTAGCCTCGTCGCGTGCCCTCGATCCGAACAAGTAAATCTTGTCCGGGCCGTAAGCTTCGACTAGTCGGCGGACCATCTCGGCTAAGACTGGATCCTCTATAGCGACATTCGCGCGTGCCATGACAACACCTTTCTTCCACTACCTAGTATACAACGGATAGCAGGGTGTTCCAACGAGCGCGAAATCTCGCTCACTCCTCCACAGCGTGGCGATCGATCTCGTGCTTCTTGAGGCGGTACTGGAGCGTCTTGTACGTCAGGCCGAGCAGTTCGGCCGCCTCTTTGATGCGGCCGCCCGAACGGTCGAGCGCTTGCCGGATCAGGTCCTGTTCGAGATCTTCGAGCACAAGTCCTCCGAGCGGGAGAACGAACTCGCCCGGCTCGGCGTTGCGCTCGCGGAACTTCTCCGGCAGGTCGTCCACGCGAAGCGCGGGGCCGTCGCACAGGATAAACAATTGTTCGAGCGTGTTCTCGAGTTCCCGCACGTTGCCCGGCCAGCGATAGCGCCGGAAGGCCTCGATCACATCGGCCCCGACATTCGGCGCGACTTTGCCCAGTTTCTTCGAGAGCTTCTGGCGGAAATGATTCACAAGCAATACAAGGTCGTGAATGCGTTCGCGTAGCGGTGGCAGATCCACCCGCAACACATCGAGCCGGTAATAGAGGTCTTTGCGGAACGCGCCCTCGTCGACGCGTTTCATTAGGTCTCGGTTAGTGGCGACGATCACGCGCACGTCGACCTTGCGC
The DNA here is from genome assembly GCA_964402555.1 of uncultured Nitrospiraceae bacterium. Lineage (GTDB taxonomy): Bacteria > Hydrogenedentota > Hydrogenedentia > Hydrogenedentales > SLHB01 > CAYOCT01. The sequence goes on along the minus strand of CAYOCT010000014.1, from coordinate 17,462 downwards.
GACTGGGTTGAGCCGACGCGCTCGACGAGGCCGTCCTGCAACACGCGCAAGAGTTTGGCCTGGCTTTCCAGCCGCATGTCGCCGATCTCGTCGAGGAACAGCGTGCCCTCATTTGCGGCCTCGAACCGTCCAGCGCGGCTCACATCGGCCCCGGTGAACGCCCCCTTCTCGTGGCCGAACAGTTCGCTCTCGACGAGCGTGTCGGGAATCGCCGCGCAGTTCATGACGATGAACGGCTTCTTCGCGCGCGGCCCTGCAAAATGAATATGCCGCGCGATGAGTTCCTTGCCCGTGCCCGATTCGCCCTGGATCAAGACGGTGCTCGTGACCGATACGGCCCGGCGCACGATATCGAAGATGCGCTGCATCGGCGGGCTTTCGCCGATGATGTTGCCCAAGGACGAGGTCTCGACCACCAGCGCCTCGAGGTTCCGGTTCCGCTCGGTCAAGGCCGCGCGTTCGAGGGCCTTGGACGCTTTGACCAGGAGTTCCTCCTTGTCGAACGGCTTGGCGAGATAATCGACCGCGCCCTCTTTCATCGCGGCGACCGCGGTCTCGACCGTGGCATAGGCCGTCATCACGACCGCTTCCATTTCGGGCCGCAAGCGTTTGGCCTGGCGGAGCAATTCGAGTCCGTCGATGCCGGGCATGCGCATGTCGGTCAGCAGCAAATCGAAGGCCTCGGCCTGCAACGCCTCGACCGCGTCGTCGCCGGACACGGCCTCGCGAACGGCGTAACCCGCCTTAAGAAGAATGTCGGCGATCACTTCGCGCTGGACTTGATCGTCTTCCGCGATAAGGATGCGTGATTTCATGTGCTCTTGGACTCCAGGGGCAGGGAAATGATGACTTGGCATCCCTGTTCTTCCACACTCATCAACTGAATCGTGCCTCCGTGTTCCTCGATAATACCTCGCGTAATCGACAGGCCCAGGCCCGTGCCTGTCGTCTTCGTCGTGAAATACGGTTCGAAGACGCGCTCGGCGATCTCCTTCGGCATCCCCGGGCCGTCGTCGCGGATTTCGATTTCGCACGCCGATTCCGTCAGCCTCGAAAACAGGCGCAGCCGCCCTCCATGAGGGCACGCCTCCATGCCGTTAATCATCACGTTGAGAATCGCGCGCGTCATCTGCTTCGGGTCAATCATCAACGTCTTCTTGTCGGCGCGAAGCTCGGTAACGATGCGGATGCCGCGCTCCTCCGCGTCTTTGCGTATCAAGCGCGCGCAATCTTCGAGCAGCGCGTCGATATGGCACGGTTCGGGGCGCAGTTCCCGTTCTTTCGCAAGCGAAAGAAATCCCGAGACAATATCTTCGAGGCGATTGACCTCGTTACGAATGGTCTGCAGTTGCTTGACCGTGGACGCCGACTCCGGTTCGTCGCCCAGCGTATCGATGGCGTGGCTCGACAAGAGCTTGATAGCGTTCAGCGGATTGCGCACGTCGTGGGCGACGCCCGCCGCGAGATTGCCGATGGCCGACAGCCGTTGCGCCTGGCGCAGGTTGGCCTCGACGATTTCTTTCTCCCGCAACGAGGCCACCATCTTGTTGAAGGTGTATTCGAGCGCGAGCACTTCCCCCGCCGCGCCACTGGTGCTGACGTCCTGCAGACTGCCCGAACTGATCTTCGCGCAGGTCTCCGAGAGGTCCGACAGGGGCCGCAGGATGCGTGCGATGAAATAGATCATCAGACCCAGTGTGACGACGAACACGGCGGTCAACAAGAGGATGTACTTGTTCTTGAACGCGCGCACAATTTCGGTTTGAGGCACGATGCCCACGCGCGCGGTCAGGAGTACCTGTTTCCCCGCAACGGTCAACGGCACGCGCGCGACCTTGACCAGTTGCCCGCTCTCGTCGTGTTCGAGCAGGAACTGGTTGATCTCGACGGCGCCCGCGTCGGGATTCAAATTGATCCGCGTGCCGTCGTACGATTTCGCCATCTGTTCCTCGAGTTGGCGGAAATCCATGTCAGGATGTTCTTCGAGAAGCAGGACGACGCGGTTCGCTATGTCCTGCGTCCGGGTTTCCATCTCTTGAACGACTTCACGGAAGTAGTGGCGTGTGATTTCGTACACGGACCCGAGCAAGCACAATACCAACACACCGCACAAGAGCATCACGCGGACGATCAGCGAGCTGTGCCAGCGAAAATACGGATAGTTGGACGGCGTGCCGTTCACGGGGAAGGCTCCGGGGTGAACTCCCCTTTGTAGACCTTCATGACCTCCAAGACATCCGTCCACGTCTTTCGTTTGTCCGCGGGGTTGCGCAATAAGTACGCGGGATGATACGTCGCCCGAAGCGGTATTCCATGGTAGAAATGCCACGCGCCGCGCAATTTGCCGATCGGCTGCGTCGTCTTTAACAGGGTCTGGGCGGCGTAGGTGCCGAGCGCACAGATCACTTTCGGTTGGATAATCTCGAGTTGGCGAATCAAGTACGGCTCGCACATCTCGACTTCGTGGACCTGGGGATTGCGATTATCCGGCGGGCGGCACTTAAGGACGTTGCAGATATAGACTTCGCTCCGCTTCAACAGCATGCCCTTCTCGATGATATCCGTGAGCAACTGCCCCGCGCGCCCCACGAACGGCTTGCCCTGCCGGTCTTCGTCGAACCCGGGGGCCTCGCCCACAAACACCAGCTTCGCCTCGGGATTGCCCGAGCCGAACACGGTCTGTGTGCGCGTCTCGGCCAGCGGGCACTTCACGCATACCCGCACGATTTCGTTGAGCGCATCGAGCGTCGTCGCGCCGGCAATGGAGTCGCCGCCTGCCTGCACTCGCTCGAGTGCCTCGACCACCTCGGGCGACAGGGCGATGGTGCGCTGCTTTCCGCGCGCGGACTCACGGACCAGCCGGCACGCATCCTCAACAACTTCTCGAAAAGCTTCGTCGCGATTCACGGCAGTACCTCATTCTTAGGCGGGATAATACCACGCCACGGCGCGCGCATGCATGCTGGAACAGGCGCGCCGCGCGTGCTACACTCCCGTTCCGAGGCACGGGATGCCGTGCGGAAAAGGAGTAGAAGCGTATGGGTCTGTTAGACGGCAAGGTTGCGATTGTCACTGGGGCAGGCGGCGGCCTGGGACGATGCCACGCGATTGCGATGGCTCGGGAAGGCGCCAAGGTACTGGTCAACGATCTCGGCGGGTCACGCGACGGCACGGGCGCGGGCACGTCGATGGCCGACCAGGTAGTCAAGGAAATCCAGGACGCGGGAGGCGAGGCGGCCGCGAACTACGACAGCGTCTCGACGATGGCCGGCGCGCAGGCCATTGTGCAAGCCGCGGTAGACGCCTTCGAGCGCATCGATATCCTGGTCAACAACGCGGGCATTCTGCGCGACAAGTCGCTCCTTAAGATGGAAGAGGCGATGTGGGACGCGGTGATCGCCGTGCACCTCAAGGGATCGTTTGCGATGACGCAAGCCGCCGGCCGGAAGATGGCGGAACAAGTGCAGGCCGGAATCGCGCAGGGCGGCAAGATTATTAACACGAGTTCGACCTCGGGCCTGATCGGCAACTTCGGGCAGTGCAACTACGGCGCGGCTAAAGCCGGCATCGCGGGTCTCACGCGCGTCTCGGCCATCGAACTCGCCAAACACAACGTCCAGGTCAACGCGATTGTCCCGATCGCCAAGACCCGCATGACCGAAGACCTCGGGGTCATCCCGGACGATTTCGGGCCGGAAAAGGTCAGCCCCCTGGTGGTCTATCTGGCCTCCTCGCTCTCCCAAGGCATTACCGGGCGGATCTTTGGAATTCAGGGCCGAGACGTCAAAGAGTACAAGTACAAGATCACCGATGGCGCGACCGCCGCGGGCGATATCTGGACCGCGGAAGAAATCGCGGCTCGCCTTAACGAAATCACTGAGTAAGAGCATATCAGGCAGCTTGCCGGCGCGTGAGCGCGGCAAGCTGCCTTTCCTTTTTGCCGGAGTATGATGGGCTCGCACCAGGGGGTGGGCTACCAAGCGGCGCATCGTTTCCGGCTGGCTCCCTTCGCTTTGATAAACAGCTTGACATGCGGCATTGCAGAATGGTATAGTCTCGTTGAGTTGACAAGTCAGAGGCTATTTCTGTCTCTACCTATAGGTTTAATGGGCTGAGTGGCACGTATTTTGCTGTTTCTATCAGTTTTGCCTATTCATAACCAACGAAAGGCCCGCGGGGCAGGGCCGTTCTGAAGACTCCTTTGCCGAAGTTTTCTAGAGATATCGTAGCGCAGGTGCTTGCGGCGTCGGACATTATCGAGGTCGTCGGCTCCTGCGTGGAACTCAAACCCGCTGGAAGCGGCCGTTTCAAGGCGCGTTGCCCCTTCCACAACGAGAAGACCCCCTCGTTCACGGTCAGCCGGGACCGCCAGTTCTTTCACTGTTTCGGCTGCGATAAGAGCGGCGACGCGATCGCATTTCTAATGGAATTCGAAGGTTTGACCTTTCAGGAGTCATTGCGCAAGCTTGCGGATCGCGCGAGTATCCGCCTGCCCGCATTGACCGAGCAGGACGGCAAAGAGGACTACCTCCGCGCGCAGTTGGTCGAGTTCGGCAAGTTCGCAGCGAAGCATTTCCGCGAGCAATTGGCGGATGTGCTCAAGGGCAGCGCCGCCCGGCAATACGTCAAGTCGCGCGGGTTGCAGTCGACCACGCTGGACAAGTTCGGCCTCGGCTTTGCCCCGGAAGGCTGGTCCGGCCTTGTAACGCCGGCGCGCGCCGCGGGGTATAAGGATACGGTTATCGAGGCGTCGGGCCTTGCGAAACGCGGCGAACGCGGCGACCTGTACGACTTTTTCCGCAACCGCCTGATGATTCCTATCAAGGACGTGTCGGGCAACGTGGTGGCCTTCGGCGGGCGCGACCTCGGCGATGGCATGCCCAAGTACATCAACTCGCCGGAGAACGCGTTATACAAGAAGACCCGCGTTCTGTACGGCCTGTACGAGGCCCGGGACGCGATGCGGCGCGAGAAACGCGCGATCCTCGTCGAGGGCTATTTCGACCTGATGCGCTGTTTCGACGCCGGTATCGAGAACGTCGTCGCCACGTGCGGCACGGCGCTGACGGCCGAGCAAGCAAGTTTGATTCATCGCTATGTGCCTGAAGTGGTAGTCGTCTATGATTCCGACGCGGCGGGCATCCGCGCGGCGTTGCGCGGCGTGGGCCTGCTGGTCAACGCCGGGCTGACCGTCCGCGCCATGACGCTGCCCGACGGCAAGGATCCCGACGATTTCATCCGGGCGCACGGCGGCGACGCCTTCCGGACGCTGATCGAGGAGTCGCTGGATTTCGTCACGTTCTACGTGCGCATGAGCGGAGATCGGACGGTGACCATTGAAGGCCGGACGGCTGTCGCGAAAGAAGTCTTCACGATTCTCGCGAGCCTGTCGGACGAATTGCGCCGCGGCGAGTATATCAAGCGCGTGGCGCGCGAGCTTCAGTTGAACGAGTGGACGTGCCAGAGCGAGTTCTCGAAGTTCCTGCGCGAGCAGAGCGGCCGGACGCCGCGGACGGAAGAGTTGAAACCCAAGGCGGCCCCGGCGAGTCAGGACGATAGGGGTTTTGCCGCGGCATTGATGCGAGACCTCGGGCTGCTCCGTCAAGCGAAAGACTATCTGGCATCGGTGGCGCTGCCTTCCGGACCGTTAAGTGAGGTGCTCGAAGCCCTCTTCGAGGAGCAAGGCCCCACGGTAGGGTTGCGGCTGGCTTCGGAGGAAGCGCGCCTGCTGTACGCGGCCGCGGCCAACGAGCCGGAGATGCCCGCCGACGCGATGCACGAATTGGTGGCCAAACGCATGGCGCGGTTGCACCGGGACGCGCTCCAAGCCGAGGCGGAGCAGTTGAAACGCGCTCTGGCCGAGGCGGAACGCGCCAAAGATCAGGCCCGGGTAATGGAGGTCTTGCGTGCCCTGGCCGGAATAAATCGTCTAATCCAAAGCGTTGACGCAGCTTAGGAGACAGGCTCCTGCCCGAGGCTGCGCATAAAGTTGTGATAGAAGGTCTTGGAATGGGCGCGGCGCGATGGCGCCGTGCCGGGCGGCATGCCCTCGAGGAACGACATGACTACGAGTGCGAAGAAAGTACCGGCTGCAAAACAACCATCGGCAAAAGAAGAACAGGCGCTTGCACTGGCTAAAGAAAAGGGCAAGCTGACCTACGACGACCTGCTCGACATCCTCCCTGAGGAAGCGTCTTGGGAGGAAATGGACGAGCTCATGGTCCGCCTCAGCGGCATGGACATCCAGATCGTCGACGAGTTCCGCCTGGACAGCGAAACGCAGCAGGCCCAGCAGCAGCGCGAAGCGCAAGCCAAGAAGGCCGAGATCAAGAAAGACGCTGCGCACAGCCGTCTCGAACGGGCCGACGACCCCGTGCGTATGTACCTGCGCGAAATGGGCCGGGTGCCCCTGCTCAAGAAGGAACAGGAAGTCGAGATCGCCAAGCGCATCGAAGCCGCGGAGCGCGAACTGACCGAAGTCCTCTTGAACACGCCGTACACCCTCAAAGAGGTGCAGATGCTTTCCGCGCGCATCCTGGCGGGCCGGCTCAACTTTGCCCAGATCACCGACAACGAGGACCCGAAGCATCATCATCAGTTCGTAAAACATCTTCCCGAGTACATCGACAAGATCAACGAACTCGATGGGCAGATCGAATCCCAGCTCAAGCGGACCAGCCGCTCCGGCCTGACGGATAAGGGCCTCGATACCATCTACACGCGCGTCCGCGAACTGCGCGTCCAGCAGGTCGACATCATCCGGCGGTTCCAGTTGAAGCCGAAAGAGATCATGAAGATCGCGCGCAAGATCAAAGGGCTCAAACGCCGCATCGCCACCGCGCGCGACGAGATCGATCGCGTCGAACGCGAAGTCGGCCTCCCGACCCCGAAGGTCCATCAAGTCGCCGCGCAGTTGCGCCGTTCGAGCGCCGCGGCGGACAAACTCGGCGTGGACCGCGAGGCCCTGCTCGACGCCGATCGCAAGCTGCAACTCGCGAACCAGAAGATCGATCGCATCCAGGCCGACGCGCGGCTCGACGCCGATCAGATCACGGTGCTGATCGACGAGATCAGGTCCAAGGAAGAAAAGATCTACAAGGCCAAGATGGAGTTGGTCGAGGCCAACCTGCGCCTCGTGGTAAGCATCGGCAAGAAGTACACCAACCGGGGCATGTCCTTCCTCGATCTGATCCAGGAGGGCAACATCGGCCTCATGAAAGCCGTCGACAAGTTCGAGTACCAGCGCGGCTACAAGTTCAGCACCTACGCGACCTGGTGGATCCGCCAGGCCATCACGCGCTCGATCGCCGACCAGGCGCGGACCATCCGCATCCCCGTGCACATGATCGAGTCCATCAACAAGCTCGTGCGGACCAGCCGCCGCCTCGTCCAAGAGTACGGCCGCGAACCCAGCGCCGAAGAAATCTCGCACGAGATGGAAATGTCGGCCGACAAGGTCCGCAGCATCCTCAAGATAGCTCAGGAAGCGATCAGCCTCGAGACCCCGGTCGGCGACGACGGCGACAGCAGCTTCGGCGACTTCATCGAAGACAAGAGCGCCGAATCGCCGGCGAACGCCGCCGCGTTCAGCGTGTTCCAGGAAAAGCTCGGCGACGTGCTCGGCTCGCTGACCGAACGCGAAGAGAAAGTCCTTCGTTTGCGCTTCGGCCTCGGCGACGGGTATCCTCGGACGCTCGAGGAAGTCGGCAGCGTGTTCAACGTGACGCGCGAGCGCGTGCGCCAGATCGAGGCCAAGGCCTTGCGCAAGATGCGCCACCCGACCCGCGCGCGCGAGTTGAAGCCGTTCCTCGAGTGGTCGCTCAACCAGTCCTAATCGGATAGCGTGGGCCTGTAGCTCAGTGGTCAGAGCAGGTGACTCATAATCACTTGGTCGAAGGTTCGACCCCTTCCAGGCCCACCAATTCTTCCATTGACCGCCATTTCATCAAGCAAGCAACGTTCGACGGGGAGGCTCATCGATGACGGAGCGCGGATGGGTCCGTTCCATTCCGAATACGTGCGGCGAACTTGAGCGCGAGGCCCGGTCGCGCCGGTTCAATGCGATCGAGGCGTTCGCCGTGATGACGTTCTGCCTCGTCATTCTATGGTACGTCCAGTATCCGTTCGGCGTGCTGAAAGGCAACAAGGAGATCGAGTCGCTCTCGAGCGTCATGCTCTTCCTGGGCGCGATGTACCTGTTGTTCGTCAGTCCTTTTCTGCATAAGGACACGCTGTCCTCGTGGGGCCTGGGCAATCCCGTGGCGCTGGTACGCCTGATTCGCGAAAGCCGCGACGCCAAAGGGTTCGCAATTGCCTTGGCGGTCATTGCCCTGATCGGCGGCCTGGCGTACACGTTTTGCGCCAACTGGGGCGAGGCGTCCAAGTTCCTGTTCCGCATGGATCGCGCGAGTTCCGAGGCGTTCGTCGCGACGCCGGGCGGGCGCGTCGCCGTGGTGTTGCTCGGCCTTGTCCTGGCCACCTTCTTCTCGACCTGCGTGATTCGCTACGACAACTTTCTTACGGCCCTGTTCACCACGATCAAGGTGCTGCTCGTGCTCGGGACGGCGCTTTACGCGACGGCGTTCCTGGTGATGGGCACCGCGGCCTTCGCCGATTTCGATCCGCCGAAATTCGCGCTCGACGTGTTTGGCTACATCTTCTGGGGCGCGCTGCAACAACTGCTCTTCAGTTCGTACTTCGGCACGCGGCTCCGCAAGGGATTCGCTCCCGCCAAGACACCGGCGAACGTGTGGAAAGTCCGCCTCGCGGTCTCCATGCTCAACGGCGCGTTCTTCGGCATCATCCACATCAACAGTTGGTTCTTGGCCGGCGTATGCTGGCTGCTAGGGTGTTTCCTCTCCTGGGTTTTCATGCAAGACCGCAACCGCAATCTGATTGCGCTCGGGTTCATCCATGGCTTCCTGGGCAGCAGTGTCGGCTGGCTGTTCGCGCGCGAAAAGGCTGGCGGTTTCCGCATGAACATGGGCGTCGGCCCCACGCACATGCAAGGCTTTGATCTGCTCACCATGGTGGTCGTGACGGCCCTCATTCTCGCCTTCTGCGCCGTTATCGTCCGAGCCTGGTACTCGTGGCGCGAAGAGTGAGTCGCGATCGAGCAAAAAACAGGGACTGACTCGTTCTTCGGCAGTTTGAAAAACGTGTCCCTGCGTTTCGTTAGACGAATAGCGCAGGCTCACGAAACGTTACGTCGATTAGAGTCTCGATTGCGAGGACACCCGATGGCCGACGAAGAACTGGATCTGACTATAGTGCCCGCCGTAGTGGGCTCGGGTCCGATCGAGATCAATCCTTTCGAGTTCGTACCGCCGGGAGGCGCGCAACGAATCCGGCAGCGCGAAAACCCGCCACCCACCACGCTCGACCGCTTCGAGGAACTTGCCCGCTTGACCGGCGCGGCCCACCGTGCGCTGGTCAAGAAAGACGCCAAGGCGCGCTACTGCATCTACCGAAAAGGCGAGCGCGTATTCATCGACGTCGTTACCTTGAATGAGAACGGGGGCATAGATACCCTCACGACAAAGGACATCACCGCCGACTCCTTCGATCAATGGGCGCGCCATCTCGGCGAACAGGCCGGTCTCGTCTTCGACAGCCAAGCGTAACTTCGAAGCGCAATCTCGATACAAGATCTGCAACGCCGCGACATCGCTTTGCGCTGGCGGGGTAGCACGTGCGTATAATCGTTCTGCCTTAACCCCAATAGCAGTCCTGCATCCGGTCCATTTAGGGGAGCATGCATGGCGAGCGAAGCGGAAGTGCCGGTCAAGATATCGGTGGCGGCGCCAGCGTACAACGAGGAAGCGCTAATCGAGGCTACGGTGCGCGGGTGGAAGGCGTGTGCCGATCGTTCGGGAATACCCATGGAGTTCGTGGTCTGCGACGACGGCAGTACCGACGGCACACGGGTTGTGTTGGAGGGACTTCGAAAGGATATCCCGGAACTTAGGGTCGTTGTTCTGCCTCGCAATCGAGGTTATGGCGCGGCCATGTCGGCAGCGATCGCGGCCTGCCGGGGAGAGTACGTCGCCACCATCGATTCGGATGGGCAATTCGATCTCCACGATATCGTTCCGATGCTTGCCCTTTGTGAAGACAAAGGGTTCGATGCGGTGACAGGCTATCGTTGTGCAAAGGCGGATCGCTGGACCCGCGTCGCAGGCGACCGCGGTTTCCGGTTCCTGATTCGCATTTTGTTTCACGTCCGTCTTCGCGACACCAACTGCGCGCTCAAACTCGTGCGGCGCGAATGGCTGCAACGGACTTCCGTGAAGGCATCCGGATATCCCTTTCCAACGGAGGTATGCCTGCGGCTGCTTGGGGCGGGCGCGCGTGTGGCGGAACTGCCGGTTTCGCATCGCGAGCGGGATCGGGGTGCGTCCAAACTGAACGTGCTTCGTACCGCGTGGCGGATGTTTTCATTTGCGGTATGTTTCCGATTTCAAGACGGGTTCCAGGGGCCGCGCGTATAGAACCACAAGGAGGGGCCGTGGCAGAACGTCGAGCGTTGGTGACGGGTGGCGCGGGCTTCATTGGCTCGCACGTGGCCGAAGCCCTACTGGCCGCGGGATGGCGTGTGCGTGTAATGGACGATCTGTCGGTAGGAACGCGAACGAATCTTCCCGGAGATGTCGAATTCATCGAAGGCGACATCCGCAATGCGCAAGCCGCTCTCGATTCATGTGAAGGAATCGACACGGTATTCCATTTTGCCGCGCGCGTCTCGGTCCGCGGTTCCATGAAGGACTTCGTCGAAGACGCTGATACGAATGTTGCAGGCACGCTGGCCCTTTTGCGGGCCGCATCGCAGTGCCACGTGCGCCGTTTTGTGTTCGCGAGTTCCATGGCGGTCTATACGGATTCGACTGACCGCGTACCCCTGCCGGAATCGTCTTCCACGGTGCCCATCAGCCCGTATGGCGTGGGAAAGCTGGCCGTCGAACGATACCTCGACATCTTGTGTCCATCGCTGGGAATGGCGCCGATCGTGCTTCGCATCTTCAACACCTATGGCCCGAGACAGGTATGCTCCGCTGAAGTAGGCGTGTTGACGCTCTTTATCCATCGCCTGCTGCTCGGCGAGCCATGCACGATCCTCGGCGACGGCCGGCAATGCCGCGACTACGTGCACGTCGCCGATGTCGCGGAAGCGGTTTGCCGCGCTGCCGACGCGCCGCAAGCATCGCAGGGGCCGATCAATCTTGGATCGGGCGAAGGCACGACGCTCTTGGAGATCCGGGACCTGCTTCAACACGCGCTGGGCCGCGGCGAATTTGTGCACGCGGCCGCCGTACCGGGCGAGATTGGTTACAGCGTCGCAGACATCTCTCGCGCGCGGGCGATTCTCGGATATGCACCCCGCCACCGTCTCTTGGACGAACTGCCTGCGCTGATCGAGCACATACGGTCTTCGATCAATTCGTGACTTCCCTCGTCATAACCAGGAAGCCTGGCTCGGACCGATCGCGGTCGCGAAATCCCCATCGAAGCAGAAGGTCACGCAAAGCGTCGTCGTTATGGAAACACACCCATTGCACCCGATATAGGTCGAACAACCTCTGGGCTTGGGCGTCGTCCAGGCCCTTGAGGCAGGGAGGCCAGAAGATGGCGACGTTGCACTCGGGGCGCTCGCCCCAGAAGTAGAAGCCCTCCGTGGTCGGCAGCATTACGGAACAGTCCTGCGAAACCGACGCGCTCAGCGACTGGACGAGACCGATGGGCAGCGGCGCCCGCCGATAGGCGCGTTCGAGGATATCCCCGGAAGCGGGATTCGCCTGAAGCGCGATCGCGACGGCGGCGAACCCGGCCAGCGCAATCCAGCCGCGCCACGTTGGACTTCCGTTTCTGCGCTGTCGTTCCAGGCTCGCGACTCCCACGGCGAGCGCAAGCGTGACCGGCGCGACCCAGTAGCGGAACTGGATCCCTTCGCCGAGCGCAAGCCCGAAGAAGCAGGCATAGGCCGGCAACGCGACCAAGAGCGCGGCTTCGGCATAGACTCGCGGACGTGCCTCTTTGCAGACCCACGCCTCGCGGATGCGCGGCGCGATCCACCACCACGCAAACCCGAGCGAGACGAGCGCGCGAAGCGCATCGGGAATCGATCGCGTTGCGAGATTCCGCACGACGCCGCCCGTGCCGCCACTCAAGGTCCAGATAGATCGATAGGACGCATCGTCGAACAGAAAGAAGGGTTTGAAGCAATCGAGGCAGCCCGTTCGCGATCCGAAGTACCACGCCTTCATCCAGTACTGGATCGGATTTGCGAGCCAGCCACCGAGGTCATGGATGTCCCAGACAATCTTTGGCGCGCTGGCAAGGCCGTACCCGGCAAGGAACGCGGCAAGGGTTGCGGCGAAGGCAGCGGCCCTGGGCCGCGACGGGTCGGACACGTATAGAACCCCATAGGCGCACAGGCCTATCGGCAGCCAGAGAATAGCGAAGTCCTTGGCCGCATAAGCAAGGGCCAGTAGCGCGCCCCCGAGCGCAGCGTGTCCCCAACCCCATGGCTTAGCGGATATCCAGAACACGCCAGCCAAGACGAACACCGCCGAGGGAACGTCATCGAGATAGGCGCGGCTCAGAAGGTTGAACGCCCATGGACTGGCCGTCATCAACAGGACCAGCAACGGATAGGCCAGCGCCGAAGTCCGGCCCTCCGCAAGCTGCCGCGTCAAGCGCGCGGCGAGCGCAATCCACGCGGCCACCCAGAGCACGAAAGGAACGTGCAACATACGTTCCGAACCGGCGCCCACCACTCGCGCCCAATACTTGAGGGCGATAATCGACAGGCCGCGATGCCAGTTCTCGGCGCGCGGAGTGGGATAGGGCTCGAAATAGAGAAAGTTTGCTGATGTTTCGAGAAAATGCGTGGCCTGCGGCAAAGCGCTTCGAAGCGCGACGCCGCGATTGTAGCGGCTGTCCGGAAAGAACGAATCGGACATCAGCGCGCGCCACGCCGCAAGTCCTAAGAGACCCGCCAGCGCCGCCAGGCATACCCCGCGCTCCAATCCGGCCGCAATGCGATTCGTCATATCCATGCCACGTTCCGTGGTTGTGGAACTGCGTCAAGAAAGGCCCCGCATCCGTCGCTTGCGCGTCCATCATATCGGAAACTCGGAAGGCTATCCACCCGTGTAATGCGCGGTCTTTCGACGCGATTGGACCGGCTGCGGGCATGCAATTCGCCCACTGCAATCTGGCGCAATGTCAGTTCTTCACGAACCGAGCGCGCTTCCGAAGCAATGCAACGCCGCCTATAATCAATGCCGCGCTTAACACGGCAAGTACCGTCAGCGAGAACCCGGGCAGGCTCTTCATCACCGTTACGGGAGCCGAGGCCGCAATCTCCGCGCCCTTGGCATCATGAACGGAAGCGGTGTACACGCCCGTGTCCGATTCGTCCACAGCGTCCAGCGACAGGGAGTCTTCGGTCGCGCCGGACAGGTCGCGGCCGTCTTTCTGCCATTGGTAGTGCAGCGGGAAATGGCCGCCTTCCGTGTTGACGACCAAGGTCAACGAGTCGCCCAAAGCCACCCAGCCTCCGCCCGAAATGCCCGTGATCTGCAGCGGCGCTTTGCCTTGAATATCCTTCGCAGCAGCGGTATCGCCGTTCTTGCCGCTTGGGGTCCATATGACTTGATCGACCCACGCCGCATCCGCGCCGGCACTTCCCGAAGCATCCTTCGAATACTCCCATTTCAACGTATGGACGCCGGTACCGAGCGCGAACTGCCGCAACGTGAAGTACACGTTGCCGGATATTCGGTCTTGGAGAAGCCCGTCCACGGAGAACCGCAGGAAGTCGTGATCCGCCTCGGACCGGACTTTCCAGCGAAACGCCAGTGTTCCCGGACCGGTCACCTGCGTGCTCAATTCGCTGGCTTGATTGTCCGCAAGCGCCCCGCTCTGCGCCGCGTCGTGGCCATCAGACGAAACCGCGGACTGGCCAAACCAGGCGGCGTCGCCTGCCGTTGCCCACGCAAGCGCGCAATTGTCCAGCGCCTCGCAGAGCGACGGATTCGGCTCCGGCACATAGGCTACCTCGTCGAGCCACGCCGCGTCCGCGCCCGCGCTTCCGGACGCGTCCTTCGAGTACTTCCACTTGAGCAGATGGACGCCTGGAGTCAAACTGAAGGCTCTCTGCGTGAACCAAATGTCTCCCGAGATCCGGTCTTGAAGCACGCCGTCGATGGAAAACCGCAAGAAGTCGTGTTCGGCCTCGGACGAGACCTTCCACCAGAACGACAGCGTTCCCGGTCCCGTCGCCGAAGTGGTAAGTTCGCTCGACTGGCTATCGGCGATCATACCGCTCTGCGCCGCGTCGACCTGGTCGTGCGACAGCGTTAGTTCGCCGTACCACGCCGCGTTGCCGCCCGTCCCCCACGGCAACGCGACATTGTCCAGAGCGACAGGAAGGTCGATGCCGTTCGCCGCAATCTTTGCGACAAAGGCGTCATGATCTCCGCCGCCATACGTCGAATGCGATCCGCCGCTTACCCAGGCCTGCGAGGCCGTGATTCCCGTGACGTAGCAATTCTCGCTCGAATCCACTGCGATGCCGTATCCGCGATCCTCGCTCGTCCCGCCCAAGTAGGTCGACCACAGATGCGTGCCCGCGCCGCTCAACGCTGTCGCGTATGCATCCCATGAGCCGCCGTTGTAGCTAGTGTCCATTCCTCCGCTGACCCATCCGGGCGAATGGGTACAGCCTGTAGCGTAGCAGCGCCCGGGGGTATCCACCGCGACGCCGTATCCATAATCGTCGAGGGTTCCGCCCACATAGGTCGACCACAGGTGCTGGCCCGCGCTATTCAACTTTGCCACGAAGCCGTCTTGCCCTCCCGACAACACCGTATTCCATCCGCCGCTCACCCAGCCGGGGGTGTCTGTTTCTCCCGTGACGTAACAATTTCCGCCCGTATCCACGGCAACGCCGTTGCCCGAATCGTGGCTGGTTCCTCCCAGGTACGTCGACCATAGATGCGTCCCCGCGCCGCTCAGCTTCACAAGGTAGCCATCGTAGAGTCCGCCAAAGGCGGTGTTCCATCCGCCGCTTACCCAACCGCTCGATTTGGTATATCCTGTTGCGTAGCTGTTCCCATCCGCGTCCACCGCGATGCCGAGTCCATACTCGTAGTCGTTTCCGCCCAGATAGGTCGACCACACGTGTTCGCCCGCGCCGCTCAGCTTCACTACAAACCCGTCAGTGGTTCCATTCAGCGTCGTGTCCCAGCCGCCACTGGTCCAGCCGCCCGAATACGTGTACCTGTGGCATAGCAGTTGCCGCTCGTGTCCACCGCGACGCCGTTCGCATAGTCGTTGTTCACCCCGCCCAGGTAGGTGGACCACAGAGGCGTCCCCGTGCTGCTCAGCTTCACTACGTATGCGTCGGTAGACCCGCCGTAGGTAGTGTTCCAGCCGCCGCTGATCCAGCCGCTCGAAGCCGTGTCTCCCGCTATGTAGCAGTTCCAGCTCGCATCCACCGCGATGCCATTGCCGTAGTCAGCGCCGGTTCCGCCCAGGTAGGTTGACCACACGTGCACGCCCGCGCTGCTCAGTTTCACTACGTACCCGTCGGTGGAGCCGCCGTAGGTAGTGTCCCAGCCTCCGCTCACCCAGCCGCTCGAAGCCGTATATCCCGTGGCATAGCAATTCCCGCTTGAATCTACCGCGACGCCGCTGCCACCGTCCGAGGAGAGCGATCCCAAGTAGGTCGACCACACGTGCGCGCCCGCGCTGCTTAGTTTCACTGCGAAACCATCGCGGCCCCCGTTCGATGTCGTGTCCCACCCGCCACTCACCCAGCCGGCCGATCATGTGTTTCCCGTGACGTAACAGTTACCGCTCGTATCCACGGCGATGGCGTTGCCTTCTTCCTGGTCGGCTCCGCCCAAGTAGGTCGACCAAACGTGCGTACCCGTGCGGCTCAGTTTCACCACGTACGCGTCACGGGAGGCGCCGTCTCGCGTGGTGTCCCATCCGCCGCTCACCCATCCGCTCGAAAGCGTGTCCCCCGTGGCGTAGCAATTGCCGCTCGAATCTACCGCAATGCCCCGCCCCTGCTCTTCGCCGCCGCCGCCGAGATACGTCGACCAGGCCACCTCCGGGTCGATGACCAGTGGCAGCGTCGCGTCGTAGGCGCCCGTCACCTCGAAGCCGTAGGTGTTACCGTCAATCAGCACAAAGCGGCCCGCGATGGCCTTCTTTTCGCCTCGCGATTCTTGGTAGACGTACGGCGCGCCGTCCGCCAGGGGTTCCCAACCGGCTTTGACTTGGATCTCCAACGCGCCCTCCGGCGTCAGACGCAATCCCTCGATGTTCTCGTAGCGAAGCCGGATGAGTCTAGGGTCGGCGCCGGGCGCGAGGTGGAAGTTGTACTTGAGTCCCGTTCGCTTGCCTGTCAGTTCGAGCGAGACGCCAGGATAGAGGTTTTCGTACCAAACGGCGTCGAACGAGGACACGCCCTCGCGATGCCGCGCCGCTTCGCCCACTACGTAATTGAACTTCCGGTCAGACTGACCGCGCCCGACGGGAGCGGACGTGGCCGCGCCGTCGAACACCAAAGCGAACTCGTGCATCGAGGAGGGTTTTGGATCCGGGGCTTGGCGGATAGCCTCCGGCATGGAGCTGTCCCGCTCTTCGGCGCCGGATACCGGCGCTTCGCGCCTGAACAACTGGAACCGGGGTCCTCTATCCGTAAGGCCGACGTTGGCACCCGTGCCATCGAGCGCGAACTTGATGGCGCCGTCCGCCCATTGCCCGGCGTTCTCAATGAACACCGACGGTCCCTTCATGAACCGCTCGACCTGGGCGCGCGCCTGGGGACTCGATTCGTCCGCGAAAGCCCGCCTGAAACGCCTCCTGCTCCAAGCGATAGAACCATGAAGAGCGCAACGTTTAGCGCGAGATGTCTGTAGATATACATTACAGCCAACGCCTCCCTGAAGATGGTCGTACGCCTGCAACGAACACACCTCTACCTCGAGAGCATCGTCGAGGTCCCCGCTAGCTGTGAACGGCCATGGAAACGTTAAAATATGATAATAGTGTAACCCGGTAGTGTCCGTTTGTCAAGGCCCCGGGTGATCGCGCGCCGGGGTGGGCTGACGAAACACGCATCGAGGGGATTCCGGGCGAACTCCCTTGGCACAGCGCCCCCAATTCTCGCGAAGCGCCGTCCCTTTTTGCTCTTGCTCGTGATCGTAATCGCGATCGTGATCGTAATTGTTATTGTAATCGTTATCGTAATCGTGGTCTTTCTGCTTCAATAATGGAAACTCGACCTCCTGTCATTCTGAGCGAAGCGAAGAATATCACCTTCGATAGAAGCCGTGCCTAATGTGAGATTCTTCGCTTCGCCCAGAGCTTGTGAAGAAACTGTGAAACGCGAGTGCTTTGCCTCTTGACTACGTATTGCCTGTCATCCTGAGCGCAGCGAAGGATCT
>CAYOCT010000013.1:19457-128554 GCA_964402555.1 uncultured Nitrospiraceae bacterium | reverse complement strand
TCGAACCCTTGACCTCTGGATCCACAATCCAGCGCTCTAACCAACTGAGCTATCCCGGCACGCAAAGGTCAGTATAACATGCCCAAGGGAGTCGAAGAAACTCGTTGCGCGCCCCGGCGGACCAGCGCGGGAATCAGATCGCGCGCGCGTTCTTTGTCCATGATCACATCGACGAGCATGAACTTGTCGTGGCCCTGCCACACCGAGTACGGACCGTTGTTCTCGAGCAATTCGGTGATTGCGCCGACCGCTTCTTCGGGTACCTGCAACTGCACGCGCACTTTCGTGTCGGCCTGCAGGCAGCTTTTCAACAGCAACGCAATCCCGTCCAGCTTGTCGCGTTTCCACGCGTCTTCGCGATAGATGCTCTTCGACGCGAACAACTGCGTCTTTGACTCGAAGACCGTTTCAATAATGCGAAGGCCGTTGGCCTGGAGCGACGCGCCGGTCTCAGTGCACTCCACGATCGCATCCGCGAACACGGGCACCTTCGCCTCGGTCGCTCCCCACGAGAAGTCGACCTCCGCCACGATGCCCTGCTGCGCGATCCAGTTCTGCGTGACGTTGCGCAACTCGGTCGAGATCCGCAGCGGATGCGTGACATTGCGCATGTCCTCTACCGTCTGGATCTCCGAGTCTTTTGACACCGCCAGGACCCAACGGACCGGGCGGAACGAACGCTTCGAATAACAGAGGTCCGCGAGGATGCGCGTGGCGTCGACGCAGTTCGTCTCCGTGATCCAGTCAAGGCCAGACAGACCGCAATCGAGGCTGCCGGAGGCCACATACAGAGGGATTTCCTGTGGCCGCAACAGCACCGGTTTGATCTCAGGGTCGTTTGACGACAGCCAGAACGACCGCGCCGAGCCGTGGAACGAATACCCCGCGCGCGCAAAGAGCGCCAGCGTGGATTCTTCGAGGCTGCCTTTGGGAATACCTATCGTCAGTACTGGGCTCATGATTCCGTTCGATTAGCCGGCCCTCGACGCACGTTCCGCCGCTTACGAAAAGCGATTCGAACCACTTTTCAGCGCCGTGACGCCGTCGCGCGTGGGCTTCCTTGGATGCAAGCGAATATGCGCAGTTAGGATAGCACGCAAACGCGGCCCATTGCAAGGAACCTGCGCGCGCAAGCGCGCGCCCGCCCTGTCTTTCGATCGAGGGCTTAAGACCGTTTGACCGAGGGTGCGATCTTGCGGGACTCCTCGATTGGCGCGCCGCGTTTCAGCCAATCGAGAACGTTCTCCTCCTCGTTGGCTGGATTGACCCAGACGATCCCGGCGATATCCCTGATTGCAGCACACTTGTTCCGGAGTATGTTCCTGGTTCTGTCGTCTCGGGAAGCGATTCGTCTATCTGTCGCGAGCGCAGCCGTCAGAAGGAGAAGGTCTTTGTGCACGGCCTCTCGTTCGTGTTCAGAACTTACGGCATTCAGTATCTTCGCAACGCCTGCCGTCGAGGGTTCGTCGCACGGGATGATCTTCTTTCTTCCGCGCATTTGCCGCAGCCATGTCCGAACGAACTTGGTTTGATGCGCCTTCCACTCGGCACGCAGTTCTGGCGTCATTACGATGCGGTGGCAGATCTCGAGGATGGCCAACAGGAATTCGCGGCAGTTTCTAGAAACGGGGACATCCTTGGCAGTAGCTGAGCCCGCAATCGATGCATCGATTACGAGGCGCACGGAAACCTTACTTCGCATGGCGTGGCTTGCTGATATGCGCTTCGGCGGCATCCAGATAGCGACTGTCGGCTTTCAGCGAGACATCGCCGAAGTCTTCCGGCCAATCCCCATAGGCCCCTTCCTCATCTAGGTCCGCACTAGTGACCTTGGTGAATCCCTGCTTGTCCCGCTCGAACCAATGCAGCTTGACAATGCCCGGGTCGATGAAGCCCTCGGCAACAAGGGTTTGTATGCCCAGAAGAAGCAAGTCGCTATGCGTTTCCACAACTACGCGCACGCCGCGCTTGGCTGCTTCGCAAAGGAGTGCGGCAAGGTTGGATTGGGCTCTGGGATGTAGATGCAACTCCGGTTGCTCGAGATACACCATTTGATCGGGTTTCGCCACCAGTAGCGCTACAATCACCGGCAGAGACTGAGATACGCCGAAACCGACATCCGCAATACTGACGAAGTCGTGATTGGCTTCTTTGGACGCTTCCGGCCGCCGATTTACCAGAATTTCGACTTGAGTATCGCCAGTACGACGCGCTTCAATCTTCCTCGCCAATCCCAGGCAACTCAACGCTTCGCTTAACATGGAAAGCTCTTGGCGGTCCTTGGACTGCCATTCGTACACGACACTCGCGACGTAATGCTCAAAGGGTCCGGTGAAACGTTCACCTACTGCGGAAACTCCATAGGATCGCTGAGGGTTACCTCTCAGTCCTGGCACGTGAACAATCCCTAAAATCGGCGGAATTAGCGATTGGGCAGGTACTACTCTGCCCTCAAAAGGTACCGCTTGGCCCGGCTGTGTGAGCCGTTCCTCGAAGCTGAAGAAACACCGCTCTGGAGCCGCGGTCCACGTAGGAACCTGTCCTTGCTTCTTCTTCCATACCGCTTCGTTCCTCACCACAACGGCATTGACGAAGGAAGGAAGTGCGCGCATGATTTCGTCGTGGCTTGTGTCGCGAGTAATGCGTATCTGTTGGTTGCGCTCGTCGACGTAATCCATCCTTGCAAGAGAAAGGCCGCAAAGTGTGTCTCTCTTGAAGGCAACCGTTGTAGAAGAGGTCGATGTGTCCATCGTGACGGAGAACATCGCCGTCGACGACTCAGATGTCTTCCTGGAAAACAATTGTTCCGCGGAAGCGAACCGGACATGCGCGCCATCCAGGAGCAGCGCTCCAGGGTCGTACGGGGCTTCAAGGGTCTGCTTGAGCAGTAGCAGCGGCTGCATAATGCTTGACTTGCCCGAGCTGTTGGCTCCGGCGAGAATGGTCATCGGCTTTATGTCAACGCGCTGTTTCTTGAAGAGTGACTTAAACCCTGTCACGCTCAACGCCGTAATAGGCCCTCGTTCGCTCTTTGATCCTAATCGAAACATCTTGACGGTCTTCCTTGCAATGGGTGGAGACCAAGAGTGCGGATGCTCGCGCTACGCCGCACATAAAGATACTATGTACCTTCACGCGTCGCTTTGCAACAGACGCTTTGCTCCAGGACACACCTCGCGAGTAGGATATGGCCATGGGTGAAGACCTCTTCGAGATCTCGGCGGCGGAACGTTTGCGCAGGGAGGCGCCGCTGGCGCGGCGTGTCGCGCCGCGTTCGTTGGACGAGATCCTTGGGCAGGACCATATCCTGGGCCAGGGAAAGATCCTGCGGCGGGCCGTCGAGTCGGACCGGATCACGTCGCTCATCTTGTACGGTCCGCCGGGCTCGGGAAAGACGGCGCTGGCGCGGGTCATTGCCATGCGGACACAGTCGGCCTTCGAGCCGCTGAACGCGGTCACGTCGGGCGTCAAGGAATTGCGCGACCTGATCGCGGTCGCGAAGCAACGCCAAATCCAGAACCAGCGCCGGACCATTGTATTTATCGACGAGTTGCATCGGTTCAACCGGACGCAACAGGACGCGCTGCTGCCGTCGGTCGAGAACGGGACGATCGTACTCGTAGGCGCGACGACGGAGAACCCGTTCTTTTCGGTTGTGGCGCCGTTGTTGTCGCGGTCGCAGATCTTCGAGTTCCGACGCTTGGAAGATGCGGACATCATCCAATTGCTTCGGCGCGCGCTTGGCCATCCGAACCGGGGCTTCCCCGACGTGAACGTCGTGATCGACGAGGCGGCACTCGAACATATCGCGCGATACGCCGAGGGCGACGCGCGCAGGGCGTTGAACGCGCTCGACATCGCGTTGCTCACGACCCCGCAGACGAATAACACGATTGCGGTCACGCTCGAGGTCGCCGAGGAATCCATCCAGAAGAAGATGCTGCATTACGACGGCACGGGCGATGAGCATTACGACGCGGCGTCGGCGTTCATCAAGAGCATGCGCGGCACGGACCCCGACTCGGCGCTGTACTGGATGGCGCGGATGCTCGAAGCCGGCGAGAGCCCGCGGTTCATCGCGCGGCGCGTGTGCATCTGCGCCTCGGAGGATGTGGGCAACGCGGACCCGATGGCGCTGGTGGTCGCGACATCGGCTTGGCAGGCGTGCGAATTCGTCGGGCTTCCGGAGGCGCAGATCATCCTCGCGCAGGCTGTCACGTACGTCGCGTGCGCGCCCAAGAGCAACGCGTCGTACATGGGCATTGCCAAAGCGGTCGAGGACGTGCGCACCAAGGCAACCGTAGCAGTGCCGAAGCACCTGCAAGACACGCATTACCCGGGCGCGCAACGCCTGGGCCGCGGCGAAGGGTACAAGTACGCCCACAGCTACGAAGACGGCTTCGTGGCGCAGGATTACGGCGTGCCGCGCGGCACGTATTATCATCCTGCGGACCGCGGCAAGGAAGCGGAGTTCAAGCAACGGCTCGAGGAGTTCGCCCAGCGCGATGAGCAGCACGAATCGTCTTGACGCGCGCCGCTGGCGCAGGCATCCGCTGGGCTACGTCGTGTTGTGGCTCTTGATCGCCGTGGGCGGCGTCTACGTGCTTCCGTTGGGCGTCGGCGGTTGGATGGACTTTTGCTTCCTCTCGATACCGCTTGCCGCAATCTGGCTCGGAATCGGATGGGGATGGGTCGGGTTCCGCGTCGCAGTCGGCTGGATCGCCGTATGCACTTTGTTGTTGTTCGCGCGCAGCGGCTCTCACCCTGCGGCGTTTTGCCTAGTGACGGGGATGGCCGGCCTGGCCATCAGCGCGTACGCGGCCGACCTTCGCGCGCGGTTCGATCGCGTTCGTGCCGGAGCGCTCGCCTCCGAAGAGCGGTATCAGCAACTGGTCGAAAAGTCGCTCGCGGGAGTGTTCGTGTATCGTGAAGACCGTATCCTGTACGCGAATTCGCGGTTCAAGGAAATCGTCGGCCATCCGCCCGAAGAAGTAATTGGCAGGACGTTCTGGGAGTTCATCCACCCCGAGGACCGCGCGAAAGTGAAGGCGCAGATTGCCCGGCGCGGCTCCGAAGGCCAGAGCGACCTCCACTACGAATGCAGACTGACCGCAAAGGATGGCGGCGTGGTTTGGGTCGAAGTCGTGAGTTCGCCCGCGGAGTTCGAAGGCCTGCCCGCGGTGCTCGTCAGCGCCCACAACATCACGTCGCGCAAGATGATCGAGGAACAGCGGCGCGAACTGTCGAAGCTCGCCCAGAAACAGGAGGAACAACTTGTCCACTCGACGCGGCTCGCGGAGATGGGCGAGATGGCGGCGGGCGTCGCGCACGAATTGAATCAGCCGTTGACGGGGATTAAGAACTTCGCCAAGAACGCAACGTATATGCTCGAAGAGGGCGAGGGCAATCTCGGCGAAGTGAAAGAGAATCTGCGCTTGATCTCGGGCCAAGTGGACCGTGCGTCGAAAATCATCAGCCAGATGCGGGAACTGGCGCGACGCACCGAGCGCAACGTCGCGCTGGTCGATGTCAACAACACGCTGCGCGAAAGCGTCGAGTTCGTGATGCCGCAGATGCGGCTGTCGGGCGTGGAAGTGACCTTCACCCCGGACCCGAAGCTGCCGCTGGTCATGGGCGACCGCATCCGGCTCGAGCAGGTGTTTCTGAACCTGCTCACGAACGCGCGCCACGCGATGGAAGAGACCCCGGAACGCAACCTGTACGTTACGACGCGCTACGAGCATGGCACGGAGTGCCCGGTCGTGCTCGAGATCCGCGACACGGGCAAGGGGTTTGCGCCGGACGTCGTCGAGAAGCTGTTTACGCCATTCTTCAGCACGAAGTCGCCGGGCCACGGCACAGGACTCGGCCTCTCGATTTCGCTGGGCATCATCAAGGATCACAAGGGCACGATCGAAGCGAAAGGCGTCGAAGGCCACGGCGCGTCCTTTACGGTCAGGCTGCCCGCGAGCTAGGAATCGGAATGGGCGTCACTGCAAGAATGAGTGTCACGGCAAGAAGAGGTGTCATTGCGAGCGCAGCGAAGCAATCCCCCCGGGAATCGAACCCGCCAGTCAAAGGAGATTGCTTCGCTCCGAGCTTGTGAAGAAATTGTGAAACGCGGGCGCTTTGTTTCTTGACTACGCATTGCCTGTCATCCTGAGCGCAGCGAAGGATCTCGCTATGTGCATAGGCCTCTGATGCTTATGAGATCCTTCGCTGCGCTCAGGATGACAGAAAGGGCAAAGCCAACAAAGGAAAGCGCAAGACCTTGGCATTTCTTCACACGCTCTCCCAATGACACACGCCGCAGTTTTTGCGCCGGAAGATAAAGCGCCATTAAGATAACTCATTACACCAGGAAGCGGAACGCATGACGAAGACACCGGAGCGAACGCGCGGAGCAATCGCCATCATCGACGACGACGACGTGGCGCGCATGTCCATCGGCCAGATGTTGCGGCTGCGCCACTACAAGGTTGAACTGTTTTCTTCGGCCGAGGCGGCCCTGGCCTCGCCGCATCTGTCGAGCCTCGATTGCGTTGTCACCGACGTGAAGATGCCCGGCATGGACGGCGAAGAGTTCCTGGCCGAAATCGTGCGACGCGGGTATCCATGCCCCGTGGTCATGATCACCGGGCATGGCGATATCTCGATGGCCGTCCGGTGTCTTCGCGCCGGCGCGTACGACTTCGTCGAGAAGCCGTTCGAGGACGACGTGCTGCTGGCTTCGATCGCGCGTGCGGTCGAGAAATGCATGCTGCGCCGCGAAAGCCTCGAGCTGCGCCAGCGGCTTGAAATGCTATCGCCGGAGGAAGATGGGCGCTTCGGAATGATCGGCCGGAGCCGGCTCATGCAAGACCTGTACGAACAGATCGAAGTCGCCGCGCGGTCCGATGCGCCGGTGCTCATCGTCGGCGAGACCGGCGTCGGCAAGGAACTGGTCGCGCGCGCCATCCACGCGCGAAGCATGCGATCGAGCGGCGCGTTCGTGCCGGTGAATGCCGGCGCGCTGCCCGAGACGATGCTCGTGAGCGAGTTGTTCGGCCACGCGCGCGGCGCGTTCACGGGCGCCGAGGCGGAGCGCGACGGCAAGATGGTCACCGCGTCGGGCGGCACGCTGCTGCTGGATGAGGTCGAGAGCATTTCGGAGCGCGCTCAAGTCCAGTTGCTGCGTGTGCTCGAAGACGGCCTCGTGCAGCCGCTGGGCAAGGACACTCCGCGCGAGGTGGACATCCGCCTCGTCGCCACGACGAAAGTTGACCTCGCGGAACAAGTGCGCCTCGGCCACATGCGCGAAGATTTTTACCACCGCATCGTCGTCCTGACGATCCCGGTGCCGGCCTTGCGCGAGCACGCCGAGGACATCCCGTTGTTGGTGTCGCACTTGCTCAAGAGTACCGCGCGCCGCTACGGCGTGGCGATCCCGGAAGTGCCCGAACCGACGCTCAAAGATCTGCTGTACCATACGTGGCCCGGCAACATCCGCGAACTCAAGAACACGATCGAGCGCATGGTGATCACGGCGCACGGCGGCGTCGTGGGACCGTTTGTCTTCGACGAGAGCTTCGGCGGCGCGCGCCTCCTTTCGCTGCCTGCAACGCCGGGCCGTCTGCACAACGAGATGGAGCGCACGGAGCGCACCGTCATCGAGGCGGCGTTGCGCGAACTCCACGGCGAGATCAACGGCACGTGCCGCGTGTTGGGGATTTCGCGCAGGGCGCTCTATGAACGGATGAAGAAATACGGGCTGCAAAAGGAATCGTTCAAGGGTGGATCTCGGGACTAGTGCGCACATTCACCCGGGTTCATTCCTGTCCTTGGATTCTCGTGTCACTGCGAGCGAAGCGAAGCAATCTCCCTCGTGGCCGTGTATCGAATCGTGGCGAGATTGCTTCGCTTCGCTCGCAATGACACCCATACCGCCGCGCCATGCGGCAAAGGAGATTCTGCCATGCGTTGGGGCCACGCCCTTGTTGCTCTTGCGGCCTTCGCGGCTGCATCCGTCCATGCGGAGGAACCTGCGATGACGGTCCGCCTCGCGCTGATGAAAGCCGTGCCGGAGAAATGGAATCTCGACGCAAATTTCAAGGTCTTCCTGAAATCGCTCGAGGCGGCAAGCGAGCGGCACGCGCAGGTCTTTATCACGCCCGAATGCTGGCTTGACGGATACGCCGCGCCGGACAAACAATCGACGCCGGAACGCTTGCGCACGGTGGCGCAGGATCTCACGTCGAGTCCCTATCTCCAACAGGTCGCCGAGCAGGCCCGGCAACGCGAGATGACGATCTGTTTTGGATTCACGTCGCTCGAAGACGGCAAGATCTACAACGCCGCGGGCCTCTGGGGACCCGACGGCTCGTTGATCGGGGTCTATCATAAGACGCATTTGCAGACTCACGACCTGCAGTTCACTCCAGGCGATGCCTTGCCTGTCTGGCCTGCGCCGTGGGGCCCCGTTGGCATCATGATCTGTGCCGACCGCCGCTGGCCGGAGACCGCGCGCACGTTGCGTTTGAAAGGCGCGAAACTGATCCTCAACCCGACCTACGGCATGCATGGCGAGCAGAATGAATGGATGATGCGCACGCGCGGGTACGAGAACCAGTGCTTCATCGCGTTCGCGCATCCCGAGGTCGCGTTCGTCGTCGATCCCAAGGGCGGACTGGTCGCCAAAGACGACTCGAAGAAACCGTCGGTTCTCGTGTGCGACGTTGATCTGAAGCAAGCCAAGGATGACAACCATCTGCGCGATCGAAGGCCCGAACTGTACGGGGCGATCACGGAACCGAAATCGGCGCCCTGAGTGCGTGGACGAAGTGGACTTAGCGGACGGGGTGGACCGATTCCCAGCTACAGGGATCGTTCGCTTGCTTGAGGCGCTCTGCGAGTTGCTGCTGCAAGCCGGCTCGTAGGGACGCCGTTGCCGTGTCGTCGATTAGGTTGTGCATCTGGTAAGGGTCTTCGCGATCGTCGAAGAGAAGCCACGGGCCATCCTCTCGAACCGCGTAGGTGTGGTTGCGCGCGCGCAGGCCGCGGAAGAGCGGCGCGGGATGGTTCTCGCCTCCCGAAGCATGCTCCTTGGAGATGTGCATCACGAGCTGCGCCTCGGGTTCGGGGCCTTTGCGCCCGAAGCACGTCTCCGAGAAATCGTTGCCGACACACGTCGCGGGCGCGGGCAGGCCTGCGAGAGCGCACACCGTCGGCATGATGTCGATCGTGCCGAACAGCGCGTCCGACGTTGACCCGGCGGGGATGTGGCCGGGCCAGCGCGCAAGGAACGGCACGCGGATGGATTCCTCGTAGGGCTGGCGTTTTCCGCCGACGCCATGCGAGCCGAACATGCTTCCGTGATCGGCGCTGTAGATCACGATCGTGTTGTCCGCAATCCCGAGTTCGTCGAGTTTGGCGAGGATGCGCCCCAGTTCGTCATCGATCGCGCTGATGTGCGCATGATATCCCCGGTAGTGATCCCAGTCGTTCTGCTTCCAGATGGCCGCACCGGCCTTCGCATTGCCCTCGGCCTCGTCATTCTTGCGCCGCGGCAGCGAACCTTCCGGGTACAACGCCTTCTTGGAGTCGGGCGCGTCGAGAAAGTTCGAGTGCGGCGGGTTCCACGAAAGCATCAGGAAGAACGGGGCTTCGCGGCGTCGTTCGATGAAGGCGAGCGCCTGGTCCGTCATGAGCGTCGCGTTGTAGCCCTTGGGCTGGACAGGCGCGCCATCCTTCGGATGGTACTTCGACTTGTCCCAGTGCGTGTTGTCCTCGGTCCAGATGAGCGAATGGTCGAACCCGAATGGTTCCGCGCGCGTCCCGCCGAGGTGCCACTTGCCGATGTAGCCGGTGTCGTAACCCGCGGTCTTGAAGACCTTGCCGAGCGTGGTTTCCGTCGCGTGCAGCGGAATGCCGTTATCGATGACGCCCTGCTGATAGGGCCAGCGCCCCGTCATCAACATCGCGCGATGCGGCGAGCAGACGGGATAGTTGCTGATGCAGTGTGTGAACGAGACGCCTTGTGCCGCCAACGCGGCCATATTCGGAGTGCGGACTTGGGGCATTTCGGTGAACGACATCGATTGCGCGCGGTGCTCGTCGCTGAAGGCATAGATGACGTTCGGGCGCGGCCTTGTTTCACCAGACGCGGCACGCGCCAGACCCGTAGCTCCGGCAATCCCTGCCGCCGCGGTTTGGAGAAACGTGCGCCGTGGAACCGAAGAACTCATGTGAGCATCCATCAATCGAACGCGTCGCAGACGTAGTCCAGCATGGCCGCCCACGTCCGGCTCACGGGATACTTGTCGGGGTAGCGCAGGAACGCGACGTGGCCGTCCATGTAGAGGACATTGCCGCCACCCGGAACGTGATTGAACCGGCTGAACTGGCCAGTCTTGCTCGTGGGGCGCTGCACCATGTCGTACATGACCGCCAGTTCGCTCTGCGCTTTCGTCGAGGCGGCGGGGTTATTGATGTCGGTGATAAAGAAGCGCTCGACGCCCTCGCGCGTGCGGTAGATGGTGACCGTCTTACCGGCGTCCGTATAGTCGAAATCGCTGTCGTACCACTTGGCCGGCGGGTCCGTGCCGATCTGCACGCGCGCGAAGATCTCGATTAGCTTCGACAGGAGACTCATGGACCAGTCGACGCCGGGCTGCGGATTGGCTGCGTTGTCGCCGCCGCCACCCTCGACGAGATAATGCTGCGGGCCGAACGCCCAGCCGAAGTAGTAGTACGACACCGAACTCAGCGCGCACGGATCAAACTCGTTATCCGACGGGTACCAATTGTCCTTGGCAGTGGCGAGCCCGTCGGCATCCGACGGACAGATGAGAATATTGGGATCCGTCAAGTACTCGGGGTACACCGCCGGGCCGTTGAACACGAAATCCTTTACGTTGACGACGTTGCACCGATACGGTGGTATGGACCAGTCGCTGTCCATGAGCAGCAGCGACGGGAACTTCCCTCCGGGCGCCTCGTTCGCGTACATCTTGAACACGAGGCCCATCTGCTTGAGGTTGTTGGCGCAACTGGATCGCCGCGCGGCTTCGCGGGCGCGGGCCAATGCGGGAAGCAAGATGGCAGCGAGAATTCCAATGATGGCAATGACGACGAGCAATTCGATCAGCGTAAACCCCTTGCGACTTTCCATGGCCGTACCTCCAGCCACCCCAATGGTTGCCGCAACGCAGTGTAGCACGACTTCCGGATTTCTTCTACGCTTATGTGGGAGTCTTGCGAATCAGGAACAGGCCGAGCGCAAGGAACATCAGGTTCGCGAGCCACGCCGCCAGCGGTGGCGAGAGGCGTCCCGCGTGGCCGAGGCTCATCGCGATACGGAACACGACGAGATAGGCCAGCGCCATGCTGATGCTGACGCCGAACCCGATTGCCAAGCCGCCTCTGCGAATCCGCATGGCGAACGGGATCGCGAGGCCGATGATTACGAAACACAGGGCGGGCTGCGCGAACTTCGCGTAGAAATCCGTCCAACTCGCGGCCACGGGCATGCCGCGCGCCTCCGCCCTGCGAATATCCGACAGGAGCGTCGCGGCGTTCTTTGTGTCGGCCGGTTCCTCGAGCGCGAACAGGTCTTCTGGCGATTCCTGGATGGGCGCTTCCTGTCGCGTTATCCGATTGACCGGACCTTGCCAATCCTTCTTCGGGTCGAGCACCAGCCAGCCGCCGTCCTCGATGAACCATTTGTGTGCCGTCTCGTCCCAATACATTCGCCGCGCGAGGATCTGCTCGACGGCGTCGTCGCGGAACGAATGCATGAGGATGCCCTCGCCGGTAAGCGCCGTGCGATTGAATTTCATCATGTGGCAGGTCCAGCCGCCGGCCAGCCTCGGAAAACTGACCCCGTTGCGCTTGTATTGCGCGCTGCTCGGAAAGTAGCGCTCCTCCAGCTTCTTGACTTGGACGTTCGCCCTCGCGCCGAAAGTATCCTGCGCGGCAAACAGCGCGACGGCTATCCCCGCGGCAACCACAATGGGCATGCGCACCAGACGCCACAAACTAATCCCACCGGTCAGGGCGGCCGTAATCTCGTTGTTCTGCGCCGCATTGCCGAGCACGAGCAGGCCCGATACCAGCACTGACAGCGCCGCCACCTGGTACCGATACAGAATATCGGGGACGCGCGCCGCGTAGTACGTTATGACCACGCCCCAGGGCACGTCGTAGCGGTCGATGTCCGAACGGCGATGCGTCAACAAGTCAACCAGGACAAACAACAACACCAGGGACACCACCGTCTTCAAAAAGGTGCTGAGGACGCGCGCGCCGAAATACCGGTCGAGGATGGTCATACGCGGTCCACCTTCCAGATCAACCCGATTCCCACCGCGCCCAGCACGAGGTTCGGCAGCCACGCGCGCGCTACGGCGTACGCGAGCGAATATAGGGCGCGAGGTTCCATCACCATCTGGAGCACGTAATAGACGAGGATAATGCCGAAGCCCATGGCGAACGTGTATGACTTTCCGGACCGTTTGGCGCGGGCGCCCAGCGGCGCCGCGGCAAACGTGACGGCGAGACACGCGAAGGGCAGCGACAGCCGCTCGGCGATTTCGCGGCGCTGCCGGAGGAGGTCGTATTTGAGCGGCTCGGATTTCGTTTCGGTCAGTTCCCTGGAAATCTTGCGATCGCCCTCGATCAGTTCGGCAATCGTGCGTTCGCGCAACGGCACGGGGCGGTTCGGATTCGTGATCTTCGGCACATTAAGCCACGCGGTCGCGCCGCGGAGCATCGCTGTATACCCGCTCTCTCCGGGGGGAATGAGCTGGAGGTCGGTCATTTCGAGGCGCGATTCGTCGCCCTCGCGTGTCAGACGCGCGGACTTCGCATAGTAAGCCGACGCCTTGCCGTTTTCCTCCGGCTTGAGGATCACGATGTCTTCCAGCGCCCCGGTGTCCGGGTTCTTCTTGCCGATGTACACGCGCCACCCGGCGAAGTCCTGCATGATGCCCGTGGGCAATACGTCGAGCGTGACACGCAACGGCAGGTCGCTCTCGATCAACTGGCGCACCTTGCCCACGGCCCACGGCTGGATGCGGTCCTGCACAACGAAGCAGAATCCGCTCAGCAACGCGCCTACCACAATCACGGGAAGGATGATTCGCTTGAGCGGGATGCCCGCGGCCTTCATGGCCACGATTTCGTTGTTTTGCGAGAGGCGGCCGAATGCCAGCAGAATGCCCATCATGTACATGATCGGCACGACGTATGCCACCAGCGTCGGCAGGAAGAACAGCGCCAGCCGGGTCACGTCGCCGAAGGTCATCTGTGCCACGGGGAGCTTCGTGATCCGTTCCTGGATCTCGTTGCTGACCCCGACCACGGCGATTGCGAGGATCGCCAGCAGCGACGGGATCGTGACCTGGCGCAGAATATATCGATTGATGATCCGCACGGGGTTAAACGCACTCCAACGTTACGTAAGCTGCTTCAGTTCGAAGCGGTCTGCTTGCCTGCGCTTCTTCAAGAACCAAACCCGGCTTTCCGTAGGTCTTTCCCAACGCAGAGGCGCGGAGTATCGCAGAGTGTCTTCATTCAAGGTAATTCACAATCCGTTTGATTCCATCCACGAGCCTGGGCTCGTGGAAGTTCAAATTCAATCCCAAGCGCATGCCTGTCAATCGCAGATAGGTCAGCGTTTTCGCGGAATCTTTCTCCGTCATTTCCTCTTTCGCTTTGACATCGACGATCACTTTGTCTTCAACCAGCAAATCCAAGCGAAGGTCAGTGCCCAGCTTCACGCCTTTGTAGTCAATCGGCACCGGCTTCTGACGTTCGAAATGAATCCCACGAAGATGGAACTCATGACACAGGGATTCTTCATAGACCGCCTCAAGCAATCCCGGTCCCAGAATACGATGGACTTCAATGGCCGCTCCGATGACCTTTTCTGAAATCTCATTCTCGTGCATTCGATCTCTGCGTTCCTCGGAGTCCTTCGCGATCTCTGCGTTGAGATTGCTCCGGCATCCGAAGTAGACCACTAAAGCCGCTTCACGTTTCTGAGTTGTGGACAAACGTCCACGCCGGATTTCTAGCTATTGAGTTCCTTGATCTTCGCGAGAATATGATCGGGGGACAGGCCTTGATACGGCACATGCTCCGTCAGGCCGCCGTCGCCGGGTTTCGTCACGCCCATGAATGCGTATTTGGGCGCGTAGCCATTGCTCAACAGACACGATCCGTAGCGCACGCCCAGCCCCGAGATCCGGTTCTGGCCTTCGACGACCAGCACGAACCGCGACGCTCCGGTTTTGGCCAGCGTCGCGCAATCGCAAACGTTGAGCGTCGGCTTGTTAATCAGACCGACGTCGATGCCTTCCTTTCGTGCGCGGTCCACGGCGTCCAGCGCCCGGTACAGCATCTCGCCGTAGGACACGACGTAGCCCGCGGAGCCTTCGCGGATGACATCGTCCTTGCCGGGCGTGAAGGCGTAGCCGTCGCCGAAGAACTTCGAGCCGTCTTCTTTAAGGATGAACGGGACCTTCGAGCGCGTGCTGAACACGTACCGGATGCCTTCGTCGTTCCAGACTTTCTCGACCAGCGCCTTGAGCTGCAGCGCGTCGGCCGCGAAGTACAGGCGGGTCTTGTCGCCTTCGGGAATCCCCGAGTGCGCGAGGAAGATGTTGATGCCGTAGTGGCACGTGTTGTCCGCCATCTCGTCGACCCCCGCGTGGGAGAAATGGCAGATTACGTTCGCGTCGTTGAGCCGCGCCATCGTGGCCTCGGAGATGATCATCTCGAGGAACGCCGAGAATGTGCTGAAGATCCCCTGCTTGCCCTTCTCGAACCCGAACCCGGCCGCGGCTGAGAAATTGCCGCGTTCCTGTACACCGCCGTTGATGCACACTTCGGGGTGCGCTTTGCGGATGCTGTTGAGGCCCGTCGACCCTTCAAGGTCCGAATCGACCACGAGCACGCGCTTCACGCGTTCCTCGGCCGGCATCGCGTCGAGAATGCCGTTGACGATCTTGCCGAACTCGGTGCGGTTGCTCGCGGTTTCCGCCGAAGATCCCAAGTAGCTCACGCTGACCTTCGGCGCGGCCACGCTGTTGAGGTAATCGACGGCGGCGTCCTGCCCGCGCGCCTTAAGGTACGCGATTGCATGGTCCTTCTTAATGACATCATGGCCGGCGTGGCTGCCTTCGATGCCCGGCACGCCCGGCGCCATCACGCGCTTGTTGACCAGCGCGACCGGCCCCGACATAGCGACGGCTTTCTGCATGCGCGCGAACAGCGCGTCGAGATCTTCGCCCTGGCCCGAATCGACGGTAAGGCCGTGGCCCGCGAGCGTCTTCGCGATATCGTAGCCAGGAAGGTAATCCGCGGGGTGGCCCGAGATGGTGACGTTATTGTCGTCGATACAAAGTTTGACGTTGAGCTTCTGCGACACGGCCAGGCGCGCCGCTTCCGCGTCGTCGCCTTCCATTTGCGAACCGTCCGAACCGAACAGGAACACGACGCCGTCCGGATGGGCCTTCGCGACGCCGTTTACAAACGGCCACAAATGACCGAGGCGTCCTGACGCGAACTTGATCGGAATATGCGGGTTGGGTTCCGGATGCCCGTACAGGCCGTAGCCGGCTTCGCGATAGTGCAACAAGCTCTCGAACGGCATCTGCCCGTTGAACGCGAGCATGGCGTACTGAATGGCGACCCGGTGGCCGGCCTCGTCGAAGAAGAGCGGATACACCTTGTCGCTGCCGTGCATGAATCCGTCGGCAATGAGGACTTCCGGCACGATGCTGTAGGCCCCGCCCGTGTGGCCGCCGTATCCCGTGATGCCGGCGATGGCCGTGTAGAAGATGATCGTATCGCGCACGATCTCGACGTTGACCGCGAGTTGGGCGCGCGCTTCCGCGCTGAGTTGCGCACTGGCCAAGTCGAGTTTGAGCGGTTTGTATTGGCTTACATCGATCGGGAAACTCATGACATCCTTCCTTCTTTCCTGATTCATTACCGTTGCATTTCGCGAGATACGCAGTCCCCGCCACGCCCGCAAGAGGCGGCAGTATACCATTCCCGGACCGCCAAAGTCCTCTTGCCGGCCAAGCCGTTGGACTGCGCCGATGCTTCGGCGCTCTGGCAGGGCGCTCTGCGCTGCCTCTTGATAAACGGCTCACCGGTTGTCAGAATGGCACATCAATCCAGGGTCCTCGCACATGAAACGATCTCTGTTGGTGGCTATCGCGAGCGTGTGCCTGGCCGCCTGTTCGCAGACGGATCGGCAGGCCTTGCGTGTCGGCAATGGGACGGAGCCGCAAGGCCTGGACCCGCATCTTGTTTCGGGAGTCCCGGAACACCGGCTCACGTCGACATTGTTCGAAGGCCTTGTCGACGCCGACCCAAACGACCTTCATCCGATCCCGGCGGTCGCGGAATCGTGGACGGTTTCGGATGACGGCACGGTCTATACGTTTCGGCTTCGCGAGAATGCGCGCTGGTCGAATGGCGACCCGGTGACCGCGCATGACTTCGTGTACGCGTGGCGGCGCATCCTGACGCCGAGCCTCGGGTCGCAGTACGCGTATATGCTGCATTGCCTCAAGAATGCGAAGGATTTCAATGAAGGCCGACTGCAGGATTTCGACGCCGTGGGCGTGAAGGCGATTGACGACCGAACGCTCCAAGCCACGCTGGTAAACCCCACGCCGTATTTCCTGTCGATGCAGATCCACTTCACGTGGTTCCCGCTGCACCGCGCGACCATCGAGCGGTTCGGCGCGATGGACGCGCGCGACACGAAATGGACGCGCCCCGGCAATCTCGTGGGCAACGGCGCGTTCGTCCTCAAACGGTGGATCCCGAACAACGTCATCGAGGTCGTCAAAAACGAGCACTACTGGAACGCGGAACACGTCCGGCTGAACCGCATCCTCTTCTATCCCATCGACAACCAGTTGACCGAGGAACGCAGTTTCCGCACCGGCGCGCTCGACCTGACCGAGAACGTCCCGATCACGAAAGTGCCCGTGTATCGGCGCGAGCACCCGGAACTCATCCATATCGATCCGTATCTCGGGACGTATTTCTACCGGCTCAACGTGACGCGCCCGCCGTTCGACGACGTGCGTGTCCGGCGCGCGTTCGCCATGGCGCTCGACCGCGAGGCCGTCGCGCGGCAAGTGCTGACCGGCGGCCAGGCCCCGGCGCGGACGCTGACGCTGCCGAACATGGCCGGATACACGTGCGACAAGGGTCTCGACTACGATGTCGAGGCCGCGAAGCGATTGCTGGCCGAGGCCGGGTATCCGAACGGACAGGGCATCCCGCCGATCGAACTACTGTATAACACGAGCGAAAGCCACAAGATGATCGCCGAGGCCGTCCAGCAGATCTGGAAGCGCAACCTGAATGTCGAGGTCGCGCTCGTGAATCAGGATTGGAAAGTCTATCTTGCGTCGCAACGCAACCTGGACTATCAGATCTCGCGTTCGAGCTGGATCGGCGACTACTACGACCCGAACACGTTCCTCGAATGTTTTCTGTCCGATGGCGGGAACAATAACACGGGCTGGTCCTCGAAGACGTACGACGATTTGCTCGACAAGGCCGCGCACACGCCCAACGTCGAGGAACGCAACAACTTGCTTTGCCAGGCCGAGGGCATCTTGCTCGACGAAGCGCCCATCGTATGCGTCTATCACTACACGCGCGTCTACCTCAAGTCCCCGCGTGTGCAAGGCTGGCACCACAATGCGCTTGGGTATATTTCCTTCAAGAACCTGTTCATCGAGGAACAAGAAACCGCGAATGGACGCGAATGAACGCGAATAGATGTTGGTAGAAGCTTACGATGCAGCGCAGGAGTCGAGAGATGCAAGGAAGGCTGTGTTGAATTAAGATTGCTTCGGACTTGGCAATCACGAGGCTGAAAGTGTCCGACGTGGGCATCGGCCCACAACCCAGATTAAGAATCGATGCAACAGTTCGCCAGGGTTATCTCAACGCAGAGATGCGGAGAACGCGGAGAATCGCAGAGGCTGTGCGTTCCTCCGTGGCCTCTGCAACTCTCCGTTGGAAAAGGCCCTTGTAAAGGCGTTTGAGCACAATACAGAGTACCGGAAAGAACTCCGTGGTTTTCGCGCCAAACGAGTGCTTGAAGTTCCGTTCGTCGCACAAGTTGTTGAAAAACTTCTTGTTGTTCTTTATAGAAGCCGAATCTTAAGGTACTGGCGAGTGATATCCCTATTGGCATTCAGAGAGATCTTTGCCCGGAATTCATTCGTGTTCATTCGCGTTCATTCGCGGTTTGAACAAGGCCCATAGTCATGACGCGATTCGTGGTCCGGAGAGTGATCGAGATGATCCCGGTCTTGTGGATCATCGTCACGGTCGTGTTCTTTATGGTGCGTCTTGCGCCGGGCGGGCCATTCGACGCCGAACGCAACATCCCGCCGGAAGTCCTCAAGAATCTCAACGCGTACTACCATCTCGATGCGCCTTTGTACCGCCAGTATCTCGACTATCTCGGCGGACTTGTGCGCGGCGATCTCGGGCCGTCGTTCAAGAGCGCGAGCTGGTCCGTTAACGAACTGATCGCGCTCGGGTTCCCGGTCTCGCTCGAACTCGGCGCCTACGCGCTAGTCATTGCGCTCGCGGCGGGGTTGCTGGCGGGCGTGTTCGCGTCGCTCAAACCCAACTCGTGGCGCGACTATCTTCCCATGTCGCTCGCGATGACCGGCATCTGCATTCCCGCGTTCGTGCTGGGACCGCTGCTGGTGCTCGTATTTGCGCTCAAGTTCGGATGGCTTCCCGCGTCGGGTTGGGAAGGCCCGGCCTACAAGATTCTCCCCGCGCTGACTCTGGGCGCGGCGTATGCGGCGTATATCGCGCGGCTAAGCCGCGGCGGCATGCTCGAAATCCTGTCGCACGATTTCATCCGCACGGCGCGCGCCAAGGGGTTGTCCGAGGCGCGCGTCGTGACACGCCATGCGTTGCGCGGCGGGCTTCAGCCGGTCGTGTCGTTTCTCGGACCCGCCGCCGCGGGCTTGTTGAGCGGCTCGTTCGTGGTCGAAACGATCTTCCAAGTGCCGGGGCTCGGGCGCTTCTTCGTGCAGGCGGCGTTCAACCGCGACTATACGATGATCATGGGCACCGTGCTTTTCTATGCCGTGCTGATCTTGTCGTTCAATTTGATCGTGGATGTTGTCCAGGCGTGGCTCGACCCGCGCGTGAGGGAAAGCCATGCAGCCTGACATCACGCCGGAAAAGGGCACGTCGCTCTGGAAAGACGCGATGCGGCGGCTTGCGAAGAACCGCCTCGCGACAGTCGGTCTCGGCGTGCTGTGCGCGATGGTGGCGTTCGCGATCTTGACGCCGTGGATCGCGCCGTACGCCTACGACGCCCAAGACCTTCAACTGAACGCGGTCGGCCCCTGCGCGCAGCATTGGTTCGGGACCGATCATCTCGGGCGCGACCTGCTCACGCGGATTCTGTACGGCGGCCGGATATCGCTGCTGGTGGGATTCGCAGCAACGGCCGTGTCATTGCTCGTCGGCATGTTGTACGGCGCGATCGCCGGCTATGCCGGAGGGCGCGCCGACGCGATCATGATGCGCATCGTCGATATTATGTACACGCTGCCGTTCACGGTCTTCGTGATCATTCTCATGGTCTTCTTCGGACGGAACCTTGTCCTGCTATTTCTCGCGATTGGCGCAATCCAATGGCTGACCATGGCGCGCATCATCCGCGATCGCGTGCGTTCGCTGAGGCAAGCGGAGTTCGTCGAAGCCGCGCGCATCATGGGCTTTTCGCGCGTCCGGCTGATCCTGCGGCATATCATTCCCAACGTGCTTGGTCCCGCCATCGTCTATACGACGCTGACTATCCCGAACGTGATGCTGCTCGAAGCGTTCCTGAGTTTCCTCGGCCTTGGCGTGCAGGCCCCGATGAGTTCGTGGGGCGTGCTCATCAAGGAAGGCGCCGATTGCATGGAAGAGTATCCGTGGATGCTGATCTTCCCTAGCCTCGTATTGTCTCTGACCCTGTTTTCGCTGAACTTCCTCGGCGACGGACTCCGCGACGCGCTCGACCCGCGCGCGGCGAAAGACTGAATATGGGCAGGGTTTCGGGTCTCGGGTCTCGGGGTTCGGGTAGGCAAACATGCGGGGTCCGCCTGCTTGATGTCGAAGACCTACACACCTACTTTCACACGCGCGATGGCGTTGTGCGGGCGGTGGACGGGGTGTCGTTTCACGTTGCGCCGGGGGAAACGTTGGGCATCGTGGGCGAATCGGGATCGGGGAAGTCCGTGGCGTGCTATTCGCTGCTCGGGTTGATTCCGTCGCCGCCGGGGCGAATCGAAAGCGGCGTCGCACGGTTTGACGGGGTCGATCTTCTGCAATGTTCGCAGGCCGAACTGCGCGCGATCCGCGGCAAGGCGATCGCGATGATCTTTCAAGACCCGATGACCGCGTTGAATCCGTATCTCACCATCGGCAAGCAGGTCACGGAGCCGCTGCGCATCCACGAGCGCGCGCCGCGCGCCGAGGCCTTCGATCGCGCGGTCGCGATGATGGAATCGGTGGGCATCCAAGACGCGCGCGAACGTCTGCACGCGTATCCGCACGAGTTTAGCGGCGGTTTGCGTCAGCGCGTTATGATCGCAATGGCGTTGATCACGCGCCC
Source organism: uncultured Nitrospiraceae bacterium (assembly GCA_964402555.1). Classification (GTDB taxonomy): domain Bacteria; phylum Hydrogenedentota; class Hydrogenedentia; order Hydrogenedentales; family SLHB01; genus CAYOCT01. Next base: position 107,904 of record CAYOCT010000013.1, on the reverse strand, counting down.
GCGCCTGTTGATCGCCGACGAGCCGACCACCGCGCTTGACGTGACGGTCCAGGCGCAGATCCTCGCGCTGATCAAGCAACGCCAGCAAGACCTCGGCATGGCGGTCATCTTGATTACGCACAATCTCGGTGTCGTCGCGGGGACGTGCGACCGCGTGCTGGTCATGTACGCAGGGCGCATCCTCGAATCGGCGGCGTTGCGCGACCTCTTCTACGATACCAAGCATCCGTACACGAAAGCCTTGATGGCGTCGATGCCTTCCGTACACGCGAAGGGCGGGCCTCTTTACACGATACCGGGGCTGCCGCCCGATCTCGCGCGTGAGATGCCGGGGTGTCCCTTTGCGCCGCGGTGCGCGCATGCGGTCGAACGGTGCAAACGCGAGTCGGTCGCGTTGCGCGACGTTGCGCCGGGACACGCTTCGGCATGTCTTCGCGTGCAGGCGGGCGAGCTATGAATACGCCGCTGCTCGAAATCGCTGGCGTCAAGGTGCATTTCCCCGTGTACCGCGGCGTCTTCTTCCCGCATCGTGTGGGCGAGATCAAGGCCGTAGACGGCGTCGATCTCGACATCGCGCGCGGCGAGACCGTGGGCCTCGTCGGCGAATCCGGCTGCGGGAAAACGACGCTTGCGCGCGCGGCGATGCAACTCGTTCCCGCCACTGCGGGCCATATCCGATTCGACGGCGTCGACCTCGGCGCGCTGAGCGCGAAGGCGTTGCGCGCCCTTCGTCCGCGGTTCCAGATGATCTTCCAGGACCCGTATGCGTCGCTCAATCCGCGGATGACGGTATTCGACGCGATCGCCGAACCCGTCGCGGTGCATCGTTTGGCGCCGCGTAGCGCAATCGCCGCGCGCGTCGCCGAGTTGATGGAACAGGTCGGGCTTGCCGCGCGCTACGTGAAGAAATACCCGCACGAGTTCTCGGGCGGACAGCGGCAGCGCATCGCCATCGCGCGGACCCTCGCGCTCGACCCGAAACTGATCATCGCGGACGAACCCGTGTCCGCGCTCGACGTGTCCGTGCAGGCGCAGATCCTGAACTTGATCGCGGGCCTCTGCAAGAACCGGAATCTAACCCTGATCATCGTGTCGCACGATCTGGCCGTCGTGCGCCATTTGTCGCATCGCATTGCGGTCATGTATCTCGGCAAGATCGTCGAGCTCGGCCCCGCCGAAGAGGTCTTCGAGCGGCCGATGCATCCCTATACGCAAGCCTTGCTCAACGCGATCCCGCTGCCCGATCCTGACCGCGAACGCGATCGCGCGCGGCACGTGCTCAGCGGCGACCCGCCATCGCCTCTCAACCCGCCGCGCGGCTGCCCCTTCCATCCGCGATGCCCCATCGCCGGACCCGAGTGCGCTACGGCACAGCCGCCGTTTGTTTTTGGAGCCGCGGATCACAAGGCCGCGTGTATCAAGATACAGGGCAAGCCCTGAGGGAACGGAGCTTCTTCGTGAACTCAGTGGACGAAGTGGACTGAGTGGACCGATCCGGTGTGTGACCTACTTATGCTGTTTCAAGAGCCACTTGATCGTGTCCGGGTCGTCGTAGGCGTGATCCCATGAGTTGTGCTGGACGCCTGGGAACTCGGTGTACTTGATCGTGCCGCCCGCCTTCTTAATGGCCTCGATCATTTCTCGCGATGCCTTGACTGGCACGGTGGAATCATCGGCCCCGTGGAAGGCCCAGATGGGGACCTTCGCGAGCTTGGCCGCGTCTTCCGTTTTGCCTCCGCCACAGATCGGGATGAGCGCCGCATACGTGTCGAGACGATCCGGTCCAAGCATCCACGTGCCGTAACCGCCCATGGACAACCCCGTCAGATACACGCGCTTCGGGTCGATGGTATAGGCCTTGAGTGTGTCCGCAAGCGCCGTGTCGATGTCCTCGAAGGTTTTGTCCCACCACACTTCTTTGGGGCATTGCGGCATGATCACGATGCACGGGAACCATTCCTCGTGACGTCGTATCGCGCGGCCGATGCCGACCTCGGACTGGAGCAACCCGTCGTCGCCGCGTTCGCCCGCGCCGTGGAGGAACATGATCAGCGGCCACGCTTTGTCGGGCGTGTAACCACGCGGCACGTAGACCACGTAGGCGCGTTCGTGGCCGCGCGCGGTCATGGTCTTGTTGATGAAACCGGTGGCGGAGTTCTCCTGAGGCATGCGGCATTCCTTTGGTTGGCGCGTGGCGCATCCGGCGGCAAGCATAGTTACGCACACGGCCCACACTGCGATCTTCGGTAGTGTCATTGCGCGATCCTTCAACGGCGGCGCATCGAGCCGCGCCGTGGCAAAGCGGCGTCAAGCCGCCGCACTCCACAGAGCATACACAACGCCGCGCACAGCGCCAAACCGAGGCCGCTCGCAAGCGGGACAGTCTCGCCGAGGTCCAGCATGAACTGCGCCGCGCTCGACGTTGCCGTGCCGCGCGCGTCGGTTACGCGGCAGGTGTAGGTCCCTTCGTCGTCCGGTCCTGCATGACCAATGGTCAACGTGGCGGAATCGGTCCCGACCGGCTCGCCGTTGTGCAGCCATTGATAATGCAGATCGCCCACGCCCGAGGCCGCAACCGACAGCGTTCCGAACCAGCCCTGCGGCACGTCGGTATCGTGCGGCTGGCGCGTGATCGTGGGCGGCGTCCCGAGGCCGCGGCCCGCGTACATCACGTAGCTCGCGCCGAACCCGACGCGCGAACAGCCGTACTCGATCCGCATGTAGCCGCCTTCGCCCCATGCGTTCGACCACGAGTTGCGAAGGAACCAGACTCCGTTTGTGCCCTGCGTGTCGTCCCATCCCACGAGCACGATGCCGTGGTTGACTTCTTTGTCCTCGCTCGCGTTGAACACGCCGTTCTTGTAGGACTTGAACGCGTCGTTGACGTACACGGCCGCGCACACGGGGCCGTAATCCATGATGGCCTGTTTGATCGCGCTCGCGTCGGGAACCACGTCCTCTCCGGCGATGTAGGCCCACCCGTCCATCGCGTAATCGTGCGGGTACGGGCATCCGCATGTGGACACGTCGCCGTAGTACGGGCAATAGGCCGTTAACACGCCGCCCGTCCCGCCGCACGGATCGGTCATCAATCCCGCATGATAATCGTGCGCCCACCAGCCGCCGTTGCATCCCCACGCGCCTTTGCCGAGCACGTGCGGCGCTTGCGTCTCCTGGTTGCAGCTCACGAGCCATTGTTCCGCGAGATTGACCATGACGCCGTCCTTGATACGGATCGCGCACTCGAAAGTTCCGACCGTCGCGAAGGCCCAGCACGATCCGCACCCGCCCTGATTCTTTATGGGCGTAACGCCGCCCAGCGCGCGCCAGTCGAACGACGCGGGCAGCAGGCCTTTCGTCTCGAACTTTGTAAATGGCGCGCGCGCCTTCCAATCGTCGGGAGGCGACGTGCCGCACAATGCCTCGTTAGGCTGAGACGTGGCCGGCGTCTCGCCGACCTCGAAGGTCCAGCCCTTGGCCTTCGCTTCGGCCTGTAGCGCGGCGATATCGCGTAGGCCAAGCTGGGCCGTGGCCAAACACGGTACCGAGAGCGCCAGCATCACCACGAGCCATCGGTTCATTACAATCCTTCCCAAGAGCCAACGGAGAAACCTCTCTTCTGGATCGTACCTTGCACTTGGGGATTCGTCAAGGCGGTACGGTTCGTTGAACCACCGGCTCGCCTACGTTACCATTTCTCCTGAAACTCGGTATTGCATCCATGGGTCTGAGTTGGGCGGCCCGCGTTTGGAGATTCGACGATTATGATTTCGTTCCTGTTGACGTTGCTCGTCGCCGCCGCGCACGGCGATGCGAAAGCGGAGAAAGCCGGGCCGCTCGAAGCCATCGCCAAGGCCGGCGTGGGTTCGGTATTGAGCCACGTACTCGACACGCCATGTTCGGCCGGCGGTGTGAAACTCAACCTCCGCGAACAGTTTCTCGAACTGCACGATGTCCGCATCGGCAATCCGAAAGGCTTTAGCGCGGGCGACGCGATCCAGGTTAAGACGGTCCGCGTGGAGGCCGACCCCAAATCGCTTTTCTCCGACGAGCCGACGATCCGCCTGGTCCAGGTAGGCGGGGTTTCCGTGGAAGCCATCGGCGACGTGAAACACGGCGTGAACCTGGAGAAGCTCGCGAGTAACGCGAAACGATTCAAGCTCCCGGCCTTCATGACCGCCGCGCCCAAGAAGAAGTGGCGCATCGAGAAGGCCGTGCTCGAAGACGGCGTCATCGATATGACGGTGGACGCGCTGGGCAAACACACGACACGCAAAACGCTCGACCGGATGGACATGGATTTCATGGGCCAGGACGGCAAAGGCATGACCGCGGACGAGGCGATGGCGAAGGTGATGCAGATACTCATGGACAAAGCCGGCCTGCTCGGCGGCAGCGACGGACTGAAATCGTTGAAGGACCTGGTGGTCCTCTAAGGGAGTTCTTTATGGCGTTCAAGAGTTGGTGGCTGGCGCTCGCGATGCTGGCCGTGTGCGGCGCGGCGCAGGCGCTTGAAGCGGGCGCGGCCAAAGCGGAGATCACGCCGCCTCTAGGCAGCCCGCTGAATGGTTACGGCGACCGTCTCGGGCGCGGCGCGTTGCAGGTCCACGACCCGCTGTACGCGCGCTGCTTGTATCTGAATGACGGCGAGACCCAGGTGCTGCTGGTCACGTCGGACCTGTGCATTATCAACCGCGAATTGCGGAAGCGCGTCCTCGAGCTTGCCCCGAAGGAAGTGCCCCAGGAGAACATCATCCTGACCGCGACGCATACGCACAGCGCCCAAGGCGGCATGGTCAAGCCGCTCGTTTTCCGCTCGGTCTCCGGACCGTTCGTGCCGGAGGTGCTCGAACTGACCGCGCAACGATTCGCCGAGGCGATGCGCGCCGCGATCGATAGCCGCAGGCCCGCCACGGTCGGCTACGGCGTCGGCGAACAGAAAGACCTGACCTCGAACCGGCGCTATGGCGACGGGCCAACGGACCCGCAGATCGGCGTGCTCCGCGTGAACGACGCCAACGGCGCTCCTATCGCCATCGCCGCGAATCTCGCGGCGCACCCGACCACGGTCTCCGACGACGATCTCTATCTGATTTCGGCTGACTATCCCGGTTTCTTCTACCCGAAGCTCGAAGCCTTGGCGGGCGCGGACTGCGTGGCCATGTTTATGAATGGCGCCGAAGGCAATCAGCGGCCCACGAACCCGGAGAACCAACCCGACTCGTGGAAACGCACCGAATCCATTGGGCGTTTGCTGGCCGAGCGCGTCAAGACGGTTGCGGACGGTATCGTGTGCGAAGACCGGAAGCTGCATATCGGGCGCGCAACGCCCGACCTGCCGTTGACCATGGCGTCCACGATCGTGTTTCCCTCGACCATCATCGAGACGCTCGAAGTCGGCGATCTCCTGATGACGTTTGTGCCTGGCGAGCCGTGCGTCGAGATCGCGCTCGCCCTCCGCAAGCGCGCGCTCGCCCGAGGCTATGCCGCGCAGTTTACCGTGGGACTCAGTAACGACTTCCTCGCCTACTTCGCGCCCGTCGCGTACTACAGCCAGCTCCATTATGAGACCGCAATGAACTTCTACGGGCCTCGGATGCAGGATTGGCTGTGCAGCCAGTTCGCGCAACTCATGACGCGTCCCCCGTCCGCTAACGAAGAACCGTTGCTCGACCGCAAGCCCGTCGCGGCGGGCGAGGTCGAGACCGTCGAGCAAGGCCGGCGTGTTGTGCTGAAAGGCTCGCCCTATGCCATCGGCTACGCGCGCGCCGCCGCGTTTCGCGACGAGATCGCGGGCGCGTACCGCGCCAAGATCGTGGCGGCCGTGGATTCCGGCGCGATGTTGCCGAAGCAGGGCTTCTGGAAGATGGTTCCTTCTTTCTTCGACGCGACGCCGCTCGCGCTGATCGCGCTGGGCATCGGCGTCCGCCCGTTCCTGCAGGGCATGGCCGGCGACGCCTTCGAAGAGATCGAGGGCATGGCCGATGGCGCGGGGCTGCCGTTCGACGCGCTTCTCCTCGTGCAAGCCGCTCCGTCGATCGGCGCGCAACCGGACGCAGGCGTATTCTACCGCGCGCCGTTCTGCACGATGCTGGCCACTACCGGCGACCGCGCCGGGGCGGACGACGTGCTGGTCGGCAGAAACCTGGACTGGACCGACGACGAACCGCCGGTGATCGTCGACGAGACGCCCGAGAAAGGACATCGGTTCGTGCAAGTCGGATTCCCTTGGAACGTGGGTGTATTCACGGGCATGAACGACGCCGGAGTCGTGTTGTGCGCCGAGCGCATGGAGAGCTTGGGCCGTCCGCCCATCGACGGCGCGCCGATCGAATTTGTGTTGCGCGACCTGTTGCAGACCTGCGATTCGCTCGCGGCTGCCGTCGAACGGTTGCGGGCGTGCGTGAATCTGCGCGGCTATCACGTGCTTGCCGCGGGTCCGGGCGTGCCCAAAGCTGAGGTCGTCGAGTTCGGCGCGTCCGTGGTCGTGCGTGATCCGGTCAAGGGCGTTTTGCTCGGCGCGGACCCGGAAGGCGCGCAAGTCGACGCGGACGCGAAAACGCGATACGCGCGCCTTGCGTCACTGCTGGACGGCGAACACATCGTCGGCACGGCCAAGATTAAGGCGGCGCTGGCCGACCGCGAACCGGGCCAGTCCGGCAATTCGACGATCTGGAATGCGCGGACACGGCATAGCGTCGTCTTCGAACCGAAGAACCGCAAGATAGACGTCATGTTTCCCGACGCCCACGGCGAGCCGGGAACGTACACAACCCTATCCTTGAAAGGGGCCGGCCGATGAGCGAGACCGTACGGAGTTATACGGGCAGCGGGCCCTCGATGAAACGGCGTGGCGGATGGGGCCGGAGCATCGCGCTCGGCATCATCGTTCTGCTTCTGATGACCGCGGTCTGGACGACGCGCGACACCTGCCCGATGGAGGATGTGATCCCCGCGAGCCAGACGTATCACCTGTTTGCAAACGACGTCCTCGCGAAACGCGACGCCATCGCAAACTCGCGGATTGCCGAGGCGCTGGCCAAGGCCGGCGTCGTCGATCTCGCCAAGACGCTCCACGGCGATGCGGGCATCCCCGAATGGGTGCTCAACAACCTCGTGCCGACCGTTTGCCATGTTTCCGGGAACGATGTGGCCTCCATGAGCGACCTCCTTTTCGTCAGCCGGATGTCCCGTGTCGGCTGCCTGCTTGCGCGAATGCAGCGTTGGATTCCCGGCGTAAAGGGCGACCCCGCCGGTGGGCTGCACATCGCCTCGTTGCCGGATGCGGGTATCTATTTCGCGACACGCGGCCGCGTGCTGCTCGCGAGTCCGTCGCGTGACGCACTGATCGGTGCGTTGACGCTGCGCCCCGGAGACGCCATGCATCGCGATACCATGGCAAACGCGCTGAAGGGGCTCGGCGCCGAGGATATCGCGGGCGTCCTCGCGTTCGCATCCGCCGACCCCATGCTCAGAGCCTTCAAGGGCGCGCGATTCGCGATCCGGATCGAGCGCGATTCGCTGCAAGTGAAAGTCCGCGCGGCGCTCGACCCGGAATGGGAGGCCGGCATGCACGGCGCGCTCGAAGGCCTCGCGCCACAACCGCTCATCGCGCCGCCGGACGGATTCGTGGGCCTCTCGGCCAACTTCGGCAAGCCCGTCCACGAACTCTGGACCGCGGGCGCGCGCATGGCAGGCAAGGAAGCATGGGCCGAGACGCAATGGCAGGCGTGGTCCGCGTCATCCGAGCCTTCCGGCGGCCTCCCGAAATTCGCCACGGCGCTGCTCGGCCCCTTAGGCCCGGGCATCCGGTTCAGTTGGTGCGGCGTCGACCTCAACGAGATGATCCCCGTTCCGCAAGTCGTGCTGACCTTCGACGCCGATCCCCAATCCGTTTCGACGTCGTTTGCCACGCTACCGCCGCTGGCCTCGGATATTCACCGGTACGATTTCGTCGCGCAATACGACGCAGAGGCGAAGGAAGTCCTTCTGCCCCTGATCGGCGGATCGTCGATGGAACCCACCGCGGGCCTGTATGGCAATGCGTTGCTCATCGGTTCAAGCCGGGTCGTGGCCGAGAAGCTGCTTGCGGAAACGCCGAAGGCCGAGCGCTTGCCTCAGCCCGGCAACTTGTACCTCTGTATTCGTCCGCAGGCAAGCCTCGAAGCGGCGACGCAATTCGCTGGGATATTTGCCGAGAACCATCTGCTCCGCGATGTCACGCCCGAATCGCTCCAAGAGCGCGCCGCGCCATGGCTCGCCGCCGCGGCCATGTTCCAGGATATCGTCGCCCAAGCCTCCTACGACCAAGGCGAACTCGCGATCGACCTTGCCGTCAGCAGCGTGAAGTAACGCGGGTGACATCCTGGGTAGTTCATTCTTTCTCCGTGTTCTCCGTGTCGCCGTGTGATGAAGATCGAACTCACACGGAGCCGCGGAGAGCACACGCCACATTCAAGGTAGCGTCCCCTCATCTTCCCATTTAGGATTCCGCGAAAAGCGGGGACGGACACGCGGGTCGAACTGCCGAAACGCGAGTCAGTCCCCGTTTTTCGCTTAGACTTCTCGTTTTGTATTCTGATTGATCGGACTACGGGGAGACGAGGGCATCGGGTTCGATCGTTCCGGCTATTACGGCGGTGGCTTTGTTCATCGCTTCGTGTTCCGCTTCGATCGTCTTCATCGACGCTGCGGCGATTTCGGGCGGCGCGGAGGAGGCCCATTTGTCGAGTACGGCCCAGGCTTCGGGGGTGTGGATGGCTTCGAGCGCATCCACGGCGGCCAGCATAAGACCGGGATCGTCGAGGGCGGCGAGGCGCGGCAGCCATGCGGCAAGCGGCTCAGCCAAGCGGGGCAGATGGGCGATAGCCTCGATGATCAAGGCGCGCGCGGTCGTTTCTTCAAAATGCTGCCAGTCGACACATCGATAGATTTGAGGATTGTCGTCCCACCAGCGGCCGAGTGTTTCGAGCGTCGCCGGGGTGTTGCACATGGTCAAGGCCTTGAGCAGATTGCGGGTCGCAGGCGGCAGGGCGAGGCTCTTTCGTGTTTCGTCGAATACGGCAATCAGCGCTTTGTCCAGTCCCGGATTCGGATATTGCGCTACCGTGTTGAAGAGGTTCGACGGGTCGCCCTGGCCGGCCGTGAACGCTGCTCTGCTCTGCGCTTCTACTTCCATGTATCTCTTCCGCATTTCGCCGGTGGATTGGGTTACTTCCGGAGCGCCCCAGTCGATCGGTCGAGGGCGCGCGAGAGGCTCTCGGCCTGGAGGCTGAGGACCGGCCCCCGCTAGTCCGTTTTCCTGACTGAACGGACGCGGCTCACCTCTACCACGAGTCGGCGGTGGAGACTTGGGGTTAAGACAGTCAGGCGGAATCTGGAATTCGTGCACGAGATAGGGCGAGCGCATTTCGGCCAGGTACGCGAGCCTCTCGAAAAGCGGTAAGGCCCACCGTCCGCTGGACTGGATTAGGCTGTCTATGCTGCCCGGATGCCACAGTCTGCCCGTCTCTGTAACGCTCGGACTCGTCAGGACCGAAGGAAACGACTGCGCGACGGCACGCGCGAAAGCCCGGGTAAGCTCGTGGCTTTGGTACGGATAGACCAATGGGAACTCTTCGCCCAGCCCCCAATAGTTCTGGGGATTCTCGAAGATAGGGAGGTCGGCGTACGAGAGGAGATAGAAGGTAGACGGAATGGTCCGGCGGTAATCGGAGACGCGCGTGGCATAGGCCATACGTAACTGTTCGATCGGCACGCCGACGAGTCCCGCGTCATACGTGATGCGGTTTTCCAGTTCCGGGGGGCGCAACTTGCCGACGGCGTAGAACACCGGGAGGAAACGCACGCTGAATCCTTCCGGGTTCAGGTACACGGGACGTATGCCGCGCCGGAATCGCGGGGGCATGTCTTCGCGGCCCCGTTCCTCCATATAGGATCGGTAGAGAAACGGCAGCAGCCGATCGCCCAGGAGGTCGATTGCGTACCATTCCGGCGAAGGCACGCGGAACTCGCGTTTCGTTTCGACGCTGTCCAGGATGCGGGCCCAGCACGCGCCGGCCTCCGCCTTAGACATCGCGTCGCGAATTCCGAAGGCCTGGCTCACCGCGGCATCGAGCGCCGGTTTGATCCGCGGGTCACGATAGGCTGCGTCGTTCAGACGCGTGAACAGTGGCGTAAGGTATCTTGCCGTATGCTTGACCCACGCTTCGTCGGCCTGGTAGCCGGTGTGTTCCAACACGTGAATCAAGGCGTCCGCGTGGGCGCGAATTGCCGGGAAGGCGACTTGTTCGGCGTGCTTGGATCCCTCTATCGAACTGGGCATGAGTGACTTGTCTGAGATGGAATCGAACGTTCCACGGTGTCCCGCGCACTCGAAACTCCACCAGTATTTGCCGCGCGCCGACTGCGGCACATGATCAAACAGCATCTCGATGGGGTTCGAGTCAAAACGCGGTATTCCATGGATCTCGGTTTGACTTGGCGCAAACGACTCAACGGGCGCTAGACCGGCGACAAGGCGATCCACATCGATTTCGAGCGGCGTCTGCCCCACGAGCGTGTCGTTGCAATAGACGTCGACGGGATCGGTGTCCCATTGGAGGACTTGCGTCGGGGCGGCGCGGTACGCCGTTCTCGGCGGGAGGACATACCCCTGCATCGCCACCCAGCCAAACGGAAAGAAACACCATTCGACCAGGAGGACGAGCCAAAGCCATTCGCCCTTCCAGAGAAATCCGAGCACGATGAACGCGAATCCCACGAGAAACGCGGCCAGCGCCCACGCCCCGAGTTCCCGTTCGGGAAACACTACCGTAATGATGATCAGGACCGGCAGCGTGAATAGCGCCGCGGCGCCCGTGGCCAGCATGCGCGAATGCGAGCGTGTCATGAGTCGACCTCCATCTGGCGGTACATGTGGATGGCCATTGTTGTCGTGAGCGCGATCAAGGCGGCGGCCAGGAGCGCGATGACGCCGTAGGGCCATTTCGGCGCGAGGCGCGGCGGTATATCGACAAGCAGGAACAGACCGACCGGCAGGCACAGCGCGGCGGCGGATACGACGGTCCTGCGGAAGGTGCCGCCGACCGCGCCGCCGAGTTGACGCCATTTGAATTCGGCGAACACGTTGAAATAGAGCGCGGCATGATAGGCGAGGAGGCCGTAGACCAGGCAGGGCCAAAGGCCCGCAAGATCGAACCAGCGTGAAGCGGGATAGAAGGCGGTCGTGTCCTCGGAGAGGGCGAGATGAAATTGGGACCGGGCTCCGCCGGCAATGATCGCCGCGAGGATGGCCAGGGTTGCGCCTTGCAGCATCAGACCCAGCGCCCATCGATTGAGGAAGAGTTGCGTCCGCGTGAGGGGCCGCGACCATAGGAATGACTGCGTGCCCATGGGGTCGTAGAAGATCCGCCACGCCACGATAGCGCCCTGCGCGGCCGCCAACACGCTGAGCCCGATGTCGTTGTGCGCGAACGGATAGGGCTTCAAGATGGCGTAATACAAGGTTACGAGGAGCAAGCCGAGGTACCACGCCCACACCTTGCGCAGTTCGACCCGCATCAATTGCGCGCTCATAGGACGCTCCCTTCCCGTTCGACGGTTTCGCCCGTGACCAGGGCCACAAACAGGTCCTCGAGATTCACGCCGTGCGCCTGGCCCGAGGCGAAGGCGGCGTCCTCCGAGCACAGCGCGCGATACCGCTCCTCGTTGTAGTCGAGCAGCGTCACGCGAACCTCGTCCGCGACCTTGCGATACGACTCCACGCGGAAGTGCCGCTCCAGTGTTGCCAGGCTGGCCGTTCCGGGCAGGTAAAGAACACGCGCGCCCTCCTTGAAGGCTTCGAGTTCACCCTCGAGGATGAGCTTTCCCGATTTCAGGATCGCCACGCGGTCGACGACGCGTTCGAGGTCGGTGAGCATGTGCGACGAAAGGAACACGGTGCATTCGCGTTCGCGATTGGCTTCGAGCAGCGCATCGAGGAAGACGCGCCGCGCCGCCGTGTCCAAGCCCGAGGCCGGCTCGTCCAGAATGAGCAACTCCGCCCCCGCGCTCAGCGCGAGGATCAGGCAGAACGCGCGCCGCTGGCCTTTCGACATCGTGCCATACGCCGCCTTCTCGTCGACCTCGAAGCGCCGCACCAAGTCCCGAGCGCGGGCGGCGTCCCACTTGGGATACAGGGCGGCATTCAGGGCCAGCCCGTCGCGCATGCGCATCCAGCGCGGGACGTTCATGGCCTCGGACACGTAGGCCACGCGCTGGCAGATCTCCCGCGGCATTGTGCGCGGGTCCTGTTCAAGCACCTGTATCGACCCCTCGTCCGGATGCAGGTGTCCCGCTGCCATGCGAATGGTCGTCGTCTTTCCCGCGCCGTTCTGGCCGAGGAAGCCGAAGATCGATCCGCGCGGGACCTCGAGTGTGAGGTCCGCGACGGCATGTTTCTTCTCGAACCAGCGGCCCAGTCCTTGCGCGCATATCGCCGATGTGTTCATGATTCGCCCTTCTCAATTCGATTCAAGGTTTCGTTCACAATGCCCCGGATTGCACCGCCGTCCAATCCGAAGCGAAGTCCCTCGACAACCATCCGTTGGGCGAGTTCTCCGACGGTCTTGCGGGCGGTTTCCGGGGTGACGCCGGGATCGTTCCGGATGAAGGCCCCTTGTCCCTGGCGCAACGTGAGGACGCCCGCGTGTTCGAGTTCGGTATAAATCTTGGCCGCGGTCGTCGGGTTGATGGCGAGGTCGCGGGCCAGTTCGCGAATCGAAGGGATACGATCGCCCTCGCGAAGCTGCCCGCAGACGACCATGAGCTTGATCTGCTCGACCGCTTGCCGGTAGATAGGCTCGCTGCTGTTGTAATCGATATGGACGCGCATGGCGTCGTCTCCAATTGTCTGTTCTGTATGATATCATATCATACACTTGGCCGGTTGTCAAGCGCTTCTTTTGATCGGTCGATTACAGAAACAGAAGCGCCGCGCTCTTTACAGGCGCGGCGCAATGTCGATTCGGTCTGCGCTGTCCGCGGGTGTACTTACACGCCCGCCAGGCGGATGATCTCGATCCACGCGATCGAGAATGGGAAGCGTGAAGGATAGCGGATGAACTCGACGTGGCCGTCCATGAATAGCAGATTGCCGCCGCCGGGGACGTGATTGAACTTGTCCGGTTCGGGCGACAGGAAATCGCAATAATACGGCAACTGGCTCTGGGCAAACGCGGACGCCGCCGGGTTGTTGATATCGGTGATGGTAAACCGCTCGACGCCCTCTTTGAGGCGGTACGCCGTAAGCGTGCCGTAGTCTTCGTGCGTGTAGGTCATGTCTTCGCCGTACACGCTCGTGTCGCCGCCGCCTGCCTGAAAGAGCGTAGTGGTCAGTTTCGACACAAACGCCGGGGAAATGTTCACGCCGACTGCCGAGGGCATGTCGTTCTCTGTATGGCCCGCGAGGATGTAGTTGCGCTCGCCCTCGAAGACCCATGAAATGTAAATGTACGAATCCGAACCCACGCGGCACAGATCGAAAGGTTCCGTCACGTCGTTGTGAAGGTTCCATGTGCCCGACGCGATCAGGCCGTTCTCGCTATCCGAGGGACAGACGAGCGTGTTCAAGTCCGTCAAGTACTCCGGGTATGCGGCAGCTACGTCGAAGAAGAAATCCGGACGCGTATTCTGCGCGCTGATCCCGTTAAAGACACCACACGGTGTATTAGGGTCGATCGTAAGCCGGGGCTTGATCGGAGGGAAGAGCCCGCCCTTGGCCTCGCCGGAGTACATCTTCATGACCAGCCCGATTTGCTTGCAATTACTGGCGCAGCTTGCGCGCCGTGCCGACTCGCGGGCGCGCGCCAGAGCCGGAAGCAGGATCGCCGCCAAGATGCCGATGATGGCGATAACTACCAATAGTTCGATTAGGGTAAAACCTCGTGTGCGCATGATAAGTCCGGGTCCTTTCGCAGTCGCCTCGATCTACAGGATAAGACTCAAAATTTCCTCAAAAGTTTCGCAACATCGCTCGCACAACGGCAGCGTACCGCTTTCGACCAAATTACCGCCGCCAAGACCTATCACCGGATACCCTGCAATCCGGATAGAGCAAACGCCCGCGCCGCTGTCCTCTATTCCAACGACTCGGTTCCGTTCCTCGAACGGAATCCCAAGGCCGACGCGGCCCGCTTCCGCATACAGCCACGGGTGCGGCTTGGGCGATAATTCGCCGAGCGTGCCCGGCTCGCCGGGGCGCATCGCAAAGCCCGCGGTGACGATCGCGTCATAGAACGTTGCCGGGTCGCCCAGGTCGAGTGCGCGAAACGCCGAGAGGATCTCCGGCCACGCCTTCTCGTACAGGCCCGACGTGACCAAGCCGATCTTCACACCCTTGTCCTTGAGGGCCAGCAGGAATTCCTTCAGCCCGGGCGACGGCGTGAACGCGCCTTCTCTGCCCCGGCCTTCCATGATGGCCTTCATCTCGCGGTTCGTGTGCGCGAAATAGAACTGCCGGGCTTCCTCGACCGTCTTGTCCGGGCAATACTTTCGGATGCAGTACTGAAGATGCTCCGAAACGCTGTGGCCCGAGACGAACGGCAGATCCGCGTCCTCTAATTCAAATGCCATGTCGCCAATCAGGCTCGCGATCGACAACTGGATGATCCATACCCAGAAGGACTCGCTTCGTACGCTCGTTCCATCGAGGTCCATCAACACGGCTCGAATCGGCCGCTCGATGCGGACCGGATGCACTGGGTAATACGCGGGATAGCCCATCGACGATTTCACGTAAGCCAGCGTGCGCTGTTCGAACGCGATGAACTCGACCTTGCGATCGCCCGTGGCCACGATCGACACTACGCCGCTACGTCCTGCCTCGAATAGACCATCGCTCGACTGGGATAACTGCACGAATCCCGCGCCGGCATCCACCGGCCCGATATCGGGAATACAGAATTGACTTGCCATGCGTGTGCCCAGGCCGGCGTCGTCGCGCCGCATCACGGGCAAGTATAGCCGAACGCCTCGCGAGGTTGCTACTCCGCGCCGGTACAGACCTGCGTCCCGCGCAGAGCTAGGCCTTGCCGCGTTTCTGTCGTTGCGTTAACGCGACCAGGGCGGCAAGACGCTCGTTGAGCTGCGTAGCGCGAAGCGCGATGCGCTCCGCGGGCGATGCGGCTTCCGGAATGGCGTCTTCCTCCATGCCCAGCAGCAGGTCCGATAGCTGGGCCTGCGGCCCTTTGCCGCGCGTCGTATCGCCCACGATCTGCATGACCTGTTCGATATGCTCCGCCATCTGTTCGAGCGTAGCGGCGGCTTCTTCGAGTTTGCCCAGATCGACAGGCGGTTCTGGTGCGGGCGTGAGCACCTGCGGTTCCTCGACCGGCTCCAAGGCGACGTACTGTTCCGAACGGCTTGCCTCCGCGCCGTGCAGTCGCGCAAACGTTTCTGTCCGCACCAGATCCACGAGGAGCATTTCCGGCGCACAATGCTCGCGCGCGGCCAATCGCTTCACTGCTTCGGCGAGCGATTGAGGCAATGCCGCCAGCACGCCGCTCCCAGCGCCGTGCGCCACAGGACGCGCCTCGGGCGCATAGGTGGCGGCGGGCCTGTCGTCGGCGCCCGCAAGTCCCGGAACACCCATCGGCAGCATATCGCCCGAGGGCGAGACGGCCACGACATCCCAGCCTTCGCGCTGTCGCATCACGGCCGTTGCGTACAGGCGGATTGCCCGCCGGACCACATCCGAGAACGTGTCCGCAGCTTCCGTCGTCAACAGCCGATCGATCTTTTCGCTATCCGCGCGCGTCAGCCGAATCTCGATCGACTTCTCCGTCCTCGCGCGCTTGTCCGGCTCGCGCGCGCCGGTCCGGAAACGGGCCAGCACCGAATCCAGCACGCTTGGGCGTTCCGCGACCCCTTGACGGCAGAACACGACGCGGAATCCGCCCCGTTGGCTCGTCCACACTTGGTCGAAGAAGATCAACGCCCCGCGAATCACGCTGCTCTTCGACGTGTACGACGTCAGACGCAACGTCTCTTCCAGCGCATGATCGTCCTCGGGAAAGAACCGGAAGCGGAGCCGTTTCGACGGGGCATGGTACATGGCGTCTTCTCCTTGAGCGCGTCCAACCTACGCCATTCGCGGGGGTATCGCAGCGCCGCGATCATCCCATACCCCCCCGCGCCCTGTCAACGCGCGCGCCCTGCATTCCTCTCGTCCGCTCTCAACGCTGGACCCGGCCGGAATCCGCGCCCGCGACAACCTGCTCGACTTCGTCCAGCGTCACGAGATTGAAATCGCCCGTGATCGAGTGTTTCAGACACGCGGACGCCGTGGCGAACTCGATCGTATGTTGCGGGTCGAATCCTTCGAGCAAGCCGTATACGATCCCCGCGCTGAACGCGTCGCCCGCGCCCACGCGGTCCACGATCTGCATTTCGTATTCGCGCGCGACATAGCATCCCGAAGCATCGCACAGCATACCGCCGAGACGATTCACCGACGCCGATCCCCCGGAACGCACCGTCGTGGCGACGCACATGAAATCGAGGCGCGCGCGAAGCGCTTCCGCCGCCGCACGCCGATACGCCGCCGCGTCACTTCCATGCGCCACGCGTATTCCGAACAACTTCTCCGCGTCTTCCGCGCCTCCGATGAAGACATCGACGTACTCCATCAACGGCGTGAGCGCGCGCCCGGCCTCGTCGAGACTCCACAACTTGCTTCGGTAATTCGGGTCGCAACTGACCCGCACCCCGAGCCGTTTCGCCGCCGCGAGCGCGTCCTTCAACACCGCGTTCACGTTCGGCCCCAGAGCTGGAGCCGTTCCTGAGAAACAGAACCAGTCCTTTCCGCCAAGGATGCGATCCCAATCGAAGTCCTCGCGCTGTATCCCGCGGAAGCTGCTGTGTGTTCGGTCATAAACGACTTTCGTCGCGCGCTGTGACGCGCCCGGTTCCAGATAGAGCAGCCCGAGCCGCTCGCCCCCGCGCACGACGAACTCCGTGTTGACGCCGTACCGCCGCAAGTAATTGACGCACGCCTGGCCGATATCGTTGTCCGGCACGCATGACACCGCATACGCCTCGTAGCCGAACTGCGCCAGCGAGACTCCGACGTTCACCTCGGCCCCCGTGAACCGCACCAGGAGTTCGTGCGCCTGCACCAGCCGCTCGTACTCCCGCGTGCACAGGCTCATCAGCAACTCGCCAAACGCCACCACCCGTTTCATCTCAGGTACCCTCCCGATCGTCGAGTCTCGAACACGTCTAGATTCTCACACCGGGCCTCGACAGCGCAAAGGGGCAGGATAAATTCCTCGTTTCTTTCTTGTAGACCGAGTGGACGAAGTGGACTATGTGGACGGCTCTCGGTGTGTACTGCCGCGTGGTGGAGTGTTCGGCTGACGCTGTTGAGGGTTGGTGGCGTCCTCAGGTGAAAAGAAGAAGGGGCAGACGGGAGCACCCTCCCGTCCACCCCTTGGGACACGCTTGCGCCTAGGATGTTGCCATGCGGCTCGCGACGAGTCGCTTCGACCCTACCAGGCCGTGGAGATCTTCAAAGGCTTTGGCCGCGCATGTGGGGCAGTAGCCGTGGCTCACATGTCCGTCTTGGAGGTCGCCGGCGCGTGGAAAGGACCACGTCTTGCCTTTGCGTACCTGCTTGCACATGCAACATTGGACGATCATAGTGCCTCACTTTCTCCCGATAGTCTTCTTTGTCTTTCGCACTTGGATGAAGCAACTCTAATGCCAGCGGTCCTGCCGCCCGCGCCAACTACTCTAACTCATTACAATATAAGCTTTTCTATGTCTATTACCAAGTACAGAACATATGGAAAACCGTTACCGAATTGCGGTTCCCCGGCACATTCTGCCGATCATATGATCACTTTGAACCAATTTCTGTCAAGTGAATTCTACACCAGACTTTCCATAAAATCAAGTATAAAATCCGGGAAAATCCTGCCTAGCCCCACAACAGAATGCGTCGACATCCATTAAGACATACTATATAAGGTGCAGGTTCTCTGGCGTGTACACATCAGTTAGATATTTATACTGTTACATAAGATAAAGAGGCGGATCTCGGTTCGATCCAGAAAATGACAAGCGATTTCGGGCAGAGATTTCCGCCCTGCTCGGGGCACAGTTAATGGCCGCGATGTGTCTCTTTGAGTTACGGGTGCTTCGTTGTAGATAATGATCGGGTAGCTGTGTTCCCCAGGCAGGTCCGGCATCGGGAGACAATGGGATATGATTGAAGTCACAGGACTGACCAAGTTCTACGGTCCGATCGCCGCCATCGAGGATGTGACGTTCTCGGTGGACAAAGGCGAAATCATCGGGTTCCTCGGCCCGAATGCCGCGGGGAAGACCACGACCATGCGTATCCTCACCGGGTATTCGCCGCCCACGCGAGGCACGGCGCGCGTCGCGGGCTTCGACATTCACGAGCAGCCCATCGAGGTCAAACGCCGCGTGGGCTACATGCCCGAGAGCGTGCCGTTATACAGCGAGATGTCGGTGCTTGCGTTTTTGAATTACGTAGCGGAGGTGAAAGCGGTGCCGCGTTCGGCGCGCAAGACGGAAGTGGGCGCGGCGATGGAACGATGCGGGCTTGGCCCGATGGCGCGTCGATTGGTCCGCAATCTGTCGAAGGGATATCGCCAGCGCGTAGGGCTCGCCCAGGCGTTGTTGGGCAATCCGCCGGTGCTGATTCTCGACGAGCCGACGGTCGGCCTGGACCCGCAGCAGATCGTCGAAATCCGCCAGATGATCAAAGGGCTGGCGGAGGAACACACGGTCTTGTTGAGCACGCATATCCTTCCCGAAGTGACGATGGTGTGCCAGCGCGTGTTGATCATCAACCGCGGACGGATCGTCGCGCAGGACACGATGGAGAATCTCGCGGGGAAGTCCGAAGCGGCGCTTGAAGTCGAGGCCGACGGCGATGCCGAATCGGTCACGGCGGTCTTGCGAAACGTGGCCGGCGTGGCTGCGGTGCGTTCCGAACGCGCGGGCGCGTATCTCGTGGAGGGCGTTCCAGGGGCGGACCTCGGGCCGCCGGTTGCGCGCGCGGTGGCGGAGGCGGGCTTCCAATTGCGCGCATTGCAGCGGCGCGTGCGGACGCTCGAAGACATCTTCATCGGCGTCGTGAATGCCGAAGAAGGGAGCCGCGTATGAGAAACATCTGGGCGATCTGCAAGCGTGAATTCGCCAGTTATTTCATAACACCGATCGGGTACGTGGCCGTGGGGACTTTTGCGGCCGTATCGGGCCTTGGATTCGCGGCGTCGTTTCTGTTCTATGCGAAGGTGAGCGTGAACCCGCAAGGTTATGCCTATGCGACGGTGCCGGGTTTCGAGGAGACGTTGCTGAGTCCATTCCTTGTGTTTTGCGGGATGATGATCATGTTTATTGGCCCCCTGGTGACGATGCGGTTGCTGGCGGGAGAGCGGTACAGCGGCACGATGGAACTGCTGCTGACGCATCCGATCCGCGACCGCGAAATCGTGTTCGGGAAGTACCTCGCGGCGCTCGGCATGCTGCTCGCGATGATGGGATTCGTCGGCGTAGACCTGCTTATCGTGTTCCATTACGTGACCGTCGAACCCATCGTGCTGGTGTTCGGCGTGTTGACCGTGTTCCTCATGGGCGCGGCCATCATGAGCATGGGGTTGTTTATCTCAGCCATGTGCCGCAATCCAATGACCGCGGGCATCCTTACGTTCGGCCTCTCGCTCGTGCTTTACACGGTCGGGTCGCTCAGCGAGAATCTGACGAAGAAGAATCCCACGCCCGAGACGTGGCCGGAGTCGTTGCGCAACGCCGTGGGCGTGGCGTACGACCTCGTGCGGAACCTGCTCCAGCAACTCACCATGGACGCGCACGCGAAAGAAATGGCGCAAGGGATCTTTCAACCCAAAGACGTGGCCTATTACGTGCTCGTGGCAGCGTTCTTCCTGTTCCTGACGTTCCGCGCCCTCGAAAGCCGGAAGTGGAGAGCCTGACCAACCATGGGCATCGAAACGTTGAAGAAAGACTTGGGATTTTGGATTTTGGATTTTGGATTTTGGATTGAACCGAAGGTAGGCCAAGCATCCATTCCAAGATCTACTTCTCGTGTCATTCTGAGCGAAGCGAAGAATCTCGCTTCGGGCAGAAACCTTGACCATGGTGAGATTCTTCGCTTCGCTCAGAATGACGGGAGGGGCGAGGCCTGTTCGCATAGAGCCTATGGCCAGGCGATTCTTGCTTGTAATCCAAGAGCGACGAAGGCATTCGTGTCGCGCATCGCTCGCGCAATCCAAAATCCAAAATCCAAAATCCAAAATCGCAACGCGGTCGAGGTGTGGGCATGATGAAACTCTTGCGGCTTGTATGCGGGATTGTGGCCCTGGTGGCGCTGGTCGCCGGTCTCAACCTGCTTGCGCTCAAACAGAACCTCTTCCTGGCCTCGGTGCTTGTGCCGTTTGGCGTCAGTCTTGCCGCAGGGATCGTGTGGCTCGGACTGGCGCTGGCCGCAAAGACGCGCGACTCGTTTCGCCAAGGCCAGACGCTCTACGGCATCTCGACGACGCTGAGCACGCTGGTCTTCCTCGGCATCTGCATCGTGCTGTACGCATTCGCGCAACACGGCGATCCTTCGTGGGACTTGACCAAAGAAGGCCGCCGGAAGCTCTCGGATCAGACGGTTCAGGTGTTGGAGAGCCTGAGCAAAGACGTGGACATTATTTGCTTCTTCCTGCAGATCGACGACGAGTTGGTCCGCATCGCCGCCGAGAAGACCGAGCGGTTTCTCGATCAATGCGCGCAGCATACGAGCCACCTCAAGATCGAGTATCTCGATCCTCAAATCGAGCGCGCGCGGCTCGAAGGGTTGAATATCACGCACGCCTCGACGCAGGGCACCATCGTGATCCGGTGCGGCAACCGCCAGAAGGTGATTACGCTTCAAGGCGGCAGTCCTCGCCTCGAGGAACGCGACTTTACGAACTCGCTGATCAACGTGATCCGCGATGCGACACCGAAGGTCTATTTCCTCACGGGCCACGGCGAGCGCAGCGTGATCGATCCGGACAAGGATAAAGGCGGGACGCTGTTCAAAAGCCTGCTCGAGGGCGAGGCGTACCAGGTGGACCGTTGCGCGATCATGATCTCGAAGCCCGAAGTGCCGGCCGATTGCGACGTGCTCGTCATCGATGGCTTGGGCGTGGCCGGGCCGCAGAGCGACTTGCATCCCGAAGAAATCCGCGCCATCCAGGCCTTCATGGATCGTGGCGGGCGGCTGCTCATCCTTCTCGATCCGTGGCAGAAAGTCATCGCGGGACAAAACCAGGTAGAACAACTCTTGCCGTGGCTGGAGCAGCGCTACGGCGTGATCGTGGGCAACGACATGGCCATCTCGCCGACGAGCAAATGGACGGTCGAATTCACGGCGGACACGAGCCTCTTTGACGACGGCAAGCAATCGCAGCCGGCGTTCATGGGGAGTTTCAGCGCCGAACACGGGATCACGGCGCGGTTCGATCAGAAGATCCTGTTTTCAGCCGCGCGCACCGTGCGGCTCGCCGACACCATGCCGCCCAAGACGGCGGGCACGGAGTTGCTGCGCACGACGCCCGACTTCTACGCGGAAACCGACCTCGCCACGCTGGCCGGCCAGGGCAAGGCGTCGCGCGGTCCGGGTGAGACAAACGGGCCGTTGTCGATGGCGGTGGCGGTGACGGCCAAGACGAGCGCCCTGATCGGCGATACGGGCCAGACGCGCGACGCCCGCCTCGTGGTCGTGGGCGACTCGGACTTCGCCTCGAACGGCCAGATTGCGTCCATCCCCGGGAACTTCAACTTCATCCTGAACACGATGGCGTGGCTGACCGAAAACGAGGACCTGATTGCCATACGTCCCACGGGCAAACAGGCGCCTCCCGTCATTCTTTCCGATTACGATCAGCGCGCCATCGTATGGATTGCCGTGCTGGGCACGGTGCAGGCCGTCGCGGTGGCGGGGATGATCGCGTTCGTGTTGCGGAGGAAATACCAATGAACCGAAAGGCCACCTTTGTGCTGGCGGCGATCTTTGCGGGACTGTGCCTGGCGTACTGGGGGATGCTCCGTACCGAGAGCAGCCATCAGAAAGCCCAGGATGAAGCCAAGCGCCTCTTCGCAATGGAACCGCAGGACATCGCGTCGCTCGAAGTGCAGCGCGTGAACGAACCCGTGGCGGAAGCCAAACGCGATCAGGGCGACCACTGGGCCTTTGTCAAGCCCAGCCCGACGATCGAGGCCAATCACGTGTTGTGGAATCGGATGGCCACGACCTTCGCGGGATTGATGCGCGAGCGAGTTATCAATGGCGGCGCGTCGAAGCTTGCCGAATACGGACTTGACGAACCCGTGCTGACCGTCGTAGCAACCAAAGCCGACGG
The DNA here is from genome assembly GCA_964402555.1 of uncultured Nitrospiraceae bacterium. GTDB lineage: Bacteria > Hydrogenedentota > Hydrogenedentia > Hydrogenedentales > SLHB01 > CAYOCT01. Next base: position 85,483 of record CAYOCT010000013.1, on the reverse strand, counting down.
ATCGAAGTGCCGTCTCGAATTCGGCGCGACCGACCCGACGCAAACGAATCGTTACGCCAAGGGCGACGACGGCAACGTGATTCTCGTTAACGGGAAGTCCGTCTTCGAACTCGACCGCCAGCTCGAACTCTTGCGCAATCCCTACGTCTTGACGATCGGCAAAGAGGGCATTACCCGCATCGAATACGCGCGCATCTGGACGGGCAGGGAACCCGCGGCGACGAGTGACCGCCAGACGCCGCCGAAGGTCGGCGAGGAATCGACGATGGTCGCGGTCGAGAAGACGCCCGAGGGCCGGTGGAACCTCGTGTCGCCCATCACCGCGCCCGCGAATCCGGAGCTTGTGGAAGCGCTCGTCAAGGAAGTCCAGTTTGCGACCGGGCACAACTTCATTGACGCGCCGCAGAGCCTTGCTGACTACGGACTGGACCCGGCGGTCGCCCGGATCACCGTGTACAGCGGCGTAGGGAGCCAGCCGCAGACGCTCTTGATCGGTTCGCTTGCGCGCCAGCCCGCGGCCAAAGGGGAGCAGAAGCAGCAGTCGGGCGGCCTGTTCGCCAAGCAGGCGGCGCGGCCGGCGGTCTTTACCATGGACGCCAACGTGCTGACGCTGTTGCCGAAGAGTCCCGAGGCCTTTCGCGAGAATCGCCTGCTGACCCACAATGTTGCCGACATTCGCTCCATCCACTACGTGACGGTAGACACCGACGCGACGCTGGAGAACAACGCGGAACAGGGCTGGCGGCTCGCGGCGCCCGACACCTCGAGCGGCGACCAGTTGTCGATCTACAACTTCGTGCTGTTCGTCAAGGCGCTGGAAGCTCGCGGATTTCCCGGCGATGCCAAGCCGGAGTTCGGCCTCGACAAGCCTGCCATTGCGATCACGATCCAATTCAAAGACGACCAGCCTCCGGCCACGATCAAGGTCGGCGCAAAGGTGCCGGATGTCGACGAATACTATGCGACCCAAGACAACGGGTGCGTGGTCCTGCTGCGAGAGTACGACGTCAAAGGGCTGACCAGGACGCTGTTCGATTTCTGCAGCCGGACGCTGCTTGCATTCGAGAAGGGCACTGCCGCGCGCATCGCGATGCAGTTCGATGGCGCGAATTACGTGTTCGAGAAGCCACGCGGGCATTGGACTGTGAAGGAACCTGCCGGTAAATCGGTATCGAGCGAGCGCGACGTTGAAGCGCTTGCGGACGCGCTGAGTTCGGTCAACGCCGCGTCCGTCGAAACGGAATCAGCCCCCACGAATCTGGAACCGTTTGGCCTGGACAAACCGGTCGCCGCAGTCTCCGTAAGCGTGGGTACGGATTCCGAGAAGGCCGCGGGCCACATCGTCGGCCCGCTAAGGATTGGCGCGCCCGTGCCCGGCAAATCGCAGTATCGTTACGCCATGGTCGCCAACGACACCGCGATTTACCAGATTAGACAGTCCGTCGTCGACGACATTCGCGACGCGCTTAAGGGAATCCAATAAAGAACGGAAGAACAGGGACTGGACTACCTGTCATTCTGAGCGAAGCGAAGAATCTCGTTTTGGATGCGGGCTTATACGGATAGGAGATTCTTCGCTTCGCTCAGAATGACAGGTGGTTGGTTCTTTTGTTTTCGAGGTAGTCTATGCGTGAGAAGAACTCAAGCGGAAAAGCAGGGATAGGGTCGCTTTTCGGGGCCGGAAAAGCAGGGACAGGCACGCTTTTCAAACTGCCGAAAAGCGAGCCAGTCCCTGTTTTTCCGAGCGAGCCAGTCTCTGTTTTTCCTTTTCTTGCTCTTCTCGTTCTGGCCATGCTTTCGGGGTGCTGGAGCAGTCAGCCCGCGCCGCAACCAGCGCCCGCAGAGGCCGCCCCGCAACCGTCCAAAGCCATCGCGCATATCATGGCGGTGGATCTCGAGGGCCATCCCGTGTCCGGTGTGGCGCCAATTGCCACGACCCAGCCCAATGCGTTCGACGAACCTGTCGCCCACGGACCGTTGACCAAAGAAGACGGCACCAGCGACATGACGCTCCCCGGCGATCAGCGCCTGTACGTCCGCGCGTGGGACCCGGACCTCAAGAAGTTTGCCAACAATTACTATGAGGTCCAGCCGACGCCCGGCGCGGAAACCGAGGTCATGCGCATTACGATGGTGCCGGGCGCGTCGCTCGACGCCGTCGTGCTCGCGAAAGACGGGACCCCCATTCCTGATACCAACATCGGCATCATGATGTTCCACCCGGCCAAGGGCGCGTGGTGGCCCGCACAGGCCGATACCGACGCCCGAGGCGCGGTGCATTTTCCTGCGTTGCCCGCAGGGATCTACACCCTTAAGATCAAGGCCGCCACCGGCGCCGAGACCGAGGTCAAGGAGGTCAAGCTGCCTCCTGACGGCAAGGCGGATCTCGGGTCCGTGACGCTGCAATAAGGCGGGACCCAAGACGACTCCGAATACGCGGCCGCAGGCGCGTTCTTGGATAAACCGAAGGCGGTTTCATGATCAGCTACGATTTCGAAAACGGGCGGTTCAACCTCAGGGCGGTCGCGGCGATTATTCGCGACGGATCGGTCCTCGTACACCGCGCCGAAACCGACGACTTCTGGGCCTTGCCGGGCGGGCGCGTCGAGCCGTTCGAGCCGACGGAGGAAACCTTGCGCCGGGAGATGCTCGAAGAAATGGGCTGCGCGGTCCGCGTCGAGCGCCTCGTGTGGATTGTCGAGAACTTCTTTCAATACGCGGGCAAGCCGCATCACGAGATCGCCTTCTATTACCTTGCGTCGCTGGAAAGCCCGGTTCCCGAGAAACTGAACCAGCCGTCCTTCGAGGGTTGGGAGGAAGATCCCAAAGTCCGGTTGCTGTTCGAATGGATGCCGCTCGAGGGCCTCGATGCCATTCCGCTGTATCCTACGTTTCTTCGCAAAGGCCTCGCGCGCCTTCCTGAGGCGACTCAGCACATCGTGCACGTGGATTCGGAAGCCGGCGATGCGGCGGTGAAAGTGACGGCTCGATAGTCTTTTCTGTCACGATTCGACTACGATGCCTGTAGAATAGATCGTCCGAAGCATCAGCGTGTGGGAACTCCTCGTATGCGATTCTTGACTTGCGTCCTTCTCGCCACGCTCGCGGTCTCGATGGCCGCGGGGGCGAAGGATCGCGCTGACTCCGGCGCGATCACGCTTGAACAGTCCTCGCCTCATGTCGCGTGGGGCGTGCCGTTGAAGGGCGGGGCGATTCATGCGCTGTTCATCGCGCCGCGCTACACCTTGCGCGACGTCGTCGAGTTGGCGGAACGGCTCGAACTCAAGTACGGCGTCGCGCCGGTCTGGGATAGCTATCATCTCGGCATCGAAGGAAGCGCGCTGCCCGGCGCGGACCCGGCCCAAACGCTTGAAGACGTGCGCGAGAAACTGTCGCGCGACTACGAGTTGATCGTTTTGGGCAATCTCGACCTCTCGATGTTCCCCGGCGACGTGCTCGATACGTTGATGGCAAAGGTCCGGCAGGGCACGGGACTCTTGATGGCGCATTGCCAGGAACACATGCCCGAGGCGTTTCAATCGTTCTTGAGCGAAGGGACGCAGGAGGACGGCACGGCCGGTTCGGACGCCATTACCCGAGGCATCGGGGAATCGACAACCGCTGAATGGCCGGCCAGTCTTAGCTTTGTCAAGGCGTCTACCATAGGAAAAACAGGGACTGGCTCGCTTTTCGGCAGTTTGAAAAGCGTGCCCGTCCCTGCTTTTCCGATCCCGACAAGCGAACCTGTCCCTGCTTCTCCGACCCCCGATGGCGAGCCAGTCCCTGTTTTTCCTATGGGCCGCGTGGTCCAGCTCGATTACGCAGGCGGGCGTCCGTATTCGCATTGCCTCGCGCCGTCGCTTACGGACCCGATGCACGCCCTGCCCGAGTACTTCGACGTGTACCTTTCGCTCGTGGCGAAGGCGGCGCGATGGGCTGCGAAACGCGATCCGGTTCTCTGGGTGGCAGGCATCGAAGAAAGCGGCCCACAGGGGCCGTCCGAAGAAGAGATACCTCCCGACCTTCCGGCGGACTTCGTGCAACAGATGCGCGATGCGGCGGTCCGCCCAGCCTTTCGGTCGTTCGCGATCCGTTTCAACGCGCCCGCGAGCAAAACCTATCGCGTCCAGGCCCAAGTGCGCGAGCCAAGCCGCGGGCTGCGTACGATGTATCCGAAACTGCGGCCCGTGCGCAAAGGCGACGCAAGCTACTTGCTCGAACTGCCCGTCGGCCCCGGCCATTATTGGCTCGACCTCTGGTTCTTCGACAAGAAAGGGGTCGAGGAATGGCACTCGGAACCGATCACGGTTGCCGGTTGGCCCGAAATGTCCGACGTGGTCTATTCCAAGGGCTATCTGCTGGCGAACGACGCGCTCACGATCTCGTTGAACGTCCGGCCCGACTTTCATCAACCGCGGCCGTGCCTGGTCTATGCGCGGGCCACGGATGTATGGGGGCGCACGGTCGCCGAGAACCGCCAGCCCGTACCGCCGGACGGTGGTCCGGTGCAGATCGGCCTCGGGTTCGCCGACCTGATCGCCGGCCGCGTGAAAGTCGAACTCTTTGCCGTGGACAGCGCCAACCCGACGCCGTCTCGCTGGGATCTCGAGCACGCCGCGTACACACAGGTGTATCTGCCCGTTCGCGCCCCGAGGCCTCCGCATGAGTTCAGCTTCGGGATCGAAGGCAGCTTCCCCGAGGAATACAACGTCCGCTTCTATACGCGACTGCTCGCGCAGATGGGCGTCGACGCAGTGCACACGGCGGGTACGGACGAAGCGCGTACGTTCCTAACGGATCTCGATGTGAGCTTGATTCCGGACCTCACTCGGTACGTGCCCGAGGCCGTGGTCGATGGCGTAGTGCGCAAGCCGTGCCTGTCCGATCCCGAGTTCCGCGCGGCGGAGCAAACGAAGCTGCGCGAAAAAGCCTCGACATTCTGGGCCGTTGGGACGAGCGTCTATTTCCTTGGCAAAGATAATTGCATGGCGATTGGACAAGCCGACACGTGCCAGTGTCCCCTCTGTCTGCGGGGATTTCGAGAGGATCTCCGCAAAGACTACGCGACCATCGACTTCCTCAACCGAGAATGGGGATCGCATTTCCTGGAGTGGGAGGGAGTGACTCCCGGTACGCGCGAGGATGCCCTGCATTCCGGCCACGCCGCACCGTGGATCGATTTTCGCCGCTACATGGATACGGTCTTCACGAGTATGCATGCCGCCGGAAGCGCGACCGTGCATGGAGTCGATCCCGATGCGCGTGCGGGATTTCGCGCCGCGCGTGGCACTCGCGCGGCACTCGGCTACGATTGGCCCGCGCTGGCCACGCAACTGGATGCCCTGGCGATTCCCTACGATCGCCCGCTGGCCGAGAGACTGCGTTCGTACTCGCCTCCGTCTTCATACCGCGCTCTGTGCGTGGGCGACGACGCGTGCCCCGATACGACTACGGCGCGTTGGCTGCCTTGGTATGCCGCGTCGCACGGGTTTGAGAGCGTGTGGCTGGCTACGCCCTATGCCGGCTCGGAAATGGAAGCAGCGCTTCCCGCGTTGCTGCCGGACGGACGCGCGACGGATTGGTTCAAAGCAATGTCCGGCGAGATGCGTGAGTTGAAGGCGGGACTCGGCACGCTGCTGCTTAACGCGACCCGGGAGAAGGCGCCCATCGCCATGTACGACAACCGGGCGAGCGAATGCCTCAACGAGATCGACAAGACCCTCGCCGACGACGCGCGCGAGGCGGCAAACGCGTGGACTGGCCTGCTCGACCGTCTCGGGTACATGTACGATTTTGTCTCCGAGACCCAGGCAAGGCAAGGCAAGCTCAACGCGTATGCGCTGCTCATCCTGCCGCAGATCCGCGCGCTTAGCGATGACGAGATCGCGGCGATCCGCGCGTTCCACGATCAGGGCGGCCGCATTATCGCCGACGGCATGCCGGGCCGCTTCGACGCCCACGGCGTTGCGCGTCGTGCGCCGCCGTTGGACGCCGTGTTCGGCGTGCGATCGAAAACAGCTTCCGAAGAATCAACGGCTCGTGCGGCGGCGATACGCGTCCCCCTCGACAAGTCCGAAGTATCGGGTGTTCTGGATCGGGTCGTGCCGGATACTTCCATCGAATCCGATACGGGCCATGCTTTCGGCGACGCGCAAGGCGCGCCCGTGTGGATCGCCAGCGGCGACGGCCCTGGTCTCGCAGTATTGCTCAACCACGCGCTGCCGAAAGTTTCCGACGGTTCCGCGCTAGATACGCTCATGAAGGCGCTGCTGGATAAGACCGGCGTCGTGCCTGCCGCGGGTGTCGAAGCGTTCGACGGCGCGCGCATCGTGTCGCATTTCGGCAAGGGCGATCTCTATACCTTCCTGGGCAATCCAGCGATGGCCAGGAAAGAGCAGGACGTGGAACTCCGTCTTGACAAAGACCAGCACCTGTACGATGCGCGCGCGGGCAAGCGCCTCAAACACGCGAGAAAGGCGAAGATCTCGATTGGGCGTGGCGGCGCGCGGGTGATTGCGGCGTTGCCCTACGAAGTGACCGGCCTCGTCGTGACCGCGCCCGAGCGCCTCCGTGTCGGCCGCGATCGCCGCCTGCTCCTGCGGTTCTCGGTCAAAACGCGCGGCGAGGCTGCGGGAACCCACCTCGTCCACGTGAGCCTCGATCGCGGCCCCGGCCATCCGGTCGCGTGCTACGAGCGGAACGTGTCTTGCCCGCAAGGCGAAGGGCAAACCTACCTTCCACTTGCCTGCGACGAACCGCCCGGCCTCTACACCGTCCGCGCCCGCGACGTGCTTACCGGCGTCGAGGGCGAGGCGCTGGTCCGCCTCGATCCCGCGTGAGCGGTGGCCCGATTGCGCGTGAATAATCCAGCCCTCCGCAGCGTCTATAAGGTAATCGATGCTGTGACAAACGTTGCAGCATATGGTACCATTCTAAGTGAACGGATGTTTGACGCGCGATGGATGTGCGCGAAAGTTCAGGAGATGCAGGCAATGAAGCTGAACGGACTGTGGATAACCCTTGGCTGCGGGTTGCTTATCGTGCTGACCGTGGGATGCGAAACGACCCCCGTGCAGCAGGGCGCTTTGATGGGAGGCGCGCTGGGCGCGGGCGCGGGCGCGATTATCGGAAATCAGAGCCATGGCCGCGGAGGCGAAGGCGCGCTGATTGGCGCCGCGGCGGGCGCGCTAACGGGCGCGCTGGTCGGCGACCAGGTCGAGAAATCGCGGCAGCGCGGGTATGCCCAGGGCCAAGCGGCGTCACAACCGCAGGCCGTGCGCGGCCATTATGAAAACCGCATCGTCCGCACGCCCAGCGGCGAGACCTACGAAGAGCGCGTTTGGGTGCCCGACCGGTAAGGAGCAAACGATGCGCGCCGGCCTTGTCACGCAGAAGCGGTGGCGCACGGTGTGTGCCATCGCGCTTGCGGTGGCCGCCGCGATGGCATGGTATGGCGTCGATGCGTTCTTTGCGTTCCCGTCGGTGTGGATCTTTGCCGCCTACTGGGGGGTATTCCTGGCGCTGATCGCGTTTTCCCTTTATATCGTGGTGCTCGATCTGCGCTACATCCACCTTCAGTACGCGCTAAGCGAACGCGAGATCTTCCAAGACACCCTGGGCGACGAGGCGTTTCGCACGGCCCTGATCGCCGCTCAGAAGAACGGCGCGAAATCCGGCGCGCCGCAGGAATAATTCCGAGCGGCTTCTTTTGCTATTGCACCCCCATGTACGGCTTGAGCAAGGCCACGATGTCGTCGTGTTTCGCTTCCTTAGCCAGCTCCAGGGCCGTCTTCCCGTTGCGGCCCTTGGCGAACGCGTCGGCGCCTTTCGCGATAAGCATCTTCACAATGTCCGTGAACCCGTTCCGTGCTGCTTCCTGGAGGGCCGTCGTGCCTTCGGTCTCGGCCACCAGTTGAACATTGGCTCCTCTTGATAGCAGCAGTTCGAGAGCCTCCTTCTTGCCCAGGCCCGCCGCAAGGTGAACCGGGGAGCGGCCGAGGTACTTCGCATCGATCATCGCGGGATTCTTATCGAGAACCTGCTTCAAGTCCTCGACGTTGTTGAAGATGATGGCCATGGCCAGTTCGTTGTGCATGACCGCGTGGAAGCGCCCCTTGAGCAACTCCTGGCTTTCGAGCGTCTCGATCTGCGATTCGTCGCCACGATAGTTGCCGACGTTGCTGGTCGCGCCGCGCGCGCGCAGAATGTTTGCCAGTTCGGTACGGTTCTTCGCGACCGCGCGATCGAGCGGGGTCCGGCCCCGGCGATCCGTCGCATTGATGTTTGCCCCCATAACTAGCAAAAGTTCCGCAATTTCTCTATTACCCTCTTGGGCCGCCTCGTGCAGCGCGGTCATCCCTTCGTAATTCTTTTCGGCAGCGGCTATATCCGCGCCGTAAGAGAGCAGCAACTCGACCAGTTCCTTGTGCCCTTGGCGCGCGGACCAGTGGAGCGGAGTCAGCCCCTCGGTCCGCATGTTGACCAGTTCCTTGTCCTGCTCCAAGAAGCGCCTGACGCCCGCTTGGTCGCCGGACTTGAGCGCCGCCAAGAACGCGCCTTCGGTCGCCGGACGCAACAGGGTGATGATTTCCTCCCGCTTCTCCTCCTCGGCAATGGTCAAGGGAGCCTTGCCTTCGGCGGTGCGGACATTCGGATTCGCCCCGCGCGACATCAGCAGCTTGACCATGCGCGCGTGGCCCTGTTCCGTAGCGATATGCAGCGGCGTGTAGCCGTTGGCGTCGGCCGCATTGATATCCGCGCCTTCGCCAATGAGCACTTGCACCGGACCCCAGTGCCCTTCCCACGCGGCCGAATGGATCGGCATGCGCCCGTTGCGATCCTTCGCGTTGAGATCGGCCCCGTTGGCGATGAAGAGCTTCACCAACTGCACGTCGCCGCGCTGCGCGGCCAGGTGGAGCGGCGTGCGCCCGGAAATGTCGGCGGCGCGGACCTCCGCCCCGTGAACCAGCAGCAACTCTGCCGTCGCGACGCAGCCTTTGTCGGCGGCGGCATGCAGCGGGGTCCATTGATTCTGGTCCGCTACGTTTACATCGAGGCCTTTGCTCAAGAGTTCTTCCACAAGGTCCGAATGATTGGCCTCGCAGGCGATGTGCAGCGGCGTCTTGCCCATGTGGTCCTTGGCGGCGATGTCCGCGTTGTGCGCGAGCAGCGCTTTGACACATGCCGGCTTGTCTTTCTCGAATCCGCTGAAGAGCGGCGTCCGGCCGTTGTTATCCCGGGCCTCGATGTTGGCGCCCTTTTCGAGGAGCCGTTCCAGCAGCTTGTCCTGCCCTGACGCCGCCGCGACGTGCAGCGCCGTCGAGCCATACTTGGTCTGGGCCTCGATGTCCGCGCCTTTGGCGAGCAACAGATCGATGATCTCGAGCCGCTCTTTGACGGCCGTGTGCCGGCCCTGGGAGAATTTGTTCGGATCGATCGAGCCGGGCGCTACCGGAATTTCCTCCAACACCGCGCATACGAGCGGAGTCTGGCCGCGTTTGTCTTTTGCGTTTACATCCGAGTTCCTGGCCAGGAGCGCTTTGGTGGCGTCCACCCGCGCATAGCGGGCCGCCAGATGCAGCGGGATCTCGCCCGCTTTGTCCACCCTGTCCATTTCGGCGCCACGGTCGGCCAGGAGGTTGACGATATCCGCGTATCCCTCCATAGCCGCAAGGTGCAACGGCGTTCTTCCCTTGCTATCGTCGGCATAGATGAGCGCGCCTTTGTCGAGCAGTACCGCAACCATGGCGGGCTTGTCCAACTGTGCCGCCAAATGGAGCGGCGTCGCGCCGTCTGCGTTCTTGGCATTGATATCCGCGCCCAGCGAGAGCAGCAAGTCAATCAACTCCGGGTCGTCTTTGCGCACCTTCATGTGCAGCATCGTTTCGTTGCGGAGCATTCGTTCGTCGATGTCGATACCTTTGGCCACCATCGTCTTGATGACTTCCGCCTGGTTGCTCTGCGCGGCCAGGAAGATGGGCTTGTAGCCTTCGATGTCGTTCGAAGAAGGATCCGCGCCGGCATCCATCAGGTACGCCACTACGTCGGCCCGGCCGCACATCGCCGCGGTATGCATCGGCGTTCTCCGCAGGCCGTTTTCCTGCTGCAAGACTATGCGGTCGCGTTCCACCATCCTCTTGACGCCTTCCACGTCGCCGTACGCGGCCAAGAAGTCGATGTTCGCGGCCGCTCCATATTTCATCAGCAAGGCCGAGGCTCCGAACTGGCCTGCTTCTAGCGCGGCCATCAGCGGAGTCGAGAAGCCCTCAGGGTTCGACGCGGCCTCGACGTTCGCGCCGTAATCGAGCAGCACTTGAAGCACGGGCAAGTCGCCCTTCGCGGCGGCAATGTGCAGGGCGGTCAGCGAATCGCTGGTGGTTGCGTTGATGTCCTCGCCGCGCAGGATGTGGTTTTCCACGTCGGTGGCGTCGCCGGCCTGGACCGCTTCCAACAGCGTGGGGTACTTGGAAGGAGGCAGGTCCGCCGGAGGCGTGGCAGGCACGGGCTTCTTGGGAGGAGGAGGCTCGGCGGGCAACGGCTGAACCGGTGGCTGGAACGGATTGCTGGGAATAAGGTCGGATTCCTCTTGTGTAGCCGGCGCGGGCTGAGTTCCGGGCGCAGCCGGCGTCTGGGCAGGCAGCGGGAACTGAACGCCTGGCGGAAGCTGCCCGGGCGGTATGATTTGCATGCCCCCTATTGCCGGTTGCGTGGCCGACTTTTCCGGCGAAGGCGCTGCGGCCGGAGTGGGCGCGGGCGGCGTCGATGCCGGTGTAGTCTGGAATTGCTGCTTCAACGTGTTGAAATCCGGCAACTGATCGGTTTGGATGAATTGAACACCGCCGACCGCAGGTTTGGACGGCGCAGGCGCCGCAGGGGCCTCGGGCGCGGCAGCGGGCGTCGGCGGCGCAGCGGGAGGCATCTCAGGCGCGGCAGCGGGCGCGGGTTGAGGCGCGGGCGCTGGAGCCGTTTCGGTCGCTGGCGATGCAGGAGGTGTGACAGGCGCCGGGGCGGCCGGTGGGGCCTCAGCCGCAGACTTCGGGGCCGACGTGAATGCCGCTTGCGGATTCTGTTTCAACGCGTTGAAATCCGGCATCCCTTCAACCGGGACCATTTGAATGCCCATGATAGCGGGCTTTGATGGCTTGGGCGGCGGGGGCGGAGAGATGGGCGTCTCGGGAGTGGTACTTGGCGCAGGCGGCGAAACGGGCGCAGGTGGCGGAACCGGGGCTGGCGCAGGCGGCGGAACGGGGGTCGGCGGAGGCGACTCGGGTGCGGGCGGCGGTACCGGAGCCGGCGGAGGCGACTCGGGCGCGGGCGGCGGTACCGGAGCCGGCGGAGGCGACTCGGGCGCGGGCGGCGGTACCGGAGCCGGCGGTTGCACGGGCGCTACGGCAGGCGCTGCTTGCACATTCTGTTTGAGCGCGTTGAAATCGGGCATCGCATCGACTTTGATGAACTCGATGCCTTTGATCTTCTTTACGGGTGCCGGAGGTGGCGCTGCCGGAGTCGCTGGAGGCGTCTGTCCGATGGCCTCCGCGCAGGACAAGAGAAGGAACGTGCCCAGCATGATTGGCCAGCCCAACAGGGCCAGGCGCTTGAGCGTCATAGTCCATCGCGAAGAATGCAGGCGCATCGAATTCTTCATGACTACCTCTATCTCCTTATGAAAGCTTCCCTTGCCGTAGACCTGCGTGAAGCATGGAACGTCACTAGACTAACGAAATCCGTTGCCAGGGGGACGACGCGGCAAATCTATGCTACGCCGAGAAAATTCGACTGCAACCGCAAGCCCGCCGAGACCACCGTATCATGCCATATCCCCCCTAAATCGAACAACCGCGGTGAGAAGCGTTACATGTCCCTCCGGCGCCCGATCCGGATTGCGGCGCGCGACATCCTTTTGACTTCTCGCGCGATCACGCGATAGAATTCCCGACTTACCGGCGGAGGCAATCCAGCCTCGGGCCTCGAGGCCCGAAACAGATCGGAGCGGATCGTGGAAAAAGTGGTCAGTCTATGCAAGCGGCGCGGGTTCATCTTTCAGTCCAGCGGCATCTATGGCGGTATCAACGGCTGTTGGGATTTCGGACCGCTGGGCGTCGAGTTGAAACGCAATCTCAAGAACGATTGGTGGTACACGTTCGTCTTGCAGCGCGATGACATGGTCGGCCTGGACGCAAGCATCATCATGCACCCCGACGTGTGGGTCGCGAGCGGCCACGTCGAACAGTTCCACGACATGCTTGTCGACTGCAAGGAATGCAAGCACCGTTTCCGCGAAGACCATCTTGAAGGCGACCGCTGCCCCGATTGCGGCGGCGAACTGACCGAGCCGAAGGCCTTCAACAGCATGCTGAAGACCAGTCTCGGCGTCAGCGACGATACGGCCGTCCAGACCTATCTCCGCCCCGAGACGTGCCAGTCGATCTTCGTCGATTTCAAGGACGTGTATTCGAGTTCGCGAATGAAGATCCCGTTCGGCATCGCGCAGATTGGTAAGAGCTTCCGCAACGAGGTGAATCCCCGCAACTTCATTTTCCGCAGCCGCGAGTTCGAGCAGATGGAGATCGAGTTCTTCTGCAAAGAGCAGGACGAGGCCCAATGGTTCGAGCATTGGCAGGGCGCGATCTGGCAGTGGTACCTCGATGCCGGTCTTAACGAAGGCCGCCTGCGCTGGTACGAACACCCGAAGGAATCGCTCGCGCATTACTCGAAGCGCACCGTCGACGTCGAATACGAGTTTCCCTTTGGCTGGGGCGAACTGCAGGGCCTGGCCAACCGGGGCACCTACGACTTGACGCAGCACGGCAAGCATTCCGGCAAAGACCTCTCGTTCTTCGATCCCGAAAGCAAAGAGCGCTTCGTGCCGACAGTGATTGAACCGTCCGCGGGCGCCGATCGCACCTGTCTGGCGATCCTGTGCGACGCCTACGACGAGGACGAGGCCGATGGCGAACCGCGCGTTGTGATGCGGTTCCATCCGCGCATGGCGCCGGTCAAAGCGGGCGTGTTCCCGCTCGTCAAGAAGGACGGCCTCGCGGAAATCGCGCGCGACCTCGAGAAGAAACTCCGCCGCAAGTTCGTGACCTTCTACGATCAGGGCGGCGCGATCGGACGCCGTTATCGCCGGATGGACGAAATCGGCACGCCGTTCTGTATCACCGTCGATTACGACACCAAAGAGAACGATACCGTCACCGTCCGCGAGCGCGACTCGATGCAGCAAGTCCGCATGAAGATGGACGAGTTGCCGGCGCACCTCGAACGCCACTGCGGGCCGGAAAGGTCCTGATCCGTGGCGCGGCCGTGCCAGCGATGAACGTCGACTACGACAAAATCGCCGCGCACTATGATCGCCATCGCCACGGCGGCGGCCCATATCTCGACCGGCTGATTCGATTGGCCGCTGAAAGTAACGCGCATCGCGTCCTCGAACTTGGCGCCGGCACCGGCCTCAACACCGAGGCCTTTTTGCGGGCCTATCCGTGCCGCCTGACCGCGCTCGAACTCTCGTCGGGTATGATTGCAAAGGCTCAGGCGAAGGAGATTCCCGCGGCCTGGGTGCAAGGCTCGGCGTATCACATGCCGCTCGCCGACGCTTCCGTCGAATCGCTTTTCAGTATCTACGTTCTGCATCACCTTCGAGATCTCGACGCGGCGTTTCGCGAATGCGCGCGCGTGTTGCGTTCGGGAACCGCGGCGTTCGTGACCGCATCGCACGCGTTCATCGGGCGGCATCCCATGAACCGGTACTTTCCCAGCTTTGCCAAAGTCGATAAGGCGCGGTTCCAAACATTGGACGAAGTCGAGGCCGCGCTGGCGCGCAACGGCTTCACTCGGATAACCATCGAACGTTATGTCGACGCGCCGCGGCCCATAGATGAGCACTATGTCGAACGCGTAGCGCAACAATTTATCTCGACGTACGCGCTCTTGCCGCCGGACGAATTTGAAGAAGGCGTACGACGCTTGCGGGCCGACGTGGCGCGCATGGGCCGTCTGGACGTTGACATCGTATGGGAATCCGTCGCAATCTGGGGCGCTGTCGACGGGCGGACGTGAGTCATCCTGTCGATTAGCTCGTGATCGTGATCGTAATCGAAGTTCCGAAAGCGAATCGATTCTGTGAAGTGCCATCGACTGTCTCATCGCCGCAGTGAAGACGATAGCTTCATTACAGTGGATGAGGCACGAAGTCGATTACGATTAAGAGTCGTCATGAAGCGCGGCTTCACTCGGGAGGATGAAAATGCAACGCATCGTGTGTGACTCCGATGCATAGAGGAACGCTGGACCTCCTGTCATTCTGAGCAACGCGAAGAATCTCCTGGCAGGTGAGGCTCTTATCGTGGGTGAGATTCTTCGCGTTGCTCAGAATGACAGGAGGTCGGGTTTCTTTTTTCGAGGCAGCAAGAGCAAGAATTAGTGATTATGACGGTGTACACAGCGATACGCATGTAATATGAAGGGCAAACGCAAGAAACACAAACCGGCGCGGACGCGCGATTGGACGGACAAGCACGAGCTTGCCTTCACGCACGACCGTGCCCGTCATCGCAAGGCGGAAGCCATGGCTCCGACGCTCCCGCCTGCGCCGACGTTGCGTCCCGACGAGGTCCGGCCTAACGCGATCGTCGTGTCGCACAGCGGGCGCTGGGCGTTTGTCGAGCAGGACGGGCGTGAGGTTCTCTGTATCCTTGACGAGTCGCTCGGCGACGCGAAAGCCTCCGTTCTGGCGCCGGGCGACCGTGTGCAAATCGAGACCATCGAAGGCACGCCGCAGCCGATCGTGCGCGGCGTCGCGCCGCGCGCGACCAAGCTGAGCCGTCTCGCCCCCGTGCATTCGAGCCTGTCCGAGCAAGTGATCGCGGCCAATATCGACGTGCTTGTGATCGTGGCGGCGGCGGCGCGGCCGGCGTTTCGTCCCGGTCTCGTGGATCGCTACATGATCGCCGCTGAGGTCGGCGGCGTCCGGCCCATCCTCGTGGTCAACAAAATGGACCTTGTCGAGTCCGAGCCCGAGACCGTGAACAGCTATCGCGAACTCGGCATGGCGGTCATTCCCGCGAGTTGTGAAACCGGCATGGGGGTCGAGGAACTGCGCGAGGCGCTCCGCGGATCGCTCAACGTGGTGGCCGGCCACAGTGGCGTCGGCAAATCGTCGCTGCTCAACGCCATGGATCCTTCCCTCGACATCGTCACGCAGGAAGTCAGCGCCTCGACCGAAAAGGGACGGCATACCACCACCGCGTCGCGTCTTTACACGTTAGAAGGGGGCGTCCGGATCGTCGACACGCCGGGCGCGCGCAACCTGGGTTTGTGGGGCGTGTCGCCCCAAGAACTGGCGTATTACTTCCCGGACCTGGCTGCCCTGGGAACGGCCTGCCGGTTTCGCGACTGCACCCATACGCATGAGCCGCATTGCGCCGTGCGCGAAGGCGTGGAATCGGGCGAGCTTGCGCGGCCGCGCTACGCGTCCTACCTGCGGATTCGCGAGAGCTTGCGGACGCCGTAGCGTTACCGGCGCTTGAGGATCCCGCCGCGGTCCGACTGGAACGAGAATCCCTGGAGATTGCCTTTGAGCGCCTCGGGGTTGTCGGACGCCCACATGGCCTCTTCTTCCGTGATCAGATTCTCGCGGATGAGTCCGATCAGGCTCATGTTGAACGTCTGCATGTTGTCTTCTTTGCCCGCGGCGATCGCGTTTGGGATCTGCTTGACGTTGTTCTCGCGAATGAGCGCGGCGATAGCCGGGTTATTGAACATGACCTCGATAGCGGGCACGCGTCCTTTGCCGTCTACCGTGGGCAGCAGGCGCTGCGCCACGAGGGCGCGCAACTGGAGCGACAACTGCGAGCGGATCTGGTCGTGCTGATTCGACGGGAAGAGGTCGATGATGCGGTCGACGCTCATCATGGCGTTGGTCGTGTGGAGCGTGCTGAACACGAGGTGGCCCGTTTCGGACGCTGCCATGGCGGCCCCGAAGGTCTCGTGGTCGCGCATCTCGCCGATCAGGATTACGTCGGGATCTTCGCGCATGACCGCGCGCAACGCCACGCGGAAATCCGAAGTGTCGAGGCCGATCTCGCGCTGCGTAATGATGCTCTTCTTGTTGACGTGGAGATATTCGATGGGGTCTTCGACGCTGACGATATGCAGGCGTTGCTGCTCGTTGATGCGGTCGATGATCGAGGCGAGCGTCGTGGATTTGCCGCTGCCGGTCGTGCCGGTGACAAGCACGAGGCCGCGCCGCATCTGGCAGATGGTTTCCATCGAGGCCTCGGGAAGATGCAGCGACGCGAAATCGAGAATTTTGCTGCGCACGTGGCGCATCACGATACCGACGGAACCGCGCTGGCGCAGGATATTCACGCGGAACCGGCCCAAGCCCGAGATGCTGTAAGCAAGGTCGAAGTCGCCTGTCTCCAGGAACCTCTCTTCTTGCTCAGGCGCGAGGATCTCGCTCAAGAATCCCATCGTATCGTTGGGCCCAAGCGCTTCGCCCCGCAGGAAACGAATCACGCCGTCTACGCGCACGGCAGGCGGGCTGCCCACGGTCAGATGCACGTCCGAAGCGCCGTTCTTTACGGCATACGTCAGAATATCTTCAAGAAAACCCATCGTGTTTCCCTTCCCGCGTTCGCTCGCTTGGCGCCAGATTATAGCACAAGCCGAAGTCTATTTCCGGCGCTTACGATCCTTGCGGCGCTGCTTGGTCTCGAACGTCCACGGGTACCCGCAGATGTGGCAGCGCGCGTCCGACGCGGGACGCTCGTAGCGGCAATGATGGCACGTGATCGTCTCGACGCTCTCCGTCGCGGGCCGAGGTTTCTTGGACTGCATGGACACAAGCTCCCACTGTGCCGATCTGGTCTGACGGCATCTTATCGCTATCGAAGGAGACAAGCAACGTGTCATCACGGACCCTGTGTCATTGCGAGCGCAGCGAAGCAATCCCCCGGTCATTTATCGCGAGTTAAGGTGACCGGGGGATTACTTCGCTGCGCTCCTAAGAAACAAGCGTACAAGGGCCCTCAAAATTCACTTGAATCGCCTTTCGGAACGCTCTTTGCGCTCTTTGTGCACTTTGTGGTTGCTCATGTCACTACCAAGCCCAAATCAGCCACAAAGATCACAAGAAACACAAAATGAAAGTTGCCTCCGGTGATGCAATCCTTATGTTTCTTTTCCTGGTGGCCCGGCGAAGCCGGGTCGTTGGCTCGCAATGACACCTAGGCCTGTGCTTTCTTGCGGGCCGCGCTGCTACTGTTTCGCGCGCTGCTTCGCGCGGGCGTTGGCGAGGCGCCGCATCTCTGCCACCGATTTCGTCTTGAGCCGCGCCGCGCCTTTCGTGCTGTGCGTGCCCAAGCGTTTCTCCGAGGCCAGGCGTTTGCGCGCCTTCGGGATCTCGGCGCGGTACTGCGGCAGCCACTTCGCCTGAGCGACCAGCATCTCGTCGGCCATCTGCCAAATCTCGGGCGGATTGCACACCGCCGCCGTGAGCGGGTCGTGCAACATCGCCTGCTTGAGCAGCGTCACGTCGCCATGCACAGCGGCTTCCATGGCCATCCGCTGCACCTGGACGCTCGCGTTGCACGTCGCGGCGCAGGCGAGCGGCAAGTCGCCGACCATCGGCATGTTGATACCGTTGCCGTCGACGTAGCCCGGCGCTTCGATAATACAGTCGTCCGGGAGGTTCGAGATGCAGCCGCGGTTGACCACGTTGAAATAGCCGCGATAGATGCGCCCTGTCTCGATCGCCTCGATGATACGGCTGCCGTGTTCGCCGGAGCGATGTTCGGGCGCATAGACCGGCGCGGGCTGCTTGAGCCATCGCGGGAAATCCGTCTCGAACCAATTGCGGTGTTCCGTGCAATCGCGTAAGTAGCCGCCCGTCTCGCCGTTGATCCACGAACTGAGATCGATCCAGCGCATGATCTCGCCCGGACGTTTCCGGTACCACGGCACATATTCCGAGCAATGCCCGTTGCTCTCGGTCGTGTAATACCCGAAGCGACGCAAAATATCGATACGAACTTTCTCCGTCTTCGAGTACACCGGATGCCTCTCGAACAGCGGCAGCAACGTGTCCTTCAACTCGCGGCCGCGATGCTTCACCGAGAGGTACCACGTCTGATGGTTGATACCCGCGCAGATGAAATCGAGTTCCTTCACGGGGATGCCCAGCACGTCCGCGATCTGATGGCAGCCGCCTTCGACCCCGTGGCATAGGCCGACCGTCCGCACGCCCCCGTACTTGTTGCACGCCCACGTCATCATGGCCATCGGGTTCGAGTAGTTCATGAAGAGGGCATCGTTCGACGCGACCTCACGGATGTCCTTGCAGAACCCGAGCAGTGCATGAATGCCCCGTTGCGCATACATGATCCCGCCCGCGCACAGCGTGTCCCCGACGCACTGGTCCACGCCGTATTTCAGCGGAATGTCCACGTCCGTCTTGAACGCTTCCAGCCCGCCGACGCGCACTACCGAGAACACGTAATCCGCGCCGTCCAGCGCTTTTCGCCGGTCCGTCGTCGCGATGACCTTCGCGGGCCGATTGTTCGCCGCGATATCCCGCAACGTCAATCGATGGACCATGTCCAAGTTCTTCTTGCTGATGTCCGTGAACGCGAACACCGTATCTTCCAGTTCCGGCACGGTGAGAATATCCTGTACCAGCTTCCGCGTGAACCCAATACTTCCAGCGCCAATCATCGTGACTTTGATAGCCATCCAGCCTCTCCCTAGACAATCGTAGTCGTGCTGCCTCGAAGATCGTAACCCGACCTCCTGTCATTCTGAGCGAAGCGAAGAATCTCACCCGCGAGTGAGGCCTCTCCTGGCAGGAGATTCTTCGCTTCGCTCAGAATGACAGGAGGTCCAGTGTTCCTCGATGCATCGTCGCCACACAAGACGCGCTGCATCTTCATTCTCGCGAGTGAAGCCACGCTTCATGACGACTCGTGCGCGTAATCGTAATCGCAATCGCGGCCGCGAAACAAAAAGAAAGATGGCCCGCGCAAGCGAGCCATCCCTGAATCTCGACAGTCGATTACTTCTTGCCCTTCGTGACTCCCGGCCAGTCGTCCGTGCGGAACGGGCTCGCGGGAAGGCCCGCGCCGTTATACAGGTTGCACTCGGGATTGTTCGCCCACGCGTAGCGCACCGCGACCGGTTTCGCTACCTGGTCGGACGATACAACGACCTTGTTTCCTTTGATCTCGGCATTTGCCCAGACAAACTTCTTGTCGCTACCGGCGATAGCGAATCCCTTGAGCGCGCCGCCCTTCGCGACAAGCCCGTCAGCGCTTGTGAAGCCAATTTCGATCTTGCCGCCCTTGATCTTCATCGACTTGTACATCGGCCCCGAGAAGACGACGTTCTTCTTGTAGTCCTTCGCGAGCGCATTTAGAGCGAGGCGCTTGCCGACGTCCTGTTTGTTCTTTGGGTGAATGTCTTTCGCTTCACCGATGTCAATGATCACAGCCATGCCCGTGTTCTTGAGCTTGAGCGTCATCGTCTGCGCCTCGCGCAGTTCCGCCCAATCCGATTCCGCAGGTTCGGGCAAAACGTCCGTGAAGTTCGCCAATTGGACGAAGTAGAACGAGAACGGTCCTTCGCCCCACGCCTTGCGCCAGTCCTCAATCATCGCTGGGAACAGCTTGCGGTATTGATACGCGCGTCCGGCATTCGATTCGCCCTGGTACCAGATCGACCCCTCGATCGCGTAGGGAATCAACGGAGCGATCATCGCGTTGAACAGGCCCGACGGGCGCCACGGATGATCAGGGCCACGGGGCGCATCGGGTTTCTTCGGCTCGGGCTGGCCGTCGGCCTTAGCCTTGTCCGCGGCCTTCTGCCAGTCCGCCATCGCGATGTCGTACGCCGCCTTGGCCTTCGGATACTCGGCGAGCAACTTGTCCGAATCGTCAACCATCGGTTTAAGATCCGGGTCGGCTTCGAGCGTCGCGCGGCTCGTCCACGACTCCGCGGGCGTGCCGCCCCACGACGTGTGAATCAGGCCAACCGGACACTTGAGCGCGGCGTGCAGGTCGCGGCCGAAGAAGTACAACACGGCCGAGAATCCCGGCACGGACTCGGGCGTGCACGCTTCCCATTTCCCATTGCAGTTATCTTGCGGCTCACCGGCAACGGTCCGCTCGACGTAGAACAAGCGGATGTCCGGATACTTCGCCGCGGCGATTTCTTCTTGCGCGTTCTTCGAGTCTTTCACGCACCACTGCATGTTGCTCTGGCCGGAGCCGACCCACACTTCGCCGACGAGGATGTCCGTCAACTTCAGCGTGTTGTCCTTGCCGGCGATGGTCATCTCGAACGGGCCACCCGTTTTGAGCTTGCCCAGCTTGGCCATCCACTTGCCTTGGGCATCGGCCGTGGCTTTGACGGTCTTTCCGTTGAAGGTCACCGACACGGCTTCGCCGGGCGACGCCTTGCCCCAGATCGGCACGGTCTTGCCTTCTTGCAGGACCATGTGGTCGCCGATGATATTCGGCACGCTGACCGCGCCAAATGCGGCGAACGACGCCAGGTAGATCCCGGCCACGACTAAAACGAACTGTCTTACACAAAACCGGCGCATCGTAGTTCCCCTCCTTGCTTCGTTAAGAACCCAAACGACTCTGAATAGACTACCGGAAACGTTCGACATCAATGCGTCACAACATCGCTTTCCGGGAAGAACATCGCCGAAACGTACTCAAGTTGGAAATCGGCATCCATTGAAAGATCGATATGCTTCGCTTCGCGGGCCAGGGCCTCGGCGCGGTCGCGCAATTGCTGCGACGCGGCGGCAAGACGCGCGCCCGCGAGCGACGCGTTGCCCACAAACCGGATGCGCGAACGTTCGAGTCCGCTGGGCAGAAGGCCAATCCGCTGGGCGTTGCTCCGGCGCACGAAGTTGCCGAACCCGCCCGCGATCAGCACCCGGTCGAGGTCCGCCGTTTCGAGTCCCACGCGCCGCAACAAGATCGTAAATCCCGTCCGAATCGCAGCGGTCGCAAGCTGCAATTCGCGGATGTCGCGCTGCGTCAGCAGAACGGGCGCGCCGGTGCGGGACTCGTGCGCGAATGCCAGCACGAAGGCTGGGCCGTCGTCCGTCTCGATGACGTGTTCTCGGACCTTGGGGGGGACTTCCGGCGGCAGCGCATCAGGCCCCAGCAGCATGCCCTGGCTCATTAGAATGCCATGCCGCAGCAGTTCCGCAACGGCGTCAATGAGCGCCGAGCCGCACAATCCAACCGGCGGCACGCCGCCGATCACGTTGATGTGGACGTCGTCGTCGATCATGACTTTTTCGATGGCGCCCGCGGTAGCGCGCATGCCCTGCGCGATCCGCGCGCCCTCGAACGCGGGACCCGCCGCCGTCGAGGTGGCGAGCATCCGTCCATCATGGCATACGACAATCTCGCCGTTGGTGCCGATGTCCACCAGCACCGTCGGCCGCTCCGACGCGGCGAGTTCCGTCGCGAGGATTCCCGCGACCGTGTCGCCTCCGACGAACCCACCGATCACGGGGAACACGTAAGCGCGGCCACGCGGATGAATCGCCAGACCCAGTTCCGACGCGTGCAGGAGCAGGCTATGGCCCGTGGCCGGGGCGAAGGGGACTTCGCCCAGCGCGGACGGATCGACACCTTCGAGCAGGTGCTGCATCGTGGTATTGCCCGAGAAGGTCACCTCGTAAATGCGATTCGCGGGCACACCTGCGGCCGCCGCCAGTTCGCGTGCCATGTCGTTGATCTCGTCGACGATCGCGCGGTGCAAGTCGCCCAGTCCGTGCGCGTGTTCGCGCGCGAAGAGAATGCGCGAGATCACGTCGTCGCCGAAACTGGTCTGGGGATTCATGCGCGATACCGACGCGCGTTCGTGGCCGGTCTTGAGGTCGAGCAACACGCCCGCCAGCGTCGTCGTGCCGATGTCGAAGGCGATGGCATAACACTCGGCCTCGGTATTGCCTTCCTCGAAGTCGATCAGGCGATGGTCGGCAAGGACGGCGGTCCCTCGGAAATTCCACGAGCGCAGTCGCGACGGGATCTGGCGCAGCAACTCGAGGTCGAGCGTGCACGGCCCGATGGCCGTCTGGAGGCGGTCGACGTCGGGCATCTCGTCTTCGCGCGACGGGCTTGGCAACTCGACGTATCGTTTGCGGACGGCCACGTCGGACACATCCGCCGGACCGCTTTCCGTTGCGCCAAGAATCTGGAAGGTCGACGCGAGGATCGACGTCTCCGGGACTTCAATCGTGGTGTCGCCGCAGACGCTCGATTGGCACGCCATGCGGTAGCCTTCGGCGATCTCGGCCTCGGAGAAAACCTTGCGTTCGCGATCGCCCGGTTCGCATGCGTTGGATACCACGCGCACCTTGCACTTGCCGCAGGTTCCCTGGCCGCCACAAGGGGTGTTCAGCGTGATGCCCGCACGCGCGGCGGCCTCGATAATCTTTGTGTCCTTCAGGGCGAACACCGTCGCGCCCTGGGGCTCGAATTTGACCCGGAGTTCCGTTTCCCGCATTGCAATCCCTGTCCAGCCTGCCCGGCGCAAAACAGCATAGTAGCGTTGCGCGCCTTCGAAGTGCAAGACGCGCGGAGGATACGCTATGCTCAGGCGTTGGCACACGAAGCCTGGGAACGAAAGGATCTCGATATGCACGGCATTCGAACAAAGACGATCGTGTCCATGTGGACCGTTGTGGCGATAGTGGGCTTGGGCCTATGGGCTGGCGCGACGCCGCTGGACGATTACGTCGCGGCGCCGGATAGCAGCTATGCCTACGGCCCTGAACCGGTTTCGACCGTGGCCGACGCGGCCTACACGGCGAAGATCTGGAAGATGGTTTCGCAGACATGGCGGGAACCCTCCGAGATCGACCGCACGCAGTGGGAGCACTGGCTGGTGGCCATCGAACCGAAGGAAATCAAGTACACGAAGGCCCTGCTGTTCATCGGCGGCGGCAACAACAAGGGCGACGATCCTCCGAAGGTGGACGATATGCTGGCGAAGATCGCCGTCTTGAGCAACACCGTGCTCGTCGAACTCCGCATGATTCCGAATCAACCGCTGAAGTTTCCCGACGAAAAGGATCCCAGATATATCGAGGACGGGCGCAAAGAGGACGATTTCATCGCGTACACGTGGGACAAGTACCTCGCTACGGGCGACGAGCGTTGGCCTGCGCGTCTTCCGATGACCAAGGCGGCAGTCCGCGCGATGGACACGATTCAGAAAGAGTATCCGAAGATCGACGGCTTTTTCGTCGTGGGCGGGTCGAAGCGGGGTTGGACGACGTGGACTACGGCCGCCGTGGACAAACGCGTCGTGGGAATCGCACCTGCGGTCATCGACGTGCTGAACCTTGAATTGTCCATGCAGCATCATCACGACGTGTACGGATACTGGGCGCCCGCCGTCGGCAGCTACACCGATATGGGCATTATGGACCGCCTGCACACACCCGAGTTCCGGTCCTTGATGAAGATCGTCGATCCCATTGCCTACGTGGACCGCTACACGATGCCCAAGTACATCATCTGCTCCACCGGCGACCAGTTCTTCCTGCCCGATTCGTCGCAGTACTACTTCGATGCGCTCAAAGGCGAGAAGTATCTCTGTTACGTCCCGAACACAGACCATGGCCTCGGGCCAGAGGCGTACTTCGATTTGTTTGCGTTCTACCAGACCGTGCTGAACGACACGCCGCGCCCGAAGTTCTCGTGGACGAAGCTGCCCAACGGCGCCCTGCAGGTCAAGTGCGATACGACGCCTGCGGCCGTGCACCTCTGGCAGGCGACAAATCCGAAAGAGCGCAACTTCCGGCTCGATACGATCGGCAAGGCATGGAAGAGCACGGACCTCGCCGACCAGGGCGGAAGCACGTATCTCGCGGAGGTCGCGCCGCCGCCGGAAGGTTGGACGGCGTTCATGGTCGAACTCGAATACCCGGTCGGCGGGCCGTTCCCGCTGAAGGTCACGACCGAGGTGAGCGTCGTGCCGCAGACCGTGCCGTTCCGCGCGCCCGGCGGTTCGGGATCCATCGAGATGGTGGGGTCGGGCAAAGACGCGGTCACGCTGGTGAAGGTCAGCGGCGATCGCTACCAGATGGGGTATTGGTACGGGCGCCTGCTCGCGGACCAGATCGGGCGCGCGTGGCAGGGCTTGGCCAAGGATATGAACGCGACGGAAGAACAGTACACCGACGCCATCAACGCGCTGTGGCATAGCGCCTACTTCGACACGTGGAGTTGGGAGTGCGAGTTGCGCGGTATGGCGGACGGATGCGCCGACGCGGGCCATCCCGAGTTGAACTATCGACTGATGCAGAAATTGCTCGCCGTGCCCGATATGTCGGAATCGGGATGCAGTCTGTTTTCGGCGTGGGGCAAGGCCACGGTCAACGGGGACTTGTACCAGACGCGCAACCTCGATTGGAGCATGAGCACCGGCCTGCAGGATTACCCGGTCGTTGTTATCTACAGCCCGGTCGACGGCAAGAAGCACGCGACGATCGGATTCGCCGGCGTGATTGGCGGGGCCATCGGCGGGATGAACGAAGCCGGCCTCGCGCTCAGCGAAATTCAAGGCCACTTTGGCGACAAAGAAGCGCTCGAGGGCATTCCCTTCCCCGTGCTGTTCCGCGACATTCTCTATTACGACACGACGCTCGACCAGGCGCTCGCGCGGATAAAGAACGCCACGCGGACCAATCAATATCACTACGCGATTGCCGATCCCGCGGCGCCCGATCCCAAGGCGCGGCTGCTATTCACGAGCCACACGCGGGTTGACGAGTTCACCGACGACACCGTCTGCGTCAAGCACCCCGTCGTCGAGCCCACGCCGTTCTACGAGAAGCTGGACGATGTCCTTTACTGGAAGAACGCCGACGGCAGCGGCAACCAAGTCATCTTCGACGCGATCAAGGCCCGCTACGGCGCTATCGACGGCCCCAAAGCCATCGAGATCGCCAAGGCCGCGGGCGTCGACGGGACCCTCGTCAGCATCGTCTATCACAATACCGGGCGCGACTTCTGGGTGGCCTTCGCTCAAGGCCAGGAACCCGCGCACAAACAAGGCTACGTCCACTTCGATTTGAAGTGATGAGAGTTGCAGTGTCTGCCAACTGCAAACCATCGCAGGTGTTTATAAATAGCAGGACAATCGAATCCGGGCCATTGCTGCGACACGGCCCGAGTCGCGAGTTGTGCCGTTGGACGTAAGGAAGTATCATGGATGCTGAAAGCTGAAAGCCGTTCTATCGCATGATTGGAGGCACGAAGGTTCGTATGGCAACGACAGTAGCCCAAATGACGACCGAAGAACTTCGAGCCATGATAGGCGGAGTTATCGAGGAGAAGTTCCGAGAGATCTTAGGCGATCCCGACGCGAGACTCCCGATGAAGAAGGCCTTCGAACAACGACTGCTCCGTCAGAAGAGGGCTGTGGCGCGAGGGGTTCGCGGCGAGAGCCTGGACGACGTGGTTCGACATCTCGGTTTGGATTGAGCCATGTACGAGGTTAGGCTTCTTGAATCCGCGGCGGCAGATCTCAAGCGGCTGGATACAGAAACCGCGCGCCGAGTCGTTGCTCGGATTCGCCGACTAGCGGAAAGAATGCCTTCCTCACAGCTTGAGGCGTTGAAAGGCCACCTCGCGGGACTATACAAACTACGAGAGGGCGACTACCGCATCATCTTCCAAGCACTCAAGAACGAAGACACCATCCTCGTCCATGCCATAGGACACCGAAGAGAAATCTATCGGAAACGCTGAACGTCTTCGCGTTTACCTGCTCGGCTGTTGTGGTCGTTTCTTTTCGTACTGCTGGAACCATTTCCAGGACCACATGCGGCGTTCGGGCGGGCGGCAATCGCATCGTTTCAACTGGATGCGCCCGTTGCTCATGAGTTTGGCCACGGCCCAGTAGGAATCGCACGGAATCAACGCGGGGTCCGCGAGCCGGGTGACGGTAAATTCGAGCGTCGCCGACGAATTCGGCGCGAGCGACAGCCCTTGCGTGCGCGGCGAGATATCGGCGATCGCATGGTTGCCGACGAGCGCAGGCGTCCAGGTTTCGATCGGCGTCACCAAGGAGACTTCCGCTTCGACGGTCTCGTGAGTGGGATTGGTGACGGTAACGGCAATTGTATCGCCGCGATGTTCGACCGCCATGTCGAGATCGAATGCGTCGCCGATTTCGAGCACGTCTTGGAAGGTCTGGCCCTCGTATTCGTGGCGCAGTTTGATCTGGCCGGAGGCGTCGGCGCTGGGCCGGCGCACAGTCACGTCGCAGGCGCGCCAGCCGAGGGGTTCGAGGTGGAACGGGATCAGGGCGGGATCGACGGTCCACCCTTCGGGCACAAGGACCTTGGCCACGCCCGACACGTCCGCATCGGTATAGTCATTGACCGCGTTCACTTTGATCTTGAGTACGCGGCCGTTGTCCTCTTCCGCCACGTTGCGGCTGATCGAGCACACGACGGCCCCGTACCCCATGGGCATCGACTCGGCGTCATGTTCCCATGAGCGGACCCAGACCGGCTGCACGGGTTCCGCCTCGGCGCCGATGGATCGCCCGGGCAATCGGCGCCCGAGTTTGCCCGGCTTGAACCCGAACGTCTCGATCGAGTAGGCGGGCACTTTGACGGTCAAGCTGTCACCGGTGAGTTCGAGTTGTTCTTGCGGCTCTTCGAGCAGGTTCGCGGAACAGGCCTTGCTCATCCCGCCGCGGAATGCAATGCGCGCCTCGCTGTCGACGCCTTCCGTATCGTAGACGCGCAGCATGATGCCATCGCGCGCGTCGGGCGTTTGAAGCTTCTGAAACGCGGCCATGGGATTCCCGAAGGGTTTCATTGCCGTGACAATAAGGTTCTTGGGGCCGACTTCGAGGAACGACATCTCGGCGGGCAGCGACGGGTTGGCCACCGGGTTTGCGCGGCGCGCCAGAAGCGGAGAATTGAATTCGTGCCCCGCGCGCGGCGTGCCGGCCTCGCGCCAATCGCCCGCGTGCGGGTAGAGGGCGTAGGTGTACACGTGCGTCTTGTTCTCGGGGATAAGATAGCCCTCGGGGAAATTGTTCGTTCCGCCGTACCAGCGGCACGTGTGGCCGAGGATCATGCAGATGACGCCGCCCTTCTCGACGCTGTTGGCGTAGGTGCCGACGTTCAGCAGGGCCAGGCCGTAATCGTCCACTTTGTGCGATTCACCGGACGCGTCCACGTCGGCCGGCAGCTTGATGGTGGCGTTTTCGGCGAAGCCATCGAGCGCAGCCGCGCAGGCCTTGCGCAATGCCGCCGCCGAAATGGCCTCGATAATCAGCACGGGCAGGGCGGGCCATGTGGGATCGGCCAACGCCGCGTCTTTCACGAGCAGGAACGCAAACCCGATCTTCTTGAGCCGCTGTTCGAAGGCCTTCTTGACGTCCGCGGTTTCCGCGGCGAGCAGTTTGCGCGTGTACGCGTTCCTGCCGCGCGACCCCATCGAAATACGGAACCGCGTATAGAGCAGGTCGTCGTCCCTATGGTCGAGGTAGCTCCCCCAATGCGGCCCGTCCTTGTCGAACCACGGCGTGCAGGTCACGCCCTTCTTGACGAGCGCGCGCTGGAGGTCTTCGGCCGCGGTGACATCCGCCTTGTCCTTTGGCGTAACCAAGCCGATCATGCTCATCGCGTACGCATTGCGCCCCGCGCGAAGCTGCGCGCACTGGCCGTATTCCATCCACTTGTTCGCGGCGTAGACGGCGCAATCGCTGAACATCACCATCTGGTGCGTGCGGAAATCGAGATAGTTCTTGCTGTCGTTGCGCGCGACGACGCCGAACCGTTCGTCGAACACGGGCGTCAACCCGTTCAGATTCGTCGGGAAGGTCACGCAATACAGGTAGTCTTCGCGCTGCACGTCGACAAGGATCGTGCGGAACTCGATCCGTTTGATGCCCTTGTACAACGTGATTTCCTGGACGACGTCGCAGTGCTCGCCCATCGCATAGCGCGCGCGCAACGTCGAACTGATCGGGCCGGACTCCGACTCGACCGACGCCGGGCTGTCGCCGGAAAACATCTTCAGGCCTGTCGTGTAGAACTCGTGCTGCGTCTCGTTGCGATACGGGACTTCTTCGAGGATCGCGAGTTCGTTACCGGCATGGCCTTGGGCTGCGTTCAGGACTTCGCGCTTTGCCATCTTGTCGTAAAGGCTGGCGATGCCGCCTCCGCGCGCCGGATCGATTTCGATTCGGTAGAACTCGTTCTCGATCGCTGTGCCCGGCGCCTTCTTGCGCACCGGCAGAGGTTTGTCCTTATCACTTACGGTATAGGAGCGATATCCCATCGACGGGAGCGCTTCCGCGACGAACTGGATCTCGACGCTCTTTGGCTTCCCGCGCTTGTCCGTCTGAATCGCGACAGCCTCGAAGGGGACGAGTTTGCCCTGGGCGTCGCGCAGTTCGATGCCGCCGTTGGCGGGAACGGTCATCCGCGCGACATCGGTCCGTTCCCACGCCAGCGCGTTGTAGACCACATACGGCGTGCCCTTGCCCTTCGGTTCGACGGCGCGCCCGATGAACTCCAGCGCGCGGTTCAACACGTCCGTGCCGAGTTCGAGCGTTTCGCGGTACGAGTTCATCAAGTCGACGAACGAGATCTCGTTGTGCGTGCCCGTGATCGAATCGTGATGCTGGCCGCACAAGATCTGACGCCACGCTTTGTCGAGGGCCTTCTCCGGATAATCCGCCCCGAGCAGGTTCGCGATGGTCGCGAATTTCTCGGCGTCGAGCAGCACGTTCTCGCCCAGGCGGTTTGCGATTTTGAGGTCCACGCGCGACACCGCGGTCGCCGCGTGGTAGAGCGACATGTCACGCGACGTGACGGGCAGATGCGCGCCCTTCTCCTCACATTCGCGATGGATGGTCGACATCAAATCGTAGTACGTGCCCTGCCGGTACGTCGGCATCAACGTGTGATGCCACGCGCTCGGGGGCGACTGGTCGATGCCGCCCAGCCGGACCGACAAGCCCATCTCGTGCGACGCCTCTTCGCTCGTGCCGTTCCGCTCGTGCGGGAGCACGGTGCCGTCGAGCGACAGGTGGTTGAAGAAGGGCGGGAAGTTGAAGATGTGCTTGCCCCACGTGACGCCGATGCACCCGCTCTTCTTCGCGATCTGCGACAACTGGTTCGGGTGGCCGAACACGTCGCCGGGTCCGTAGGCATGGCAGATGTTCCCGAAGACGCGCCCGTGAATAAGCTGGCCATAGAGAAAGTTGCGGACCAACCCCTCGTCACCGCAGTTCTGTTCGTTCGGCTGGTTGTACATGACGTCCGGTTCGGAGAGCTTCTCGCGAAAGATGCGCAGGAGCGTGTCGCGATCTTCCGGATAGACGTCGAAATACGGCTTGAGGTAGTCGACCTCGGAAATGATGGAACGGAACAGCGGGTCGGCGCGGTGCAGGTGGCAGTATTGCCGCACGATATCGAACGCGCCCATCGCGTAAACGCGCTGCTCTTCATGGTAGGTCGTGTCGAAATGGAAGCTCGACAACACGAGCACGGTGCCGTCGTACTTTGGCGGCGCGGCCGCTTCGTACTCGAAGGGCGCGTCGATCGTCTCGCCGTAGATGCGCGCGCGCAGATGCGCCTCGATACGGCTTCCCGCCTTGTCACGCGGCGTGGCGAGGGACAGCCGGACCGGCGTGACCTTGTGCGGCTCGCACAGGATTTCGGCGGTCTCTTCCGCGCCCAGCGTTTCCGATGCCAGCGTGACGCGCACGGTGTTCACGACGTTCGTCGTATTCAGCAGCGCCGCCTCGATGACTTGGCGCGGCGCTTCGGGCGTGCCGCGGAAATACGGCAGCGGCCGGATGCGCCCCACCGCGACCGGCATCTTCGGGCGGCTGGCCAGCGGGGCGACCGTCACGTCGCGAATGCAGAAGTCGACGCCGTCGCAGATATAGCCGGGACGGAATTTGAATAGCAGGAGATTCGTGCCTTTCGTCAAGCGGATAGGGACGGTCGGCATGGTCATCCGCACGCCCTTGGGCAGGCCGTAGGGCATGTTGCACGCGAGTTCGCCGTTGACCCACACCTTCATGCCTGAATGGTACGCATCGAGCAGCGCCAGCGTATCCGCGGGCGCATCGACGAACGCGGCCGCGTAGATCACGCAGTTGCGCTGGACCGTTTCGTAGATGATCTCGCCCGCGAGATCCATCCCGCGAAGGCGTTCATCTTCGTGCGCTCGCCATGCCAGACGTTTCGGCCCCAGTCCGATGTTCGCGTGCGTCTGCCCGAGCACGGGCTGGACGGCCGCCTCGCCGCCGCTCTCGGCGAGATAATCGATATCGAGAATCCGGTCCCGTTCGTACATATACTCGCGCTCGAAATGCCCGCTCGTCTTCACCACGAAAGGCCCGAGGACCAGCCAATGCTGCAGGTTCTGTCCTTTCGCGAGGTCGCCAAGACAGTGAACGTTCATGTGCCATGCTCCTTTGAATCGTCGATACGGCCCAGAAACTCAAGCGTACTCCATGCGCGCGGATGGCGCAAGCGTGTTGCATCGCGGCGGGCGTCCGTGCAAGAATCGTGGCCTTCTCCGGCAAGGCGGTTTTGCCGGATATGCCACACGATCAAAGGAGAAATGTCATGTCTACGCTCGAAGGAAAAGTGTTGGTCGCCCAAGGGGGCGGACCGACGGCCGTCATCAACCAGAGCCTTGTCGGCGCGGTGCTCGAATCGCGCAAGTTCCCGCAGGTCACGCGTGTCTATGGCGCGTTGCATGGGGTGCGCGGCGTCATCGATGAGGACTTCCTGGATCTGACCGAAGCTACCACGCACAATCTCGAAGCCGTCGCGAAGACCCCATCGTCCGGCCTGTTGTCCACGCGCGACAAACCGGACCTGACCTATTGCCAGGAGATCTTCAAGGTCTGCCAGGCGCACGGCGTCCGCTACTTCTTCTATATCGGCGGCAACGACAGCGCCGACACCTGCCGCATTGTCAATCAAGAGTCCAACAAGGCAGGATACGAGCTTCGCGTAATCCACGTCCCGAAAACCATCGACAACGATCTGAAAGTCACGGACCACTGCCCAGGCTACGGCTCCGCGGCCAAGTTCGTGGCGCAGGCCTTCGCGGGCGCGAACCTCGATAACCGCGCCATTCCCGGCGTCTACGTCGCGGTGGTCATGGGCCGGCACGCCGGGTTCCTCACGGCGGCGTCCTGCATGGCGCGCATGTATCCCGACGACGGTCCCCATCTCATCTATCTGCCGGAACGCGCCTTCAACAAGGACTCGTTCCTCGCCGATGTCAAAGCGTGCTACGAGAAGTACGGCCGCTGCGTCATCGCGGTGTCCGAAGGGATCGTTGGCGCCGACGGCAAAGCGATCGCCGAACAATTCACGGGCGGCGACAAGGACGCGCATGGCAACGTGCAGTTGTCCGGCACGGGCGCACTGGGCGACTTGCTCAGTTCGTGGGTGAAGAACGATCTCAAGATCAAGCGCGTGCGCGCCGATACGTTCGGCTATCTCCAGCGCAGCTTCCTCGGGTGCGTGAGCGAAGTCGATCAATTCGAGGCGCGCGAAGTCGGCGAGAAAGCGGCCCAGTACGCGATCTGGCACAACCGCGACGGCTCGGTCGCGATTCGCCGCATCGGCGACTACTCGGTCGAGTACTTCCTGACGCCGCTCGAGACCGTGGCCCGCGAGTCCACCGAAATGAAAGACGAGTTCATCAACGCCGCCGGTAACGACATTACCGACGCCTTCAAGAGCTACGTGCGCCCGCTCATCGGCGGCATGCCGACGATGGCCCGCATTTCCGCGCCGGGCGTCCCGAAGGTGCTGAAGAAGTAGTCCGAGCTAGAGCGACCTCTATCGAGGCCCATGGGAGCCGAGGCTTCCGTGGGCCTCGTCGTGTTCGTGGCCAGTCCACTTCCCACGTCGCGTCTCCCATTGCACGCTCGCATCGAGCCATTCGAGAAACGCTTCCCGCGGGATTTCTCGCGCGCCCAGGCTGCACAGGTGCGGCGTGTACACCTGGCAATCGATCAGGTCAAAGCTCCACGACCGCAAGCGCCGCACCAACGCCGCCAACGCGACTTTCGAGGCGTTTGGCATGGTCGAGAACATCGACTCGCCGAAGAAACACCGTCCCAGCGACACGCCGTACAATCCTCCGGCAAGCGCTTCGCCTTGCCAGCACTCGACCGAATGTGCGTACCCCGACTCGTGCAGACCGATGTAGGCCTCGCGCATCTCAGGTGTGATCCACGTGCCGTCCTGTCCGGGCCTTGGAGCCTGCCCGCACGCCTCGATCACGCGGTCGAAGGCGGTATCGAACGTGACCGAGAAGACGCCTTGCCGGACGAGCCGATCCAACCGGCGCGAGGCATGGAATTCGTCCGGTATCAGGATTAACCGCGGGTCCGGCGACCACCACAAAATGGGTTCTTCTTCGGAGTACCATGGAAAGATTCCCGTTCGATATGCCAGCAGGAGGCGATCCTCGCTCAGGTCGCCGCCCACGGCCAGCAGGCCATCTTCGGCCAACACGGGCGGCGGGAAGATCAGCGCGTCGGTCAGTTGAAACACAGGCATGTCCGTATCTTCTCCATCTCCTGTATCCCCAGTTACGTGAAGATCCGTGCTCTTGCTCTTGCTCGTAATCGTGATCGTGATCGTGATCGAGTTACTTGCGGCCGAGTGTCGGCAGCGGTCACAAGCCCTGGGAAAACGGTTGTTCTGTTGAAGCTACAGCCCTTCGATCTTCGGTCGATTACGAGCACGAGCAAGAGCAAGAGCAAGAGCAAGATGGAGCTACATAGAAACTGGGGATAACTGAGCTTCTTTACACGGCGGCCATTCTATCGCAGTCGGCAACGCATCCGAAACGCACCGGCGCATGCTCGCGCGTGCCACGCGTTATGCGTTACAATGCGCGCGGGCTATGGGCATCTCGAACGAAAGGAAGCATCGCATGGCGTTCCGCGCTGCAGTGCGTCTTTTGGTCTGTGCATTCGCGCTGGCATCCCTGTCAGCCGCCGCCGAATCCGACGACGTGTCGAAACGCATCACGCTACAGGAAGCCGCGGCGCTCGCGCTCACGAACAGCCCGGCGCTTGCGTCGTTCGAGTGGGGCATCCGCGCCGCCGAGGCGAACGAGTTGCAGTCGGGCCTGCGGCCCAATCCGGAGCTTTCGCTGGAAATCGAAGACGTGCGCTGGAATCAAGGGCCGGACGCGCACACCGCAACAACGACGCGGGCCGCGGACGGCAGCGTGGCGATCGACCATTCAACCGAACGCGGAACGCGCGGGGGCATCGCCGAATCGCAGGCTACGTTGCGGCTTTCGCAGGCCGTCGAATTAGGCGGCAAACGCGTGAAACGCGTGCGGCTCGCGGGGTACCAGAAGGACCTTGCCCGGTGGGACTATGAGGTGGCGCGGCTCGACGTGCTGGCGCATGTAGCCAAGGCGTTTGTCGAGGCGCTGGGCGCTCAAGAACGGCTCTCGCTCGCGAAGGACAACGTAGCCGTTGCCGAACGAATGGCGGCGGCGGTGGCGGCGCGCGTCGAGGCTGGCAAGGCCTCCCCGATCGAGACGACGAAATCGGAAACGGAACGCGCCGAGGCCAAGGCGAGCGAGAACGAAGCGTTGGGCAAACTCCACGCGGCATTGGCGGAACTTGCGGGAACGTGGGGGGCGACGCCGCCGGATATCGGCGGCGTAGAGGGCGATTTCCAGGCCGCCGCGCCGCCACCGTCCTACGAAGAAATGGCTCAGGAGATCGCCAAGAATCCCGATGTCGCGCGCTGGACCGACGAAATCGCGGCGCGGCAGGCCGCCCTCGAACTGGAACGCGCGCAGCGCGTGCCCGACCTTACGGTCGGGATCGGCCTTCGGACGCTGGGGCTTGCTTCGCATTCGCAGTTCGACTGGACCGAAGAAGGCGGCCATGTTGCGAGCGTTTCAGAAGGCAGGACCGGGTTCGGCAGCAGCCATCAGGAATCGCTCGTCTTTGAGATCGGCCTGCCTCTGCCCGTCTTCGATCGCAACCAGGGCAAGATCAAGGAGGCCGAATGTGAGGCCGCGCGCGCGCACGAAGACCGAAGGCGCGCGGAGGTCGAGACACGCGCCCAGTTGCGGGCGGCGTACGAGACGCTGGCGCATGCGTACGACAGCGTCGTGGCGTTGCGCGACGAAGTCCTGCCTCGCGCTGCCGATGTGCTGGACCGTGTCCAGGAAGGGTATCGGCAAGGGAAGTTCGGCTACCTCGAAGTGCTTGACGCGCAGCGTACCTTGTTCGACGCCCGAGGGAAGTACCTCGACGCCTTGGCGGCGTATCATCAAGCCGCAACGGACGCCGACCGTCTTGCTGGCCGTTCCGTGAAAGTGGCCGGCGCGCCGGAGCATTCCACGGAGAAGCAGGAGGGAACAGGCCATGCGAATCCTTGACGAAGACTCGCGATCGTTCGTATGGAGCGCGGCGCTCGCCGTGGTGCTCGTTGCGGCAGCGCCGCATCTAGCCTTGGGCGCTCCCGCCGAAGGTAACGAACCGGCGCAGGTGAAACTCTCGCCAGAACAAATCGAGCAGGCCGGGATCAAAACGGCCGTCGCCGGTCCCGGTCGTGTCGGCGAATCTATTCAGCTTCCGGGCGAGATCCGATTGAACGCGGATAACGTGGCGCACATCACGCCGCGCGTGCCGGGAGTAGCGGTCAAGGTTATCAAAGGCCTCGGCGATTCGGTGCGCGCGGGGGAGACGCTTGCCGTCCTCGAAAGCAAGGAACTCGCCGACGCCAAGTCCGCCTACCTTGCGGCGCGCGAACACGAATCGCTCGCCAAGACCACCTTTGCCCGCGAGAAAGACCTTTGGGAGAAGAAGATCTCCGCGGAGCAAGACTATCTGGAAGCAAAGCAGGGCTTGGCGGAAGCAGGGATCGCGCTGCGTACGGCCACGCAGCAGTTGCGCGCGTTGGGTATTGCGAAGGAAGCGATCGAGCGCCTCGGCGGGAAGGGAGAAGACGACCTCACTCGATTCGAGATCGCCGCGCCCATCGACGGGACCATTATCGAGAAACGAATCGTGCTCGGGGAATCGGTGGTGGCGGAAACCTCGGTGTATGTGGTGGCCAACCTGGGGACGGTGTGGGCCGATTTCAGTGTCTCGCCGCAGGACATGCCCCGCATCGAAGTCGGACTCGACGTAACGATAGCTTCCACCGTCGACACGCTCACGGGCACAGGCGCTATCGCGTATGTCGGGCCGGTGCTCGAACAGGACACCCGCGCGGCCCTGGCTCGCGTTATCCTGGCGAGCCCTGAGCGCAAGTGGAAGCCTGGAATGTTCGTTTCGGGGGCCGTCGAGGTCAACGCGCAAGACGCCAAGATTTGCGTCCCGAAAACTGCCGTACAACTGCTGGGCGGCGCACCGCATATCTTCGTCAAGTCGGATGAGGGGTTCGCCGCGTCGCCCGTCACCCTAGGACGGTCGAGCGACACGAACGTGGAAGTGCTTTCCGGACTCGAAGCGGGCCAGACCTATGCCGCAAGCGGCACCTTCATTCTTAAGGCCGACGTCGAAAAAGAGAAGGGAGGAGAGGAATGACGCGCGCGGAGGTTTCCGCCCGTGCTTGAACGTATCCTGGCGTTCTCCGTCTCGCACCGCTACTTCGTCGTGCTGATTGTGCTCGGCGTCGCGGCGGCGGGCGTCTTCTCGCTCGCGCGGCTGTCGATTGACGCGGTGCCCGACATCACGAACAAGCAGGTCCAGATCAATACCGCCTATCCGGCATTCTCGCCCGTCGAAATCGAAAAGCAGATCACGTTTCCCATCGAAACCGCGCTCGCGGGCATCCCCGGACTCGAATACACGCGGTCCTTGTCGCGCAACGGATTCTCGCAGGTGACGGCCGTATTCCGCGATTCCGTCGACATCTATTTCGCGCGGCAACAACTGAGCGAGCGGATTGTCGAGGCGAAGGACAGCCTGCCTCAGGGCGCCGAGCCGAGAATGGGCGCGACGGCCACGGCGTTGGACGAAGTGTACATGTGGACCGTCGAGTACGCGCATCCGCACGGCAAGGACGCGCCGGTCCAAGACGGACAGCCGGGGTGGCAGTCCGACGGCGCGTATCTCACGCCCGAAGGACAACGCCTCACGACGGATCTCGAACGAGAAACGTACCTGCGCACGGTGCAGGACTGGATCATCCGTCCGCAATTGAAAGGCATCGACGGCGTGGCCGATATCGACGGTATCGGCGGCTATGGAAAGCAATACCAAGTCCAGCCTGACCCGATGAGGCTTTACGCCTACGGCATGACGTTCCAGGACGTGATCGATGCCATCGAGCGGAACAACGTGAGCGTCGGCGCGGGCTATATCGAGCAAAACGGCGAGGCGTACTCGGTGCGCTTAGCGGGCCGCATCGAGTCGGCGGACGCGATCGCCGACATCGTGATTGGCACGCGGCAGGGCACGCCTATCTACGTCCGGGATGTGGCCGAGGTCGTCATTGGAGGCGACCTCCGGACGGGCAGCGGCAGCCGCGACGGCGAGGAAGTCGTTATCGGCACCGCGATCAAGCTCATCGACGCGAACAGCCGAAGCGTCGCGCGCGATGTCGACGCGCGCATTCGCGAGGTTGGCCGGTCGCTGCCCCCCGACATCGAGGTGCGGACGGTGCTGAACCGCATGAAACTTGTCGACGCCACCATCGCGACCGTAAGGAACAATCTTGCCACGGGGGCGGCGCTCGTAATCGTCGTTCTTTTCATCCTGCTGGGCAACGCACGCGCCGCGCTGATTACCGCGCTGGCGATACCGCTGTCGATGCTGATGATGGCGACGGGCATGGTGCAGGCGCGCGTGAGCGGCAATCTCATGAGCCTGGGCGCGATCGACTTTGGGCTCATCATCGACGGCGCGGTGATCATTGTCGAGAACTGCCTGCGCAGGCTCGTGGCAAAGCAGCAGGCCGTGGGCCGGCGTCTCGCGCTGGACGAGCGGCTGCACGAGGTCCGGCTGGCGGCGCACGAAATGGTCCGCCCGTCGGCTTTTGGCCAGGGAATCATCATTACGGTGTACCTCCCGATCCTCGCGCTGACCGGCGTCGAAGGCAAGATGTTCAAACCAATGGCCATCACCGTGATCTTCGCGCTCGTTTCGGCGTTCGTGTTGTCGTTGACGTTCATTCCCGCCATGACCGCGATCTTCATGACCGGCAAGGTCAAGGAGAAGGAAAGCATTTTCATTCGCGGCGCCAAGCGCGTATACGCGCCCTGCTTGGCCGCCGCGTTAAAACTTCGCTATCCGGTGGTTGCGCTGGCCGTGGCGGCGTTCGTGGGCGGCTTGTTGCTCTTCCGCACGCTGGGCCAGGAGTTTGTGCCCCGGCTCGACGAGCAGGACTTCCTCATCATCAGCGCCCGGATTCCCGGCACCGGCATCACGCAGTCGACCTCCATGCAGCTCGATATCGAGCGGACACTCAAGCGTTTCCCCGAGGTCAGCGTCGTGTTCTCGAAAACAGGCACGGCGGATATGGCCACGGATCCGCTGCCGCCGAATGAGGCGGACATGTTTGTCATGCTTAAGCCGAAAGCGGAGCGCCCGGATCCGAACGAAACCAAGGAACACCTGCGGCAGCGCATGGAAGATGCCCTGGAGCAGCTTCCGGGGAATGCCTACGAATTTACCCAGCCCATCGAAGACCGCGTGAACGAAATGCTCGCGGGCGTGCGTACCGACCTAGCGGTGCGCGTTTTCGGAGACTCCTTCGATCAGATGCTGGCCCCGGCACAGCACATCGAGAAGATTTTGCAGACGATCCCCGGCGCGGCGGATGTCAAGGCCGATCCCATCGAAGGACTGCCCGCGATGGATATCTACTTCGACCGCTCCGCCATTGCGCGCTACGGTCTCAACGTCTCGGACGTCGAGAACACGGTCGCCACGGCGATCGGCGGCCACGAGGCCGGGATAGTCTTCGAGGGGGACCGGCGTTACGACATCGTCGTGCGGCTGTCGGACGCGGCGAGGAAGGACCTCGCGACGCTCAACCAATTACCGGTCTTGTTGCCGGGCCGATCCGAGAAGGCAAACCCCGGTTACATCCCATTGCAGTCGGTGGCGCATATCGCGCTCACCGAAGGCATCAACGAAGTCAGCCGCGAGAACGGCAAGCGCCGGGTGTCGGTGCAGGCCAATATCCGCGGCCGCGATATCGCGTCGTTCGTTGCCGAGGCGCGCCGGCGGATCGAAGGCGAAGTTGCGCTGCCTCCGGGCACGTGGCTCGAATGGGGCGGCCAGTTCAAGAACCTCGTCGTCGCGCGGCAGCGCCTGGCCGTGGTCGTGCCGTTGTGTTTCTTCCTTATCTTCCTGCTGCTGTTCAGCACCTTCAATTCCGCCAAGCACGCCATGCTCGTGTTCACCGGCGTTCCTCTTGCATTGACCGGCGGCATCGTGTTGCTATGGCTGCGCGACATGCCGTTTTCCATCACCGCCGCCGTGGGTTTCATTGCGCTTTCAGGCGTGGCCGTCCTTAACGGTCTCGTCATGGTTTCGTGCATCAACCAGTTGCGTTCCGAAGGCGCGCCGCTCAACGAGGCCATCGTCCACGGATCGCTCCTGCGGCTTCGTCCGGTCCTTATGACCGCGCTGGTTGCTTCGCTGGGCTTCGTGCCGATGGCCATCGCGACAGGCACGGGCGCGGAAGTGCAGCGCCCCCTGGCCACCGTGGTCATCGGCGGCCTGACCTCGAGCACGCTGCTCACGTTGCTGGTTCTGCCGGCGCTGTACCGGATCTTCGAACGCGAAACGTGAGCGTGCGTCACTGCTCTCGAACCTTCATGTAGCTCTCTCTATTCTTGCTCTTGCTCGTGCTCTTGCTCTTGCTTGTGCTAGCTCGAAAACAGAAACTCAGTTCCTTGTCATTCTGAGCGAAGCGAAGAATCTTCTTAGAAGAAGCTTCTCCTTTCAAGAGATTCTTCGCTTCGCTCAGAATGACAGGAGGTCAGGACTCAATTCACGAGGCAGCAGGAGCAAGGGCAAGGGCAAGGGCAAGGGCAAGAGCAAGAAAGTGCTATCTTGAGAGATAGCTCTTGGCGACGTTTGGGGACTTTGAGATAAGCAGGGACCTCACTTGACGGGCGGAAGCCCCGCCGCCCAAGCGCAACCCCTGCGAAACAATTCCGCTACCGGCGGATTGGACAGCGCCGCCGCGTCATGGCCGAGCGGGCTGTGGAACACGCGCCCTTGGCCGTACTGCCGCACGAACGCCATGGGATAGTCCTTGCCGTCGACCGACGATTTCGCCGTCGCGAGTATATCGATCGGCGCGTCGCCTGCGAGGCACGTGTACAGTTCGTCCTTCGTCTCGAACGGTTGCAGA
Organism: uncultured Nitrospiraceae bacterium; assembly: GCA_964402555.1. GTDB lineage: Bacteria > Hydrogenedentota > Hydrogenedentia > Hydrogenedentales > SLHB01 > CAYOCT01. The sequence goes on along the minus strand of CAYOCT010000013.1, from coordinate 46,086 downwards.
CCTTGCGTGATGGGGTGGTCTTTGCTCGCGATCTCGACGCGGAACGTGCCCATGGGATCGTGCGGCGGCAGCTTGGGATCGTAGGAGCGCCCTGCGAGGTTGCGAAACTCGGGCCACGATTGAAACGTGCCGCACGCGAAGTGCACCACGACAAGCCCCTTGCCGCCCTCGACGAACTGCTTCAAGTGCGCCTGCGCCTTCGGCCCAGGATCGGGCTGTTCCCAGTTCATGAAATGCAACACCACCACGTCGTAGCGATCCAACTCGGGCGATTCGAGCACGCCGCGGTCTTCGGTAACGTCGACGTTCAAGCGCGTGTCCGCGCGCAGATCCGCCGCGAGGACCGGCGCGGTCTCCTGCCACGTGTGCCCCGGGTAATCCCTGCCCGTCACGATCAATACCCGTTTTGCCTCGTCCGCATGGGCCATGCCGCCGATCGCTGCCATACACACGACTGCCGCGAGCCATAACGCGTAATTGCCCATGGAATCCTCCCTTTCGTTTGGTTGCGCACGCGGACGATCTTAGCATTCCTTGCGCAGACGGCCATAATCGTGCTAAGCATGTCCCGCAACAACCAAGAGGAGGTTTCATTGATGACCGGTCGCGAGCGCATCGACGCCGTGTTTGCGGGAAATCCGCCGGAACTGCCGCCCGTGCTGCCGATCCTGCACAGCGGGCTGCCGCCGCTGTTCGACGTGCCGCTTGGCAAGTATTACACGGACGCGGACACGATGGCTTCGGTGACCGCCCGAGGATACCGGACCTTCGGTTTCGACGGCGTGCAATTGTCGATGGGCGTGACGGGCGAAGCGGAGGCGCTTGGCGCGGAGGTCGCGCAACCGGAACATGGCGCGCCGTTGCTGCGTGAGCATCTCCTGGCCGATACCGCGCGCCTCGACGCGCTGCGGGCAACCGACGTAACGCGCGGAGGACGCATGCCGTTGTTTTTCGACGCGGTCGCGAAGACCGTCGAGACGATCGGCGGCGAATCGTTTGTCTTGGCAACGTTGCGCGGCCCGCTGATTGCCGCGTCGCAGTTGCGCGGCGTCGAGCAGATCTTGATCGACCTCCTGGAATCCCCCGACGAAGCCGAGCAAATACTCGATTTCACGACGGACCTTGCGTTGCGCGTGGGTACGTGGCTGCGGGCGAGCGGCGCGCACGGCCTCGTCATGGGCGAGGCGACATGTTCGCCCAACTTCATTTCCCCCTCGCTGTATCGCGGCATGGTGCTGGCGCGGCACCGGCGGCTCTTCCATGGCCTGCGCGAGGCAGGCTGGCCCGTGCTGGGCATTCACGTGTGCGGTAACATCCTTCCGATCATGGACGACCTGATCTCGACCGGTGTCGACTTCATGGACGTCGACTACCAAGTCCCGCCCGAGCGCGCGTGCGCCGTGGCGCGCGGCCGCGTCGTACTGCGCGGTAACCTCGACCCAAGCGCCGTCTTCCGGTTCGGCGTTCCGGAGGACGTCCGCAACGAGACGCGCGCCTTGTGCCGTGCGGTCAAGGGCGAGCGGTGGCTGCTAAGCAGCGGCTGCGATATCCCCCCGGGGACGCCCGCCGCGCAGCTTCATACGTTCGTGGAAAGCGCTGCGACACCAGCAGAGTAACGGCGCTTACTGGCGCATCTTGCCTTCGATCAGTCCCAACACTTGCCGCGCTTTGTCGCAAGAGGGATCGAGGCGCAAAGCCTGCTCGATGCTGGCCTTGGCCTTCGGGAGATCGTTCAACTGGAGATACGCCACGCCGAGATTGCTGTGCACGGTCGCATCGTCCGGCGTGGTTTGCAGGACGTGTTGGAAGATATCGACCGCTTCCTGGAAGTTGCCCAGCGCCATCACCGCGACACCGAGGTTGTTGAGCGCGTCCGTGTTCGTCGGCGCAATCTCGATCGCGCGCGAGAAGTGCCCCGCGGCCTCCCGCACCCGGTTTTGTTGCAGGAGACAGGAACCGAGATTGTTGTGCGCCATCGTGTTCTCGTCGTTGATGCTGAGCGCATGCTCGAACAGCGCCACCGTGTTGCGCCAGTATTGAAGTTGAAACATCGTGGCGCCGGCAAGAAGAGCGGTGACTGCAAGCGCCGCTGCGGTCAAGGCGATACGTCCTTGCTTCCAGCGTCCAAGCAGATCGGACGCGCCCCACGCCAGGATGATGAAGACGCCGATCAGAGGAAGGTACGTGTAGCGGTCGGCCATGCCTTGCGAGCCGGCTTGTATGAGTCCGATGGCGGGGACCAGCGTTCCCAAAAACCAGAGCCAGCCCACCACGAAGTACGGCGCGCGCCGCGCCCATCGAAACGCGAGCACGGTTACAAAGGCCAGCACGGTCGCGGCAATCGCCACGTGCCAGGGCGAAATGGCGAAACCGGGGTGAGGATACGGAACGTACAGATCGACTGGGTAGAAAGTCCTGAGGAGGTACGTTCCGTAGGAGGCGACCGCGTTGGCCACGCGGATCTTGAACGGAAAGAGACTTTGGGTATCGAGCGCGCCAGACCGCTGTTGCATGACGATCGTTACCACGCTCGAACCTACGGACATCGCGAGCAAAGGCGCTTTCTCGAGAGCGAGGCGCGTTAGCTGCGGACGCACGGGCGCATCGAGATCGAGGCGTTTGAGCGGCCAGTAATCGAGCAGCAACAGTACGCACGGAAACGTGACGGCCATCGGCTTGGACATCAGTCCCAGCGCGAACACGAATGCCACGACCGCATAGCGTCCTTTGCCCGGCTGCCGCACGTAGAGCGCATACGCCATGATGCCCAGCATCCAGAACAGGCCGCTGAGCACGTCTTTGCGTTCCGCGATCCACGCGACGCTCTCGACGTGGAGCGGATGAATTGCGAACATCGCGGCGACGAACGCGCTGCATCCCAACGCGCCCGTCATGCGGAGCAGCAGCGTGAACAGCAGGACGACGTTGGCGGTGTGCAGCAAGACGTTGACGACGTGATAGCCGCGCGGGTTCAGGCCGAACAGTGAGTAGTCGAGCATGTAGGACAGCCACGTCATGGGATGCCAGTTGGACATGTGGCCCGTCGTGAACGCCCACGCCACCGACGCGACGTTGAATCCCTGCTGCACGCGCGCGCTATTGAGGATATAGCCGTCGTCGTCCAGGTTAAGAAACTCGAACTGGCGGACGGACCAGAACGTGGCCAGCGTCAGCACGATCAGGACCACGTAGATCCAGTCTTCACGTTCGATGAGTGAGGTCTTCTTCATGGCGTGTTCCAACGGCCGCGAGGCCAAGTCACGGCGCATACCTTAGCAGACTCCGGCCCGCCGGCTCGAACCGGGCCTACGGCGTGTCGTCGGATTCCTTTTGAAGCAGCGACGTGACCGGGCTGAGCAGGCCGCGCAACGTAAGCGTCTCGCGCAACACGCTGCCGAGAAACGCGGCCGTGAGTTCGCCTACCGTTACCGGCCTGTTGCCGAAATCGTGCAGCGTGAACGGCGCAAGATGCAGATCTGCCTTAACCACCGGGACCATATTGGTGCTCAACGCCATCTCGGCTTCCTCGCAGCGGACCTCTTGAACGATAAAGGCCCCTCGAGCCGCGCGCGGCGCCTTGGCGTCTTCGGGGTGGGAACCGAGCTTAGCCTGCTTCCGCAGAGTCCCCAGGTTCGTGCCCTCGCCGATCTCGTACCGCAGGTTCACGTGCATGCCTTGAAGCAGCACCTGGCGGATGACCGGCGTCTTCGAGAAGAGCGTCTTCGGGTCGAAACGCAGTAGGGCGCGTTTGATGGTCATGGCCGTGCCCGACTTGAACGTCCCCGGATTCGACACCGAAATGCCGCGCAATTCCAGGCCCGGTTCCAGCGGCAGGACGCGAATGTGTTCGACGCGCAGATCGGCGTTGATAACGTAGCTCAGCGTCCGTTCAATTAAGCCCTTGGCATAGATGTCCGTCTCGAACATAAGCGTGATCGCGCCCAGCGCCACCGCAATGAGCAACAAGCCCATCGCCGTAAACGCAACTCTGAAGCATCCCTTCACGCGCAACCGCTCCTCTCGCTGTTCGTGTTCGTGTTCGTGTTCGTGATCGTCGTCGTAATCGTAATCGTTGTTCGTGCCCTGAGTCATTTCCTATGCCGAGCAAGGGACAGCGGTGCGCGACACTACCGAAGGTGCGATTACGATTACGACTACGATCACGATCACGAACGTGGGCAGGTTATGCTAGAATCCGACGGATATCCAGCCTAAGGAGAACCTTCGCCATGGCCCTGACGTTTCGCGAGAACTACCTGCGCAATGCCTCGTTTCAAGGTCCGGAATTCATGCCCGTGTGGATCGGGATTTCCAACGCCTCGTGGGATCAGTGGCGCGGCGAGATGGAGGATGTTGTCGCGCGGCACCCGAAAATCTGGCCGGGCTTCGAGAAGGGCAAGCGCGACTGGGACAAGTTCGATTTCGGCCCGGCCTACACGAAGGGCGTGCCGTTCAAGGACTCGTGGGGTTGTGTATGGGAGACCAGCGTCAACGGTATCGAGGGCGTCGTGATCGAGGCCCCGCTCGCGGACTGGAAGAACTGGGACACCTGGAAAGCGCCGAATCCGATCGAGACCGCCGACCGCGGTCCAGCCGACTGGGAAGCCGCGCGCAAGAACATGATCCGCCGCAAGGAGGCGGGCGAGTTGTGCGAGGGCGGGCTGCCGCACGGCTTCCTGTTCATGCGGCTCACGTACGTGCGCGGTTTCACCAACATGATGCTCGACATGGCCACCGAAGAGCCGATGTTGTGGAAACTCATCGACGCGCTCTACGAACACAACCGCGTCCTCGTCGACCAATTCCTCGCCATGGACGTCGACATGATGACCATCGGCGAGGACCTCGGTTCGCAGACGGCGTCGATCATCAGCCCGGACATGTTCCGCAAGTACTGCAAACCGGCCTACGAAAAGCTGCTCCAGCCATGCCGGGCCAAGGGCTGCCACGTCATGATGCACAGCGATGGCTACATCATGGACCTCATCGAAGACCTGATGCTGTCCGGCGTGACCATCATCAATCCGCAGGATCTCTGCAACGGCGTCGACAACCTGCAGCGCGAATTCAAAGGCCGCGTCTGCATTCGCCTGGACGTCGACCGCCAGACCGTCGTCCCGTTCGGCACGCCGAAGGATATCCACGACCTGGTCGAAGAGGAAGTCCGCAAACTCGGTTCGCCGCAAGGCGGCCTAGAACTCGTCTGCGGCATCTACCCGCCAACGTCGCCGAGCAACGTCGATGCGCTCGCGACCGTCTTCGAGGAGTTTCAGACATATTGGTTTGACGGGCGAGGAAAGGGATAGCACAAGCCCATTAATCGGTATATAATCATCGAGGCCGAGAGGCTGGCTCGCCGCGGCGGGGGCCTGTCGATAAGGCACTGCTTGAAGGATCAGAGACGAGCAGCCTTCATGTTTAACCAGAGAATCGGGAGGTGTATGCTATTCCCAGTCTGAAGGGAACCACATTGGTTCTCAGGGAGCAACTGTCGACCTATGACCATTAAGAAGTTCCGATTCCACGATACGTCTCGCAATTGGATCTTGAATGAGACCTGCTTTGGTGATTTCAACCTATTGGTTGGCGTGTCGGGCGTGGGAAAGACGCTGATTCTCCAGGCACTACATTCAGTTCGAAGAGCGGCACTATCTAATGCAAAGGGTGTCAATGGATGCGAGTGGATGCTGGAACTGGTATCCGAAGGAGAAACTTATGTTTGGAGCGCCAAGGTCTCGCTGCTGGCGAAGGATGCCGCGCTCAATATTGAAGAAGAAGAAGGCGAGACAGACGAGAGCGGAGACTCTCCCTCTTTCGAGTACGAGACTATCGTTAAGAACGGAGTCGAAGTCTTAGTTAGGCGGACTGAAGATGAATTCCAGTTTCTTCAGACTTCTCTGCCGAGATTGAAGCAAACGGAAAGCGCCATCACATTGCTCCGCGATGAAACGGCCATATCTCCCCTGCGCACGGCGCTGAGTCGTTTCATCTTCAGCGAGGCTTCTGAAGGATCTACGAGAATCTTTGTGGTTGATCCACCACGTTTGGAGCAAGGCAGGCAGGCATGCAAGAGCCTGAGTTCATTGAAGGAATACTCAAAGCTCCCCTTGATCGCCAAGGCTTTCCTTCTCCAGGAAGACTATCGAGAGGAGTTCAATGCCATCAAAGATCAGTATGCGAGGATCTTTCCGACGGTCTCCGATATTCGTATCGGAAGAATTGTAGACTTTGATCTGAACTTGCTTGGAGAAGAGTTTCCTCCCTATCTAGCAAATTCTGCGTTCACGCTTGGTGTAAAGGAGTTTGGACTGGAAGATTGGATTACGACCGCACGGTTATCTTCGGGCATGTCACGCACACTCTTCCATCTCTTTGAGCTGGCGCTTGCTCCCACGGGCACAGTCGTTCTTATTGACGAGATTGAGAACAGCCTTGGTATCAACTGTTTGCCGCAGGTCTCCGATCATTTCCTGGAACGATCTCGTGACCTCCAGTTCATCATTACGAGCCATCACCCCTACATCATTAACGATGTGCCGATGGAGCGTTGGAGGGTTGTGACACGAAAGGGATCGGTCGTCACCGTGCATGACGCGGGATCGATTCGCGGCCTGCAAACACATTCTGCGCAGGATCGTTTCACGTTGCTCATCAATCTTCCCGAGTATCAGGAGGGGGTTCAATGAACCTCTACGTGCTCGTCGAAGGTAGAGTAACGGAACGAAGAGTCTACCAGGCTTGGTTCTCGTACTTCTTTCCGGAACTTGAAAAGGTTGATCGCATAGAAGATATTTCCGATAGCCATTACTTCCTGATTTCGGGCGATGGCTATCCGTCGTATGTTCAGCGCATTTCGGCAGCACTGAAGGACATTCGTGCCCATCGACAGATAGACCATTTATTCATTTGTGTAGATGCTGAAGAGTTTGGCTTCGATGACAAACTTGCAGAGATAGAACAACTCATTGCGATGGGACCAGTGCCGAGGAGTCACTTCATCATCGTTCAGGATTGCTGCATCGAGACTTGGTTCTTGGGCAACAGCCGTTTCATGCGTCAGAATCCGCAGAGTGAGTCGCTACGAACTTGGAAAGAATTCTATGACGTGAGTCAGGCAGACCCCGAACAGATGCCACGCCACGAATACTACGTGACACGGGCGCAGTTTCATCTTGCCTATCTGAAGGAAATGATGCGCGAACGAGATCTGTCTTACTCTAAGACAAGTCCCGGTCCGGTGGTAGAGGAACATTATTTCCGCGAGTTGGTGACGCGTAACCAATCCACAGGACACTTGAAGAGTTTCGGACGCCTGGTTTCTGTGTGGCGATCCCTGGGGGCCTCGATCTAGTCCCGTGCATGAAATGGGTAAGTCTTGATGACGTGTCGCGAACTGAATGAGCGGATCTTTCGGCGCGAACCGGTCGACCGCGTGCTTTGGCAGCCGCGTATCGAACACTGGTACTACACCAACCGCGACCAGGGCACGCTGCCGGAACGTTATCGGGACATGTCGCTGCTCGACGTGTTCGACGACCTCGGGTGTTCGTGCCGCGCATATTGGGCGTTCAACCCCGCGCAGCGCTACGAGAGCACCGTCGAGATCCCGCGCGAGGAAGTCGTCGATGGCCCGCTGACGACCGTGATCGAACACACGCCGGCCGGGGACTTGGTGACAATCTTCGAACGTACGTCAATTGCGCACCACACTCGGAAGTACCCCGTCGAGACGCCGGACGACATGCGCGCGATGGAGTGGGTACTGAATCATCGCCGCGCGTGGTTCGACATGGATACGTTCCGGCGCGCGGGCGACGAAGTGGGGGAGAGGGCTGCGCCTTCAATCTTCATCCCGCGCATCAACTTGATGCGGATCATGATCGAGTTCATGGGGTTCGAGCAGGGCACGACAGCCCTGTACCTCTTTCCGAAAGAGATGGCGCATTTCGTCGCCACGATTAATGAAACAGATACGCCGATGCTCGAGATGATTGCGGCGTCGCCCGTCGAGATTGTGAACTTCGGCGACAACGTCCATCAAGCGCTGTGCGCTCCGCCGCTGTTCGAGCGATTCGTCATGCCCGAGTACCAGCGCCGGAACGAACTCTTGCACAAGTCGGGCAAGAAGACCTATCCGCATTGGGATGGCGATTGCGGCCAGTTGCTTCCCTACGCGCGCGATTGCGGATTCGACGGTTACGAGGCCATCACGCCGATCCCACAAGGCGACGTAACGCTCGAACAAACGCGCGACGCGCTGGGCGATCTCATCCTGCTCGACGGCATCCCGTGCACGGATTTCCTGCCGTCGGAACCGATCGAGAGCCTCGTGACGAACACGCGCAAGTGCATCGAGTATTTCCACCCGCACCTCGTGCTCGGCATCTCGGACGAGATCTCGCCCGTGGGCGATATCGAACGCGTGCGGCTGGTCAGCGAGCTCTGTGCCGAATACCGAAGCTAGCCGTTACTTCTTTGCCCAGTAATCGACCACGAGCACCTTGTCGAGCACCGGCCCGAGCGATCCCGCGAATTCCTTGTGCGCCGGGTGCGGCAGATACGCATCGCGGTCTGCCTCGCTCGCGAACGTGACCAGGAAACAATGCGTGAAGCCCTGGGCCAGCTTCTCGGTGCTGATATCCGTGCCCCACTCGAAATCGCGAATCGTGTCGATCTTGCTGGGCAGGGCGCGGAACGCGTCTTCGACCTTCTTGATTTGTTCGGGCGTCGTGCCGTCCTTGAACTTGAACAGGACCACGTGGCGCAGGACTTTCTCGGGTGCGTTCTTCATGGCATCCTTTGCGGCGGCTGTGGGTTCGGACCCGGCGATTGCGCACAGCAACAGCGCGGCCAGAACACCGATGGCAAGTTTCGTTTTCATCACGCTTCTCCTTGGTTGAATGCGTCTCTATACCATACTCGGCGGCATCGCGTCGACTCCAAATTACACGCGGGCGCTTATAGGACCTATACGACCTATAGGTCCCATGGCGCGCGTGCAGGTTCGAGCAAGCTCGACACCTTGGACTGATCGAATGCCGTATGCTATCCTTGAAAAGGAATGGCTTGGAGCGGCGCGGAACGGTAGAAACTCGGGGACATTGAGTATGCCCAAGAAAGCGATCGGGATCGTCCTGAAACTGGCCGTGACGGTCGGCCTCTTCGTTTTGTTGTTCCGGCCGCAGACGTTTGGGCTGCGCCCCGACCAATTCGGCGGCATCACTCCCAAGAGCCTCTGGCAGGAACTCACGCGCACGGACTTCACAACGGCCGTGTTGTGGATGAGTTTTGCTCTTGTCGTGAAACTGACGGGGATACTCGCCGGGGTGGCTCGCTGGCGGTTGCTCCTGCGGGGCCAAGGTCTATCTATCCCCCTCGGTTATACGGTGCAAAGCTGGTTTGTAGGCCGTATGATCGGGATCTTCACGCCGGGCACGACGGGCCTCGACGGCTACCGATTCTACGATGCCTCGCTCTACACCAAGGAGCCGATCAAGAACGCCACGGTCATCGCCGTCGAGAAACTGATCGGGTTCATCTCGCTCACTTTCCTGGTCTTCATGACGTTTCCGCTCGGATTCCGAATACTCAAGATCAAGGTGGCATTGCTGGCCGTGATCCTTGTGGCGTTAGCGGGCTTCGTCATCGTTTCGTTCCTGCTGTTGTTTAATCCGCGCGTAATCCAGGTGCTTGTGGCCGTGCTGCCGACTCCCGCCGCTGTGCGCAACAAGATCGACAAGCTCGGCGCGGCGATTACGGCCTACAGCGGCAAACGGTTGCTGTTGCTTGCCGCGGTGCTGTGCGGCATGTGGGTGCATCTGGCCACGTGCTTCATGTTTTTCGGCACCATGATGGCCATCCGCACCACGAACACGAACTTGCTCGACATCTTGTTCGCGTCGCCGCTGATGATTTACGGCACGGTCATTGGGCCGTCCGTCGGGGGCGAAGGCATCCGCGAGATCGTGTTCGGCGTGCTGCTCGGAGGCAAGAGCAGTTTTGCCACGGCGGTGCTGTTCGCGCATTTGGGCTGGTGGGTCGGCGAGTTCGTACCGTTCCTCATCGGCGTCCCGATCTTTCTGTTGCGGTCGCGTCCGAGCAAGAGCGAGATCCAGTCCGGTCTCGCGGCTGCGCGCGAAGAGGCCGCCCGAGCCGACACCTCCGGCCATCTCTCGCCGTGGGCCGTCGTCGAATACCGCGCAAAGCTGATCGACTGCGTGCTGTCGGGCGCGGCGGCGGGCCTGATCGTCGGGGCCGCCGTGGGCCTTATCGAGGCCTTCTGGATCAAGGCGAGTTTCGAGGAACTGACCGAACTGTCCGCATTCTGGTGGGGACCGGCGGCCTACGGACTCGTGTTCATGGGCATCGGCATCGGCGCCGCATGCGGCCTCGCGTTTCTTTATCTGTTGCTCGACCGCTTCCCGCGCGCGTCCGTTACCTTCGGCCTGGCCTTGGGCGCGGTATCCATGGCGGGATGCGGCATCGGCGTTTGGCGGTTCCTGCGCGACGTCCTTGCGCGCCACGCGCCCAGTTCCCAGCAGTTACTCTCGCTTGCGGCCATAGCGTTAGGCGCCAGCGTGTTGATCGCTGTGGTTGGGGGCGTACTGGCGCACGCGTTTCCGCGGTCGCGGATCAAGGGGGCGATCACAACTATCATACTGGCCGCGCTGATCGCGCTCGGCGGCGTCGGGTACGCGAAGATCCATCCGATTCCGCCGCGCAAGGTGTCGTTCGAGCCGCCGGCGAAAGCGTCAGGGCCGAACATCATTCTGATCGTGTGCGATGCGTTGCGTGCCGACTACCTCGATTTGTTCTCGAAAGACGCCGTGGCCAAGACCCCGAAACTCGACGCGTTTGCGCGCGAGGCCGTCACCTTCGATCATTGGTTCTCGCAGGCGTCGTGGACGAAACCCTCGTTTGCGACCATCTTTTCGGGACTGTATCCCGAGTCGCACACGGCTACGTCGCAGGCGGCCATGCTTCCCGATGCCGTGGTTACTTTCCCAGCGATCTTGAGCCAGGCGGGCTATTTCACGAAGGGGTTCTCGAACAACCCCAATATTTGCACCGCATTCAACTTCGGCAAGGGGTTCACGGACTACGTCGATCTCAAGCCGCGCCTCTATTTTGGGGCGCAGTACTCCGCCTCGCGGCTGGCGCTCTACGAAGTCCTCCGCCACGCGTACGAAATGGCCATCTCCAAAGTCTACAAGAAGATCGACATCACGCATTTCTACCAGCCCGCGCAAGTCGTCACGCAGACCGCGCTCCAATGGCTCGACGGCGCCGAACGTCCCAAGGACGCTCCTTTCTTCCTGTTCCTGCATTACATGGACACGCATGACCCGTTCATGGACTACACGCGTCCGGGTGTCGGCTACGCGCGCGTGCGCAATCAACGGCCCGATCCGACCAAGCTACTCGACCCAATGCGGGCGGCCTACAACAGCGATATCGAACACCTCGACCAGTACGCCGGCGAATTGCTGGATGGGTTAAAGAAACGCGGCATTTACGACAATGCCGTCATCCTGTTCACCGCGGACCACGGCGAGGAGTTCTACGATCACGAAGGATGGTGGCACGGACAGACCGTGTTCGACGAACTCATCCGCGTGCCCGCGCTGTTGAAACTCCCGCAGCAGCAAAAGGCCGGCACGAAGAACACCGCCTTTGCGCGCCACATCGACATCGCGCCGACGCTGCTTCATATGGCCGGCGCGGCGCCCGACGCCGCTATGCCCGGAACGTCGTTGATAGGGAATGACGGTAGTTTCACAAACGAGTCTACGACGTGGGTGTACGCCGAGAACGACTTCGAGAACAACGTCATGCAGACCGTGCGCACCATGGACTGCAAGGTCATTCATACGAATCCCGACAACGCGCGCCACCGCGCGCCGGTCGAGGTCTACGACGTGGCGAACGACCCGCACGAAAAGCAGAATCTCGCCGGCAAGAATCACCCCTGCGAGGCCGCGCTCGACAAGCAGGTTACCGAGATGCACGCCTTCACCCAAGGCAAAGCCGCCGAGCCTGCCGCGCCCGCCACGATCGACAAGGAACACGAGGAACAGCTCAAGGGCCTTGGATACCTGGGCGCCGAGTGAAGCCGGCACGGTCCCTTCGATGCGTCAAGGGCTTCTCCACAAAAGACGAGTCCTGCGAGGACAGGACACACACTTTCGCATGTGGCTCATCCTCGCAGGACTCTTGAGCGGCGTTCTAGACGCCCCATCGAAGTTGTGATTTCGTTCCCCTACACTACTCTGCCCTTACGTGCGGCTGAACGCAATCCCCCGACTGCAATCCCCTCAGGACTTCGTCGTCGCCATACCGAACACGCGCTGAATTTGCAGCAGGTTGACGAGGGCATTGATCAGGTTGGCAACGCCCGTGAACAGCGCGCCGCTGGCCGTCAGCGTCGGATTGAGATCGAATCCACCCGTATTGGCTGCATACGCAGGCTTGCTCAACTTCGTAATGTGCATGGTCCTTCTCCTTCTCGCGTTCTCGTACTGGCCCCATTGCCAGGTCATAACACCCGCATCTTACATGACTTGCGGTCAGATTGCAAGCGTATGTTTTTGTCTCTTTTGCCTCTCGGCGGCGCCCGGTTAGGGCGTTGAAACGTCCCTGCCGCGCCAATTGAGGGGCCTGCGCAACGCCTTCTGAACCATGGCCGCAAGGCTGATTGCGATGCGTACCAAACCAGACAAAGGACTGGCCGCCGGCGTTACCCAACGCAGTTCGCACAGATACCGGCCCAACAGCAGTGCGCGCAGGTTCTGGACGTAGGCCACGAGGGCTGAGGCCGCGAAAATGGTGAGCGGAACATCGAATCCGTGAAGCGCCATCCGAACGGCCGCAACGAGCGCAAGCGGCAACGGGAGTACCCACTGAATCAGCAAGTAGCCTATAGCGCAGAGATAGCTCGCGGTACGGTCCGCGAACGCGACGCGTTGTTTCCTCACGAGGCTTTGGAACATGGCGCCGAAGTTGGGATACTGGCGGCAGCGAATCTGATCGCCCGCCCACCCAATGTCCATCTTGGCCCCCGACTGCTTAATCGAACGCGCGAGAGCCAGGTCGTCCAACGGTTCCCGCGCGATGGCCGCCCACCCGCCGCTGCGTTCGAATACCTCGCGACGCGCCAGCATAAAGGCGCCGATGCCCAGCGGCCGCGTATTGGGTTTGTTGAGACTCGGATACTGAAAGCAATCCAGGTAATGGAGCCAGCCCGGGACCAGCACCAGTTCCTCCCACAGCGATCCGATTTCCAGGAACGGCATCGAAGTCAGGAAGTCGACGCCGTTCGATTCCGCATATGCGACGGCTTCGCGCAAGACTTCCGGCCCGAACACAATGTCCGCGTCGGTGATCACAAGCCACGGGCTATCCGCGTTTGTCTTTTGCAGGCCGTAGTCGAGCGCGTTCTGCTTGCCGACCCACCCCGGTTGCGGCGGCGGGCCGTGCAACACGCGGAGGCACGAAAACTCCTCTGCAAGCCGGTCGAGAATGGCCGGCGTACTATCCGTGGAATGATCGTCGACGACCACCAGTTCGAGGGCGGGGTAATGCAGCGCAGCCATCGAGCGTATCGCCCGTTCGATGCCCGCTTCCTCGTTGCGCGCCGCCGCGAACAGCGTTACACGCGGAAGGGGCGCGTTCCCATCGACGTCGATCGCTCCATGGCCGAGCAGAGGCATTCGCTGCAGGTTGCGCAACGTCGTCACGCGGTTCGCCCATTGCAGCAGCCACACCAAGCTCATCGTGCCTACGCCCACCCATAGCGGTACGCGTGACTGTGTAAACGGCGCCGCCAAGCAACACGCCAGTGCAAGCGTCTGGACAAGGCACAGGGTCCACAGCGTCCACGCCATTGCGCCAGGGGAGGGGGCAGGTTTCGATGCGTCCGTCATGGGCGGCCTTGGAGTTGGACGGCTAGCGCAGCCACCTAGGCCGCTCCGGGTCGAGGCCGTTATCCCGGATGACCTGGGAGAACCATCGTCCGCTGTCTTTGATCACGCGGCGCTGCGTCGCATAGTCGACGCAGATCAGGCCGAACCGCATCGAGTATCCGTGCGACCACTCGAAGTTGTCGAGCAGCGACCAGTGCAGGTACCCGGCCACGGGGACGCCTTCGGCGATGGCGCGATGCATCTGCGCAAGGTTGTTGCGCAGATAGTCGATGCGGCGGTAATCGCGGATGCGGCCATCGAGATCCAGGCCGTCCGGCACGGGAATCCCGTTCTCGGTGATCACGATGCGCGCGGGGTTGTATTCCTTCCTCAGCCGGATAAGCATTTCGTAGAGGCCCGGATCGTAGATCTCCCAGAGTTGCGAGTATTCGCTTTCCGGCGGCGGGGCTTCCGACGCTTGAATCAGCATGACGTCGGGATCGTGCTTGATCACGAACCGCGTGTAGTAATTCACGCCCAGGAAATCGATCGGTGTCGACGTGAGTTCCATGTCGCCCGGCTCGACCTTCGGCATGATGAGTTGCATCAACTCGGCCGTGTCTTCGGGATAGCTCCCGTGAAACACCGGGTCCAGGAACATCCGGTTGAGCACGCCGTCGAACCGCCGCGCCGCCGCGCGATCCTCGTCCGTGTCGCTCGCGGGATGCACCGGCCGCAGATGCAGCACGATGCCCACTTCCGGCGGTTTCGGCGCCGCGGCGCGAATGGCTTGCGTAGCCAGCCCGTGCGATACGAACAAGTGATGCGCCACCTGGAACGTGGCCATCGGATTGATCTCGCCGGGCGCGTATTCGCCCGTGAAGTAACCCAGTAAGCTCACCACCGACGGCTCGTTGTGCGTGATCCAATGGCGGACGCGATCGCCGAGGCGTTCGCTCACGATGCGCGCGTAGTCCGCGAAATGATGCACGATTTCGCGCTCGGCCCAGCCGCCCGCATCGTGCAGCGCCTGGGGCAGGTCCCAGTGATACAGCGTCACGTAGGGCGCGATGCCCTTTTCGAGCAGGCCGTCGATCAGCCGGTCGTAGAAATCTAGCCCTGCGTCGTTGACGCGCCCCTTCCCTTCGGGCAGGACACGCGGCCACGCAATCGAAAACCGGTACGCGTTGACGCCCAGTTCCGCCATCAAACCGACGTCTTCTTGCCACCGATGATAGTGGTCGCACGCCACCTCGCCTGTCGTGCCATCCAAGATCTTGCCGGGCTGCCGGCAGAACGTATCCCAAATCGAAGGCCCTTTGCCGTCTTCGTTCCACGCGCCTTCGATTTGGTACGACGCCGTGGCCGTCCCCCAGACAAATCCCTTAGGGAATTGCAGCATCGCTTGACGGGCCATTGCCGTTGCCCTCCTCACGAATATGGCTGGGCTTCCGAGTCGCCACCCAGCAGTTCGATTAGGTCTATCGCTTCCTTCAGAAGGTCTGGAACTCGTTTCGCGCCAGTCTGCCAAACGATTTCCCAGTCTACGGAAAAGTAGTCGTGCACGAGCTTGTCACGCATCCCTGTCATCTCTCGCCACGGCATGTTGGGCGTTCGCGTCTTCAATTCGCCCGAAATGCGTTTTGCGGCCTCGCCAATGACTTGGAAGTTCCGGACCATTGCGTCGCGCGTCCGGAAGTCGGTTCGGTAGGTGGATTCGCCATCCGCGATGAGCGCTGCGATTCGCTGACACGCGTCGCGTATGTGAAGGAGGTATAGGAGGTCGCCTTTCAAAGGGGCACTGCCTCCTCTAGAACCTGCCTCTTGACATACCTGCTTATCTCGCGCTCGGTAACGACGTCCACGTCGCGCTGGAGCAACTCGCGCAGATCCATCACAAGGCCTCCCATGTCGAACAAGGTCCGGCCTGGCTCCATGTCAACGAGGAAATCGACGTCGCTTGCGGGACCCGCATCCCCTCGCGCCACGGACCCGAAAACTCGGACATTGAAGGCGCCACGCGCGCGGCTGATGCGCAGGATGGCGTCCCGTTTCTCCTGAAGCACTTCGCTGATACCCATTGCGTGAATCCTATGCCGCGTTGTCAACGCCGCAAATCGAACGATTTCGACCTCTACCCGCCGCGGCCTCTTCGCCGATACGCAGGACGTGTTCGGTTGTCGCGTCGGAAAGGCAATACTCGCCGCGATTATCGCACACGCGCCCACGCGCCTCCTTGATGACGACAGTCGTTGTATCGCGTTGAAGCGTTACCGTGGCCGAGCCTTCGCGCATTTCGCCTGGCTTGCAGATTGGACAAGCCATCGACATTCCGTTCCGTTATGATTTCGGCGCGGCCTGAGTCTGTTCCGCCTGCTTCACTTTTTCCCGGCGCTCTTTCAACTCGCGCCAGGTGGTCAGGATAATCTTCTCTTCCTCGACGGCCTTCTTGACGTCCGGGTCCATCATCGCGTCGAGTTCGGCTTGCCGCATCGGGCCGGAGCCCGAGATGAATTTGAACGTGTCGCTCGTGCGCGTGCAATGGACGATAAATTGCGTTACGCCCGGCTTGACCGCGCGCAGGAAATCGATCACTTGCTGTTTCTTCTCCCCGGGGTTCTTGCAGAGATAGTCGCCTTGATGCAGGTCATCGAGCACGGGCAGGCCCGCGTCCCACAGTTTCTTCCCTTCGGTCTGCGCCATCGGGACCATCATCGGGTTCTTCTTCGAGAAGTAGTCGAGGTGGCCGCCCGGCATCATGACCGGAATGCCCGTCTCGATGCCGAGTTTGACGTAGCGCTGGAAAAACGGATACGCCGCGAACACGGTGCCCATGTGCGAATCCAGATGCGTCAGCTTGATGCCCATCGTATTCGCTCGGTCGAGCTGTGCACGGATCTCCGTTTCCACTTCGTCGGGCGACGCCTTGACCATAACCTGCGGCACGTCCGGCCAGAGACACCCTTCTTCATCGACCAAGCCGGGGACTTGGTTCTTCCCCGCGACGGGGCCCCAGCGATACTTGCCCCATTCCGAGGTCAGCGTGACGTGCAATCCGACGTCCATATTCGGATTGTCCTTGAGGTGCTTGGCAAACTCGCTGACCCAGGGGCATGGGAACATGATGCTCGTCGAGGTCGCCACGCCCTTCTCGATGGCGTCGATCGCGCCCTCGTTCGAGTCGTGCGACATCCCCGCGTCGTCCACATGAAAGATCACCACCCGCGACCCCGCGGGCCATCCCAGTTTCTCCGCGTACGTCGGTTCCGCGTGAACCGAACTCCAACCCATCGTGGCCATGGCCAGCATACCCGCCCATCCCATCCAGTGCGTTCGTGCATTCATCGAGTCAATCTCCAGCTTGATACGGCGCAAAGGACGCCAGAATAAGATTCCGAGACGGCCAAAGCAACTCTGCGGCTTGATCCCTAAGGTTCGCTCCGCTACACTCGATTTCTCGCGGTGAGGAATCGCACTGTGCTGTTCAATTCGATTCAGTTCCTGTTGTTTTGTCCGGTAGCTGTGCTTGGGTACCACGCTACGCCGCACCGGTACCGCTGGGTCCTTCTCCTCATTGCGAGTTACTTCTTCTATGCCTGTTGGAAACCCGCGTATCTGATCCTGATTGTGTTGTCGACCGGAGTCGATTACGTGGCCGGCATCATGATGGGCAGCGCCCCCACCAAACGGCGGCGGCTCCTCTACCTGGTTCTCAGCCTCTGTTCGAACCTGGGCCTCTTGTTTTTCTTCAAGTACTACAACTTCTTCACCAGTTCGGTCGCGCCGCTTCTGTCGAGCCTCTACCCGGGATTCGCGCTGCCGGTCAGCCACCTGCTGCTTCCCGTAGGCCTGAGCTTCTATACGTTCCAGAGCCTTACCTACACGATTGGCGTGTACCGCGGCGTCGTGACGCCCGAACGGCACCTCGGGATCTTTGCCGTCTACGTGTGCTTCTGGCCGCAGCTCGTCGCCGGCCCCATTGAACGCGCCGAGCGCATGATTCCCCAGTTCTACGAACGACACACCTTGAACTACGACGACATGGCCACCGGGTTGCGGCTGGTCTTGTGGGGATTGTTCAAGAAGGTGGTCATCGCCGACCGGCTCGCCGTCCTCGTGAACAGCGCCTACAACCACGCCGCCTACGAGTCCGGAGCGACGCTGGCCCTCGCTACGTACTTCTTCGCATTCCAAGTCTACTGCGACTTCTCGGGCTACTCGGATATCGCCATCGGCACCGCCCGCATGATCGGGTTCCGTCTGACGACCAACTTCAACAAACCCTATTCCGCGGCGTCGATAACGGACTTCTGGCGGCGCTGGCATATCTCCTTGTCGACGTGGTTCCGCGATTTTGTATACATCCCGCTTGGCGGCAACCGCGTCTCGCAAACGCGGTTGTACGTCAATCTCATGATCGTGTTTGTCGTGAGCGGACTCTGGCACGGCGCCAATTGGACCTTCCTGCTGTGGGGCGCGCTGCACGGGACCTATATGGTCGCCTCGCAAATGAGCGCCTCGTACCGCAGCCGCGTGCGCGCATGGTTCGACGCTCGCTCGCTCAGCGGCTTCCATCACGCGCTGCAAGTCCTGATCACGTTCCATCTCGTGTGCTTCGCCTGGATCTTCTTCCGGGCCAACACGGTCCACGACGCCTTCCTGGTAGTCGGGAAAATCGCCACCATGAGTCCCTTTGACATCGCCGTTGGCAGTGCCTACCAGTTTGCCTACGGACTCTTCGGCATCGTGGCGCTGCTGACCTTCGAGGCGTTCCAAGGCGCCCACCCGGTCACCGATTTCTTCACGCGTTTTCATCCGGTCCACCGCTGGGCCTTCTACGTCTTCTGCGCGGTCACGATCTTGCTTATTGGAGTGTTCGATGGCGGACAGTTCATCTACTTCCAATTCTAACGTGGGACCTGCGAGGCTGCTGTCCAAGGCCATAGGATTCCTGATCCTCCTCGCTCTGCTCGATTTTGTGGCCGGCGCCATGCTGGGCAGGCTGTTCGGCATGACCTCCGACGGCGATTTCGGCGGCTGCGTCAATCGCGTCCTCGAACAACGCAGCGATATCGTGGTCTTCGGTTCGTCGCGCGCCAAGAGCCACTACGACCCCGCGATCCTCAGTGCCGAGACCGGTATGAGCGTCTTCAATGCCGGCGTCGCTGCCCAGCACCTGCTGTTTCACTACTGCCTCGAACAACTCATGTTCGACCGTTACCAGCCCAAGGCCATCGTCCTCGATTTCAATACCGAAGACCTCCGCGCGCGGACCGATCGCGAACCCTACGAAAAGCTCGCGGTCCTGCTCCCGTTCTTCAAACTCGGCAATCCCCGCGTCAACGCGACCCTGCTCCAGCGCAGCCCCTACGAATCGCTCAAACTCCTCGCGCGCACCTATCCCTACAATTCGCAACTGCTGCCAATCCTGAAATACGCCTTGAACACCATTCGCCATGGGAAAGGCAACAGCAACGGCTATTACCCGTACATCGGAAGCTCGATCGCCGAGATCGAGCGTGTCCTCAAAGAGCGGCCGGCGCAAACGTCCCACGCGCAGGACCGGACCGACCCGGCGTTCGTCGACGTGCTGCGCCAGTTCATCCTCGATGCGCGCAACCGAAACGTCAAAGTTATCGTCTGCCAGGGACCGCTGTGGGATGCCAAGCAAGGCGAATCGCCCTACGATACGCCCGTGGCGAAGGCCTACATCGACCTGCTCAAAGAAATGGACGTGCCGCTCGTCTCCATCACACAATCCAACGAGCCGCGCTTCAACGACCCGAAGCTCTTCAAAGACCTCATCCACCTCAATCGGGAAGGCGCAACGCTCTTCTCGGAGGAGGCTGGCAAGCAAATCAAGGACTTGCTGGAATAGCGAGTTTGTGCTAGAGTGACCAGTATGTGATGTCTTTGTCCTAAGGTATCTCGGCATGGCAAAGAAGTCGAACGTGCGGGTTTCTCGTCATCCATTCTTCATTTCCGGCCTGCCCGGTCTTTTGGGAGCAATGGGTGGGCTGGGTTTCGCGCTAACGGGCAGCATCGTGGGATACTGGACTGCGCGCGTCTTCGCCTTGGCCGAACAACCGCGGGTAGGGGTAACATGGCCGCCCGGGCACGAGGCCCGTATGGCCATGATCTACGGATACTTGGCCAAGTCAATTCTCGGGCGAGATGAGTATTTTCTGGCCACCCCGTCATCTGTCGAGCACGCTTCCCGTCTAGCCATTGTTGTTCCATGGGTCGTTCTGACGCTCGGCCTGTTGGCAGGGACTTTGTTCGCGCTTCAGCTTCGCCGCATTTTGATGCGACGCGAGGAGGAACTTGCCGCGATGCTCTGTCGGACTCCGCGCGGGCTAAGAAGGATAGGCAACGAGATTCGGTTGTCGATCATAGAATGGCCTATGCTTGCCCTGTGTGCGACTGCGTTCTGCCCGGCGTGTCTACTGGCGCGTGGCAGTCTTGATTTCTTGTGGGCCGCAACGTGGGGGCTCGCAACGTTTGCTTCTCTGGCAGTGACATGGGAAGCGCGCAAGCGCGTGTACGACGCCGCATGCGCGATGGAAGCCGCTCAAGAAGGCCTCGATCCCCAAGAACGCCCTAAACGGTCTATCCCATTCGGCGCCAAGATCGTCGCCGCCTGGCTGGTGGCCATGGTTATCGCAATTGCGGGATTCACCTTGTATTTCTCGGCCAAGTTGGCGCACCAAAGCCGCGCAGTCGTAAACAGTATCGAGTCGCTACCTCAGTCCAGGGCATGAGACTATGGCCAAAAAGTCGAACGTTGCTTTCTATGAGCACCCCATGATCTTGGCCGGTCTGCCCGGCCTGCTCGGAGGGATCGTCGGACTCGGCTTCACCGTTGGCGGCAGCGTCACGGGATACGGATATACGCGCTTGTTCGGACGTATGGAGCAGTTGGCGGACTCTGCGGAAGTAGACCTGGCCGCCCGTTGGGCCGTTGCCGTGCCATGGGCCATCCTGCTGATTGGCTTGTCGGTGGGAAGCTGTCTGGCTTTATTGCATCGTCGTCTGCTAGTCCGGCGCAAGGATTGCTTGACCGCGATGCTGTGCCAGGCGCCGGAACAGAAGAAGCGGTTCTCGCATACATTTCGGAGACTCGCCACTGAGTGGCCCTTGCTGGCCATGGTTGCGATTGGAGTAGCGTTCACATTTCTTTCGCAGGACGCTCTCACGACGCTGTGGTCTATGGCGCTAACAGGCGGGATCCTTGCACCCTTGGCGTTGACATGGGGGGCACGCGGGCGCGTATACGATGCGGCTTGCGCAATGGAGGAGGCTTCACGAGACGCTCTCTCCCAAGGGAACGCGAGGAGGCCGCTTTCCATACGCGGGAAGATAGTCGTTGCAGCGCTCGTTGGGTTGGGCATCGCGGCTACGGGATGTCAACTGTATGTTACCGCCGATATGGCGCGTAAGTGCGGCGCGTTTGTCGAATTCGTGGATTCGACTCTCTGCCCTCAGAACGAACCTGCTTCAAGAGATCCTGTAGCGCGTTAGCGTGAGCGAACCTTCAAACCGATAACTAATCTCTTATGAAGCGCCGTGATAATGGCGCCAACGGCCCGGTGTCCCGCGCTAACGGGCCGTCGTAGTATCGGCGCTGTCCGGCAACCCGAGTTCCGACAGCACGTCGCGCGTGCCTTTGCGCGATGGGAACTTCTGCGCAAGTCTTCGCGCTTCAAGCGTGGCTTGATCGCGCCTGCCGAGTTGTGCCAATGCGCGGACGTACCGGGACAGCAAGTAGTAATCGTCCCCGGCAAGCGCCATCGCGCGCAGGTAACCGTCAGCTTCCTGCGAGAGCGCGTCGGAGCCGGCTTCCTGTTCGAGCGCGCCGATGCGCGCGTTCAGCCAGTCCAAATGTTCCTGATTGACGCCCCAATAGGCAAATGCCGGTTGCATCTTGCGCGCATGCTCGGCCATGACCGCCGGTGTCATACCGAGGCGTTCCGCACACTCGCGCTCCGGCGGCGGTTCCATGCCGGCCGCGCCCGGCACGTCCGTTAACGAAGCGGCTACTTCTTTGAACAAAACGGATGCCACAAGGCAATTCCCGCTGAAGTTTAGGTGCACGAAATCCCAGAAGAAGGTGTTGTCCGCGATGCGATTCGGACACTTCGCTTCGAGATCCGAAGCGACATCGAGCAGATCCGCGCCAGAGGCCTTGGCCACTTCCGCAATCATGGCGTTGATGCGCGTGTCCGTGCGCATTTGAAGAGCATCGAGGTCGCGCGCTCGCAGATACGCGTCGCGGGCGTTGTCGAATTCGTTCTGCGCCGCGAGGCATCGCGCGATCTTGAAGTGCAGTTCAGCGTACCCGTTATCGAAGGCCTCGGCTTCGCGATACGCCGCGAGCGCGCCCGGCGCGTCGTGCGCCTGCCATCGTTCGTCGCCGCGGCGCACGGCGTCATCCCATCGCGCGAGGTCCGCCTTTCCAAGACCCTCGCGGTGCAGCGATGCGAACGGACTCCAATCCGCGACGTTGACCGGGACCGTACACAACGCCACTTTCGCTCCCGCGGCCTTGCCCGCGCTGCACATCGCTTCAAGATTGGAGCGGAAGCTGTCGTACATCTGTTGCTTGACCGGCGCGTCCGAGGGGAAGCGTTGAAGCATATCGAAGAAGCTCTTGCCGCTGGCGACGTGCGGCAGCGAACTCGCCCGCGAAGAGAGCCATTGCACGAGCCTCAGCCGCCGCATCGCGACCCAGCGGTTGACATAACTCGGCGTCACGCGGCGGTCGCCGAGCCATGCGGGACCGAAGGGCCCGTAGAACTCGTTGTTGCCCATGTACACCAGGAAGACGTCCGGCTTGATGCGCGCGCAGGCTTCCGCGGCAAGGCGCATCACGTGCGAGTTCAGCGCGGGGCACGCCGCGTTGTAGACCTCGAACGTGACGCCCGGGAAACGCGACCGCAGCATGGTCTCCAGAACGCGGCACATGCCGTAGGCGTAGTCGGGTGTGCACCCTTGCGCGGCGCTGCCTCCGAAGACGAACACGCGGCATACGCCGGTGGGCTTGACGTCCGGCGCTTCGAACCCCAGTTCCCCGCCGCCGAGCATATTCTCGATGGACATCGAAAGGAACTGTTGATAGAACATCGGATTGGCGGCATGCATCGTGGGGCCGCCGGCGTGTTTCTCCAGGAAGTAGTGCGTGTCGCTGCCGTATCCCGCTGCGCGCAATCCCAGTTCCGAGACGGTAAGCAAAACGATAACGATAGCGAACGGAGAGACAATCATCGCGAACAGCGCCATCGCCTTTCGCGTTGCCTTCTCGGTCCGCTGTTCCGTCATGTCGGACATCATCATTCCTTGAGTGGCTTGGCGAACACGCCGAGACTGTTTCCGTTGACGCGCTCGTTTCCGGGAATCTTGTTGTGAATAGGCCGGTTCAGGACTGCCGCGCCGCCCCGCCCGTCGTCCATTGCCATGCACGTCGACCCGCCGCCATCGAGGTTCAGCGCGTCGTACGCGCCGAAACGGCGCATCCACTCCGCGGTCTCTTCGGTGGTCGCGCCCACGCTGTATCCTGGCTGCCGTCCGTCGATAACTACAAGGTACAAGTAGCGTCCGTCTTGCGAGGTCCCGGCGGCAGTGCGCGGATGGCGTACCTGGTCGCTGCCCACGTTGTGGCCCTTCTCGAGCAGCATCGCGAACCCGCTCACGGCATTGTAGACGTTCTTCAAGTCGAACGGCGGTTCGGAAAACGACACCTTGTTGTCTTTCGTGATCAGCATCGCTGCATGGCCCTCGTGGGCGTTCGAATAGACGTCGCCGCGCGACACCGATAGCCCGAGGATATCCTTGGGCTTGCCCGATCCCTCGCTGACCGGCGAGAAGGGCGACGCATTAATGGCCACCTGGCATTTCGTGTCCTTGAGGAAAGCGCTCGTGGCCGCCCCGTTCGTTTCCATCGGGAGATCGCCGTTCGAGGGCGTAACTAGAAACTCGATGCCTCGCGCTTGAAGATCGATCCGCATCGCAAAAACGGCCTGCGGGTCCGGGGCGATCTTGCGGGCCTGGGCGTAGTCGATGCCTTTGAAGACCGGCCACCACCGCGGTTGATAATCGGCCACACGCGCCACGGCGGTGACTTCCGGAATCCGCCCCGATCCCGTAGCGCACGCCGGCAGTATTGCGAGGGCCACGGCAAGCGCCGCGTACCGCGCCCATCTCGTACCATATCCGTTCAACATCGACGGCGTCTCCAAGAATCGGCCCGCGTCTACATCAATTCGCCGCGCACGCTATTGTAGATCGACTTGAACCGTTTCGCGTACACGCGGGCGTCGCCCTTCGCGGCGATGTAATCGATCCGCACCGTGCGCTTGCCGGGAGCCTTCCAACTGTGCGCGTCGAACGCGCCCAATAGCGAGAGCCCCGCGAAGTCCAGCGCGCGCTCAATGTCCTCGTGAAGGTAGATGCGTTCGCGCACGGTGCCCGAAGGGCCGGTGTTCACGCGGACGTGCGTGTCGGCGATCGCCGTGTGCCGATCGTACTGGCTCCGCCACGTAGTCGAGAACCGCCCGTTGTCCTCGGTCCATTGCTGGCCTTCGAAATGCTCGGTGACCATGCGCTCCGTGACCACGTCGAAATAGAAGAGGCCGCCGTCGCGCAACGCGTCGCCCACCGACCGGAACGCTTGCGCGAGATCGCGGAACTCGATCAGGAAGTTGATGCTGTCGAACAGGCACGTCACGTAGTCCACGCTGTCGCACAAGGGCAACGCGCGCAGATCGGCCGCGACGGCGGGGCACTCGCCGCCTTCCTTCTTCCCCGCGTGCACCATCGCAAACGAGAGATCGGCGCCGATACTGTTCCATCCATCGAGGCGCAGCCGCTTCAAAAGGCGGCCGGTGCCACAGGCCGCATCGAGATGCACGAAGCCCGCTGGAAGCAGCCGCGAGAGGGCTTGCGCCACCACGTACCAACGGTCGTAATTCACGTGGTCCATGATGCGGTCGTAGAACGGCGCGAGATCGCGGAACGCGTCGTAGGTCGCGCTCATGGCAGAACGGACTCCAGCCACGCATGAAAGGCTTCGGTCGTCTGATCGATGTCCGGTTTCGTGCGCACGTGCTTGAGCTTCTCGTCCGCCACATAGCGCAACGCCGCCTCAAACCCTTCCTTGCGCATGAGCCGCCGCGCCTCCGCGGCCTCGGGAAATGACCGCGTCGGTTCGGAAAAATCGGCCACGTAAAGGCCCAGCCCCACCTTGTTCAAGCCCATGCATCCGGTCGTATGCCAGCGGATCGCGTCGCTCACGGCGTCGCCCACGTTTAGCTCGCGGCGGCATTCTTCCGCGGCTACGGCCCCGTGCAGCATCGACGGTTTGCTTTTCTGGATGGCGCTCGGTTCGATGCCGTACTTCCGCGCCGCGGCGAGCAACTCTTCGTCGCCCGCGCCTTTCCACAGGTCGTGAAGCAGGCCCGCCGCCACGGCCTGATCGTGGCTCACCCCGGCCTGCTCCGCGAACGACGCGAAGTACTCCGCGGTGAACACGCAATGGCTCATGGTCTTCTCGGAAACGCGCGTGCGGAGTAGTTGGATAAACTCCTTAGCGCGCGGCGCGTCAACGACGGACATGGTAGATTCCTCTTTCGCGAATGAGCGACGCTACAGGGGGCGGCACCAGCGTGTCAAACGGCTGCCCGGCCAGAATGCGGTCGCGGACTTCCGTCGACGAGAGCGCCGTCTCGCGAAACGCGAGCGCGTCGTAGTGGCCCTCAAGCGATTCGGGCGCGA
This sequence comes from uncultured Nitrospiraceae bacterium, assembly GCA_964402555.1. GTDB lineage: Bacteria > Hydrogenedentota > Hydrogenedentia > Hydrogenedentales > SLHB01 > CAYOCT01. The sequence continues at coordinate 20,416 of CAYOCT010000013.1, read as the reverse complement.
CGCGCGCAAGGCCGGGACGCGGCACAACGAGCAATCGAGCAAGATTCAGAATGGCCTCGGGCGAACGCCAGTGCGGCAAATCGGCCAGCGAATCCCATCCGACAATCAGGTGCAGCCGGGCGCCAGGAAAGTCTTTGCGAATCTGGCGTAGCGTATCCACAGTGTACGACGGTCCCGCGCGATCAAGTTCTATCCTCGACGCTTGAAACCTCGGTTCGCCCGCGACAGCCGCCTGCACCATCGCATAGCGTTCTTCGGGCGACGCGGCAATGCCTTCGCCCTTGTGCGGCGGCCGCGCGGATACGACGAAGATCACTCGGTCCAGCCCTGCTTGTTCCATCGCCGCATACGCGATGTCGCAATGGGCGTTGTGGACGGGGTCGAAGGTCCCCCCGAAAACGCCTATGGCTGGAGAGTTGTCAGTCATCAGTTGACAGTTGACAGTTATCAGTTATCAGTTATCAGTCGTCAGTTCTCAGTTTTCAGTTTTCAGTTTTCAGTTTGCTTAGGAGTCCGGATAGCATTTGTTTTACCTGAACTAGTTCGTCCGACAGGCGCTCACAGTCGTCAGGCTTGAGATACCCAAGTCCTTGGGCAAGTAGCAAGAGACACTCCAGTTCGCTGGCGGACCCCATTGCAATTTGAAGGAATCTTCCAAAGTCTTTCGCCGTCTGACGTCCGCATCCTTCGGCAATGTTCGCTGGAATGGATACACTACAACGACGAATCTGACTCGTCAATCCGTAGAGTTCATCTTTCGGAAACGCTTGAGTCGCTTTGTAGACCGCTAACGCCAGATTATACGCTCGAACCCATACATTGAGCTTTCGAAAATCCTGCATAGCCTATCCCGCTACCAATAACTGACGACTGAGCACTGTCAACTGACGACTGACAACTGTGAACTGACAACTGTGAACTGACAACTGTGAACTGACAACTGTGAACTGACAACTGTG
>CAYOCT010000013.1:0-19357 GCA_964402555.1 uncultured Nitrospiraceae bacterium | reverse complement strand
AACTGACAACTGACAACTCACTCTCTAATTTGTCCCGATCCCCGAATCACATACTTCAACGTCGTCAGTTCCTTCAGCGCCATGGGTCCGCGGCAATGCAGTTTGTTGGTGCTGATGCCAATCTCCGCGCCAAGGCCGAACTCGAAACCGTCCGTGAAGCGCGTCGAGGCATTCACGTAGACCGTCGCGCTGTCTACGCGGTCGAGAAATTGTTCCGCCGCCGTGTAGCCTTCGGTCACGATTGCGTCGGAATGATGCGAGCCGTAGGTGTTGATGTGGTCGATCGCATCCTCGAGCGCCCCCACGACCTTGATCGAAAGAATGCGATCGAGATACTCGGTACGCCAATCTTCCTCCGTGGCCTCGTTGCAGGCAATGAGGACGCGCGTGCGCGGACAGCCCCGTATTTCGCACTTCCCCGCTTCCAGCGCCTTGGCGAGGTCCGGCAGGAAGGCCCCGGCCACGGCCTCGTGCACCAGCAACGTCTCCATCGCATTGCACACGCCGGGCCGCTGCAACTTCGCATTCAAGCAGATCGTCTTGGCCATGGCGAGGTCCGCGTCGGCGTGCACGTAGGTGTGGCAGATGCCGTCGAGATGCGCCACCACCGGGATGCGCGACTCGTCTAGAATGCGCGCGATGAGGTCCTTGCCGCCGCGCGGCACGATCATGTCGATATGCTTGTCCATCTTGAGCATGGCGCCGACGGCGGCGCGATCCGTCGTGCCGATCATCTGCACGGCATGTTCCGGGACGCCCGCCGACACCGCGCCCTCGACGAAGATCTTCGCGATCGCAAGGTTCGACCGGATAGATTCCGAGCCGCCACGCAGAATGCACGCGTTGCCGGACTTCAGACACAGTCCTGCCGCGTCGGCGGTCACATTGGGCCGCGATTCGTAGATGATGCCAATCACGCCGATGGGCTGCCGGATCTGCGCGATACGGAGGCCGTTCGGGCGCACGGTCTGCGATACGATCTCGCCCACGGGATCGGGCAGCGCCGCGACGACCTCGAGGCCCTCGGCCATCGCATCGATGCGTTTGTCGTTCAGTTCGAGGCGGTCCAGCATGGCGCCCGAAAGCCCCTTCTCGCGGCCCGCCGCCAAGTCCTTCTCGTTCTCGCGTTTCAGCGCGTCGCGCGACGCGCGCAAGCGCTCCGCGATAGCGAGCAGCGCCGCGTCCTTCGTCGCGCGCGTGAGCGGCCGCAACGCGTTTGCCGCGTCACGCGCCTGAGCGCCAATGCGTTCGATGTCTTCGTGCAGTCCCATGGTAGTGGCCTTTCGGATTGGTTCGTAATGACACCATCTATGCAGACGGTCCGCTTATTCCTTCATGCTGAGCCGCTCGACCAACCCGGTAAGCTGCTCGACCAGCGCGGGCTGCTGCGGACCGTAGATATCCTTCTCGCGCAAGAGATCGAGGGCGGCTTTGCATTTGACCACCGCGGTCTTGGCGTCGCCCGCGGCAACCGCCCGGCGCGCCGATTCGTACACCCGCTCGAATTTCGTTCGCGTGTCCCGAGCAAACGCCTGCGCCCGCGCCTCGCTTTCCGGGTCGCGAACGCGCCGGCCTTCCTCGATTAGGCCTTCCCTCTGCTCTTCGTGCAGTGGTCTTTTCAACAAATCACTCATTATAGGAAACGTGTCCTAGTTTATTCGCGCTGCTTCATTCGGTAGTTCGTAGAGAACTGTCCCTTCCAACGAAGCCGGCCTTGCGATTGTGCCGGGAATAAGCCGATCCGTCTCGTATTCCTCGCGGGTTAGCACGACAATATCGCAGGCCATTTCAAGCTCGCGTAGCGCACGGTACATGCCGACCATCACGTCATACCGTGCCCCTTGGAAGTCGGCCACGACCAGAAGGTCCACGTCGCTGTGGCGGTCCGCCGTCCCTCGGGCCTGCGAACCGAACAGGATGACCTTCTGCGGATGAAATCCCTTCACCAGGAGCTTCGTTGCACGCCGCAATGTCGCTTTCGCCACCATAACCGTCCTCGAACGTCGATACAGCCAGTATATTCCCCTACTTGTCCCGGAACAATGGCTGGCCCCTCTCGCTATCCTTTCATACCGGAAAGCGCAATGCCGCCGATGATGTATTTTTGCGCGATAACGGTCAGGCAAATCAAGGGCACGCTCGCGATCACCGACCCCGCAAAGACGCTGTTCCAATAATACCACGCTTCGCCCCGGAAACTCGCGATCCCGACGGTGATTGGATAGAGGTCCCAATCGGTCAGCACGACGAGCGGCCACAGGAAGTCGCTCCACGCGCCGATAAAGATAAAGAGGCCCAGCGTAATCAACGCGGGTTTCGCCAACGGCAAGATGATCCGCGCGTAGATCCCGAAACTCGAACAGCCGTCGATCCTCGCCGCGTCTTCGAGGTCGTTGGGGATGTTGAGGAAGAATTGCCGCAGCATGAAGATCCCGAAGGCGCTCGCGAATCCGGGAAGCATCACGCCAAGCCGCGAGTCGGCCAGGCCGAGTTTGACGACGATTAGGTACACGGGGATCAGCGTCACCGCGCCGGGCAGCATCATCGTCGCGAGCAGCAATCCGAACGCCACGTTCTTGCCGCGGAATTCCATCCGCGCGAAGGCGTAGGCCGCGAGCGAATCGAGGACAAGTTGCACGGCTGTAGCGATGACGGCGTAGAACAGGCTGTTGCCGAGATAGATGCCCACGCGCCCGAGCGTGAACGCGCGCACGTACGCGCCGGTGTCGGCCGGATGCGGCAGCAGCGTGTAGGGATGCTGGCTGAAATCGTCGACGGTCTTCAACGAATTCATGACCAGCCATGCGTAGGGCGCGATCATGGTGAACGCCCCGGCTGCGATGATCGCCGTCAGCAGCGCGCGAGATATCAGGGAGGCGCGCATCAGTCGTACAGCCTCCTCGATCGCATGAGCTTCATTTGGATCGCGATGAAGAAGGCGATGATTGCGAACAGGATCCAGGCCATGGCCGCGGCGTAGCCGGTCTTGCCGACGAACTGGAACGCGTTGCGGAACACCTGCGCCTGGATGACCTCGGTGGCGTTCTGCGGCCCGCCGTTCGTCATGACGTACACCTGCGTGAAAACCTGGTATGAACCGATAATGAGCATCGCCGTAATGAAAACAAAGGTATTGCGCAGCAGCGGCACCGTCACGTGCCAGAACCGCCCCCACGCGCCCGCGCCATCAATCGTCGCCGCCTCGTAATACATCTTGGGGATGTCGCTCAGGCCCGCCATGAAGATGATCATGTAATACCCGACCGCCTGCCACGTCACCGTGATCACGATTGCGGGCATCGCCGTGCGCGGGTCCTGCAGCCAGTTCGGACCGCGGATGCCCGCCACGCCGAGGATTTGGTTCAGCACGCCGTCGTCGCGTAGCATCCACACCCACAACAGCGATGTGACCACGCCCGGCGTGATCGACGGGATGAAGTACACGATCTTGACGAGCGGACTGCCACGTCCGGCCTTGTCCGCGAGCAAGGCCAGCACCAGCGCGCCGATCATGATCGACGGCACGACCATGATCACGTAGTACGACGTGTTGATGAGCGAAATGCGGAACAACTCGTCCGACAGAACGTCGCGATAGTTGGCGAGGCCCACAAACGGATTGTGCGCGGCCAGCACGTCATATTCGTGCAGGCTGATCCAGAACGAGAAGCCGATCGCCCCAAGCGAGAACATGCCGAGCAGCGTCACCGCGGGCGCGGCGAACAGCCACGCGATCGCCTGCCGCCTCCGCGGGATACTGTCCACACCTGTCTTCTTCACGTCTTGGCCTTCATCGATAGCTCCGCTCCAGCTGTTCGTAATACCGTTCAAGAATGCGGTCGACACTGGCCTGGGCCTTCGGGAGCAGCTCCTGCGGGCTCAGGTTGTTCAACATCAGGCCCTGGCACAATGGCAGAAACACCGCGTTGATCTCGGTAAAACGCACGACGGGATAGAGGCCGCCGACTTCGGTGATGTGCGGAATCAGTCCAAGCGACGGATGCAGCTTCACCGAGGCCTGCCATTCGGGCGTTTGGTAAAACGCGGCCAGCGGCGAGTTGCGGTCGATCACTTTAAGCTTCCACTGGGCGTTGCGCATACCGCAGTAGTCCACAATGAACTGCCACGCGAGTTCGGGGTTCGCCGCGCCCTTCGGGATGCACATCAGGTTGGTCCACGTCATGCCCCCGCGCCCGTTCCCGTGCGGGCCACGCGGGAACGACATCATGCCGAAACGGAACGAGGGCACTTGCTCCTCGATGAGATGGCCCATCCACGTGCCCCCGACGAACATCGCCACCTTGCCTTGCAGGAAGTACTGGAAGTCCTGCCGTTCCGTCGCCACGGGAAACGACACGCGGTCGCGGTATTGGAGGTCCTGCAGGAACTGCATCGATTCGCGCATCGGCTCATCGTTGAACGCGCTCCGGCGCAAATCGGCCGAGTAGAACGCGCCGCCGTCCGCATACATCCACGGCAGCACCCACGAGATGTCGTTGCCCACGACGAGGAACCCGGACTGCGTCACGTTCCCCGCCGCGTCGCGCTTGGTCATCTTGATCGCGGCCTGCCGCAGGTCTTCCCACGTGTCGAAGACGAACGGATCAGTACTGATGCCCGCCTGCTCGAACAGATCGAGGTTGTACACGATGCACGACGCGTCCTGCTCGATGGGGATTCCGTAGACGTAGTCCTTGTCGCGCCCATAGCGCAGGGCCGCGGGCAGCCAGACGCCGTCGGCCATCTCCGGCGTGCGGTCGATGAAGGGCCGCAGGTCGCTCAGCACGCCGCGCTCGTACAGATCGTTCGCCCAAATGATCGACGCATGAAGGCAATCCGGCGGGCGCTTCGCCGCCATGCTCGCCATGATCTTTTGGATGTACTCAGGACCGAACGGAATGAACTGGAACTTCAGATCGACGCCCGGATGCGCCTCCTCGAACGTGGCCTCGACCCCGCGGAAGTAGTCGCGCATCTTCTCGCCTTCCACGGGGCTCCACCAGTCCCACACGCGGAGCGCGTTGCCTTCGGAAACGGCCCCACACCCCGCAAGCAGGAACAATGCACATGCCGCCACACGCCTCATGCGCGCAAGTATAGCAGAGCCACGGTCACTTCGCCTTGTAGCGGATGGCGAGGCTCGCGGCTTTGTTGGGGATGCGAAGCTGAAGGTTCTCCTTCAATTCCGTCCCGGACATTGTTTCCTTCTTGACGTTATCCTCGTCGTCGATGAACTCGATGTCGTATTGCTTCGCGGGATCGATGGCCTGCAAGCCGAGAATGAGGCCGAGGTAGTTGCATTCGCTCCGCCGGAACGCGAGGACGAGCCCGGCATCGAGATCGGGCCGGTGGAACTGATACGCCATGAACTGATCGTGCGCGAGCGAACAGGGCGTCAGCGGATAGAAATCGCCGTACCAGAACTTGCGATTCTCCTTGGCTTCGGCCAGACGCACCGCGGCCCTGTCAAAGGGAAAGTCCGCGTCTTGGTACGCGAACTGGCACAGCGCGCCGCCCGTCGCCGCGCTACGGAAATCGTAGGTCTCCGGCGTCCACGCGCACGCGGTGAACAACGGAACGTACATGCCGAGTCCCACGGTCTGATTCTGATTCCATTCGGGATGGCCGGGCGAACAACTAGTGTCGCTGCGCCACAGCGGGACGGAACGCGAGCACATCTCGATGTCGATGCGGCGTCCTCCGCTCGAACAGTTGTCGATCCACAGGCCGGGATGCCGCTCGCGGAGTTCGTCCCACATCGCGTACAAGCCCTCGACGTAGCGGATCTCCGTTATCCCCTGGCGGTCCGGCGCATCGTTGTCGCGCCAGAACGAAAGCGGGTCCATGTTGAAATCGTTGCGGTACACGTCGATGCCATACTCGTCGATGCGCTGCGAAAGCAGGTCCGTCAGGAAACGGCGCGCCTCGGGATCGTTGAGTTTGAACAGGCCGCCTTTCTTGCCGCCGAACACAAACTCGGGATGCTCCTCCGCGATCTGGCTCTTCTCGGCCACGCGTTCGGGTTCGAACCAAAGCACGAACCGCATCCCGTAGCGGTGGCACAGATCGCTCACGGGTTTGAGGCCGTTCGGGAATTCGGCGGGCTTGCAGAACCAGTTGCCGACGCCGTTCGGGAAGTTGCCGGGAAACCACGCCGCGTCGAGCCAGTACGTGTCGCACCCAACCCGATGCGCGACCTCGACGGCGGCCTTCTGGCCTTCCTCGGTCGCCCAGCCGGCCCGCGCGTTGTAACGGTCGAAGGTCTGAAGCGCGAACGGCAAGCGCAGGGGCTTGCCGTCGAGCCTCGGCACGTAGTGGTAGCGCACGAGCCGGCGGAATCGGTTGTGCGCGGCGACACGATCGCCTTGCCACGCGAGCAGCACGATCCGCGGACTGCGGATGCGTTCGCCCGGATGCAGCACGAGATGGGTCTTTTCTAGACCGGCGCGCATGCGCGTCGGGCCGTTGGGCGCGCGGTCGAATTGCGCGCACCACTGGCCGGTCCAACCGATCGCGGTAATCAGTCCCGCGTCGCGGTACTGGAAGTTGAAGAACGGAAACGCGCTGATCGACGACGGACGCCCGCCCGTCGGCACGAGGCGGAGAGTCTTGCCCGCTTCGAGCGCGTCGGTCTTGGGCATGAACGACATCTCGCCGCACGCGTCGCCTTCGAGTTGATGCAGCGTGGCGGGCCTGCGGAACAACCCCGTGCGCAACTGCACGTCGAGCGCCTGGATATCCTCGATGATGGGCGTGTCGGCCGCGCCGCCATTCCCGAACTCGAGCACCCAGTCCACCGCAGGATACTTGGTATACGCCGTGACCGTCGCGGTCACGCAAAGCCGCGTTGCCGGATCCGTCCATTGAACGGTGTCGACCACTTTGTCCGCTTCGCGTTTCGTCTCGACCTTGCGTTCCAACGACGCAAGAAACTGCGAAGACGGCTTGCCATCGTATGTGAACGAGAACGGCGGCGCGGCGTTGAGGAACAGGAGCGGGCTTTGGTTCTCGTCAAGCCACCGCATGCTGCCGTCTTGCATGACGAATCGCGCGTCGGCCCAATCCGCTTGATCGTGCGATGGACCGTCCTCCGTTGTGTCGACCTTGAGCGCGATCTGCGCCGCGCCCTCGGGAATCTCGATATCGATTGCCTGGCCCTCGTCGCTACCGCGCAGGACGGGCGTGCGGACGAGTTCATGGTTCGACGCTTCGACGCTGAACACGACACTGCCGCGCGTGCCTTGCGTATCGTCGTTCGTATCGATGCCTACAAACGCTTGGAACCGCTTGACGCCATCAGGAACGGTCACGCGAATCTCGCTGTTCGCATGCGTTCCCAACCCGTGCTCGAAGCCGCGCTTCCCGATGATGATGGGCGTTTCCATGCAGGACTGCCCGTAGCCGAGGACGTTATGGTCCTGCCGGACGACTTCGAGTTCGACGCGCGGGACGTAGCCTTCGCGCCGCTCTCCGGTGAACGCAAGCGCAGTCCAATCGAGCATGGACTGCACTTCCGCGCTCGAAGCCATGACGGCGTCGGAAGCCGCCTCCGATGGGATATCGGCCGAATCCATGGATTGTCCTCCCGCTTGCGCCGCCGTAACGACACACGCCAACGTAAACACAACACGCCATTGCCGCGAACGCCAAGCTCTCATGATCCCGCACTCCCCACGTGGCAAAGCCCACAGCGGCATTATTGGCCCCGGCGCGGCGCTTTTCAAGGCATCTCGAAACCAGAGGCCCAGGACTCCCCAGTCTCTATGTGTTTCTTGCTGTTGCTCTTGCTCGTGCTCTTGCTCGTGCTGCCTCGTAAATCGAAACTCGACCACCTGTCATTCTGAGCGAAGCGAAGAATCTCACCCGCGATACAGGCCTCGCCTGCTAGAAGATTCTTCGCTTCGCTCAGAGTTTGTGAAGAAACTGTGATACGAGGGGGCTTTGCCTCCTCACTACGAATTGCCTGTCATCCTGAGCGCAGTGAAGGATCTCATAAGCATCAGAGGCCTATGCACATAGCGAGATCCTTCGCTGCGCTCAGGATGACAGGAAGGACGGAGCCGACAAACGAAATCGCGGGACCTTGTCATTTCTTCACAAGCTCTCAGAATGACAGGGGGTCGGGGTTCTGTTTTCGAGATAGCACGAGCAAGAGTAAGAGCGCGAGCACGGGTGCCGAACCTGGCGAGGAATGGCTCTTCGCGAAACTGGGGAGCACTGAGGAAACCAGCGACCGGAATCCGGCGCGCTACGGCGGCCGAATTCCGGTTCTGAACTCTTGGCTCCGACTGGCTACAACGCGCCTACTCGTCGTGCATCGGGCTCTCCTGAGCCAGCTCGTCTTTGCTGACGAGCGGGTCAAGGCTGGCGGGATCGAAGGCGTCTTTCACGCTATCAGCATTTCGCGCCCAGTACGCCTTCCACTCGTCGGCGCTCTTGGGTTCGGACGGCGCACCGTGCGTGTTCCAGATGGATTGAAGCGCGGCGCGTGCGGCGTTCTGGACTCTCGGGTCAGGGTGGTTCAGATTGTCGAGCAGCACGGGCGTGGCGCCCGTCTCGCCGGCTCCGGCGATCGCGTGCGACGCCGCGACGCGTACGCCTGGGTCAAGATCGACAAGGCCCTGAGCCAGCAGTTCCATGTCGTCCTTCTTCTTGTAGGCGCCGATAAGCTCGATAGCCTGGGCGCGGTTGGCGGGATCGCGATTCTGCACGTATTGCTGAAGGACGCCTTTCGCGCGGCCGGGATCGATCTCGACCAGCGCCTTCATGAGTTCGGGAACGATCAGCCCCTTGCTGTACGGCATGTACGATTCGATGTACTGGAAGATGGGCATTTCCTTGTTCATCGCAACCAGCTTGCGGCGCGCAGTGTTGCGTTCCGCCTCGTCGGGCGACCACAACGGGTCGATGGCCCCGCGCACCTTGTCGCGCTGCTCCGCGTTAAGCCCGGTACGCTGATCCAGCGAGTCCTGATGCTGTTTCGACACGACCGCGCTCAGACGTTTGGCATCGCCCTTCTTGTCGTTCTTCTCGATGCGGTCGACATCCGCGGTCTGCAGGGTCATCTGGCCTGAACCCACGCGCAACGTGACGGCATCGTTTCCCGATTGGACGACTTCGCCGTCCAAGCTCGATCCGTCTTTCATGAACACCGTATCGCCGAACGCTATCGAAGCGAACAACCCAATCAGACAACAAAGCGTTGCGGCGCATGCCATACCGCGATTCGCGCCGTACAGTCGTGAAATCAAATGTCGTACCTCCGTGAGTTCCACTCTTAATCGTACTGGAAGGCGAGCCGGGCGAACTGAACCTGCGTCGGGTCCTCGACATTCAGGAATGCGTCGACGCGTTTGTCGTAATACAAGCGCAGTCCGCAATAATAGGGATACGCATTGCCGTTCGAGTCGTATTCCTCTTGCTGATCGTTGTCGGCGACCAGCATCCCGAGGTCCGCGCACACGATCCCGCCCCGGACGATCATCATGCCATAGGTCAGAGATTTGTGCCGCCCATAGCCACGCGTAATCCCGAAGATCGAGTTGTTCGTGTAGAGCAGCCCGTCGAAGCGCCAGGGCACCCGCAGCCGGTCCGGGTCGCTGGGATTCGTGCCCTGCTGCGTCTTGCGCCATTGCTCGTCCGCGTACCAGATCTGCCGGAGCGTGCTCTCGCTGATCCAGCCATTCTTCGGCGATAGGCTCAACACCGTGGCATTATCCAGGTCGGGCTGAGAGATCGTTTCGACGCCTGGGCTGAGGTAATTCACGGCGTGTTCCTTGAGGTCGGAGCTTGTGCTGCTGGTCACGCGGTATTGATAGGCTGGGGCGCTGTCACGCAGCTTGTAGTAACGCGGTTTGTAACCGGGTGTGTAATACGTGGCGTTATAATCGGCATGGCCGGGCGGCGCCCATTTCTGCCGTTCCATCCGGTTGAACAGCATGAGTTCGGACGTAGTGAAACTGTACATCCCTTCGGGCTGCTGGTAGACCTTGTGGGTTGCGCCACTCTTGACGTACGTGTAGGTGGTCGTCGTGCCCGTCGGGGCGCCCGCATCGACGACGCCTTCATCGAAGTACCCTACCGCCGTGGTCTGGCCGCTGCTCATGGAGGCAGTGGCGGACGACGTGTCGCACCGAATGAACCGCCCCTGCCATACGCCCGTGTCGACTTTGTCGTCGTACTTGTTGGTGCCGGTCTTGGTCGCCGTGTAGTTGTTCTTCGCGCGAATCGTCAGGTAATCCCCCATCATGATGTTGCCGCCGGCCTCGAGCGCGAAAGCGTTTTCCGTCCCGTCGTCCGCCTCGCCGAACTTGCCCGTGGCGTCGGCATAGGTCACGTCGCCCACCACGTAGACGTTGCCGGAAACCATCAATTGGCCGCGCCCCTTGACTGGCCCTTTGATAACCAAGTCCCCGTCGACGGCGACTTTGTTCTCGATCACGATGGGATCGTACTGGGTGCCGACGAGAATCAAGTTGCCGGTATACGATCCCTCGCTCCGCAATTGATCGAGCGTACCGGGATCCGAAACCGTCGGCAGCGCCGACCCGCTGTACGTGGATCCCGCGGGCACGCCATACGCCACGCCGGCCTTGATTGCCCCGCCGACTTCCTCGGGCGGCAATTCGAAATCGATCGAGCCATTCGCGCTGTTGACGTACTTCTCGAATTCCTCGGTGTTTACCTTGCGGTCGCCGTTGTCGTCCGGAAACGGCGCCGGGAAACTCAACGGCAATTCGCCGTCGGTCATCTTGTCCTTTTCCGTTGGGTAGTTCAGATACAGGTTGGCGAACTGGCACGGATTGCCCTCGCCGTCCACCGTCGCGTTGGCCAGCGAAACGCGATCCATCGCGCCGCTGTTCGGGTCTTGCGTGATCTTGCCGTTCTCGTTACTGAAGGCGTACGCCTTGAGGTCCGACGACGCGATCCCGGAGGCGCTCAACTGGCTGCCGTCCTTGTTGTACACGCGGCCGCGCGTGTAGATTGTTCCCGCGGTCCGCGAATCCGCCTCGTCTTTCCGGATGAGCAGCGACTCGAGCGCGGCTACCTTAACTCGGTCGAAGGTGCCGTATTTCGAGGGGTCGTCATTCAACAGCACGTCAATCTGATGAAACTCGGCGTGGCACAGGATGCAATTGATGTTGTTGGCCAGCACGGCGAACTGGAATCCCGCGAATCGCTCGCCCGAAATGCGGATGGTTTGCTGGGCGGTTCGCGTTTCCTGGCTCGCCTCAGCGGTCGCGTGCAGCGTCAACTGAACGCCGGTCGGGTCGTCGACGCGGTCGACGGTCAGCCCGACGATCTTCGTGCCGGCTTCGAACTCGCGGGGTTCGTCGGAATCGATAAGCACGGCCTGCGACGCAATGTCGAAGGTCCCGTCCCCATCGAAGTCGCGTTCCGTTCCGTCCTTGGCCCAGCTATGATTCAAGTCCTCGTTGTTCCGCACGATCGGGTCGATGAACACGCGGTACGACGCCAGGTTGCCGGTCGTGTTGCCGCGTCCCACGAGATAGGCGTGCCACACGTATTGGATACCGATGTCGATGCCCGCTTTGCAGGCCTCCTCGAGCATCGCCTCGTTTACGGCGTGGTCGGTGTCTCTCTTCGCGGTCTGCACGCTGCCCATAACCAAGGCCATCGCGCCGAGGATGGCGATGATCGCCAGCAACGACAGCAGCAGGGCCATGCCCTCTTCATGCCGGTTCCGTCTACTCGTCATACTGCCTCCTCCTTCTCGTCAATTGACGAGGTACACGCGGCTCGTGGCCGTCGCGGTCACCAGATCGTGGCGGCGGTTGTCGACCGCCTTCGTCGCCGTAAGCGTGATCGTCAAGGTGTTGTTCGCGGGCGGGTTCAGTTGAAACACGACCGCGCTGATATCGTTCGCCGCGCCGAGCACGCGCTCGGTTGCGCCTTGGACTCGTACGATGTGCCGGGTCAATGCGCCGTCGCCGTTGAGGTCTTCGCCCGAATCGAGCCGCGCGTTTCCTGGTTGACTGCCGCCGGTGTCTTCGTTCGCGAACCGATACGTAATTGGTGTGGACCACGTTGTCCCGTTGCTGTTCGCCGGCACCTGAAAGCGGATCTCCGTGGGGCTGAGCACGGCCAGCGCGTGCAACGGCGGAACGAGCGCGTCATTTTCCTTCTTGGACGCAAGCGTAAGTTCCGCCGCCATGGCCGTCATGGCGTCGCGCACGCTGGCTTGCGCCTGTTCTTTGGCTTCGGCTACTGCCGCCGCCGAGGTCGTCGACTGGATGACGACCATGCTCAAAAGGCTTACCACAACCAGAATGGCCATCGATATCGTGAGTTCGAGCAGCGTGAAGCCCGAGGTTCCTGCGTGGCGCGGCGCGGTCAATGCGTTCATGGCCGGTTCTCCTATCGGTCCGTCAGCGCGGTGGACATGCGCGCCGTGCAGAGGTGGCCCTTCAGATCCAGCCATTGAATCGTGACCGTCGGGACCAACGGGTTCGTGCTCGGATTCGTATCCTCGTACGTGACGGTCACGACCGAACTCTTGAGCAGCGCGGGGCCGGCCTGTTCGGACCCCTCAGCGAAGTGCTCAAGCACCGTGGTCTGGAAATGGGTGGGATTCGCTGTGGTGTTAGGCGCGGTGTCGCGCAGGTTGCGCATCTCGCTCAGAATCCCGCGGCAGTGATTGATCGCGATCACACGCTGATTTTGCATGTCCATCGTCGTATAGAACGAAATCAGCGATTGCGCCGCCGCGCCGACGGCCACCGTGAAGATGGCCACCGCCATGGTCAATTCCAGAAGTGTCACTCCACGCGCGTCCGTCAAACGTCCCGTCATAGAAGGCTCCTCCACCGTGCTGGGGCACACCCGAACCCGCCGAGAAGACACACCTCTCGCGTGCGCGTTCTGGTGGTACCGTCACCAGTAAGTTTCTGGTGGACATCCCGGGAATAGATGGGCCGTCATGCCGTGCAACGGCATGCGCCAAGGACACTATTCCGTCCCCTGTGGAAGAAACCTTTGACCCGTAGTTCGTTCCGAGTGGGATTATGCCATATATGCGTAGAAAAAAGCAAATGCGGGATTGTAAAACAATAAAACATGCGGAACGTGGTGCAGGAGGTAGGTCTTCGTGGAAATCGCGAACCAGAAGGATCGGACTTGCCTCTGTTCCCTGAATTTACCTGCGGTTGGCAATCATCAGCATGCGCAGCAGTTCGAGTATCGCCATGGCGGCCGCGGCTACATACGTCATCGCCGCCGCACTAAGCACCTTCTTGGCGCCAACGAGTTCTTCATCCGTCAGGTGGCCGCCTCCTGCCAACGCACGCAACGCCCTTCGGCTCGCGTCAATCTCGACCGGAAGCGTGAGCACGGTAAAGAACACCGCCAGGGAAAACAGCAGAATGGCCGCTTGGATGACGGCGTGGCCCAATCCCACGGGTAGGAACAACCCAATGAAGAAGAGCGGAAACGCCAGCGTAGAACCGAAGGAGCACACAGGATACACGACGTTACGCAGCATCAACGGACCGTACATCCTGGCGTGCTGAATCGCGTGGCCTGCCTCGTGTGCGGCAATACCCACGGCGGCAATGCTGGCGCCGTGATACACCTCTTCGGACAGGCGCAGGGTTCTTGTTCGAGGGTCGTAGTGATCGGTGAGATGACCGCCGATGCATTCAATCCCCGATGAGCTGCCATGCCGATAGCTATCGGCGTTTCCCAGCGTGACGTTTTCATTCCGCAGAATGAGACCCGCGGCATCCACACCACGCAGTCCATTGCGATTGCGCATTTCCGCGTACTTTGCGTAGGTCGACTTGACTTTGAACTGAGCCCAGAGCGCGAACGCGAACGCGGGCAAAAGCAGTATCATCGTCCAATCAAAGAACATGAACGGCATAACCGAATCTCCTCAATCCGTCCGCCGGACCTCGGAGCCGATGGCTCCCGAGGCGAAGCGGGCTCGTTGTGGCCCTTTCAAATCTGGCACGACTCAGCATTGTAAGAGCAACGCTCATGCCAACTCCCCAAATGTTCAAGGCTCTGACATCAAGGGAGTTACCATGCGCTTTCGGCGGGCAGGCAGCCCGATTCAGGGTCTGGCGTACCAATTTGAGGCGCGGATTGCCGTTTTGTTTCAATTTGAAACCCGAGCGCGTTGATTACCGCAACGGTGAAGTGAAACAACCCCAAACGCATTCGACTTGAGTCGAGGAGAGAAGCGCGCCTCCGCAACCGCACGAGACTGGAGACCGGCGGCAGTACTGCCGCATACTCCCTTGATGTTCGGAATCGGTTCTTGAGCACGGAGGAGGTCCAGATGTCCGGTGGCGTACACTCTACTTGGTTCTGGCTGGAGCATCTCTTACTTCTTGTCGACTGGGCGATCTGTATCGTTGCGCTAGTCGTTATCCCTCGGCGCAAGGATCCGTCGAGCGCTCGCACTTGGCTGCTGGTGATCTTCCTGGTGCCGTGGCTGGGATTCCTGCTGTACGTGTTCTTGGGCCGCGCCTACATGCCGCGCAAACGCATTCGCATTCAGAAGAAAGCCGAGGAGCGCGTTCAACGAGCGCACGCTCAGCTTTCGGACGAATCGCTGCCGCCGCCAATCAAAGCCTTGCTTCCAATCATGGACCTCGTAAACCGCATCGGCGAATTCAAAGTTGTTCGCGGGAATCGCATCGAACTGTTGCCGGACTATGAGCAGACCGTCCAAAGCCTTATTCGCGACATCGACGCGGCGAACAAGCACGTGCATCTGCTCTACTACATTTTCGAAGACGACGCGACAGGCCGGGCCGTGGGCGACGCCCTGCGCCGCGCGGCGCAACGTGGCGTGACGTGCCGCGTGCTTATGGATTCGATAGGGTCGCGCCGCGCGCTTCGGCGTCTGGCGCCTGGATTGCGCGAGGCAGGAGTCGAAGTTCTGGAAATGCTGCCGGTGGGGCTCGTGCGCAGCAGGACCGTCCGTTTCGATCTGCGCAATCATCGGAAGATCGCGATCATCGACGGCCGAATCGGCTATCTCGGTTCTCAAAACATTATCGATGCCGGTCTGAAGACCGGATTC
The DNA here is from genome assembly GCA_964402555.1 of uncultured Nitrospiraceae bacterium. GTDB lineage: Bacteria > Hydrogenedentota > Hydrogenedentia > Hydrogenedentales > SLHB01 > CAYOCT01. Next base: position 4,305 of record CAYOCT010000013.1, on the reverse strand, counting down.
GTCAACGAAGAACTCGTCGCGCGTGTTCAAGGGCCGGTCCTGCTTCAACTGCAAATGGTGTTCCTGGCGGACTGGTATCTTGAAACGGACACACGCATCCCGACCTCGGCATTGGCGGCGGATTCATCCGAGTGTGGCGAAAGCCTTGTCCAGCTACTGCCCAGCGGACCCGGGTACGGCCGAACCAACCTCCAGATGGTTATGGTGTCTCTCCTTCACAATGCCGCCAAAAGGGTGGCAATCACGACGCCGTACTTCATCCCCGATCTGCCTCTGTTGCAAGCCTTGGAGACCGCCGTGTTGCGTGGCGTGCAGGTGGATCTGATTGTTCCCGCGCGCAGCGATCTGAAACTCGTGATGACCGCACAGGAATCCTACTACGGCCAACTGCTCCGCATGGGCGTTCGCGTCCACCTGTACCGGCCGCGATTTCTGCACGCGAAATGCATGACCGTCGACGATTCCGTCGCGGTAATCGGATCGAGCAACGTCGACATCCGCTCCTTCGCATTGAACAGCGAGATCAGCTTGTTGATCTACGATCCGGAAGTGGTAGCCGCCATCACCGGCGCCCAGGAGCGCTACATCGCCAAGAGCGCGAGACTAACCGCGCGAGCATGGAACCGGCGCCATCCCATCCGGAAGACCGTGCAGAGCATTGCCCGCCTGGCCGACGCGCTCCTGTAACGTCGACGGAGGCTCGAAGCGTCTAGGCCTCGTTGTAGACGAGAGACGCGCCGTCCGCCGGTGTAGACACGATAATCTGGCCTTGAATGCCTGTCCGGGCAGCGTATTCGGCCATCAAGCGATCCGCAAAGCCGTTCGCTTCTTGAGCATCCACCAGATTGATCGTGCATCCGCCAAACCCCGCGCCCGTCATCCGAGCGCCGTGGCATCCGGGCAGCGCGCGGGCGATCGCGGTCATTGCGTCGAGTTCAGAACACGTGACTTCGTAGTCGTCGCGCAAGCTCGCGTCGGAGGCATTCATGAGCGCGCCAAGTGCGGGCGCGTCGCCCTGGCGCATCGCTTCGCATGCGCGGTTCGTTCGTTCGTCTTCGGTGATGACGTGCCGCGCGCGACGGAAGGCTACCTCGTCGAGGGTGGCCTGGCATGCGGCGAGGTCGTCGATCGAGAAATCGCGCAAATGCGTGCCGTTCTTTCCGAGCGCTTGTTGCATGCCGCGGACCGCTTCGTTGCACTGGGCCACGCGCTCGTTGTATTTCGACGAAGTCAGCCCACGCGCCACGCACGTGTTGGCGATCACGAAGACCGATGAGGGGAACGCCACGGGCACGAGGGCATACTCGAATGTGCGGCAATCGAGAAACAGCGCATGATCGCGCTTGCCCATGCGGGAAATGAACTGGTCCATGATTCCGCTGCTGAGACCGAGAAAGACGTTCTCGACGCGCTGTCCCAGTCGCGGCGCATCCGGACCTTCGATGCGGAATCCGCCTAGCGTTTCGAACATCGTGAGCGCCGCCATTTCGAGGCTTGCCGAACTGCTTAATCCGCAACCGAGCGGCACGTCGCCCACAATCATCAGGTCCGCGCCATGAAGCGGCTTGCCGAGCTTGGCCAATTCGTCCGCGACGCCGATGACGTAATCGATCCAGCTCTCCTCGGGATTGCGTACGCGCGCGTCGAGACTGGCCTTGACCGACCGTTCTAAGTTCGCCGCACGTGCGTTCAAGATTCGGTCCTCGCGCCCACGCGCAAGAATGACCGTTTCGCGCTCGATGGCCATCGGCAGCACGAACCCGTGATTGTAATCGGTATGTTCGCCGATGATGTTAACGCGTCCCGGCGCGCGCACACCCACGCTTGGCGCAAAGCCGAAATACCGCTCGAATTCCGCCGAAGCGCTCGCAACATCGATACTCACAAGAATTCCCTTCCACTGACCACTGGCCACCAGCCACTCAATATCCCTTCGGGTGTTGCTGCCTCCATGTCCATGCGTCGCGCACAATGACATCGATATCGCCGCGTGTAGGGTTCCATCCGAGGACGCGCCGCGCCTTCTCCGACGAAGCGACCAATCGGTCCGCATCGCCGGGTCTCCGCTCGCCGAAGACTACCGGGACGGGTTTCCCGGTCACGCGCTCGACCGACTGGATGACCTCGAGCACCGAGTGCCCTATCGAGTTGCCGAGGTTGATCCGCTCCGACGCGCCGCCATCGCGCAGATACTGCATCGCGAGCCGGTGCGCTTCGGCCAAATCGAGGATATGGATGTAGTCGCGCACGCACGTGCCGTCCGGCGTCGCGTAGTCGCGCCCGTAGACCATGAGGTGATCGTGTTCGCCGTCCGCGGCCAAAAGGATGTTCGGGATCAGGTGCGACTCGGGCCGATGCGCCTCGCCGTGGATTGCGCTGGCGCCGCACGCGTTGAAATACCGCAACGCGACGGACCGCAAACCGTAGGCCTCGTCATACCAATCGAGCGCCTGCTCGACCATGCGCTTGGAAAGTCCGTACGGATTCTTCGGGCGCGTAGGAAGGTCTTCGGTAATCGGCGATGCGTCCGTATCGCCATAGACCGCGGCCGTGGAACTGAGGATAAAGCGCTTTACTCCTGTCTCGACCATCGCCCCGATGACCGATAACGCCCCCACGAAATTGTTCTCGAAGTACTTTGCGGGGTCGGCGCAGGATTCGCTCACGACGATGAATGCGGCGAAATGCATCACCGTATCGATGTCGTACTCGCGCAACACGCGCGCGACCAGGCCACGGTCGAGAATGCTCCCTTCGACAAAGCAAGCGCCCGGGTCGATTGCCGCGCGGTATCCCGTGCTTAGATTGTCGAGCACGACGACGCGTTCGCCCGCGGCAACAAGTTGTTCGACGGCCACGCTGCCGATATATCCCGCGCCGCCCGTCACCAACACGCTCATGTCCGGCGTCCCTCCACTACGAGAAAGGCGCGCCGAAGCGCGCCCAATTACTCAATCACTCACTTACTCAATTGCTCAATCTCAAACGATGGTCTTTTCCGTGGCGACATCGAAGTAATGCGCCTTCTCCATCGCGACGTCGATAACGTAGGCCTTGTTGACATCGGGCTCGCGGTCGGACTTGATGCGCGCGGTCATGGCCTGGCCGCCCGCGGTAATGTGGAGATAGATCTCCGACCCCATAGGCTCGACCACTTCGACATTGGCCGTCACGCTGTCGCCGGGCTTCGAGGTCTGTGTGACGTTTTCGTGCATGTCCTCGGGCCGGATGCCGAACGTGACCTTCTTGCCCGCGTAGGCCGCCAGCGCATCCGCATGGGCCGGGGCCACGGCAAGGTCCACGTTCCCGCCTTCGCCATCCCGGAAACGCAGTCCTCCGTTCTGCGCGACGATCATGCCGTTGAGCATATTCATCGGAGGGCTGCCGATAAACCCGGCGACGAACTTGTTCGTCGGAGCGTTGTACAGGGTCAGCGGGTCCGCGACCTGCTGGATCACGCCATCGAGCATGACCACGATGCGATCGCCCATGGTCATTGCTTCGACCTGATCGTGCGTCACGTAGATCATCGTCGATTGCAGGCGCGTGTGGAGTTTGCTGATCTCCGCGCGCATCTGGACGCGGAGCTTGGCATCGAGATTGGAGAGTGGTTCGTCGAACAGGAAGACCTTCGGCTGGCGCACGATGGCGCGTCCGACGGCCACGCGCTGCCGCTGCCCGCCCGACAGGGCCTTGGGCTTGCGGTCGAGCAGGTCCTGGATGCCGAGGATTTCGGCGGCCTGCTGGACACGCTGCTGGATTTCTTTCTTGGGATACTTGCGCAGGATCAGCCCGAACGCCATGTTCTTATACACGGTCATGTGCGGGTAGAGGGCGTAGTTCTGGAACACCATGGCGATGTCGCGGTTCTTCGGGGGCACATCGTTGACCAGCTTGCCGTCGATGTAGATCTCGCCCTCGGTAATCTCCTCGAGCCCGGCCACCATGCGCAACGTGGTCGACTTCCCGCAACCCGACGGCCCGACCAGGACCACGAATTCCTTGTCCTCGATAATAAGGTCCGCCCCTTTGACTGCCTCGACGCCGCCTGGGAAGACTTTCTTGACGCCCTTTAACTCTACTCGTGCCATTGGCGTTGCGCCTCCTGAGTTCCACGGGCCAGCCCATTCACCACCGCATGCGATGATATAGCAGCCTTTGAAAGAGAGTCAAGCACCGAACCGGCGATTAAGGCTGGTCCGGCGGTCGCTGGACGAAACGGACCTCAGCGGGCAGGCTCAGCGAGACGAGTAGATAGTGTCCTTGAAATCAAGGTGTATTTTGGAGTTGTTGGGTATTGTTTCC
>CAYOCT010000012.1:73101-137735 GCA_964402555.1 uncultured Nitrospiraceae bacterium | reverse complement strand
GGACGGAGCCGACAAACGAAATCGCGGGACCTTGTCATTTCTTCACAAGCTCTCAAAATGACAGGTGGTCGGGCACTGCATTGCACAGCCATAGACTCTATATACTACGTTTCTAGTGTCTATGTTGCTACAGTCCCATTGGCTCCGGGTCCTGGAAGAGCGTTTCGATGAAGACCTGGGATAGATCGTCCATGACCTTGTCCATCGGCACGAGGAGTCCCGTGATCTGCCGTAGCGACGTTACGGGCTTGTCTTCGATACCGCAAGGGATGATGGCCTTGAAGTGGTCCATACAGGGATCGACGTTTAGGGCGAGGCCGTGGAAGGTGACCCAGTTGTGGACGCCGATGCCGATGGCGGCGATCTTGGCGTTGCCCGCCCAAACGCCGGTCAGACCTTCCTTGCGCCCGGCTTCGATTCCGTAGCGCGCAAGCAGGCGGATCAGGACTTCTTCGAGCGTTCGCAGATACCAGCGAATCGACGGCTTCAAGAGCTGCAAGTTCAGAATCGGATACGCCACGAGTTGCCCCGGACCGTGGTAGGTGACGTCTCCCCCACGGTCCGCTTCGCAGACTTCGATGCCCATGGCGTCGAGTTCTTCGGGCGTGCTCAGGATGTTCGTGTCGTGCGCGTTGCGCCCGCGCGTAATGACCGGGGCGTGTTCGAGCAGAAGAAGCGCGTTACCGAGACGGCCTTCTTCGACCGCGGCGCGGCGTTCACGTTGCAGAGCGAGGGCGTCGGCGTAATGGGTCAGGCCCGGCAGAACGATCGTCTCGATATCCAGATCCATATAGCGCGTCCAATGTAGAGAGCTATCTGAAAAGCCGTGGAAGAGCGGGGACAGACACTCTTTTCAAACTGCGGAAAAGGGTGTCAGTCCCCGTTCTTCCGTTTTTCGCTTGATGCGGTCAAGGCTTTGCGTCGAGCCGTTTCACCTTCATGTTGCGGAACCAGATCGGCGCGCCGGCGTGTTTGCCTTGCAGACCGATCTTGCCTTTCGTCGGCAGCGTATTCAGAGGGCCGCCGAGCCACGACGGCACTTCAGACCCGTCGGGATTGGTCTTGCCGGACGTGAATTTGTCCATGTCCATCGATGCCACGAGTTCGCCGTTGAGCACGACGTCGATTTGTTTGCCGAGGCAGCGAATGGTGTAACGGTTCCATTCGCCCGCGTGCTTGACGGCTTCCTTCGCGGGAGCAAGCCGCCCGAAAATGCCGCCGCATCGCCACGTGGGCGCGACATCTTTCCACTTGTCGGCATAATCGTCGAGGATCTGCACCTCGATGCAACTCGACACCCATTTGATCATGTTGCTGCAATAAAGGAAGACCCCGCTGTTCGAAGCCGGTGCGTTCTTGAATTCGAGGTCGATGATGCAGTTCTCGTAATCCGCCTTCGTCCAAATGGCCTGGTCTTCGGTCGCGGTCAGTTCGCCGTTCTCGAAGCTCCAGATGCCCGCGGGATAGATCGCGTTGGACAGGTCCGGCGCGAACAAGTCGTCCCAGCCCGCGGTCGATTCCGGGTGTTTCAACGGTTCAGCCGCCCACGCGGTTCCCAGTGCGAACATCCCAACCAAGCACCCCACTACAACCTTGTTCATTGCGCGCACTCCTTTTAGTGTTCGCCGGCCCTTACGACTTCTTCGGGGGCAGCGGCTTTTCGGGTTCGTTGTTGTCGACGATGGCTTTACCGCCGGAACGGTCCGTGACGCGCACTCCAAACGCGCCATTGTTCCCTTGCACGATTGCGTGGTCGATGCCCGGGCCGAGTTCGATATCGGCCTCGTGAGGCGTCGCAAAGGTCGAGTTGTTAATCTGCACGCGCCCCGCCTCGGCGACGACCAGCGCGCCCGCATCCTCCTTCCAACTACTAAAGAAACAATCGGAAAAGGAGGTGCTGCCTTTGCCCTGCAAGACGGCGTTGTGGCACGCAGGCCCCCAGAACGCGCAGTTGACGAAGCGCACGTTGCCCTGGCATTCCGGCATGATGCGCACCTCGACGGGGTCCTCGCCCAAGAATGCGACAAACTGCCCTCCGGTAAACAACAAGCCCATGGGCTGGATGGCGTCGACCTGGATGGATGTCTCGCACGCGTCCGCGCCGTTGGCGGTGAAGTGTCCGTTGCACGCGCCCGCCTCGGTCTTGATAAAGCGCCACCCGATCTTCGCGGGAAAGACGAAGTTGTTGGTCGCATACTCCCAATCGGTCCGGCCAAACGCGAAGGCTTCGAGATGCTCGACCATGTACTTCATGACGGCTTCGCCGTTGCCGCATGTGGCCGGGTCGCTCCACCAATGGCAATGGAACTGCACATTCTCGACGCGGCCGATGTCGGTGCAGGCGTCGACCAACAGACCGCGACGCAGCACGCATCCCGCCACGCTGCGGATGCGATGGCGGACGTTGGGCTCGGGGCCGACTTTGATGCCGTTATAACTGTTGATGAACGTCACATTTTCGAGCGTGGTGTCGAATCCCTGCATGTGAACCGTCCACGGATAAGGGCGGATGTCGTTGACGGTCTGTTCCGGATAGAACACGGTCAGCCCCGAGACATTCGTCGCGTTGGTCATCTCGAACAGCGCTGGCGCGTCTTCCTGATCGCGCCCGCCCGTGGCAAGAAGGATCGTCCCAGTCAGCGGCGTGATCGACATCGGGGCGGTGTTCGCGCCTTTCAGCGTCACGCCGGCCTTTACACTAAGGCTTCCAGCAACTCGGTACTTGCCCGGCGGCAGGCAGACCGTTGCGCCGTTTTCGGCCGCGCGATCGATGGCGCGTTGAATCGCCTCCGTATCGTCCGCCACACCATCGCCCACAGCGCCAAAATCGCGCACGGCGTACACGCCATCGGCGGGAGTATTCGATTGCTGAACTATCGTCGAGGGCCGCGTCGTTATACACCCCGCGAGAGTCACTAAGAGGATTAGCGTTCCCAGGCGTTTCATATTCCCTCGCTACGCAGATCGGTTGTGATCTCAAAGCGGCATTATGAAACCGGATGTGGAGGAAGTCAAAGGTGCGATTGGATAGAACTTAGAACGCAGGGTGCAGGATCTTGATGAGGTAGAAGCATAACGACGCGACGACCGCCGAGCAGGGAATTGTCAGTACCCATGCCCACACGATGCGTTGCGCGATACCCCACTTGATCGTCGAGAACTTGGTCGTCGAGCCGACGCCCACAATGGCGCCGGTGATGGTGTGCGTCGTCGACACAGGAATGCCCATGTGCGTGGCCATAAACAGCGTCATGGCGCCGGCGGTCTCGGCGCAGAACCCGCCCACGGGCCTCAACTTGGTGATCTTCATGCCCATGGTCTTGACGATGCGCCATCCGCCGAACGCCGTGCCGACCGCCATGGCGGCGTGGCACGAAAGGATGATCCATAGCGTGCTTGGATTCATCAGCGACAGTTGCGTATCGGACGAGAAGTATCCTGCGGCCACCAGCAATGCGACAATGATGCCCATGGTCTTCTGGGCGTCGTTGCCGCCGTGGCCCAGCGAATACAGGGCCGCCGAGAGCAACTGCCCCTTACGGAAGAACCGGTCCACCGTCGTGGGACGCCACCGCCGGAACAGCCAGAAGACCGCGACCATGATGCAAAACCCGAGGACAAGGCCCATCAACGGCGCAAGCGGGATATACTCGACCGTCGCCCAGACTTTCTCCCATCGGATAATCTTCATGCCTCGGTGCGCGATGCCCGCTCCCACAAAGCCTCCGATCAGCGCGTGCGAAGAACTCGTGGGCAAGCCCCACCACCACGTCAGCAAGTCCCATACGATCGCGCCCAGCAACCCGGTCAAGACGACGTAGAGATACGCCGGATCCGCAGGGTCGATAATGACGATCTTCGAGACCGTGTCGGCCACACGCGGCGCAAAGACAAACATGGCCACGAAGTTGAAGAACGCCGCCCAGAGGACGGCGACGCGCGGGCTCAGAACGCGCGTCGACACGACCGTGGCAATCGAATTGGCCGAGTCGTGGAAGCCGTTGATCACGTCGAAGACCAAGGCCACGGCGACAGTGAGGATCACAATGGCGAGAAGCATACGATCACGAAGCCTCGATGACGATCTTCTCGATGATGTTGGCAACCTCCTCGCAACGGTCGGTCGCCTTTTCGAGGCGCTCGAACACTTCCTTCCACTTGATCACGAGGATGGGATGGTCTTCCTCTTTGAAAAGGCGCGTGAGGGCCGCGCGAAGAATGGCATCGCCTTCGTTCTCCATCTGGTGGATGTGAATCAGGCGCGCTTTGATCTGCTCGGCGTCCTTCAGATGACGCAGCCCCTTCAGCGCTTCGAAGATGCCTTTCGCCGCTTCGAGAAGCACACCGGTGAGTTCGCCAGCCTCGGGGCGCATCTCGGTCAGTTCGTAGAGCGCGATGCGCGACGTGCACGCGTCGACGGAGTCGACGACGTCGTCGAGGCGTTTGATGAGCTGATGGATATCCACGCGGTCGATCGGGGTGATGAACGTCTTGTTCAACTCCTCGATACAGGTGTGAGTCAGATTATCGGCCTCATGCTCGATGTCTTTGATGATCGCGGCCTGGGCGGCGTGATCCGCACACTTCCCTTGGGCCAGTTTGTGGAATTCTTCGCAGGCCCGGATTAAGAGGCCGGCATGCTGTTCGAAATACCCGAAGAAACTCACTTCCTTGGGCAGTAGTCGGCTGAACATACATTCTCCTTCGCGCAGTTATTTACGAAAACGCCGGTATCTGCTCACCGCTAAGCAGCCGCGTTCATGGCCATTGGGCGCGTCCGCAGGTGGAGAACCGGGACGCCGCGTTCGTACGAATCGAAGCCTTTTACGCGCCGCCCATATACCAAGCAATCCCCGTGCTTGCGAACGCGACGAGGATAGCACGTTGCCGCCGAGGCTGCAACTTGGCCGGACGATTCGAATCAAGAAGAAGCCCCGCCGGCGCATCGAACGCCGGCGGGGCGCATATGGTTCGAGATGCGGTTACTTGGCCCGGCTTGCTTTGCGGCGTCCCACCACAAACAGCGCAGCGCACACGCACGCCATCAACGCGGCATCCGCGCCCGGCGCGCCGCCGCCGGACGAACTTCCACCATAGCAACTCAGCCACGGCCTGCCGGACTGGGTTACCGTCAGCGTAAGCACGTCGTCAGGAGCGCTCGTCGAGACCACGCGGATGTATCCGACACGGTCGTGGGTGCTTTCGTTGGCGGCGCAAAGCACGGTGATGATGCCCGTGTTCGTGCCGGCATCGCCATCGGTGATGGTCAGCCAGTCACTGCCGGGCGCAACCGCCGCAGTCCAATACAGCGTGCCGCCGTCCGGGTTGGTCACCGCGAACAACGTGACACCGCCTTCGTGGCCGACGCTCTGGCCTTCCGGCTTGACCGAGAGTTCGGGGTTGGCCGGAGCGGATGCCTGGTTGACGACGACGTCCACATATCCCAGGCCTTCGTTTAGGCCGTGGATGCGCACGACGCCTTGGCGCGGCATGGCAAGCGTGTTTTGAGTGAAGTTCAGCTTGACAAGGCCCTTGTTGATGCCGCTCGCGCCGGACACGATCGAGAGCCACGAGTTGCCTTCGCGCACTTCGGCGGACCACTCGAGGCTGCCGCCTCCGGTGTTCTCCACGGTGAACGTGGTGCTGCCCGAGGCCGAGTCGACATTGCGGCTCTCAGGAGACACACCCAGTTGCGGCGTCGGCGGAACGGTCGCGCCGGCCTGGGTCACGTTGACGATTACCGGGCTGCCTTCGGCATCGGCGGCTTCGACCGAGATCTGGCCCGTGCGCGCCGAGGAAAGCAGATTCTGCTGATAATCAATCAGGATCTCGCCGTTGCCGATGAACTCGGCCGTGGGCGTGATGGACATCCACTCGCCGCCGCTCACAACCGTGGCCTTCCACCGCAGCACGCCGTTGCCCTCGTTGCGCACCGTGATCGGATAGTCGCGTCCGGATACGGACAAGAGGTTCACGGTGGTCGGCTGGACGTACAGCACCGGCTTGAACGCGGTTACGACATTGCGCCGCACCAGCGTGTCGCTGCCGCCGGGTCCCGTCACCTTCAACGACACCGTGTAGACGCCCCGCGTCGCGTAGGTATGCGTGGGATTCGCCACGGTGCTGTCGACCGTGCCGTCGCTGTCAAAGTCCCATGCGTAGGCCGTCGGATTGCCGGTCGAACGATCGACAAAGTGTACCGTAAGCGGCGCAAGACCTTCCGCCGGGCTGACGTCGAAGGCCGCTTTCACCGGCTGATAGACGTGAATCGTGTAGACGTTCGGGGGCTTCGGCGCCACGTCGCTGCCGCCGCCGCCGGAAACCGACAACGACACGTTGTAATCGCCGGGCACGGTATACGTGTGCGAAATGGCGGGACCGGCGGTACCGGTAGCGCCATCGCCGAAGGTCCAGACGTACTTGTCAAGGTCGCCGGTGGACGTGCTGGTGAAAGTGACCGTCAAGGACGCCGGGCCGCTGGTCTTGTCGGCGGTGAAGGAGGCCTTGACCGGATTGAAGGCCGAAACCAGGAGTGTCTTCGACGCTTTGCCGCCCTTGCCTTCGACCACCAGGGTCACCGTGAAGAAGCCGCGCTTGGTGAAGGTATGCGAGACCGAGCGGGTCACGTTAGGATGCGTGACGGCCTTGTCGCTTCCGTCGCCGAAATCCCAGGTCGCGGTATCGTAATCGCCGGTCGATTCGTCGGTAAACGTCACGTCGAGCGGGAAAGGCCCTTGCAGCGGCGTAGCCGAGAACTTGGCGTCCACTTGGGTGTAGACCCCGACATCCACGGTCTTGGTGTGGAGCACGTTCATCTTGTCATAGATCGAGATGGTCACGTGATACGTGCCGGCCACGATGTAGACGTGCGGCTTTGTCGAACCGTGCGGAGCCGTCTCTTCCGTGTTGGACTCGTCGCCGAAATCCCACGTCACTTTGTCGTAATCGCCGGAGGACTGATCGGTGAAGGTGACCGTCAACGGCACCAGGCCGCTCGACGGGGACGCGAGGAACTTCGGATCGACCGGAGCGTAGACCGTTACAAATCCGTTCTTCACCTCAGTGTCCGTGCTCGCGCCGCCCACCGCCCTCAAGCTCACGTTGTACGTGCCCGCGACGTCGTAGGTGTGGCTGGGATTCGCCTCGGTCGAAGTGGTCCCGTCGCCGAAGGTCCACAGGTACGAGGTCGCAACGCCTTCGGTCTGATTCTCGAAGGCCACGGTGAGCGGACGAATGCCCGAGGTCGCCCCGACGGCCCTGAACTGCGCATGCACCGCGCTGTAGACTGTGATCGTCTGCGTGGTTTCATTGGACGCGCCATGGCCGCTCGCCTTCAAGGTGACCACATGGTCGCCCATGGCGGCGAACGCGTGCGTGATCGGGACAATGGACTTGTTCACGTCTTGGTGCAACGTGGAGCCGTCGCCGAAGTCCCAGTCGAGCGTTTCGAAATCGCCGGTCGTGCAGGCGCTGTCGAGCGTAATGTCTTCGTTGACGACGGGCCTCTCGGGCGAGAACGTGAAGCAGGAGACTATCGGTTCATAGACTTGAACCGTCTGCGTCGAAGTCTTCGTACCGGCCGCGCCCGACACCGTCAGCGCGATGGTGTAGGCGCCGGACATCGTGAAGGTGTGAACCGGATCCGCGGCGCCGCGGCTCAGGGTTACCGGGTCCGAACCGTCGCCGAAATCCCATTTCAGCGTGCTGAAGTTGCCCTCGGCGCAGGAGCTGTCGAAGGTGAGCGTCGCGGGCGCGAAGCGGGTTGCCGGATCGGAAGTGAAGGTGAAGCAGGACTTGAGCGGCGGATAGACCGTGATATCCTGCGCGGTCATATCCGTGCCGCCGTCGCCGCCCAACGTTAAGGTTACATGGTAAACGCCGCTCACCGAATACGTGTGGGCCGGATCGGGCGTGCCTTGGTCCAGCGTTACCGGAGCGGTGCCATCGCCGAAATCCCACGTCAGGGTTGTGTAGTCGCCCTCGGAGGACGACGAGTTGAACTGCACCACGGCAGGCATCTCAAGCGATGGCGGTACGGACGTATAGGTGAAGTGCGCCTTGGAAGCGGCGTACACCGTGATCAACGCGGCCTTGGTCGCAACCATCGGCACGCCACCATGGCCGCCAATAGTCATCGAAACGTCGTAATGGCCCTTGGCGGTGTACGTGAAGGTAGTCGATTTCTGCACTTCGCCCGGATGCGATCCACTTCCATCGCCAAAGTTCCAGGCCACGGTCTCGTAGTCGCCGGTAGAGATGTCGGTAAACGCGACGGTCAGCGGCGCCGGACCGGCCACCTTGTCCTGGCTGAATGCCGCGGCATAGGGCCGGTAAACGTAAACGGGCAGTGTGAACGGCGCGCTGTCGCCCGCGGGTCCATGCAAGACAAGGCTGGGATTGTACGTCCCGGCTGCCGCATAGGTGTGTACCGGGTTGCTCTGCCACGGAAGCAGCGTAACCGGGGCGCTGCCGTCGCCGAAATGCCATTCCAACGTCTCGTAGTCGCCCATCGACGCGCCGTGAATGAAGGTCACGGTCGATGGCCTGAACATGGTGTCCTGCGTCACCGTGAAGGTCGCCACCGGCGGCTGATATACGGTGATGCCGCTGAGCGTATACGAGTCCTGCAAACCGCCACCGCCATACGCCGTCAGCGTCACGGTGTACGGATCGTGCGAGTAGTCCGTGTACGTGTGACACGGGTTCTTGTTCGTATCCGGGTCGCCCGTGTTCCAGACCACGTGCGCCGAGCCATCGCCAAAATCCCAATCGAGCGAGTTGTACGGTCCGAACGATTCGTTCGTGAAGCACACCTGGCCCGGAGCGACCACCACGGTCGGCGTCGACGCGGAGAACTGGGCTTTGACGCTATCGTAGAGCGTGAAATCCCGGGATGCGACACTGTGCAAGCCACCCTCGCCATCCATGGTCATCGTCACGGTATACGTGGTAGCCGTATTGTAGGTATGGCTCGGATCCGGGTCGCCGGCGCTCTGCGTGACGGGCGCGGAGCCGTCGCCAAAATCCCACACCGTGGTCGTCGCAACGCCTTGCGCGCAGGAACTGTCGAACGAGACCGTCGAGGGGGCGAGCGGAGGATAGGGGACATTGACCTCGAAGCACGCGGTGAAACTGGCGTATATCGCGACAGTGTGGGTGACCGCGCTAGTGTTGCCGGCCGCGCCGTTCAGCGTGAGCGTTACCGGATAGCCTGCAGCGTTTGCAGTCGAGTACGTGTGGGAAGGATCGGCGTCGCCGCGATTCAGGGAAACCGGAGCGGAACCGTCGCCGAAGTCCCACGTAAGCATGGCGTAATCGCCCTGGCATGCCGCGCTGTTAAACTGGACGGTAACCGGCGCGATGAACGTCCCAGGGGTGCCCGTGTAGCTGAACGCGGCCGATGCAGGCTGGTACACGTTGATGCCCGGCAGCGCTTTGGACGCGCTACCCGAAGGCCCCGTAATGGTCAGCGTGACCGTGAAGGGATCGTTGGTGTAGTCGGTGTAGGTGTGGCTCGGGTTGGACGCGGCGCTATGGGCGGAGCCGTCGCCGAAATCCCAATCCAATGTGGTGAACGGGCCGGTCGATTGATTCGTAAACTGAATGGACTGCCCTGCGACGACCTCTGACGCGCTTGCCGCAAAATTCGCCGAAAGCGTGCCCACGGCCAGATCGGCTTGCCGCGTTTCAGTTTCGTTCGAGCCTGCGTCTTTGAAGGTGACGGTATTGAGATATGCGCCTGCGGGCAGCGTTCCTGCGTAGGCACTCAGCACGTAGATCTCGATCGCCTGCGAGGCAAGCGAGCTAAGCGTCCCGGTAAGCGCCGTCTTTCCCGCGATCCCGGGAAGACGGAAGCCCATCGTAGGCGTGCCGCGCGATTGGTTAATATTGTAAATGAGTGTGGACGTTGTGAGATTCGTAATGGTGTACTGTTTGAAATCGGGCGTGAACGGGCCGCCTACGGGGCCCACGGCCACGTAGGAATCAGCCGGGCTGATGCTGAACGTTGCGGCGGCGGGCAGCGCGTCCGCGGTCTGATACAGGATTACGTCCGTCGCCCCTTTCACGGCAATCGGCTCGGAGAAAGCCGCGCCGTTGGGCAGGGCGACTTGCGCCACGTAGATTCCGTCCGGAATGCCCGCTACGCCGAACGCGCCCATGAAATCGGTAACGAGCGGCTCTTCCGTCACCATGGGTACTACGGGTTCAGGCATGCCCAGGCTAACGGAGAGAGCCTGGTCTACCACCGAAGGTGTCAAAACAACCGTCGCGCCTTCGACAGGCACGCCTGCGGCGTCGACCACTTTGCCGCTCAGGACCGTCGCCTCGGCGACCACGCCCTTGGCAACCTCGACTCCGGCGCTTCCCGATGGCGCTGCCGCCAAGGCTTGCGCTACGGAAGCCGTTGGAGCGCCTTCCGCTTCGATGGCAATTGCGGCCGCGTTGTCGGTAACAACGCCCGCGCTGTCGCGAGCGCCGACGAGGAACACATAAGCGCCGGGCAGTGGCAAACTCACTTGAATTGAATCGGACAGATTGGCGTCCTCGGGAAGCAGGCCGACAGCGGGATTCCCCGCGGCTTCGCGCCACGCATAGCTATACGGTTCCGCACCGCCTGCCGCGGCGGCAACGAGCGTGAGCGGCTCACCGACCGCGCATACGCCGGGCCCTGTCAGGGCGACCGTAACGGCGGAGGCCTCTCTCAAACTTCCGGCTTCGGGCGATCCGGGCAACGGAATGTCCACTTTAATGGCTTGGTCCGCGGCAGGCACATCGACGACCGGCGCGAAACTGGGATTCGGCGTGAAACCGGTAGACGGAGGCGTCACGGTCACCAGCGTCTGAAGCCCTTCGGGCACGCCGGTCAGTTGATACGCCCCGGAAGGATCCGTCACGGCGCTGGGGAAAAGGATCGGCGAAGTCCCCAGCCAGCCAACCAGAACGCCGACGGTGGCATCAGCCACCGGTGTGGCTTCAGGCAAAGGATCGGTCACGACGCCGGAGACGACAGCGCCGGCGTCCTGCGTGCTGGAAACGGGTGCAGCCAGCGGAGCGCCAGTCTGGGCCGACACGGCGCCATCGTGCCCCGTCAGTGCCCACATCCCGGCAGCCAATCCCACGATGCACATCCCAAGGATTGCCAGATTCTTTGCCATGCCTTCCACCTTTCCGTTATGACCCCAAAGACAAAACCAGCGCTCAGTCGCGAGGCCGTTACACTTCTTCTACACTGCTCGGTCTATCCATCCCTGCTGGCAAGACATGCACTGGTACGCCTCCCCTGTCTACAGTAGGCGTGGAAACCCATCCTCCATTACGCAGTGCGCATCTTATAGAAAAACTACCACTAATCTTCTTTCATGTCAAGAACTTGTATCGAGTCTCGAAATCCACGGCAGCCCTGCGCGCGCTACGTTCGCGCTATGCGCGTTACCAGGCCACTGGGAAGCGACGGGAGACACGTTTCGACACGCCCGGCTGCCATCGCCAAAGTACGAATAATTCGGCGATTTGTCATGCTATTTCCCGCAAAGAACCGAGACGAAACTGACGCTATATTCCCAGTTCCGCGCTCGTTCGTTCACGACTTATTCAGGCGCTCTGCCGCCTCGCATCACCCCACGGGAACGATCGACCCGCTCTTGACGGCTTGCGTCGCGGCGAGAGAAACTCGGAGGCTTTTCACGGCATCCGCGTAGTTGCTTCGGATTTGGCTGAAGTCCTTGGTCTTGACGGCATGGACAAATGCTGCGTCGACCTTGGGGGATGTATCGGCCTGAATCACTTCCGTAACGGTCTCCCCTCCCACTTTCTGGATGATCGTCATCTTCTCATAATCGATCTTGAGGCGGAAATCGGTAGCGAAGACATCGAGAAGAACTTCGAACATGTAATTGCACTGGCACGAACACACGAACGTCGCAGGAACGCCGGACTTGAATTGCATCAAGAGCGTCGTTGCGTCCCAGATATTGTAGTCGTGCAACTCGAGGCCCGCGGCTTGGCTCGACACCGATCCCGCGCCAAGAACGGTAGCGTCAAGCGTGCTGCTGTTGACTACCGCGCCCTGATGTTTCGACGCCGCGACCCAGGACACATCGCCCAGAATGAAGCGCATGAGGTCGAGCATGTGCGTCGCCTGCTCGGTAATCTGTCCGCCCGACAGTGCCAGCCGCGTGTACCACCCGCCGATAGCGCCGCAGATGTAATGGCCCTGAACCATGTTGACGCACTTCCCGGCGAGCATCTCCTTCGCGCGGTCCATGGTGTCGAGATAGCGGATCTGATAACCGACGCAGGTGCCGATGCCGCGCTTGGTCACGCGCTCGAGGATATCCTCCGTGAGTTCGGTGGACAGGGCGAGCGGCTTCTCGACGAAAAAAGGCAGCCCTTTGTGGATCACGTCGATCTCGGGTTCGCCGTGCTGATACGGCGGCACGGAAATGTAACAGCAGTCCAAGTCTTCCTTGGCCAGCATTTCCTTGTGGCTGGTGTACGGCGTGGCGCCGTGCTTCTCACCGGCGGCCTTCGCCTTTTCGACCGCGAGATCGCACACGGCTACAACCTTGGCGTCGGGAACCCCTTTGAGAAGGTCCATATGCCAATTTGCATTTCCGCCGGCCCCGATAAATCCAATCTTAACCGCCATGATTCACGCCCTCCCATTCGATTTCGCTTTTGCATGTGCAGCGCCGCTGGCCGTCTATGCGCACGGAAGCACACGGACCTGCACGGACAGTTGACCTTATGTTCTTGCGCCGATTACGTGCGCCGTGATGGCTTCCACTACCTCGTCCTGCTGCGTTTCGGTCAGTTCCGGATACATGGGCAAGGCGAGCACTTCACGACATGCCTGCGCGGCGTGGGGACAGTCGGATTCGGCATACCCAAGCGAGCGAAAACACTCCTGGGCATGCAGGGGTACCGGGTAGAACACGGCGCTGCCGATGCCGCGTTCTTTGAGCGCCTCGCGCGCCTTGTCGCGCCGCGGAACGCGGATGACGTATTGATGATACACATGATAATTGCCATCGGCCTCGATTGGAACCACAACCTCGGGTACCTCGGCGAAGCGTTGGGAGTAGTAGGCGGCCCGCTCGCGACGCGCGGCATTCCAGCGTTCAAGATGAGGCAACTTGGCGAGCAACACGGCGGCCTGGAGCGCGTCGAGGCGGCTGTTGGTGCCGACGATCCGGTGGTAGTAAGTCGTGTCGGAACCGTGCGCGCGGAGCAGCCCGACCCGCTCTGCTATGTCCGCATGGCGTGTCAGGACCATTCCCCCGTCGCCAGCCCCGCCCAAATTCTTGGTCGGGTAGAAGCTGACCGCGGCGGAGTCGCCAAGCGTACACGCGTTCCGACCATGGTACCGCGCTCCTAAGGCTTGGGCGGCGTCTTCGATGACGTGGAGCGAATGCTTGGCCGCGATCCGCAGGATCGGGTCCATGTCCGCGCACTGGCCGTACAGATGCACAGGAACGATAGCACGCGTGCGGCCGGTAATGCGCGAGGCGATCTGGTCCACGTCCATCGTGTACGTCGCCGGATCGATATCCACAAAGACCGGGATGGCCCCCGCGTTGGCGATGGTACCGGCTGTCGCGAAGAACGAGAACGTGGTCGTGATGACTTCGTCGCCAGGATTCACTCCGATGGCGCGCAGGAACAGCAGCAGGGCATCAGTTCCCGAGGCGACCGCCAAGGCATGTTCCGCTCCCGTAAAACGCGCGATTTCCGCCTCGAGTCCGGCAACTTTGGGTCCCCCCACGAATCCCTGCGTCGCGAACACCTCCGCCACAGCGGCATCGATTTCGCCCCGTATCGAGGCATATTGCGCCCCAAGGTCGATCATGGGAACGGGCATGCGCGTGCTCCTGAATCCGAGATGGGCGCGAGCCTATCAGATAGGGCGAATGGGTTCAAATCCCTCAAGCGCTCGTTGCTCGTGATCGCGATCGCAGTCGATCCTTCGAGCTTAGACAGAGCTTCTACGCGTCGAGCGCGTTGGAAGGCAGATTCATGGGCAACGACGCAGGACGTTCACACGCGCTCTCCAATATGACGTGGCGGCCGTTGTCCGAGGCGTCGTGGAACGCGTGCATGAGATCGAGGACGTGATATGTCAGCGCCTCGTTCGCGCGGTGACGGCGTCCACTTCGGAGCGCATAGGCCATGTCGGCCACACCGACGCCGCGGCTGTTCTGGGACAACCCGTGCGACAGTGGAATCTCGCGAAACTCGCCGTCTCCCGCGCGGCGTAATCGGACCACGCCGCCGAATCCGTTCGGATCGGGAACTTGAAGGGTGCCGGTCGTGCCGTAGATTTCGATGCAGGGATGCTGGTGCGACCAGACATCGAAACTCGTCACGATCGTCCCGATGGCGCCGGACATGAAATCCATGATTCCCGCAATGTGCGTCGGCGTGTCGACATCGATTACCGTACCGTGTTTCGGCTGGCTCGTGATCGTGCGTTGTGGGAAGGTGACGCGAGTCGCCCCCGTCACGCGCCGTACCGGCCCCATCAACGCGACAAGCGCGGTGAGGTAGTACGGCCCCATGTCGAACATCGGGCCGCCGCCAACCTTGTAGTAGAACTCGGGGTCGGGATGCCAGCTCTCGTGGCCGTGGCACAACATGAACGCGGTCGCGGCCACCGGATCTCCAATCCACCCGTCGTCAATCAGTTTACGGCACGTCTGAATTCCCCCGCCCATGAACGTATCCGGCGCGCCGCCAATGAGCAGCTTCTTCTTCTTGGCAAGCGCGAGCATCTTGCGGCCGTCTTCACGCGTGACCGCCAGCGGCTTTTCGTTGTAAACCGACTTGCCCGAATTGAGCGCGGCCAGCGCAACCTCACCGTGGGCTTTGGGAATGGTCAGGTTGACGACGATGTCGATGCTTGGGTCGTCGAGGAGTTTCTTCACGCTGCACGCCTTCGGGACGCCGTGCTTGGCGGCCTTGTCTTTGGCCCGCGCCAAGATCAGATCCGCGCACGCGACGACGTCCAGGCTTTCGAAAGCCTTGCAGTTCGTGAAGTAGATATCCGAAATATTTCCGCATCCCACGATGCCGATGCGCACGCGTTTCATGTTCGCTCCCTCGTCTATCGGCTCGCCCAAAGCATGCCGCGCCGCATGATCTCGCGGCATTCGGGGACGTCGAAATCCTTGGCCACGTGCCCAAGCGACGAGTAGAAAATTCGGCCTTCGCCCCACGTGCGCTTCCAAGCGACCGGCATGACGCATCCCGCGGTCCACGGCGCTTCGGCGCCGCTGAACGTGGTCGTGGCAAGCACGACGTTCGAGGGATCGACGTGCAGGTAGTATTGTTCGGAAACCATTTTGAAGTCGGAGATGCCTTGCACGATGGGATCATCGCGGCGGACGATATTCACGGTGTATTCCGTGATGTTGCCCGGATGCGCCACCCAGTTGCCGCCGGTCATCCATTGGTAGCCGGTGTTGTTGCGGAACGCGTCGCACATGCCCCCGTGCCATCCCGCCATCCCGACGCCGCCGCGTACCGCTTCGAGCAATCCCTTCTCCTGCTCGCCTGTGATCGCGCCCATAGTCCAGCACTGCACGACGAGCGAGAGCGATTTCATCATGGCTTCGTCAAGATACGAGTCAAGCGTATCGGAAACTTCGACTTCAAACCCCTCGTCTTTCAAGACGGGCACGAATACATCGACGCACTGCTTGGGTTCATGGCCATCCCATCCGCCCCACACCATCAACGCCTTCTTCATATGAAATTCCCTTCCAGCCGCTAGCCACTAATCACTAGCCACTACTTGACACACCGATAAGCAAACGCAGGCAGCACGTTCAGCCAGACAATGCGTGTCTTTCCGACACTGCCAAAGCGCGAGCGCAGTTTACTGAAGATTCGCTTTCCCTGCGACAAGAAAGGGCTTGTTATGTACGTAAACGTGACAAACACCCCGCCCGGTTTCAGCGCGTCGTACGCCGCCCCGAGAATGTCGTCTTGCAGCGAATCCTCGAACAGCGCAAAGGGCAGCCCTGACACGATGCAGTCGCAGTGTTCCGCGCCGATCTGCTGAAGGTACTTTCCGACGTTGGCAGCCGAGTCGCAATGAACGGGAACCTGAGGGCAGCGCTTCTGAACCGCTTTCACAAATTCGTCGCTCAATTCAATCGCAAAGAACTGCGCATCCTTCTTGAGCTTGCGCGCGATAACTTCTGTGAAGACCCCCGTCCCAGGCCCGAACTCGACAACCACCGACGCGTCACTCACTCCCGCCGCGTCCGTGATCAGTTCGGCAAGCCTGCGCGAACTAGGGGTCAGCCCGCCGACATATTTCGGCGAGGCAAGATACTCTTTTGCAAAACTGAGGAGTTCCATGGTAGGCGTCCCTTGAGTGAAGGCCGTCTCGTTCACCCTCTTGAATATACCGATATCATACCGCACTCGCGTTTTGGCATCAAGAGAACCGCTCGACCGGGGGTATCGTACTGCCGGTTTGAGCCGGCGCCGTCGGAAATGAAACCGACTTAGGTTTCGTTTACCATGACTTATGACCGAACGGGCCTTGCGCATGAAGACTGGACATCGAATTGAATCTTCGGCGCGATGAAGGAGGGAAACGATGAGGCACAGGAAGCGGATTCGCACGGCGGCGTGGGCGTGGGGTTGCGCCATGCTCGTGGCGCTTGCGTGGACGACGCCCGCGTGGTGCGAAGACGATGGTGGTGAGCGAGAACTGATCATCCGCAGCATTCAGGACAACTCGTTCCTGATCGAAGAGGCGTATAACCAGGAAGATGGCGTCGTCCAGAATATCCTGTCGTTTATCCATTACGAAGGACGCGCCTGGGCATTCGCGTTCACGCAAGAGTGGCCGCTAATCAGCCAGAAGCACCAGATCTCGTACACGATTCCCGTGATGAACGCGGGCGAAGGCACGAGCGAAACGGGACTGGGCGACGTCATGCTGAACTACCGGTACCAACTTGCTCTCAACGGCGCGCTGGCCGTGTCGCCGCGTGTGTCGCTCATTCTTCCGACGGGCGTGGCAAACCGCGGCACGGGCAGCGAAACGACAGGGCTGCAGTTCAATCTGCCCATCAGCGTCGAACTCGGGAACCGCTGGGTCACGCACTGGAATGCGGGCTGCACCTATCTGCCTCATGCCCGCGCGGCGAACGGCGACCGTGCCGACACGTGGGGTTATAATCTCGGGGGCAGCGTCGTATTCGGCGCGACGAAGAACATACAACTCCTGACGGAAGTCGTGTGGAACTCGATGGAGGAGGTCGACGGCCCCGGCAAGACGTCGTGGTCGGACTCGTTCTACATCAGCCCCGGCGCGCGCTTCGCGTTCAACTTCCCCTCCGGACTGCAAATCGTGCCGGGCATCGCCGTGCCGATCGGCATCGGGCCCAGCGCAGGCGACGTCGGCGTGCTGGCCTACCTCAGCGTCGAGTTCCCGTTCACGAAGAATCTTTGAGGCCGCGGCGAATCTCTTTTGCCGCCATTCAAGAGTATGCTACTATGCGCTGCGGGTCCAACAGGCACGACGCCGTTTCGGCGTCTAACGACTGCGACAGGAGGAATGCGACATGTCTCCAGAACCGACCAAGAGCGACGAGTCGATTGCAATCCGCGATCCCCGGACGGGCCAGGTCTTGTACTCCGTCTCTGAGTATTCGGACGAGGAGGTCGCGTCCATCTATCGCACGGCAACCAACGCCTTCAACACGATCCGCCGCATGAGCATCGACCAGCGCCTCGCCGAAACGACGAAGCTGAGGCGTTACATTCGCGATCAGAAGGACGCGATTTGCCGCAAGATCATCACGGAAACCGGCAAGAGCCGGACCGATGCGCTCCTCGCGGAGATCTTCCCGGTCCTGGACATGCTCGCCTATTACGAAAAGAACGCGAGACGCTTCCTCGCGGACGAAAAGGTGCCTGTGCCCGTCGCGTTGCTGGGGCCGGGCCTGGCAGCGACGATCTCGGACTTCTTCGCCAAGAAAGCGAAGATCGTCTACGAACCCATCGGCACAGTGCTGGTCGTGGCGCCGTGGAACTACCCGTTCCATCTGAGCTTCTTCCCCGCAGTGAGCGCGTTCCTCGCCGGCAACTCCGCGATCATCAAGCCCTCGACGCAAACGCCGCTCAAGGGCCTGTACGAAGACATCATCGAAAAGAGCGGCTTCATGAAGGATGCGATTCAGCTCGTGTACGGAAGCCGCAAGACGGGCGAGAAACTCATCGATGCGAAGCCGGCGAAGATCTTCTTCACGGGCAGCGTCGGCGGCGGACGCCTGGTCATGCAGCAGGCCGCGAAGCATCTCATCCCGGTGGAACTCGAATTGGGGGGGAAAGACCCCATGGTCGTGTTCGAGGACGTGAATCTCGACCGCGCGACAAGCGGCGCGTTGTGGGGCGGCATGCTCAATTGCGGCCAGACCTGCACGTCGGTCGAGCGCATCTTCGTTCAGGAGTCCATCCTCAAAGACTTCGTGGCCATGCTCAAAGCAAAGGCCGCGAAGCTGACTACGCTGAATACGGTCTCCGAGGACGACGGCAGCCTGTGCGTCGGCTGTATGACGGCGGAATTCCAGATCAAGACTATCGAATCCCAGATCCAGGAAGCCAAGGAGAAGGGCGCGGAGATCGTCGCGGGCGGCGCGCGCGAGGGCACGTCGCATATCTTCCCGCCGACCATCATCGTAACGAAAGACACGTCGCTCAAGGTCATGAACGACGAGACGTTCGGGCCGGTCGTTACCGTGACCCCGTTCAAGACCGAGCAGGAAGCCGTCGACCTGGCCAACGCCTCGTCATTCGGCCTCAATTCGAGCGTGTGGTCCACGGACCTCGTGCGTGCGGAGCGTGTAGCGCGCGCCCTGATCACGGGCAACGTGTCGATCAACAACGTGCTCGCGACGCAGGCCAACGCGGCGCTGCCGTTCGGCGGCGTGAAGGAAAGCGGGCTGGGACGCTATCACGGCGCGTTCGGCCTCCACACGTTCTGCAACGTCAAGTCGATGACCGTCGAACCGTGCACGGACCGCGCGGAGATCAATTGGTATCCCTACACGCCCGAGAAGTTCGCCGTCCTCAACAAGCTGTTCGAGATCCTGTTCTCCGACAGCCCCTTTGCGTTGTTGAAGGCCGGTCTCATAGGGAACAAGCTCGCCGCGCTCGTCAAACGCCAGAAGCTGTAAGGTAGAAGCACACTACTGAAACCCAGGTGTCATTGCGAGGAGGGGCTTCAGCCCGACGAAGCAATCCCTCCGATATTCTGCGCACAACAGGCGGGGAGATCGCTTCGCTTCGCTCGCAATGACACGGAGGCTATCCGCGCGTCAGATCGTTGAAGGCGCGCTCGTAGGAAGCGATGTCGCCGGTGTCCAATGCTGGAATCGGCGTTGTCTCGATCGCGAACTGCTTGCCGATTTCTTCGAGCGACAGATCCTCCGCAAGCATCCACCCCGTGAGCGCCGCGCCAAACGACGTGCCTTCCTTGACGTTCGTCAGCGCGAACTTCTGCTCCGGGCACAGCGCCGCGAGCAGGCCGCAATAGACCTTGTTCTTGGCGAAGCCTCCCTCGATGAAGACGGTCGTGCCTTGCGTGACGTCGCACCACGCAAGCATCTTGCGTGTAGCCAACGCAAGGCTCAGGTTAAGCGCGCCGTAATAGGCTTGGCCCAAGTCGGTCATCGGCGTCCCGCCCTGTGTGCGCAACGCGTCGAGGCTGTACACCGTGTCGCCGTGCACGACGCGCGGAGTCGCACCCGGGAAGGCCGACGCCGCCGGCATAACACCGGGGATCACGAACAGGTTCTTGTCGCGCACGACATCGCGCACGATCTCGGCATCGGACGCGTCCTTAAGAGCGGTGAATCCGCGGAACGTGTCGTACTCCATGCCTGCGGGAAAAATGAGCGTGCGCACGGGCCTGCCGAATACGTCGAGGTTGAATAAGACCTTCGCCCCGATCTCCTCCGGCGAAAGTTTGATGGAGTTCGCGGGGCGCATTAACACGCACCAGGTTCCGGTCGAATTCAATAGGAAGTTCGAATAGCCCTGCGCGAGATACGGCAGGAAATTCGCATTCGAATCGTGGATACCCAGCGCGACTTTGCAGTCAGCGGGAAGGCCGCATTCGCGGGCCAGTTCGGGCTTCACCACGCCGAGGCATTCCCACGGGCTGGAGAATTTCTCCGGAAAAAGCGCGTCCGTCCCCAACGCCTTCGCGACGCCACTCCAAGTATTGTCCGCGTAATTCCACAGGTAGTTGTGGTTGCCAACAAACGTGTATTCGCTGCCCATGGCGCCGGTAAGCTCGTAGCCGAGATACGGCCCGTAGAAGAGCGCGTGGCGGCATCGCGACCACACCTCGGGCAGGCGCGACTTAACGTAATAGAAGATCTTGGCCATGTTCGCGAAACCGACATCCGGTGTGCACGTCGCGCGGTGCAGCGTCGCGCGATCGCCGAACGTCGCATAGAACTCTTCCTGGACCTCGGCCCCTTTCGCGGCGCTGTACGAAATCACAGGGAAGGCCAGCGCTCCCTTTTCGTCCAGCAAGACAAAAGTCGCGCCGTGCGTGGTGATGGCGATCGCACGAATCTCGAAGTCCGCAGCGAGCTTCTTGAGCGCGCCACGAAACCACGTCAACAACGCGTCCGTATCCTCGACCTCAAGTCCGTCGAGATCGCGCTGCTCGATGGTCGTGCGTTCCTCGGCCAACACCTGAAACTGCCGGTCGTACACGCTGACTTTCTTGTTGGTCTTTCCCACATCCAGAACGGCAACTACGAACGGTTTCACAATGTCTCCTCCAGTACCCCGGTGCCGTGCGCGAATGGACTCGATTACGAGGCAAGCATACGGGCATGCGCAATTTCGCGAGAGGCCACGGGGCGCACTTGTTCGGCAGCAACGGTGGCCACGGCAATCGTGTTCCCACTAAGACT
The DNA here is from genome assembly GCA_964402555.1 of uncultured Nitrospiraceae bacterium. Classification (GTDB taxonomy): domain Bacteria; phylum Hydrogenedentota; class Hydrogenedentia; order Hydrogenedentales; family SLHB01; genus CAYOCT01. The sequence continues at coordinate 116,784 of CAYOCT010000012.1, read as the reverse complement.
CACAAACTCCACCTCGTACCCTTCGCAAGCGCCATGAACCAGCACCACCGTACCCACGTCGTCCTTCTTCAGACCGTACGCAGGCAAGTCTTCCCGGAGCGCTACCACATCGAGTTCTTGCATAATCAAGACCTCTATTCCAGAGGATACGCCGTAACAAAACGCGGCGTTTCCTCGCCACGGTTCACAAACCATACCGCACGTATCGAGGGAGCACTCCCTGAGGGGGTCTCTAAGGAACCCTCGATCACGAACTTGGATCCAAAGGGTGTACTTTCTACCTTAACCACGGCATGTTCTTGCGCATGCCGCAGCAACGCCGTTGCCAGCGCCCGCCATGCCGCCACAGTAAACCCGCAACGAGCAAAGAATGCCGCCTTGCCGCGCCCAGCCGGGTGGATAGGAGAAAGCAGGTAACCGACGATCTTCTCTCGCGGCACCACGCCCTGTTCGGCGCCGGGCATTTTCAAGGCTTAGCACTCCTCTCGAAGCGGCCTCGTTGACGTATCATTATCCCACAGCTTGGCCAGTGGCGTCTATCTGCGATTCAGAACTGGCCCACGAATTGATCCGCGTTGGCCTTGGTGATCGCCGGGCACGGGATGAGGTAACTCTTTTCGAGTTTCTCGCCGTTGAGAAGTTTGATGGCGAGGCGGACGCCGCTACGGCCTTCCTCTTCGGGCTGCTGATAGCTGGTGCCTGTAATACGCCCTTGTTTGATGGCTTCGATGGCCTCTTTGCTCCCGCCCATACCCACGATAGCGACGTCGCTGCGCCCCGCGTTGGCGCAGGCTTCGCCGGCCGCAATCGCCTGCGGGTCGCCGTGCACGTAGACACCCTTGAGTTCGGGAAACTTCGCCAGCAGCGTCTGCATTTCCTTGATCGCCTTCCCGCGATCCCCTTCGTGCGGCACGCGCGCAAGGATGGTCACTTCCGGATAGTCCTTGAGAACGTCGCGCAAAGCTTGGGAACGCGCGATCTCGGGCCCTGTCCCGAGATGCTGATGCAGTTCGACAATCCCGCCCTTCCCGCCGATCGCGTCCATGAGAATCTTTGCCGAAGTCACGGCGCCGTTGTACGTATCGGTACCCGTGAATGTGGCGTATTCGCACCCTTCCGAGACTTCGCGATTCACGAGGATGACTGCGATCTTCGCGCGATTCAATGCCTGCACGCCGGTAACGAGCGGTTCCTTCTTCATCGGCACGAGGCATACCGCGTCGACGCGCTTCGCAATCATCTCCTGGATCTGTTGAATCTGGAGCACGGGGTCTTCTTTCGCGTTAGTGATGATGACTTCCGCGCCGAGTTTTTTCCCCTCGTCGATCGCGCCCAGGCGCATGTTCTGCCAGTACGGATCGTCGAGCGTCATGCAGAAGCCGATTACGCGTTGCTTTTCGCCGGCGGGCTTAGCACAGGCGCCAACGCCAAACACCAAGGCCAACGCAACTCCCGCACATGCGCCTTGGCGCAAGAAGCCTCTCATGAGCATGCTCGCTTCCTTCCCTATCCACGCGCGGCCCTGCGCCGCACGGTCACGTCAATCGCCACGACGACGAGGATAATCGATCCGCGGACAATGTTACGAAACTCCTCCGAGACACCGAACTGCGTTAGCAGATTCTCGATCACGGACAGCAGGAGGAGGCCGATCAGCGTATAGAGCAATCCGCCCTGCCCGCCTCCCAAGGGCGTGCCGCCCACGATGACGCTCGCGATCACGATCATCTCGAGGCCTTGATAGCTCGCGGCCTGTGCGGTATTCGACATGCCCGTGTAGATGAGCGCGGCGATCGCGCAGGAGAATCCCGAAATCGCATACGTCGCCATCTTGACCCACGACGTGCGGACGCCCGCAAGCCATGACGCGGTCTCGTTGCCGCCGACGGCGTAGACGTAGTGGCCGAAGCGAGTGAAGCGAAGCACGCAATACAACACAACAAAGACCGCCGCGAAGATCAGGATCGGAACAGTGAGGCGATAGGTCTCGCCCATCACGCCGACGTGGCCCCAGTAGATCTGCTGGAAGGACGGACGAATCGAGGGCGGCACTTCGATAGTCTGTCCGCCGTGCGTGGTCACAAGCGCGATGCCGCGAAACACGAGCATCGTGCTCAGCGTGACGACGAACGGATTCACGCCGACGTACGCGATCAACGCGCCGTTGGCCGCCCCGAGCAAGGTCCCCGCAAGCGCGGTCGCGACGACCGCCGCCGGGATGGCCACCCACGCCCCCGCGCCCGCGCACTGTTCTAACGTCAGCACCGTGACGACGCTGCACACGGCCGTAATCGAGGCCACGGAGAGATCGAATCCTCCCGCGACCATCACGAAGGTCATGCCGCACGCGATCACACCGAGATACGCCGCGTTGGTCAACAGGTTATCGACTAGATTGCCCCACGTGAAGAAGGTGTCCGTGCGAAACGACGAATAGATGCACAGCGCCGCGAGCAACAGAAAGACCGAGGCCGTCTGAATCGTCTGGAAGGACAGCCTGCGCCGGGGCGTCGCGACGGGTTCGCTCATCGGGGATCCCTCACGCGTAGACTCCGAATTCGCGGATCGCGTCGAACATCGCCAGCGCGTTTTCGACGGGCGTTTCTCCGAGGATCGCATCATGGCTCGCGCCCGCGATAAACCCGCCGCCCGGTTTCATGATGTCGAGCACTTCGCGCGTCTTCTGGCGGACGAGGCCCGGCGTGCCTTTGATCAGCACGTGATGCGAATCGATCGCGCCGTTGAACACCATCTTCGCGCCGAACTCGTGTTTCAGCGTGGCGAGGTCCATTCCGCGGCACGATGGCTGCACCGCATGCAGCGCATCGAGACCCACTTCAATCAGCGCGGGAACATACTCGGCGATGCCGCCGCAACAATGCATCATGACTCGGAGCTTGTATGCATGGCCGAGATCGACCAGGCGCGCGATGTGCGGAAGAATGAACCGGCGGAATAACGCCTCGCCCAGCAACGGCCCGCTCTGGCTTCCGAGGTCGTTGCCGATGAAGAAGATGTCGATATCCTGCCCCGCCGCGTCGAAGATGCGCCGGCTCACGTCGAGATAGTAATCGACGATGCGTTCCATGACCGCATCCACGAGGTCCGGGGCTTCGTACATCATCGTCATCAACGTTTCCATGCCGAACAAGTCAATCGTGTCGTGCCAGAACGGCGACCAGTCGCCGCCGAGAATCGCATATTCGCCGTGATACTGCTGGGCGGCGGCGCTCACGTTAGAGACGTCGATCCAATCCGCCTCGGGCCACGGATACGCCTCGATATCGCGCATCGATGCCTGCCCCAGCGGATGTTCGAGCGGCATGCCGTAACCCATTCCGTGCCGCTCGATCCCGAACACCGTGCGGCACGTCGCCGCGGGCGACAACGGCGGTTCGGGGCCTCGGTATCGCGCGAACACCCTGCGGAAGTCGTCGCCGAAGCGCACGCGCAGGCCTTCGTCGTCGAGGTCCAATTCGCGCTTCGCCTTTGTCCAGAACTCGGCGGACGCACCGCACCACGCCGGCACGCGATCGCCTTCCACGTGCTCGAACGCCGCCAGCACTCTCTCGCGCGAACTCAATCGCAATGGAAGACCTCTTCCATGTCCGCCCACCACTCGCCGGGCTTGCGCGTCGACAGCGGCGCCTGGCAGGGCTTGCAGACGTCCCACCACTTCTGCGTCGTCGGGTCCGCGGCCATCTTCTTCATGTCCGCGTCGAAATCCGTGCCGACGTACTCGAAGTAGCTGAACAGATAGCCGTCCTTATGATAGATCGAGTAATTGCGGATGTTGCATTCCGTGATCATCTTCAAGACTTCGGGCCACACCGCCGCATGGAGCTTCTTGTAGTCGTCAAGCTTCTCCGGCCACACGCGAATCACCGAACCATAGCGTTTCATCGTTACCCTCCCCGTTGGCGATTTTGGATTTTAGATTTTGGATTTTGGATTGTCTGTCAGATGCCCAGATCGCACTCCCCAAGATTAAGGGGATACTCTCCGTATTCGCGCAGCAACTGGATCACGTAGTCGTAGCTCTCGGGATCGACGTTGTCCGGCATTGAGTGGTCCGATTGCAGGATGTAGCCTCCCCCCTTCGCCGCGTTCAGCTTGGTCAGGATTTCGCGGCGGATCTGAGTCTTGTCGTTCGTGGCGAGGACGCGCACGTCGATGTTGCCGTTGAACGACCAGCGCGCGCCGTACTTGCGCTTGAGGTCGACGACGTCTAGCCCGGCCTTCGCTTCAAGCGGGTTGTAGGCGTCCACGCCCGCGTCGATGAGATCGTCGAATATCGTCGACGCGTTGCCGCAGCCATGGTAGATCGTCTTGAGTCCGTGCGCGTGCGCGACATCGCACAACCGCGCGAGTTGCGGCTTGTAGACCGCGCGCCAGTAGTCCGGCGAGAAGAACATGCCACGGTCGTAGGCCACGTCGCCCCAGATGTACAGGCCCGAGAGCTTGCCTTGCGCCGCCTCGATCTGGCCTTCGGCAATCCCGACGAGGAAATCCCCGAGCCGCTCGATGAACTGCGCTACACGGCCCGGGTCCTCGCCGAGTTTAAGCAGGACGTTTTCGGTTCCAATGATGCGCCAGATCATCTCGTGCGGTTCGCAGACGCTGCCGAACACGCAGAAGTCGTCGGCATAGGCATTGACGCGATCGAGGTAGGACGGCAGATTCAGATTGAGCGCGTCGCCGACGGAGTTGATCTGGTCGTCCATCGCCGTAAAGTAACGCCGCGAATCGCGCGGATCGTCGAACGCGAACGCATCCATATCTTCGTAGGACTTCGTGTCGCACGCGAGGAAATACGGCATCGGGCACGAGTCGCGCAGTTCGATAGTCGCCCCGAACCCCGTCTTGACCACGCGCCGGCCTTCGCCCTGTTCGAGGATCTGAATCCCTTTGAGATGCGGGTCCATGTTCGGCGTGATGACGATCAGGTCAAGATCCCAATAACGATACGGATTGAAACCCTCGCCGTAGACCTGGGCCGCGCGCTGGACGAAGTTGCTCCAGAAGAACTCGCCGACGGGAACGCGGTCCGCCTCTTGGTGGTTCAATGCCGCCAGGACCCGCGCCGTTTTCGCTTCTGCCGCGCCCATGCTTGCCCTCCCAAATCGCGCATTTCCCCAAACCGGCTCGTTTCGTTTATTCTAATGGCGTTCCGGGAGGATATGCAATGCGGTTCCCGCGGCACGAAGCGTCAGCGTTCTGCAGGACCGGCCGGAACCGCTTTGTGTCATTGCGAGGAGTGGCTTCAGCCCGACGAAGCAATCTTGCATGGAATCGTGCGCTGAAATCCGAGGGGATTGCTTCGCTGCGCTCGCAATGACACGTGGTTCGTCGTTCCGTTGAGAATGCGAGGCAACGAAGCGAATACCCGCGTCAGGTCACGTGATTAGGAGGACGATTCATGCTTCAAGACGTGCTGCTTTCCGACGAAGAGAATGCGCTGAAACAGGAAGTCCGCGATTTCGTCAAGAACGAGGTGCCGTCCGATTTGATCAAGCAGATGGACCGCGACGAGATCGTCTATCCGAACGAGTACATCAAGGCGCTCGGGGCGAGACGCCTGTTGGGACTCCGGTTCCCGAAGGAATACGGCGGGCGGGGGCTGGGGTGGACCGCCGAGATCGCGGCGCTCGAAGAGATCGGCGTGCTCGGCATGGCGCTCGGCTGCGCATTCTCAATGCCGTCGATCGTGGGCGAGGCGCTGTATCGGCTTGGGAGCGAAGAGCAAAAAGAGCAGTTTCTGAAGCCGCTGTTGCGAGGCGACCTCATCTCAGCCGAGGCTTTGACCGAGCCGCGCGGCGGAACGGATTTCTTCGGCGCGACCACGAAGGCCGAACTCAAAGACGGCTATTTCACGGTCCGCGGCCAAAAGCGTTTCGTCGTCGGCGCGGAACGCGCGGATTTCTTTCTGGTCTACTGCAATACGAATCCGAATGGCAAACCGCACGAGCGGATCAGCCTTATCCTTATCGAAAAGGAGCGCGAGGGCGTCGAGACGAAATACCTCTACCGGCTCATGGGCACGCGCGGCGGCGGCACGGGACGCATCCTCTTCCGCGACGTCAAGGTGCCCGTATCGAATCTCGTCGGCGGGATGAACCAGGGCGCCGAGGCGTTCAACCTGATGATGGTGCCGGAGCGCATGACGTCCGCCGGCGGGTCGCTAGGGCTTGCGCGCGCGGCCTTGACGGTCGCGGCGCATTACACCGACCGCCGCTACGCGTTCGGCAAGAAGATCCGCAACTTCCAGGCGGTCAGTTTCAAAGTCGCCGAGGCCATCACGAAACTCGACGCGGCTCGAGCGCTGTGCCACGCCGCCGCCAAGGCCGTTGACAAGGACGCGCCGTCGATGCGCCGCATGGTGAGCGAAGCGAAGAAGTTCGCCACTGAAACGTGCTGGGACGTGTGCAACCTGGCGATGCAGATCGTCGGCGGTATCGGGTACACGAACATCTTCCCAATCGAGCGGATGGTCCGCGACGCGCGCCTGACGCAGATCTGGACCGGCACCAACGAAATCATGAGCTTGCTCATCCAGCATGAGTTCTATCGCGAGGTCCTCGACGATCCGAACCCGGGCCGCCTGCTCGAAAACGACGCCGAGGCCGCCGATCAGAATGACGAGAAAGTCTACGAAGACGGCGAGATGTGGACCAAAGGCTGGTAGCCGAGGAGGCCGTGTCATGAAGAAGGCCGCATGGTTTCTAGCGCTGCTCATGGCGGGCTGCGTTTCGCAGCCTGGTTTGCGCGAGGAGGCGAAGCCGGGGCAGAAATCGGCGCGCGTGGCCGAACGTTTGGACCGAGGGCTTGTGGCCATGCCCGTCGAGAAAGGCAAGGTCTACCTTAGCTGGCGGTCACTGCGAGAGGACGGCAAGGACCGCCCGTTCGACGTGTTTCGTCGCACGAGCGGAGGCAAGGCCGAGAAACTGACGACCGCTCCGGTAACGATGACCTCCGACTTCACGGACCTTCAAGCGCCGCAGAGCGGCGTTGCGGTGTACTGGGTGGAATCGCGCGGGGAGAAGTCGAAGCCGGCCAACGTCGATTTCTCGAAACCCGCCACGCCCTACCTCTCGATTCCGCTCGAACCGAACGAGACGTTTCAGAAAGTAGGCATCGCGGACCTGAATAGCGATGGCCGCTACGACTTCGTATTGAAGAGTCCCAACACGAACATCGATCCGTACAAGGTCTATTGGAAACGGAGTCCCGGCACGTACACGATCGAAGCGCGGCTCGACGACGGCACATTGCTCTGGCAGAACGATCTCGGCTGGCCCATCGAACAAGGCATTTGGTATTCGCCTTATCTGGTTTACGATTTCGACGGCGACGGCCGCGCGGAAGTCGCGGTCAAGACCGGCGAAGGCGACCCACGCGATGCGGACGGACGCGTGCAGACCGGCTCCGAATATTTGTCGATTTGGGATGGGATGATCGGCAAGGAGATCACCCGCGTTCCGTGGCTGCCTCGCATTGAGGATTACAACTTCTCATCGCGCAATCAACTCGGCGTGGCCTATCTCGACGGCAAGACGCCTTCGTTGCTCATGGCGCGCGGCACCTACAGCGACATGTACCTGTCGGCATTTGCGTACCGCGGCCGCCGGCTTGTTCCCCTCTGGTCGTGGTCCAGCTCGCAGGAAGCAGGAAAGTACCGCGGCCAGGGCGCGCATTTCATGCATTGCGCCGACGTTGACGGTGACGGCTGCGACGAGGTCATTCTCGGTTCGTCCGTTATTGACCACACGGGCCACGGTCTTTGGACTACCGGACTCGGGCATCCCGATCATTGCTACGTCGGCGACATCGATCCCGCACATCCGGGTCTCGAGATCTACTACGGCATCGAGAGGCCGCACGAGCGCAACGGCATCTACATGGCCGACGCAAAGACGGGCGCCATCCTGTGGGGCGTACAGGAACGCACGTTCCACATCCATTCGCAGGGCCTCGTGTCGGATTTCGACGCGCGCCATCCCGGTATGGAGTGTTACAGCGCAGAGAAAGACGTGCCGAAAGACAAGCCGCGCCGCTGGCTGCATACGGCCAACGGCACGTTGCTCGCGCGCGAGGACACGTGCGACATGGGCCTGATTCCGCGCGCGGCGTTTTGGGATGCCGACCCGCAACGCGAACTCATCAACGGCGGCCGAATCTTCAAGTTCGAGACCGGGGCGGCGTTGCTCCAAGGCATCCAAGGCAGCGAGATCGCGTGGGCGGACATCCTCGGCGATTGGCGCGAAGAAATCGTCGCAAGCGTGCCCGGCGAACTCCGAATCTACACGACGGCCATCCCCGCAACCACGCGCCGGCCGTGCCTCATGTACGACCCAATCTACCGAACAGACGTGGCGCACCTGTCCATGGGCTACGCGCAGCCGCCGATGGTCAGCGCGTGTTTGCCCTAGCGCTAGTGCGCGAGCAAGTAGTAGTAATACGCCAGGAACTCGCGGACGATCGAGTACGGGTCGCGCAATTCGAGTCGCACAACGGCGTGCGCGGTATTGATGCGCGGAATGCCGGCCTTGTGGAAGGCAAGCCTGATTCGGAGCATGTGATAGTACGTCGAAACCGCCGTCACGGTCTTGAAGCCCTGCGCATCCATAATGGCCTTCGTATTCACCGCCGTAGCCCACGTGTCGTAGCCGCCGCGATCGAGGATGATTGCCGAGTCGGGAAGCCCCGCCTTGACGAGCGCGGCCTTCATAACATCAGCCTCTTCATGCCCCGAGGCGCCGCGGCCTCCGCTGACGATCAAATGGCGCACAAGGCCGTCCTTGTACAGTTGCGCCGCGCGGTCGAGGCGGAGTTGAAGCCGCGGGGAGGGTGTCCCGTCGCGTTCGACTCGATTCCCCAGAACGACGGCCACATCGGTCTGGGCAACATTGTCACGAACCCCCGCTACGAGAACGCAGGCCGTGTGGATGAGGAACCAGGTTCCCAGACAGGCCACGCCCATCATTATCAGTTTGGCGGCCCACTTCGGGATGCGCGCCATGCGCCTATCCGAAGTGTTTCTGCAGAAAAGCCAGGTCCAGTTCAGGATAGACCGGGAACTGGTCGAGGAGCGCTTTGGTCGCTGCGCGCGCTTCGTTCAACGCGCCCGCATCGAGGACGTGCTTCGTCTTGCTAGGCTTGCCTGCATTCGGTCCGGATTCGATCGTGCCCGGCTTGGTGTTCGCGAGCGTGAAGCGGATAATGCGCGCGATTTCGCGCATTTCCGGTTCACCCATGCCGAGCGTCGTCGTCGCAGGGGTGCCGATACGCATGCCGCTGGTAATGAGAGGCCCGTGCGGGTCGTAGGGAAGTGAATTCGAGTTGCACGTAATCCCACATTCGCGCAACGCTTCCGCGCCTTGGCGTCCGGTCAGACCGAGCGGACGCGCGTCGATCAGCATGAGGTGGTTGTCCGTCCCGCCCGTCGAAAGCGTGAGGCCCTCGTCGACGCACGCCTGCGCGAGGCAGCGGGCGTTCTCGACGATGCGGCGCGCATACGCCTTGAACTCGGGCGAATTCGCCTCGGTCAACGCGACGGCTTTCGCCGCGATGATGTGGCCGAGCGGGCCGCCGATGACGAGGGGACAGCCCTTGTCGACGAACTCGGCGAACTCGGACTGGCACAGCACGATGCCGCCGCGCGGTCCGCGCAACGTCTTGTGTGTAGTCGAAGTCACGATGTGCGCGTGCTGAATCGGATTGTAATCGCCCTCGAAGACCCCGCCCGCAACCAATCCGGCAAAATGGGCCATGTCGACCATGAACACCGCGCCGGCGCGATCGGCGATCTCGCGCATGCGGCGGAAGTCGATCAGGCGCGGATACGCGCTGTATCCGGCGAGCAGGATCAGCGGTTTGATCTCCTGCGCCATGGCCTCGATCTCGTCGTAGTCGATCAACTTCGTGTCGCGATTGACGCCGTAGCTGTACGCGTCGAACATCTTTGCGGAGACGTTGCGGCGATAGCCGTGGGTAAGGTGCCCGCCGGAGTAGTAGTCCATACCGAGCAAGCGCTGATTGCCGAGCGCCGCGCGCACGCGGTTCCAGTCCTCGCGCGAGGCCTTCGACGGATCGGTGAGGCCGAGGGCGGCGAGTTCGGGGACCTCGACACGCGCCTGCAACACGGCCCAGTACGCGATCAGGTTGGCATCAGCGCCGCTGTGCGGCTGGACGTAGGCGTGGTCGCACCCGAAGAGTTTGCAGGCCTGCTCGCAGGCATACGCCTCGACCGTATCAACGTTGTCGCAACCCTCGTAGAAGCGCAGTCCCGGAACGCCTTCGGCATACTTGTCGGTGAGCAGATTGCCCATGGCCAGTTGCGTGCCCATCGAGCAATAGTTCTCGCTGGCGATCAGCTTCAGATAGCTCCGCTGGTCGGCAAGTTCTTTGACAACGGCCTTGGCGACCGACGGCGCGCGCTTCGCCACTTCGGACAAATTCGCAATGTACGCGAGGAACGCGACATCGACGTCTTCAGGTTTGCGACAACTCAGGTACTCCGTGCAAGGATGTGCCACCTTGAGATCTCCCGTTTGACCCATGACCGTGCTATGGTATCCTTTTCGGTAATCCTAGGTAAAGCCGGAGACGCATGGCATGAGACGATTCGCCGCGATGTTGCTGATGCTGCCCGTAGTGGGGTTTTCTCCACAAGGAGGCGCCGAGATGCCCGATGTGGATCACCTGCCGTCTATCAAGGAACTGCCGGATCCGTTCCGGTTTGAGGACGGTTCGTATGTCAAGACGCGCGAAGACTGGTCGAAACGGCGGAAAGAGATCGTGGACCTGCTCACGTACTACGAGTACGGCCACATGCCGCCCGCACCCGCCACACTGGAATCAGAAGAAACGGAAGCGCAAGACGTATTCGACGGCGCGGCACGCGAGATTCGCGTTACGTTGAAACTGGGTCCGCAGGGGCAAGTGCCGATGCACACGGAATTGTATGTGCCAAAGGGCAAACCCGGCCCGTTTCCCGTGGTCCTCGCGATTGAGCCGGTGTGGGACGAGAGTCTGACGCCGGTCGCGCGACGCATGATCGAGCGCGGTTACATCTTCGCGGGCTATCAGCGCCACGATATCGACAAGGACGATGCGGACCGTTCCGATGGCCTGCATCCGCTGTATCCGGACTGCGATTGGGCGTCGCTGGCGGTGTGGGCGTGGGGCGCGCTGCGCGTAGTGGATTATCTCGTAACGCGCAGCGACGTCGACGCGGCACACATCGCGCTAACCGGCCACTCGCGCGCCGGAAAGACGGCGCTGCTCGCCGGAGCGCTCGACGATCGTATCGCGCTGACCGTGCCGCATGCGTCGGGCGCGGGCGGGGCGGGCTGTTTCCGCATCGAAGGAAAGAACGTCGAAACGCTCGCGCTCATCACGCACCCCTCACGCTTCCATTACTGGTTCCAGTCGAGATTCGGCACGTTTGCAAACAAGGAAGACCGATTGCCGTTCGATCAACACTCCCTCAAAGCCCTTGTCGCGCCGCGGGCGCTCCTTTCGATCGAAGGCCTCGGCGACCTCTGGGCCAATCCGCTCGGCACGCAGATGACCTACCAAGCCGTCCAGCCCGTATTCGACTTCCTGGGCGCTTCGGACAAGAACGCGATCTACTTCCGCGAAGGCGGACACGACACCACCGATGGCGATTGGGAAGCGTTGCTCGATTTCGCGGACCACGTGTTCTTCAACAAGCCCACGACGCACGCCTTCAACAAGCTGCCGTTTCCATCGTTCCAGATTCCGGAGTCGTGGAAGATGCCCAAATGAGGGGTGAGGGGTGAGGGGTGAGGGGTGAGGCTTTGTGTCATTGCGAGCGCAGCGAAGCAATCTCACTGCGACATTGCGCACGGACCTGAGCGAGATTGCTTCGCTGCGCTCGCAATGACACATGGTCCAGATTGGCGGGGATGCATGGGATACCGTGCAAGCAAGGCACTACGCCTGCTCGCGCCGCGTCAGGTCAGCTTCATCACCTGCGGTCTGAAGATAGCCGGATTCATGAGAGGGACCGTATCCGGAACGATCGGCTTGAACTCCATCCGGTCGAGGATATCCTTCTGCACGTCGACGCCGGGCGCCACTTCCATCAGCATGAGGCCGTCGGTCGTGAGCTTGAACACACAGCGTTCGGTGATATACAGCACTTCCTGGTTCTCTTTCCGGGCGGTCATGCCGCTGTAGGTAATCTGCTGGACCCGGTTGACGAACTTTGCGGATTTGCCTTCCTGGCGAATCACAAGCTTGCCGTCTTCCACGACCGCGTCGAGTCCGCCCGCGGTGAATTCGCCGCAGAACAGGCACTTCCGCGCCGACTGCGTGATGTTGATGAAGCCGCCGGACCCGATGAGCTTCGGTCCGAGCTTGCTGACGTTCACGTTGCCTTCGGCATCAACCTGCGCGAGTCCGACGCCGGTCACGTCGAGCCCGCCGCCATCGTAGTAGTCGAACATCTGCGGTTGCGCGATGAACGCGACGGGATTGCGCGCGGGGCCGAAGTTGAAACCGCGTTCGGGCAGGCCGCCGATCACACCGATCTCGGTCGTCATCGTCAGCGTTTCGAGGAAGCCCTCCTCGTGCGCGACCGACGCCACGCCCATCGGAATGCCCACACCGAGATTCACGATCATGTCGCGGCGCAGTTCGAGCGCGGCCCTGCGGCAGATAACCTTTTCGAGATTCAGCGGCAGCGGAGCGACTTCCTGTTCTAGGGGCACTTTGACCGCGCCGGTGAACGACGGTTCGTTTTCGCTGAACAGCGTGTGCGGATGCGCCTTGCGCGATGTGGCCACGACGACATAGTCCACGAGGATGCCCGGCACGCGCACGTGTTGCGGATTGGCCGGGGTGTCCGACAGGCGCTCGACCTGGGCGATCACAATGCCGCCGCAATTCTTCGCGGCCATGGCAACGTCGAGGTCGCCCATCCAAAGCGCCTCGTTCTCCGTGGTCAGATTGCCGTACGGGTCCGCCGTCGTGCCGCGAACCAACCCAACGTCGACATGAAATGCCTTGTAGAAGAGCATCTCCTGGCCATCGATCTCGACCACCTTGACCAAGTCCTCGCAGTCGCGCGTGCGCTCGTTCATCTTTCCGCCATCGATTCGCGGGTCCACGAACGTGCCCAGCCCGACCGGCGTGAGCAATCCGGGCCGATGCGCGGCAATCTCGCGATACAGTTGCGTCATCGTGCCCTGCGGCAGGTTGTACGCCTCGCACTCGTTCGAGGCGATCATCTTGATGACCAGATGGTTGAGTCCGACATGGCCGGCGATCATTCGCTTCGTCATGCCCGGCACGGCGAAATGGTTCATCCCCTTGCGCTCGGCGCTGAACGGCCCCAAGCCCGCCGCCCAGACAAACGTCAAATCCTTGGGCCTGCCGTTGGCCTCGAAACTGCGCGCAAACGCCGGAAACACTTCCTCCGAGGGCATAGGGTTGACTAATACCGTCGAACCGTCCTTCACGAATTCCATTGCCTGATCGGCGGTCACCACCTTAGCCATGGCGCGTCAACTCCCTTCCGCATTGCACCTGCGATCACCCGACTGCGCGCAGATAGTACCATAGCGGCGCGGCGTATATGAAATACGGCCCGAATTCAGTGCGGGCGCGCGGGCGTGGTGGAGTTTGGGTCGGAAGCCATCGCGGGACGCTCGCGTGTGGGATGCTCGAACGCGGCAAGGTCGCGGCGTGGGCTGGCCCAGGCCTTGGCAACGGCGACCTCGACGAGTTGGATCGCCAGTTGATAGTCAGGATCGTTTTGATTCGCGTAAGGCGGTTGAGCGCATGCGGGCCGTCCTTGAGCCGAACGGCCGCAGGGCGCGGCAAGAAACAGGCTCTCCCCGGGATGATGCACGTCAATCCAATCGAGGCGTGTGACCTCGCCCGGATCGTGGCAGGACGCGCAGCGGCGCTCGTGAATGCGCAGCAGTTGCTCGCGGAGTGTCTTGTCGGCGGGAAGATCGTAGGCCGGTTGGGCGGGCCGCTTGTTCACAAACCGGTCATGGTAGGGCGCGTTCGCGTCGATCCACATGACGAGGCGCAGACGATCGTCCTCGTTGAGCTTGACCTGATCCGCGTGTGTGGCGTCGGTTATCGCGGCGATGAGCTTGCTTTTGTGCGAACCGTAAGCGCCGGGCGGCGTGATGCTCGCGTCCTGCATGCGCGCGGGCGATAGGGCGACGAGATTCGCGGCCAGGATCGTCTCGTAAGCGCGGTTATGTCCGTAACCGGGCACTTCGTCGTCGTACGAGATCAGCCCTCCGCTCAGGTCAACCTGGCCCGCGGGTTTCAGACCCCCATGGCAGCGCACACAATGAGCATCGAGCACGGGCTGCACGTCGCGCAGAAAACTGATCGGCCGGTCGCCCCACGGCGGGAGCAAGGGTTCGCTCGCAATGCCGCGTGCGGCGGGTTTGCCTTCAGGCGCGACGGACCGTGTCTCGTGGCAGCCCACGCAGCCTCGCGATTCGCCGGGCTGGAAACTGATGAACGAACGCATCCGGCGCAACTCCATGCGGTCTTCGTCGAGCAGTTGGAAATAGACGGCCGTGTCGGCGGGAACGCGGAACCGCACGCTACCGTCGGCCTGCACGGGCACATCGCCGAGAATGCGCACCGGCGTCCAGTTGGTCAGGTTCTTTCGTTCGGCGCCCGGGCCACCGTAACGGTGATCTTCGCCATAACGCTGGCCGCCGCTTTCGTTGTCATACGGCCATCCGATCGGCTCCGCGATACGCAGATACCGAATCGCCCCGGCAGGAATCTCCGCATTGCCAAAACCGATATCGTTGACCACGCAAAGCGCGTCATGCTCGTTCGTGTTCGCCATCTCGGGCAGGACAGGCGGCGCGGGCCTCGGCATCAGGGGAACGGGCGCGAAAGACGAAATCGAAGGGTCGCGGTAGATGAGTTCCTTGTTGCCGTACACGTCAACGAAATAGAGTCCGTATCCCGCGGGTTCGGTCGTCTTGCTGCCGTGGGTATAGGAAACCAGGAAGGCCTTTTCAGACAAGGCCCACGGTGTGCCGTAGAACCCGTCAAGGTCCTGTACGCCGCCTTCCGGCACGGGCACGCCGTCCATGCCGCCTTCCGGAGGATTGACGTTCGGGGTCACGATGCCGATACCGCGCGGCTCGTTGATGCCCTTGTGGTGATCGACGACAACGAGCGGCCCGACGGGCAGCGTGTGATGGCCCGCTGCGATAGCCACGAGTTTCCCGCTTCCGGAAATCGAACGCACGTCTTCGAGCGCCCAAGGGTTGACGAAGTGCTGCTTGAACAACGCGTCGGCCCCGGTACCGTCGGGGCGCACGATCCAAATGGACTGGATAAAGGCCCAGCTCCGCTCGTGATACTCCCAACGGGTATAGGCGATCATGCCGTTGTCCAGGGCATGCGGCAAGTAGTCGCCGTCCTTGTTCACGCTCATCCTACGAATGCCGCTGCCATCCGCGCGCATGACGTAAAGATTGCAGCTTGTCTCGTCCTTGTCGTACTCGTTGCACTGGAGCGACGTGCCGCACCGTTCCGATACGAACACAATATCGCCGTTGGACGCGTAGGTGGGATCGAGGTCGCTCCACTCGCCCGTTGTCAATGGCCGCACCTCGCCGGTCTCAAGGAGCAGTTCGAAAATATGCGTCGGCTCTTCTTCGCGGCGGAGTCGATGACTCTGCGAACGGTCGAGCCAGCCTTGCGGCGGCGCATCGCTCTTCGCGCGCGCATAGCCGAACACGATGCGGCTGGCGTCGGAAGCCAAGTCCATGCCGTGCACGTGTCCCGGCCCGAGCGCTCCGTTGAGAAGACTGCGGACACGCGCCACCGCAGCATCCGGCTGTTCAGCGCGCGGATCGGCCAGCCACGCGAACAGACGCTCGCGGCTCTGGCCGGGACGGAGCACGCATAGGTCTCCCCCAGGCCGCGACACCCACGGCATATGGTTCAGGCAGACGTCGGGATACGTTTCCTGGGTGAACCGTTTCACGAAAAGTAACTGATCGAAGTTCAACATCGGATCGCGGAACACGAGTTTCCGCACGAGCCATCGGGCTTCGAGAAACAGCGCGCGCCGCGTTTCTTCCGGCGCGTCAGCGGGCATGGCCGCAACATGCGTGGCCAGCGCATCGATCTCGGGTACGACATCATCCACATCCACCCCGCGCTCGCGGAGTCGCGCGGCGTCGCCACGCGCCCGGTCGACCCACGTGGGAATGGGGTACTCGACGGGAATCGTCACCTTCGCGGTCGACCACGGGCTCAGACTGCACTGGTCCGCGGGACGGCCCAGCGCGATATTCGTGGCGTCGTCGCCGGCCGCGTAGATCTCGACTTCGTCAAGGTGGAAGAAGATCGGCGCCGGACTCGGGATCGTCAGGCGGATGAACCGCGCCGTCAAGCCCTTGTCAGGAAATCTAACTTCCAATGGCGCTCCTTGAACGCCGTCAAAGTGGCGGCCCTGATTGTCGTAACAGAGATTCCAGTCGCGCCCGTTCGACGATGCGAGGATCTGGAGCGTATCCGCGTTGTGCAGGCCGGGCGCATAATCGAGGCGGTTGTACACTACGATACGGCCTGCCCCCCGCTCTTCCCCGAGATCAATCTGCCACCACGGATTTGCGTCCAGCCCAGTGTGGAATCCGTACTTCCCGTCCTTGACGCCATCGCACGCGCCCGCCGCATCCGATTGCGTCGTAACCGGACGCTGAAGACCCCGAAGCCAATCTTCCTCGATCAGCTTCCGCAACTCCCCCGCGCTCAGCGAATCCTCGCGAGCGTGACTCATACAAGGAACAGGCAGCGGCGGCACGCGGTCTGCCGCGGATGCCGATGAGGCCAGCGCCCACATGATCGCCAGAAGAACAGAGATCTTAAGTACAACTCCCAAGCGGATCATTGCTTCACAGTCCACTGAATACGCAAGAAGTCGAGTATACGCCCAATCCGACCGAGTCTCAAAGATGCCGTCGCGAACGCCACTTACAAATTGGAGCGTTATTACGAAATAGGACCGCCATTGGCGGTGTTCATCTATGCAGGAAGAGCATTTTAGGTATTGCTTAATTTCCTTAGTAGTTGTAGAATTAGCAATTGAATCGCGGCATGTCAGGAGCCGGACGTATCCGCCTGAAGGGAAAGACGGGCGGTGGTTCCTTGGAGGGCTGAGTTATGGCGAGTGAGTTGAATACAGCGAGCGCGGCAACGATCGATTACGAGTGCCCGCATTGCCGCAATACGCTGCACGTGCCGGCGAAGTATGTTGGAAAGTCAGGCACATGCCGTAAGTGCGGGGGAAAGATCACGATTGTGATGACCTCGCCATTCGTTACAAAGGCTTCCTTCATTACGCCGACGTCGTTGAAGGATTACGGCCAGCGCAACGACGCGCTGATCCAGGCGGCAGGCAAAGGGCAGGCGCAAGAGGTCGTGTCGCTGCTGCGGGACGGCGCGAACGTGAACGCGAAAGATCGCTTCGGGATGATGCCGTTGCATCATGCCGCGCGGTGCGGGCGCGTGGAGGTGGTCAAGGTCTTGATTGCGGAAGGGGCCGATGTCAATGCGCGCGCGGGGGATGGATGCACCGCGCTCCACTTTGCGGCAACCGCCGCGCACAAGGATATCGTGAAGCTGCTCGCGTCGCGGGTATTCAATATCGACGCGAAAGACAAGGACGGGCAAACACCGTTGCACCTCGTTGCGAGGTCCATCGCGGACAAACAGGCCGTCCTGGATACCGTGGGAATGCTCATCGCGCGAGGCGCGAATGTCGGCTCGCGGTCCCTCGACGGTTCGACGCCGGCGCACGAGGCGGAGGAACACGGCTACCCGGAGACCGTCGCGTTGCTCAGAGAGTACGGCGGATAGTTGCGCGCCACATCTTTCCACGTTTCGCGTTCGGTGACGCGCTACCTCGAAAATGGAAACCCGACCTCTTGTCATTCTGAGCAACGCGAAGAATCTCCTGGCAGTTGAGGCTTTTATCGTGGGTGAGATTCTTCGCGTCGCTCAGAATGACAGGAGGTCCAGCCTTCCTCTATGCATCGGAGCCACGCACGACGCGCTGCATTTTCATCCTCCCGAGTGAAGCCGCGCTTCATGACGACTCGTCATAGTAATCGCAATGCGTCATCTTAGCGCCCAGTCGTAAGCCACCAAAGGAAGAACGGGTCTCGCCGGGGGACCGCCATCACGATGGCGATCGCCTTTCGCAACTGCGGCGCTGAAAGTCTTGGCGCGATACCCTCGCTCGGGGTATAGTGGTGCCTCACGAGGGAAACCCGCTATGACCGCCATGTCGAATGCCGTCGCCCGCACGCGGCTTCGCAGCTACATCGCGCCAGGCGCTCCGGCGACGCGAACGCCGTGCGATGGAACGGAAGCGTTTCTGCGCGTGGAATTCGGGTTCACCCCGCGCTGGTACCATAAACGGCTTGGTATCGACTTTTCCGAGCGCTGGCACATCGATCCGCATTACCGCCGCGAAACCGTAGTGGCGATGCGGCATGAACTCAATCGGCGGTTTCCGTCCTTGAATCTGGGCGGGAGCAACCCGGACGGCGCGCCGGCGACGCTGGATGGCGTGCAGGGGGCGCTTGTGATATCGAGTCTCTTCGGTATTCCTGCCGAGTACTACGTGGACAATTGGCCCGCGGCGCAACACGCGTATCGAACCGAAGCGGAGATTGAGGCGCTCGACGTGCCTTCGTTGCCGGACCGTCCGGTGTTTGCGCAAATCCTCGAACAGATGGACACGATCGAGAAGGACTTCGGAAGGATCGAAGGGTACCTCAACTGGCAAGGTGTACTGAACAGCGCCTATCGCATCCGCGGGCCTGAGCTCTTCTCGGACGCGCTCACGAATCCGAGTCTGGCCACGCATCTTTTCGATGTCGTGACGCGGACGATGATCGCCGGGATGCGGCTGGTCTATGAGCGGCAGGCGCGGACCGGCGTCCGCTTAGCGCATGCGACAGTCAGCAATTGCCTCGTGAACATGGTCGCGCCGGAGGTGTACCGCGAGTATCTGCTGCCGTGCGACGCGCGGATCGCGGCGGCGTTTCCGTCGTTCGGCGTGCATAACTGCGCGTGGAACGTCGATCCGTATATCGCGGACTACGCGGCGCTGCAACCGCTGGACTACATCGACATGGGAATCGAGTCAGACCTCGAACGCGCGCGGGCGCTGTGTCCATCGGCCCGGCGCGCGGTCATGTACACCCCGATGGACCTCCTCAATAAGTCGCCCGAAGCGTTGCGCGACGATCTGGGGCGCATCGCGCGAGAACTGGGGCCGTGCGATGTGGTTATGGCGGACATCGATCACGAAACCCCGGATGAACGTGTTGTGTTGTTGGCCGATATGGCGGAAGAGATCAGCCGAAAGGAGAGGCATGAGTAATCACGTTGTCCGCACAACGGTAATTTGTATCGCGCTGGTGTTCGCTACGTGGCACGGCGCATACGCCGTGAGTTGCTGTTCGCTCCAGGCGTTCGCGGAGATGGAGACGAAAACGACCTGCCAGGCCCTGTGCGATACCACGGTGCTCGTCCTGAAAGACGCGGAGGCGTGCCCGGCGATCGACTCGGGAAGCTGGCGCGCGTCAGGCACATTGGAGGTTCGTTTCGAGGGGGTCGTCGAGCCGCATGAGAACACCGTCGCGCCTGTTTTCGGCATGGGCGTTGCCTCGGTAACGGGGCGCTTCGACAAGGTCCAGTTGCCGGAAGGATGGCGTTGCGACGTGGCGTATCGCGGTACGCCGCCGTTCGTGGTCTTGAAGAACTTCCGGCCCGAACGGCCTCCCGCGTTTCCCGGAGCGGAGGGATTCGGGAAATTCACTATCGGCGGGCGCGGCGGACGCGTGTACGAGGTGACGAATCTCAACGACAAAGGCGAGGGCAGTTTTCGCGCGGCGTGCGAGGCGAAGGGGCCGCGGACGGTGGTCTTTCGCGTGTCGGGTACGATCCCGCTGGAATCGGAACTGAAGATCCGAAACCCCTACCTCACGATCGCCGGCCAGACCGCGCCGGGCGACGGAATCTGTGTCAAGAACTACCAGGTCAATTTCGACACGGAACACATGATCGTGCGCTACATGCGGTTTCGTCCGGGCGACGAGAAAAGCAAGGAGCAGGATGGATTCGGCGGGAAGTGCAACCACCTTGTCGTCGATCATTGCTCCGTCAGTTGGGGAGTTGACGAGACGCTATCCATCTATAAAGGCGGGAACTTCACGGTTCAGTGGTGCCTCGTCAGCGAGAGTCTCACTCGATCGCTGCACAAGAAAGGCGCGCACGGGTATGGAGGCATCTGGGGCGGCCCGGGCGGCTCATGGCATCACAATGTCCTCGCGCATCATTCGAGCCGCAACCCGCGCGTGTCGGGCAGCGAAGACTCGGGCCTCATGGACCATCGTAATAACACGGTCTACAACTGGGGATTCAACAGCGCCTACGGCGGCGAGATGTGGCCGCGCAACTGGATCAACAACTGCTACAAGCCCGGTCCGGCGACCAAAGAGAATGTGCTGCACCGCATTTACGAACAAAAGGATCCCCGCGGCAGGATGTACTGCGCGGGCAACGTGGTCTGCGGATTCCCGGAGATCTCGCGCGATAATTGGAAAGGCATCGATTTCGCCAAGGACGGCGAGGCCTCCGAAAAGACGCTACGCGTGGACACGCCGTACACGGTCGCGCCCGTCCATACCGATTCCGCCGAACACGCGTATAAGCGCGACCTGAAGTCCGCGGGATGTTCGCTCGTGCGCGATGCCGTCGACGCGCGTGTCATCGAGGAGATTCGCACGGGGACCGCGCATTTCGGCGAGACGTTCGCCGGGGGCGGCAAAGGGATCATCGATTCGCAGCAGACTGTGGGCGGTTGGCCGGAACTGCGTTCGCTTCCAGCGCCCGAAGACTCCGATCACGACGGCATGCCGGATGCCTGGGAACGCAAGCACGGACTCGATCCCAACAACCCCGAAGATGGCGCGCGCGTCGCCGGGAAGCAAGGCTACACGAACTTGGAGATGTACTTGAACTCGCTGGTTCCGGATAGCGACTGAGGCGAGACGGCTGGATATGACGGAAGCCACGTATGCGTATTACAGAGAAGCACTCAGGGGCCGCTGCATGCCGCTGGCGTTTGTCGATCTCGATCGCTTCGACGCGAATGCGGACGCGGTGCTGGCGCGCGCGGGAGTCAAGCCGGTCTGTGTGGCGTCGAAATCCATCCGGTGCGTGCCGCTTCTGAACCGCCTGTTCGCGCGCTCGCCGCGGTTTCGCGCGGCGATGGCGTTCAGCCTCCGCGAGGCGGTGTTTCTGGCGCGAAACGGAATCGATCGACGCATCCTGGTGGCGTATCCAGCCTGGGGCGAACTCGAACACGCGGATCTTGCGAACGCGCTTCGCGTGGGCGCGCAGATCTCGCTCATGGTGGATTGCGCCGACCACGTGGACAGGCTGGAACAGTTCGGAGCGAAGAACGGCGTGCGTGTCTCGGCGTGTATCGACGTCGACATGGCCTCGGTCTATCCGGGCCTCTATTTCGGTGTTCGCAGGTCGAGCGTCCGCACGCCGGAGCAAGCTCTCGCGTTGTTGGAACGAAGCCGCGCGGGCGCGCACGTGGCCATCGAGGGCTTGATGGGGTACGAGGCGCAAGTCGCCGGACTGGCCGACCGCGTGCCGGGAGAGCGCATCCGAGGCGCCGTCCTACGATTTCTGAAGCGGCGCTCCATCGCGACGGCGGCCGCGCGTCGAACGGCGATAGCGTGCGCTTTGGCGAAAGCCGGTTGCGCGCTGGCGTTCGTGAATGGCGGCGGCACAGGGAGTATCGAAAGCACGGCGGCGGATGCGTCGGTCACGGAGGTCACCGCAGGATCGGCCTTCTTCGCCCCGGCGTCGTTCGATCATTTCTCGGGATTCAAGCATCTTCCCGCGGCGGGATACGCCATCGAAATAACGCGGAGTCCCGCGCCGGGAATCTTCACGTGCCAAGCGGGCGGCTACGTCGCCTCCGGGTCGTCGGGCTTGGGACAATGGCCGCGGCCGTACCTGCCGGAAGGCGCACGGCTACTCGCACAGGAAGGCGCGGGCGAAGTGCAGACACCGATTGCGTACGATGGTCCGGAACGTTTGGCGATAGGCGATCCGATATTCATGCGCCACGCGAAAGCAGGCGAACTGTGCGAGCGATTCGACCGTCTCTTCTTGATATCGAGCGGCACGGTCGTGGACGAAGCCGCGACGTATCGCGGCGAAGGGCAGTGTTTCGGATAGCGGGACGAACGACTTTACATGCGCGGCCTCGCTTGGCATGATAGACAGCAGCACGGCACGCGGAACTGGACAGAAAGGGAGCGAATCATGAGCGGTTCGGGTATCGAGCGCAGGGCGTTTCTGAAAATGGCGGCGGCCTCGACGGCGGGGCTTACGGTTCTCCCCGCAGGTTCGGCTCTTGGCGCCGACGCGAACAGCAAAATCGAGATAGGCATCATCGGCTGCGGAGGCCGTGGCATTTGGATCGGAAACCTGTTCGAGAAGAATGCGAACGCGAAAGTCGTCGCGGTACACGACTATTTCCGCGACCGTGCCGATGCCGCGGGCGAGAAGTTCGGCGTGGACAAGTCGCGCCGCTACGTCGGGCTTGACGGCTACAAAGAACTCATCGCAGGCAAGCTCGACGCGGTAGCGGTCGAGAGCCCCCCCTACTTCCATCCCGAACAGGCCGTGGCCGCGCTGAACGCCGGCAAGCACGTGTATCTTGCGAAACCGATCGCGGTGGACGTGCCCGGGTGTCTCGCGATTGTCGAGGCCGCGAAGAAAGCCAGTGGGAAGCTGTCGTGTCTCGTGGATTTCCAAACGCGCAACAACGAGTTCTTCCGCGGCGCGGCGCAGCGCGTGCACGAGGGGATGATCGGCGATCCGGTGCTGGGCCATGTCTTTTACCACACGGGCCGCCTCGGCCTGCATGCAAAGCCCGGCACGGAAACGGCGCGGCTGCGCAATTGGGTATTCGACAAGGCGCTGTCGGGCGATATCATTGTCGAGCAGAACATCCACGTGCTCGACGTGGCGAACTGGTACTTGCAGGGCCATCCCACCAAGGCGTTCGGCACGGGCGGGCGGAAGGCGCGCGTCGACGTCGGCGATTGCTGGGACCACTTCGTCGTGGCCTTCACGTACCCGAACGACGTCACGGTCGATTTCAGTTCGCGGCAGTTTGGCGAGGGATTCGACGATCTCTGCATCCGTCTATACGGCGCGCTCGGCACCGTCGATTCGCATTACGGCGGCGAGGTCAAGATCCGCGGCAGCAAGCAAGGCTGGGCGGGCGGCAAGACGGACCAGATCTACGAGCAGGGCGCGGTTAATAACATCAAGGATTTCTGCGCGTCCATCGCCGATGGAAAGCCGATCTGCAATGCGGAAGAAAGCGCGCAGAGCACGATGACGTGCGTTCTCGGGCGAATCGCCGCCTACGAGAATCGCATGGTGACGTGGGACGAAATGTTGGCGGCGAACACGCGCCTCGATCCGAAACTCGATCTGCCCAAGGACGGCCCCGAAGCTACGGCTTAGGCGGCTGCGAGGTCTCTTCGACGTTCAGGAGGAAAGGCGCGTTCTTCTTGTCGGAATACATGAGCACGGTGTTCGTCGCGCTGTCTATGCGCAACACCCGGAAGTACTCGAACGCCATACCTTCGTCATACCATCGTTCTCCGCCCCCGGGCGTGCGGATCTGAACCCGGGGCCGGTCATGCACCTGACGGATGCGTAGCGCGGCCACATCGGGCTCGACGTCGGCCGCGGATGCAACCTGCGCCAAGGCGATAACTCCGCTTTCAGCTTTCTTGGACATGCTTTCGTTGAGCTTGTCCCGATGGAAGCGTACCAGACCGCCCTTGGGGTCGATGGCCTCCACCGTATACGGCGGGCATGAGTCGCCTTGCTTGTGCCACGCGGCCTGCCCGTCGCGGTCAATCCATGCAAGACACCCGGCGTCCGTATCGAGGATGCGTCCTACGGTGATATTCGGCACATAGTCGGGCGCCTGCTTATTCACCTTCGCGGCTGGCAACGGCGGCGCGTCGATCAGTTCGTGCGAACTGATCCAGACGATATCCTCGTCGGCGCGAAACGTCAGATTCAGACTTCGGAGCACAACTTCGAGGGCTTCCGCCAAAGGCATGTTCTTAAGATTGATGTACTGGACCATGCCGTCAGTCACGTATCCGGGCGATCCGAGTGGGCGGTCGGACGCAGCCTTTTGCGGACGGACCACGCGCGAATCCAGTTGGAGATTGACCGTCCAGCTATCCGAAATGAACTCCAGGATCTCCTGGACGTGGATGTTCTCGAATTCGATGCTGACGGGACTCTTAAGGACTTTGGCGAGATCTTCGGACGCGCCTTCCATCGAAGGCTTGGGGTATTTCGCGTCGGCCTCGATCAGCGCGGGAGAACTGAGCCAAATGCAGTGCGGATCGACCTCGACAGCGAGATTGACCGGGCGGACCAGCGCCTTCAAGCCTTCACGCATGGGGACGTTGCTCAGATCAATATGCGGGACCATTCCGTCTGTAACGCAGTCCGGACCCGGCAACGCAGGCGCTTCGGACGCTTCGGACGGGGCCGTTGGTGCGGGCGTTTCTCCGGGTTTTGGCGAAGGCATAGGCGGCGTGTGCTTCGGGGGCGCCGCGACCGCGCGTTGATCGACAACGATGTTCACGTCGTACGAATCGCCTATGAACGCTGTGATCTCCGAGACATGGATGTTCTCAAACTCAATCGAGATCGGCGATTCAAGCACCTTCTCTATTTCCGGCTTCTCCTGGGCTGCGGCCGGCGATGAGGAGGATGTCGGCGCTTTGTCCGGAGCCGGCGCGGGCACGGCATCTTGAGACCAGCCTGGCAAGACCGCCAAGGCGAACGCGAAAAGGATCACCGAGGCAAGCGCGGGAACTCTGCACGGAACCTGCTGGCGAAGAATCATAACGAGCCTCCTTTCGAATGCAACGGCGGGGCCGCTGCCCATACCCAGCGCAGGGGCGGCGGCGTGCGATGTCGCCGCCAACTCGACCACGCGCACCAAGATTTCCGCATAATCGCGCCGCTGTTCGGGCAATGCCCAAACGACCCACGCGTCGCAGGCCATTTCGGCGGCCTCGTGCAGCCGTTTGCGTGCGTACCAGAACACGGGATTCCACCACCACACGCATCCGGCGAGGAGTTCGATCCAACCTGTCCAAAGATCGCGGCGTTTCAAATGAGCAAGTTCATGCGCGAGGATCGGCGGCCACGCCTCCTGCGGGATCGATGCGATAAGGGATTCCGGCACGACGATCTTCGGACGGCTCACGTGGAGAAGCAACGCCGATCCAACGTCAGAAGACACGAGCACCGCCGGGGCTTTGACGCCGAATCGCGACGCAAGTTCCTCGGCAGACGCGGCCAGCCATTCCGGCGCTTGCGCGGAAGCGCGCACCGCCCGGCGCAACCGCACGTAGCGTAACCCTTGGACAGCGGCCATGGCCAAGCCGCCCAAGGCCCAGACTCCAAGCAGCGCCAATCCTGCCGCGTGGCGATAGTCGCGCGCCCGGAGTTCCGGGGTCGCGGGCGATTGATTCCCCACGAGGCGCAGGAAAGGAATCGAGTCCTGAAGCGCGGGAGCCGACGCATCCCTCGCCGCGGGCGCATCGCCCGGCGCCGACTGGCGATACTCGACGATGCCGATCACTTGCGAAAAAGACCATGGCCACGCCACGACCGGCGGCACCAGCAACTTGATCAAGACCAGCAGCCACAGGACGTGCCGGATCGCGGGACGAAGCTTCGCGATTCGGCTGATCAGCGCGACGCCGATCGCCAGCGCCATAACGAGGATGAAGTGTTGCACGAGCCAGTTCGCCATAGGACGCACTCCTCAACGACGCGCAGCCTGCTTACTCCTTCTTCGAATCGAGGTCTTCCAACAGACGCCGGAATGCCCGGACATCGTCCTTGCTGAACTTCTTGTCCTTGACCAGCGCCATGGCGACAGGCAGCGCCGCGCCATCGCACAGGTCGTCAATCAGCGTGCGCAGACGTTTCCTCATCAGGCTCTCGCGCGTGACCGACGGACGGAACACATTCGGCACGGCGCGCTTGTCCGAACTCACGTACCCCTTTGCTTCGAGCCGGTTGAGCAGCGTCTGCAGCGTCGTGTACGCCCACTGCTTCTTGCCGGGCGGCAGGTGCTCCGCGACTTCCCGCACGGTCCCCGCGCCGTGATCCCAAAGGACGCGCAGGACATCCATTTCCGCCTTGCTGATTCTGGGTGAAGTCTTTGCCATGCGCCGCGCTCCCGCCTACTACACTCTGTAGTTCGCCTTAAGTTTACTACAGAGTGTCGTAGTTGTCAAGCGAAAACGCAAGGAAGCTCAGTCAGACAAACGCGCAGATGTAGGGTGGGTGCAGCGAAGCGGAACCCACCGAATCGCTATTTCCGGTGGGTTCCGCTTCGCTGCACCCACCCTACGTGTCGCGCAGACTACGTGTCTCGCAGACTGAGCGAAAGACGGGAACTGAATCGCTTTTCGGCAGTTTGAAAAGCGTGTCTGTCCACGCTTTTCGCGGCTTTCGCGCAGAGAGAACTCATCTGTCGTGATTCGCCGCACCAGTACGGTGACTCGTAATTGATAGACCTTATCTTTGGACAGGATAACAGGATTAACGGGATGGCCTGATCCTCATGCAAAACGTGGCAAAGAGGATTTGAGCCCAACTGACCGTTTTCAGGAAGAGAAAAGAACAAACCCTTGTCTGGCTCTCAACCCCATTATCCCGTTTATCATGTTATACTGTCACTATGATAAGATGCACGCAGCACGCATCATACAGTGGCTGTTGACAATCCCTCGCGGTAGCGACACGACCGCCGGAGGACGCAGACGCCGCATTCGGGATGGCGCGCGTGGCAGACGGCGCGGCCATGGTGGATGAGGTTGAGGTGAAGGGGCAAGGCGCGGCCTTTCGGAACGAGGTCCGCGACGAAGCGATGGCAGGCATCGGCGTTGAAACCTTCCGGCACGATTTCGAGACGTTTGAGAATTCGCTCGATATGCGTGTCGACAGGAAACACGTCGCGGCCAAGGGCGAACATCAGGACGCACCGCGCGGTCTTGTAGCCGACGCCGTCGAAGGCAAGCAGCGCCTCCTCCGCACGCGCGTCCGAAAGCGGGCGTAGGAACTCAAGGTCAAGTCCCCCACGCCGTTCGAGCGCCCGAAGCAGGCACTGGATGCGCGCGGCCTTGGTCTTGGCAAGGCCGCCTGGCTGCAACGCGCGTTCAAGCGCGGACGGCTTAGCCTCCATGACGTCGCGCCACGTGGGGAACGCGCGCCGCATGGCGTCGTACGCCGCGCCGCTGTTCTTGTCATTCGTGTTCTGCGACAGGATGGTCGCGATCAAGGAGTCGAGCGGATCTTCCGTCTGCCACGTGGGCGAACCGAAGACCTTCGCCAGCGCTGCGTCGACGCGCTTCATCTTGGCGCGGAGTTCCGCTTTTGACGGCGAGTTGTCTCGAACCGGCTTGTGTGGCATGCTTGATTCTACTTCTTTGGGCGCGTCGAATGCGCGCAATGCGGGAGGACTCGAGATGGCGCGTTCGTGGCACGCGTGGATGGCGGCGCTTATCCTACTTGGCGCGGGGACGCTGGCCATGGCCGAGGACGATACGGCCTATAGCGTCGCGCCGTGGGTGCAGGACCTAGGCAATTTCCGCGCGACCGCGGCGGTCCTCGAACCGGCGGACGCGGTGCGTTTGCACATTCCCTGGCGCAGGCGCGATGCGGACCCGGAGAAGAAGGACATCATGCTCGTCGATGCGAATTCGGACCAGCGCATCACGAATGTGGTCCATGTCGAAGTAAACCGTGATTTCGCGGACCTCGTGTTTCAGCCCGGGACCTCGAACGCCTTCTTTGTCTACTACATGCGATGCACGGAATCCGGCCCGAACCATCAGTATGTCACCAACTACACGCCCGCCGATACGACTCCCGCAGACCCGGCATGGATCGCGCGCAACAAACTCGGTCCCGAGGACCTCAAGAACGGAGGCTGGAAGAATCTCCCCGAGGCGAAGCTATTGGCGATTCAGGCGCGGACGGAGTTCGACCGGCGTGACCCAATGGAGCTGGTTGCATCGGCGGGCGAAATCGAGGCACTCGCGGCCAAGTATCCCGACAGCACGTACCTGGTCTTTCCCGAGGACCGCCGGTTCTGCATTCGGATGATGGAGACGATTCCCGAACGATGGACCGCGCGCGGTCCGCATTCGGCGTTCCAGGGGACGGCGGATCTCGGCGAATACTACGTGTTCCAACTCGGCGTATTTGCCATGCGCCAGCCCATCGAGGACATCGAACTGGAGTTTCGGGGCATCGACGGGATCGTGGGCGCGGACGGGTTGCATTGCATCAACCTCGGCGGCACGGACTGGCTCGGCCGCGCGTTTCGCAAACCGTGCGCCGTGCCGCAGGGCCATGTGCAGCCGTTGTGGTGCGGGTTCGCCGTTCCCGCGGATGCCACGCCCGGCATGCACGACGGATCGATTGTCGTGAAACCGAAGGGCGCGGCGCCGACGGAGATTAAACTCGCGCTCCGCGTGACCGGGGAAACGATTGACGACGCGGGCGACGGCGACTTGTGGCGGATGGCTCGGCTGCGCTGGCTGGATTCGACGATCGGACTCGACGACGATGTCGTAGCGCCGTATACGCCGCTAGCCGTCGATGGGCGCACGGTGGTGTGTCTCGGGCGCCAGGTCCAGTTCGACGGCCAGGCGATGCCGGAGCAGATTCGGAGCGGAAACCGCGAGCTTCTGGCAGCGCCCATCTGCATGTACGCGGAAACGGACGAGGGTCGCTTGCCCTGGAAGGGCGGCGCGGCGAAGATCGTGAAGCGCGCGCCGGGCGTGGATACATGGGAATCGTCGAGCACGGCGGGCGGGATCACGTGCACGTGCAGCGCGACGATGGAATTCGACGGGTACATCAATTACAGGTGCACGATCAAGGCGTCGGCTCAGGCGCGCCTCAAGGACATGGGTCTAGAGATTCCGTTGCGGCGCGACGCGGCCGGGTATCTCATGGGCATGGGTAAGAAAGGCGGGTTTCGACCGGACCGTTGGGAATGGAAATGGGACCCGGCGCGCGCGAACAATTGCGTGTGGGTAGGCGATGCGGGGGTAGGCATTCAGTGCAAACTCAAGGGGCCGGAGGACGCATGGAACCTCTACGCGCTGGGCGAAAAGGGAATCCCGGATGCGTGGAACAACGGCGGCAAGGGCGGGTGCGTGATCGAAGACAAAGGCGGCGACCAGGCGGTCATTCGCGCGTTCACGGGCGAACGCGAGTTGAAAGCCGGCGAGGAACTCGTGTTCTGTTTCGGGCTACTGATCACGCCGGTCAAACCGCTCGACCCGCGCCATTGGTCCTGGCGGTATCAGCACGAATACATCCGCATGAGCGAGTTTGACAATGTCCAGGGCAACATCCTGAACATCCACCAAGGCAACGAACTGAACCCGTACATCAACTACCCGTTCGGCAACGCGCGTTTCCTGACTTCGTACGTGTACCACGCGCATCAGCGCGGCCTCAAGATCAAGCTCTACTACACGGTGCGCGAACTGAGCAATCACGCGGCGGAGATCTGGCCGTTGCGCAGCCTCGGCGACGAAGTCTACGTGGACGGGCCGGGCGGCGGCTGTTCGTGGTTGTGCGAACACCTCGTGGACCACTATGCGCCCGCGTGGCACGAGCCGAACTTGCCGAACGGCGAGATCGACGGCGCGATCGCCACGACGGGATTGTCACGCTGGCACAACTACTACCTTGAAGGCATGCAGTGGCTCCTCAAGAACGCGGAGATTGACGGGCTGTATCTCGACGGCATCGGGTACGACCGCGTCATCATGCAGCGGCTGCGCAAGGTCATGGAACGCACGCGGCCCGGCAGCCTGATCGATTTCCACAGCGGCAACAACTTCGAACCGGCGTACGGCCTGTCGAGTCCGGCGAATCAATACATGGAACACTTCCCGTACATCGACAGCCTGTGGTTCGGCGAGGGCTACGATTACAACGAGACGCCGGATTACTGGCTGACCGAAATCTCGGGCATTCCGTTCGGACTGTTCGGCGAGATGTTACAAGGCGGCGGCAATCCATGGCGCGGAATGATCTACGGCATGACGAATCGCCTCGGATGGCAGGGCGACCCGCGGCCGATCTGGAAATTGTGGGACGCGTTCGGCATCCAGGACGCGCGCATGATCGGCTATTGGGAACCGGATTGTCCCGTGAAGACGAGCAACCCGGACGTGCTCGCCACCGTCTACGCGAAGAAGGGGACCGCCCTGATCGCGCTCGCGAGTTGGGCAAAAGACGCGGCGGCGTGCACGCTTGCCATCGACTGGCAGGCTCTTGGCCTCGACTCCGCCAAAGCGGCGCTGCACGCGCCGGCCATCGAGGGGTTCCAGGAAGAGAAGACATTCGCGCCGGGCGACGCGATCCCCGTCGAACCAGCGCGCGGCTGGCTACTGTGCATCGAGGGCGGCGCGCCTTGACGCGCCTGCGCGGAACGTCTTAACGTAGTAGGGCAATTCGTCACTTTGGCAGCGCTAACGAAGTACATTGCGTGTCGTTGCGAGCGCAGCGAAGCAATCTCCCTTTCGTGCCAATCACCGACAACGGGAGACGGGATTGCTTCGTCGGGCTGAAGCCACTCCTCGCAATGACACACGATCAGTGAAGGGAGTGTGTACATGAACGCGGCTAGACCCATCGATGTCACGATTGTCGGCGGAGGCATGATCACCTACGATCTGATTCTGCCGTCGATCTACCATCTTCAGCGGACCGGCGTGGTCAAGTCCATCAACGTATGCGCGCTGAACACGCCGCCGTTGAAAGCGCTGAAAGAGAGCGCCGAGTTGCAGTCGGCCTTTCCAGGCCAGGACTTCAATGCCTATCCCTCGCTCAATCAACCGGAATCCGCGGCATTTCCGGATCTCTTCAAAGAAGTGCTGGCCTCGATGCCGCCGCATCAGGCCGTCATTGTGGCGATGCCCGACCCGCTGCACTACAGCGTGATCATGGAAGCGTTCAAGAACAACCAGCACGTGCTCTGCGTGAAACCGCTCGTGCTCGAATACGCGCAAGCGGTCGAAGTGGAACGCATCGGCAAAGTGAAAGGGCTGTTCGTCGGCGTCGAATACCACAAACGTTTCGACACACGCGCGCTGATGGCGAAGCGGCGCTACGAACTTAAGCATTTCGGCGAGTTCGTCATGGGCGAGGCGAAGATGATCGAGCCGTACTTCTACCGCCATTCGAACTTCCAGAACTGGTTCACGTCCGACAAGACGGACCCGTTCGTCTACGTGGGCTGCCACTACGTCGATCTGGTCTGCTTCATCACGAGGCTGAAACCCGTGGCCGTGTCGGTCAGCGGAATCAAAGGGAAGTTCCCGAACGGCAACGAGGGTTATCTTTGGGCGAACGGGCGCGTGACCTTCGAGAACGGCGCGATCCTCTCCGTAACCGACGGCCTGGGCTACCCCGACGATGGCGCGGGAAGCAACGAGCAGTGTCTGAGCATGTTCTTCGAGGGCGACGGCAAGACGGGATGCCTCAAGCACGACGATCAGTTCCGCGGCGTGTGCCACTCGTATCTCGAAGGCCTCGGCTGCGCGGGATCGACGTTCAATTTCGTGAGCCCGGATTTCTATCAACTCGTGCCCTGGGAAGGTCCGGGATACAAGCCTTCCGGCTACGGCTACGCGTCCGTGGCGGCATCGATCGAGACCATCCAACGCCTTGCGAGCGAGACCAACGGCATGCCCGAACCGGAAGCGCTCGAACGGCGCCGCGCGATCATCCGCGAGATTGACGAGAAAGGCATCATCGCCACGCCGGCAAACTCGAGCGTGAACGAATTGGTCATGGAAGCGGCGCGGATGTCGATCCTGCGCGATGGCGACGTAGTTAACATCGTCTACGGAGACCGTCCGCACGTCGAGCCGCGGCACGCGTAACGGGACACCATGCGCATCGGCCCTCTCAAACTCGGCAACCCGCTGGTCCTCGCGCCGATGGACGACGTGACGGATTATCCGTTCCGCATGATCTGCAAAGACTTCGGCGCGGACCTGATGTTCACGGAGTTTGTCAGTTGTGAGGCGTTGATCCGCGACGTGCGTAGCGCCCTGCGGAAGATAGAAGTTCGCGACGAGGAGCGCCCCATCGGCGCGCAGATCTACGGCAGCGCGGACGGTTCGATGGAGCGCGCGGCGGCCATCGCGGAAGAAGCGCGGCCCGATTTCATCGACATCAACTGCGGCTGCTGGGTCAAGAAGATCGCAACGCGCGGCGACGGCGCGGGACTGTTGCGCGACCTGAACAAGTTTGAGTCGGTCGTGCAATCCGTGGTCAAAGGCACTAGCCTGCCGGTCACGGTGAAGACGCGGCTGGGCTGGGATGAACAGAGCATTTGCATTCTCGACGTGGCCCGGATGGTCGAGCAGAACGGCGTACAGGCGCTGACGGTCCATTGCCGCACGCGCGTGCAGGGCTACTCGGGCGAGGCCGACTGGTCGTGGCTCGAAAAGATCAAGAAGGCCGTCTCGATTCCGCTGATCGGCAACGGCGACGTGCGCGCGCCCGAGGACGTGAAACGCATGTTCGAGACCGGCTGCGACGGCGTGATGATCGGACGCGCCACGCTGAACAATCCGTGGATCTTCTCGCAAGCCAAGCAGTATCTTGCGACGGGCGAGGCCCCTCCCGCTCCGTCGCTCGCCGAACGCGTCGAGGTGTGCCTGCGGCATCTGCGCGACCGCGTCGCGTATGACGGCGAGCGCCGCGGCGTGATGGAGCACCGCAAGCATTACGCGGGATACCTCAAGGGCGTCCGCAACATCGCGCGGTTACGCGCGGAGTTGATGGTGTATACCGAAGTGAAACCGATTGAGGAACGGCTGTACCGGTTTCTCGAAGAAACGGAGAACGAAGCCGAAAGGCCGAACGTATAACGAGGGAGGTTCCATGCTCGAATCGCTCAAAGCGTCGGTGTGCGAGGCGAATCTGCGCCTGGTCGAGAGCGGCCTGGTATTGATGACGTGGGGCAACGCAAGCGGCATCGATCGCGAACGCGGCCTCGTGGTCATCAAACCGAGTGGGGTGCCGTACGCGACAATGACGCCGGAGCACATGGCTGTTGTGGACTTCGACGGCGCGATTGTCGAGGGCAAGTACAAGCCCTCGGTGGATACGGCAACCCACTTGGAACTCTACGCGGCATGGCCCGAAATCGGAGGCGTCGTGCACACGCACTCGCATTACGCGACGTGCTGGGCGCAAGCCGGACGCCCGATTCCGTGTTACGGCACGACGCACGCCGACTTCGCGTATGGCGATGTGCCGCTCGCCGACCCGCTCACGGAATCTGAAGTGGCGCACCAGTACGAGGCGACCATCGGCAGAGTGATCGTGCGGCGCTACAAAGGATTGAACCCGATGCACTATCCCGGTGTGCTTGCCGCGAACCACGGACCGTTCGCGTGGGGCAAGGACGTCACGGCAGCGGTCGAAAATGCGATCGTCCTCGAAGAGCTCGCGAAGATGGCGCTGCACACGCTCGCGCTCTCGCCAGATCAACCCTCAATTCCGCAGTACCTTCTAGATAAGCATTTCCTCCGCAAACACGGGCCCAGAGCGTATTACGGACAGAAGTGATTTTGGATTTTAGATTTTAGATTTTGGATTTTGGATTGCGGATTGCCCTGAAGCGTGGTAACGAATCTTCCGACTACTGCCTTCAACCCGCTCGGTTTCGTTGGATCGTGATGCGCTCTTTGGAGTGCGGCGGCTCGACGCGCGTGACCCGGCGCGTCAAGCCGCGCCTCCCTAAAGCGGCGTCAAGCCGCCGCACTCCATGAAGCCGACGCTAATCGCCCCAGGGCAATCCAAAATCCAAAATCTAAAATCCAAAATCCTATCGCTCTGGGTGTACGCCAGCTTCGGTAGCTCGGGCTTTGATGTCGAAGAGCGCGGGATCGAGCTGGGTGTTGGGCCAGATCTTGCGCATGTCCAGCGTCATGCGCGTCTGTTCGCTCGGGAACGAGGCGTCGACTTTGGCGGGGAACATGATTCCGTCGACGTCGCGATAGTCGACCTTAGTCGTGACGGCAAGCGTAGCGCCATCGTCGCCAAGGCGCTCGCTCTTGACGACGCGCCACGGAGGACCGGTCACGACGAGGCGGCGGCGCGGCGAGCGTTTCGGGCCGACCTCGATCGTCGCGGTCTGCGCGGCGGCATCGTACGCCGTGAGGCGCGCTTCTTTCGACTTGAGTTCGTCCCAGGATTCGGGGAGGAACATCTCGCGCGCGATGTCGGACGGCGATACGCTGAACGGCACGTCCTTGAACTGCTCGCCTTCGAGCTTATAGTACGGCTTCTCTTCCGGCGTGGCGGGGAATTCGATGAGGAACTTGCTGCCGACACACGTCAGGTGAAACACCGCCATGCCAAGATACTTGCGTCCGATGACGCAGAGATCGGCGGGACGGCGGAACGCGATGAACCCATCGTCGAACTTCTTAACAGCGGCGAAGTCGGGACTCTCGAGCGTGAACGCGCCCTTGGCCTTGAAGTTCTTCAGCGCGGCGTCGTTGGCGGCGAGGTCCGCGAGGATCGCCTTGATCTCGGGCGCGCCTTCAGGCAACGCGCCTTGCTGGACGCGCTCGCCCAGCCGGGCGCAGCCTCCCGCTACGAGGATCAGCACGCAGAGGCAAAGATGCAGAGAGAGAAACCTTGAACTGAGTCTAAACATATGATAAGCTTACACGCTTTTTGCGAAGGAATACAGCATATCCGGCCGCATCGATAGAGACGGCCAGCGGGAGAACATCATGGCTCGAGTGTGCGAATACAGCGGCAAGAAACCTCAGATTGGCAATCGCGTGGTGCGCCGAGGCAAGGCCAAGCGCGAAGGCGGTATCGGCCAGAACGTAACCGGCATCACCAAGCGCCGCGTGAAGCCGAATCTTCAACGTATCCGTATCGTGGACGAAAACGGCACGGTCCGCCGCGTACGCGTCTGCGCGCGCTACATCAAAGCCGGCAAGTTCACCAAAGCGGTGAAAGTGCCCAAGGCGGCGACTGCGTAACATCGTTCGTCTTCCTCTTCTCATAACGAGACAGGGGCAGGAAATCCTGCCCCTGTCTTTGTTTTTCTGCGAATGTCGAATCAGTCGGTCTTGGCTTTGGGAGCCTCCTCTGGCGGGGCGGGAGCGTCCGGCGTCTTCGCCTCGACGACCGCCGGTTCGGATTCCGCAGCCTTGGCTTCCGGCTTGGGACCTTCTTCCTTTTCCTTGTCACCGTCCTTGCGCGCCTCATTCTTCTTATCAAGCACGCCGTAGTCCGGCACGAACGCATAGATGGCGCTGTCGTATTCGACCTTGATGCCCTTCTCAAGGGCGATATCCGTGATCTCATCGAGGACGTTCTGCGGAGCGCGCGCATGCTTGCGCAAGATCAGCCGCGTCAGGCCGGGTGTCTTGATTGCCTGGACGTGTTCGCGCAGTTCATCGATCGTCACCCGCTTCCCGCCAGAACGAATGTCGCCATTCTGGCCGACGGCGACATGCATCTCGACCTTCTCGCGCCCGACATTGTCCGCGAGGCGTCCGAAGGCGGTCTTCTTCTGATGCCGGAGTTCCTTGGCGACTTCTTCGTCCGCGGCCGCAAGCCGTTCGGTCTCGGGCTGCGTCGACTCGTCGATGATCGTGGTCGTAATGAAGATCATCAGACTTTCGTTGCGGGCGCTGCGCGTCGGGTTCTTGAAGAGGCGTCCGAGCACTGGAATGTCGGAGAGAATGGGCACCGACTTGTTGTCGTTCTTGCTGCTGTTAGCGGTACGCAATCCGCCGAGCACGATCGTCTGGCCGTCCTCGACCCGCACTTGCGTCTCGGCCTTGCTCTGTTTCTTGAGCGGGACCGTGTTCTCCTGGCCGTTGGAGATAACCTTGTTATTCACGTCGGCCGTGCTGTCCTCGGCGCTGATATCGAGCAGAATCGTGCCGTCTTCCGCAATGCGCGGGAGCACGTTGAGGATGGTGCCGACTTCCATGAACTCGATGCGGTTATACGGTTGATATCCGCCGTAATTGTAGTTGACGTAGGGCGAAGTCGTCGTGCCCGTCGTCGTGCTGGTTGACGTGCCGGTCGTGGTACCGGACAACGTCGAGTAGTTGCTGCCGTAATAACTGCTGCCGTAACCGCCGTAGCCACCGTACCCGCCATAGCCGCTGCCGTATGACGACGAAGTCACGTAAGGAATCTGGCTGCCGCTCTGGAAGATGGCTTCCTCGCCATCCTGGACCGTCACGCGGGGCGTCGAGAGCAGCGTCGCTTCGCCGCGTTTGTCGAGGTAATTGAGCGTGGCGGCGACCCGGTTGCCGTGGAACTTCTTGATCAGCGGCGTGCCGGTAACGTCCGTAATCACCGCGCCGGTGTACGGATTGGTCAGCGCTTGCGCAAACGGAAGCTGGCCGACGCGCAGGAAGTCGGACGAGGTCTTGCGATAATCCGGATCGACCGCGTCGCCGACGGTGTAGACCTGCGGCGCGTTGCCCGACGAATCGTAGTAGGACCAATTGATGCCCAATTCGCGCTGCGCATCCGAGGTGACGGTTACCAGGTAAGCCTCGATCTGGACCTGGCGGCGCATGATGTCCCACTGCTGGATCAGGTTGTCCACTTCGTCGATACGCTCCGGCGTCGCGGTGACGGTAAGCTGATGCAGGTCGTCGTCATCCACGACCGAGCCCATCTCTTCAGGCACAAGGTCCTCGATCCGTTCGACGACATCGCTCGGGTCGAGATACTTTAGCGTCCACGTGCGCGTGTCCAGTTTCTTGTCGAGCATCTCGACGATCTGCGCGACCTGCTCCAGGTGCGAGGGCACATCCGAGACGATCAGGACGTTCGAATGCGGGTCCACTTGCGCCGTGCCGCGTTCGGAGAGGAACGTCTCGACGCTCTCGATCACGGTATCCACCGACACGTACTTGACCGGGAAGAGGCGCGATTCGAGCAGCACGTCCAGCTTATCCATCGCGACCCGCATCTTGTCGACGTTGTTCTGAAGGTCCTTCACGAGAATCGCGCCGGTCCGCGCGTCGGTCACGAGCGTCCCGCTCTGCGACATCATCGCCGTCAGGATCGTTTCCATGTCGGCCATGTCGGCATGCTTGACCGTGAATTCGGCTTCCACGAGCGGCACATCGAGTTGCTTGACGGTCTCCTCCATCTTCGCGACATTGTCCTGCACGTCCCACACGTACAAGTGCTGCGTGCGCGGGTCCGTGAGGACCCGGCCTTTCTCCGAAAGCAGCGAGGCCAGGACCGACTCGATGTAATCGACCGAGGCGTGGGCAACCACGAATTCCATTTCTACGAGCTTCCCGAACTTGCGATCCAAGTACTCTTGCTTGGTCATGACGTAGAGGTACTTCGTGTCCTCCTTGTACTCGTAATAGATATCGTGGAACTTGAGGATCTCGAGGGCTTCTTTGGGCTTGACTTCGGTGATCCAGAATTGGAGGTTTACCTTCTGCGCTTCTTCGGTCACGAGCACGTTCCAGTTGGTGGCGAGCGCCAAGGTGTCCAAGAACTCCTTCACGGCCAACGGCCCGTTTAGCGTCATGGCTTCGCCAACGTCCGGCACATCGCCATACTCGACCTCTTTGTCTTTCAGCGGTTCGTAGGTGCCCTGGCCCGTAGTGCGCACGGCGGCAGGCCCGGCGTTGCCTCCTCCCCCAGCGCCTCCCGCGGAACCGACCGTATGAACACCACCGCCGGTCGCGGCTTTTTCCGCGCGGTTCGCGCTGCCACGAGATTTCGGCGGCTTGGAGGGCGGTGCGGGTTTGTTCTTATCGGGGGACGGCGCCTCGGGCGGGTTCGGCTGGGCGTTCTTATTGTCCGTCGGTTGGGCCGGCTGGGAAGTCGATGTGTTCTTGTTCTTCGAGAGCCCGCGGATACCGGAACTGGAACCACTCTGAGCATTTCCCCCTTGAAGGCTCTTCTGCAATTGCTCGCGGAGCCTGCTGAAATCAGGGGACGGTTTGGCCGAGGTAGGAGTCTGGCTCTGGGCGTACACCGGGAGGATCATGGCGGCTACGGCCCCGGCAAACACCAAGCTTCGCAATAGGGTTCGGTATACAGGCTTCATAGATAAGACCACAGTCTCCGTGAAGGCGGTTCCCCGCTCCGTCGTTACATTCCCTCGCGAGATAGACCCGCTTGCCGACCACTGCACCTGCAAAGGTATACCACCACGCCGGGTTCCGTATCAAGAACGTTCGCGGGCCGCCGCGCGGTGACAGCCGGCCAAGGCGGCGCTCATTCACGCTGTTTGGTAGCCGTCAATTCCTGATCGTTCCATTTCAGCGTCAGGGTCACGTCGCCCTTGGTGATTTCCTTGAGCACCAACCCGTTGATCGTGTCACCTACGCTGGCCCATTCGCCCTTCGTATCGGCGCCTTTGAAGAGCTTTATCTTCTTGACGCCGATGCCCTGCTTGCTGAACCTGACATCTTTGATCATCTCGTTAGGGTTGGGAGGCGTGGGAGGTGGTGGTGGCTCGGCCTTGGGCGGCTCGACGAGTTGGGTCCAGAGATTCGGCTTGGCCGCGACTGACTGCTGCCACTTCTCGGTATCCCAGTTGGGCTTGGGAAAGGACAGTTCCATGGGCTTGATCTTGCTTACGTCTGCTTTTAACGCAAGGCTGCGCTGCTGCATAGGGCTGTCGAAGGCGTTGTACCCTATCCACCCCGCCAAGGCTATCAAGACGACGACACAGCCGATTGTGATCCCTCGTTCCATGGCCTACTCCGCGACCTGTTTGATGACCACGTTTCCGATGTGCGCCTGGCTGTCGGCGCCCTGCAGCACGATGGCCGGCAGGCGGACCTTGGTCCGCTCGCCGGGACTCTTGCCCGTCGTGAAGACGAGCCGGAGTTGGTACGCTTCGCCATCGTTCGGACACTCGACGCTTCCCTTGTACGGCTCGCCATCGGCGTCGCTCAGGACCTCAAGCGTAGCCTTGCCTTTCGCCACTACTTCGGCGGTGAGTTCGTAGGCCGTGCCGCCATTCAGATCCTGCACCATGTAGGCCGCGCCTTCGCCGCCCGTGGCCTTGATCGTCAATCCCGCGGCCTCGCCATCGGCGACAAGGTCGCACCCCTTGGACTGCCAGTCTTCCTTATGCCCGCCGTTCCACGTGGCGACCGGCGCCACTTGGGCGGCCGGCTCGGGGGCTTGGGCCGCGGTGCCATCGTCGCTGACCGTGGCGGCGCCGTCGACCACGGTGCGCGTGACGTTGATCGACGCCGAGAGCAGATTCGATTCCGACGGACGAGCCAAGTCAAGCCCGTCGATGCGCAACGTCTGCGGTGAAGCCTGCAGGCGCATCAAAAAGATAATCAGCGAATAGATGTCCGTCGAAGGAATCTTGATTGTGAGTTCGTATTGCCGATACCCTTCGCCGCTGTCCTTAAGCGTCCCCTGGCGCAACGTTGGGATGTCGACGAGTTTCTTCCCCTCGCCTGGCACCGCGCTTTCGTCTTCCATGGCGAGCCGGTAGATCTCGTCGCGAAGCCGGTTGTGGATCTCGGCCTCGGTCCATGCGCTCGAATGGTGCATCCCCACTTCGGCGAACGCCTTGTCGACGCTCGCGCCGCGCCCGTCCTGCGCTTCGCGGAGGCTCAGATACTGTTGTTCGAGGCGGTCGATGACGCGGTCGTAATCGCGGACGCGGCCTACGGCGCGCACCCCCACGAACATGACCACGGCCAGGAAAACGGCGGCCGCGGCGCCCAGGGCGAGCGCGCGTTCGCGCGATGACAGGCTGTTCCAGAGATTACTCACTGCCGGAGTCCTCGCTGCTATCCGAGGGCCGTGGCGCTTCGGGGAAGGGCAGGCTGATCTTGTAATCCCATACGGGCAGGCCCTTCTCCTGGCCCTGATTTTCGTACATGCGTTGGGCTCGCGCGAACTGCGGGATCGTGGCCTTGCCGACTTCCGTCAGGTCGTGCGCGAGTTTCTCGATGGCGGGCAAGGTCTTCGACCGGCCTGCGACTTCGATCTTCTCGCCGTGCGTGAAGATGAAGTTGGTAATGTTGATATCGGTGCTCGGAAAGAGATCGACCAAAGACGCAAGGAGGTCCACGACGCTGCCAGTCCGGTCGACCTGGTGCTGAAGAATGCGCAGTTGTCTCTGCTTCGAGACGATGCTCTTGGCGACGGGATCGACTCGCGCTATCTGCGCTTCGAGGGTCTTAATATAGGCCTTGCGCTGGTAGATCGCCTGCGCGTACGCGGCGATCAACGCAATCAGGATCGCCGCGGCTAACGCTCCGAAACGGATCGCATTCCGTTTGACACCCTTGCGCTCGCGCGATTCCAGCACACCCTTCGGAAGCAAGCGAATGGCGACGGGCGCGCGATCCATGGCGATGAGCGCGCCGCCGAGCGCCACCATCGGCAGCGTCCGAAGCAGGTCCTTTCCTTCGGTGATCGCTCCGGTCGCAAACGTGGCGGCGGAGCACTTGACACCAATCTCGTGATACAGCGACTCGGCGTGCGCGGTGACATCAACGCTTTCGGAGCACAAATACACGGCCTCGACGTCTTCGCCGTCTTCGGATTCGCGGCGATACGCGGATAATGAGGCGCGGACCTCAACGCCGAGTTCTTCGAGGATATCCTCGGAGTTCCCTGTCGCCAGATCCCAATCCTGCTGCGAAGCGACGGCGCGCCCGTACTCGAGGCGGCCCTTGTTGATGACGAGGACTTCAAGCCCGCCCGACCCCAAGTGCACCAAGGCGTAGCGCGACGCATCCTTCCGGGCTTCGACCGCGGCTGAGGCGAGGCAGGCCGTGCTGAGGAACACCTGCTCCGGCTCGAGGTTCGCGGCGCGAAGCACGTTCAGGTGGCCTTCGACGACATCCCGGTGCGCGAACACCGCCAGGACCCGCGAACCGCCATCGCCGGTCTTGGACAGGATGCATTGGTCCGTTATCAATTCTTCGTGCGAAAACGGCACGTACTCTTCGGCGCTAAGCCGGACCATCCCGTCGATTTCGGCAAGATCGTTGCTGGGCAATTCGAGAATGCGGGCCGTCATGTCGTAACGCGGGAGTACGGTAAAAACCTGGTCTTCCTGGAGGCGGCGGGTAGCCGCGAAGGCCTTAAGGGCGGCTTCGAGGGAACCATCGTGAGCCTGCCACGACCCTTGCTCCTGATCGACCGCGACGACCTCGAGGCCCTTGCTCGAACGGCGCGCGCGAACCCGGGATATCAGGTGCTCGTCAAACTGCAAGATGCTGATAAAATTGGTCTTACGAGTCAAGGAATTCCTCCCGCCATTTGAGCACGGTCGTCTCGCCTTCAAGCATGGAAATCGTCGCCACGCATACGGCTACCACCTTGCCCTGGCGCCGGGTTGCCTTACCGGTGATTGTATAGTATACGGAATCGACCGTGCAAAACTGCATGATGGGCGCCATCGATTTGGCGTCGGCCCCAAGGGCGTCGGCGACTTGGTGGATATTGGCGAAATCCTTGTCGTCGTCCGTGCCAAGCTCGCCATCGGGACCGGCCCGGTAGCCGACGATCGCGTCGACCATGGCTTCGTTCATGTCCGGGATAGACTT
The DNA here is from genome assembly GCA_964402555.1 of uncultured Nitrospiraceae bacterium. GTDB lineage: Bacteria > Hydrogenedentota > Hydrogenedentia > Hydrogenedentales > SLHB01 > CAYOCT01. Next base: position 75,001 of record CAYOCT010000012.1, on the reverse strand, counting down.
GAGGACGTTCGCCGAAGCGGTATTGATGTTGACCCGGCCGTCGCCCCAAAGCGTCAGGATGTCTTTCAGGCCGATATGCTTCTCGTCACCGAACCAGTCCTTGTCGCGGACGCCCTCGATCTCGCGCACCTCTTCGAGCGCCTGGAACGGTTGCGGCGGTTCGTTGGCGTCGCGGTCGCCGTTCCTGCGGGCCATGATCTTTCGGACGGCGGTTACGTTTAGGCCTTCGAGATTCCGGAGCACGGTCTCGTCGGCGGCGTTAATACAGATCAAGCTTTGTTCGTCGCGCAAGACGTACGAGCACTTCTCGTCGTTGAAGTCCTCTTTGGGCTCCGTGAAGTACTTGTTCTCCTCGAACATGTCCATGGTATGGGCCCATTTCTGCCGCATGCTGGTCCTGCCGCCGAGCTTGTACAAAGCGTCGATCGAACCCTTGTTCCTCGCCTCGACGATGCCCCGCGCGACGGCCCCGCGCGCCAGCTCCATGGCCTCCATGTGGTCCAGCGTAAACCGCGATGCGCGCGTCTCCATCATCGCCCTGCGCTGGAACCCGATCACCAGCACCATCAGGATGGCCAAGACCCACAGCACGCACACGAGTACGAATCCGCGTTCCTGGGTCTTCATGAGCCGAGACCCTCCGCGCCGAGCGCCCCGATCTTCTCTTCGTTGTAGGGCGTGGTCGGGCCTCGGAATGACATGCGGTACGTGAAGGCGGTCTTGCCGCTCTCCGAGTTCACGTCTTTCAGCGTCAGCGTGACCTGGATACCTTGCGGCAGGCCCCAGCCTTCTCGGCTTTCGTCGAGCACCACCGGGTCAATCCACGTGGGCGGTTCGTCTTCCTTCCGTTCCACGGGCGGAATCCAGTAGTACTTGACTTTGAAACTCGTCACGCTGTCGGTCGCGAGCTCGTACTTGTGCTTGCGGCCGACTTTGATCCGGCCCCGGTCGACGTCCTCGCCCGGCCTCGGCGCGAGCGGCAGCGGTTTCTCGACAATCGCCTCCTGGCGGATCAGGGCCTTGGCTTCGCGGTTGAACCGATACTTGACCCAGAGCACGCGCGCGCCTTCGCCTTTCTCGACGTTCATCGGAGGACTGACCGTGAAGAACTCAAACTCGTCGTCCTTGCCCTGGAACAAATGCTCCGCGCCGCCTAGCGCGCTGTTGAGTTCGCGCGACATGATGCTGATCGCGGTCCGCGCATCCTGGAACGTGTGGAGGTGCGCCTCTCCGAGCCGCCACGAACGCAGCGTCGACCCGAAGGCCGTGTAGACCGCGGTCATGGTGAGAGCGAGGAGCGTGGTCGCCACGAGCAGTTCGGCCAGGGTGAAACCGGCACACGGCCGCACACGGACATGCACGGAGGATGCGGAGCCGGGGGTCATCTCGGTTCCTCCTCCTTGGGCACGAAGAGCTTCTCCGGCGGCCAAAGGGTCTCGGCGTGTTCCTCGAAGGGCCGGCCCTGGCGCGTCCATTTGATCGTGGCCTCGATCTTCGTCACGTAGGACGCGGGGAGCTCGAACTTCGCGCGCACCTCCGGGGGCACATCGGCGGGAATCTCGGGAAGGGGGATGTCGATCCGCGACACTTTCCAGGTGTAGGAGAAGCGCGACAAGTCGCCATCGAAGGTACCGGATCGCTCCTCCGCAACGAGCTGCGGCTGCATCTCGGCGTTCGCGAGCAGTTCTTCGAGCAGGAACCGCACCTCCGTGTAGTCGCGCGCCATGCCTCGCACCATAATCGTCTCGCGCATCGCGCGGTTGATCGCGACGACGCCGACACTGAGCAACGCGAGGGCCATCAGGGCTTCGAAGAGAATGTAGCCGTAGGGTTTCGGGGTTGGGGGGGGTGGGGGGGGGGGGGGGGGGGGGGGGGGGCCCCGGCCCCCCCCCCCCCGCCC
>CAYOCT010000012.1:0-73091 GCA_964402555.1 uncultured Nitrospiraceae bacterium | reverse complement strand
TTTTGGTCGCGGGGGGTGGCGGTGTTGGGGTTGGCGGCCCCGTGCATCGCCCGCTCGGCGCCCCCCCCCCCCCCCCCCCAAACCCCGAAACCCGAAACCCGCTCGTTCATCTTCTATCACTCACTTTCATATCCCCGAGCGACCCTTTGAGGTCGACGAGGAGTGCGCGGCCGTCGTCGCGACGGAACGCGATGCTGGCGCGGTCGGAAACGCCGTTCGGATAGAAGGCGATGTAGTAAGCCTTGGTCTTGCGATCTTTCTTGGCTTTGACCTTATCGATGGAAAGCCGGTCAGGAAGGATCATTTTTTCGCCCTGGCGTTCCTCCAAGGGTTTGAACACCTTCTTCATGTCGTCCACTTTGTCGAGCCGCATCAGCCAATAGGAACTGGTTTCGGGATCGATGAAGATGCGGTACTCGCGGGTATCGGTGACGGCGCGCTCTTGCGCGTATTTCACCGTGGCGATGAAATCGCGGACCGCGTGGTCCCGCTGGACGCGCCCGAACGTGCCGCTGAACACCGGGATGACCGCCATGGACATGATCCCGAGAATCGCCATGACCACGATCAGTTCGAGGAGGGTGAAGCCGGGTTTCGGGTTTCGGGTCTCGGGTCTCGGAAGATTCGGAGCGGGAGACCCTATGTGGAGGCTCCTATTCAATCTTGTGCTCGGAGCTGCTGGTCACGTCGTCGGCGGTGCCGGGCGAACCGTCGGGACCGGCCGAACTGACCTGGTAGGTGTCGCCGGTGACTTTATAGACGTACTCGTTGCCCCACGGGTCCTTGTTGAGTTCCTTGATGTACTTGCGCCCACCGCTGGCGAGATCGTTCAACGAGGCCGGCAGCTTATCGTTGTGGTCCAGCGCGTAGAGGTCGACGGCTGTCCCATAGCTGGCAATATCGCCTTTGGCCGCTTTGATGCGCGCCTCTTCCGCTCGGCCGGCGAAGGTCAGAGTGACCATGCCCGCAAGGATGCCGATGATCACGGTTACCAGGATCAGTTCGATGAGGGTGAACCCGCCGTTGTTGCTCATAGTCTGCCTCCAAGCTAGTGGCTAGTGGCTAGTGGCTAGTGACTAGCCCTTTCCACGGACTCTCAAACTGTGTGTTCTTGCTCTTGCTCTTGCTCGTGCACCTGCTTTCGCGGAAACAGTAACGTGCCCCGCTGTCATTCTGAGCGAAGCGAAGAATCTCTTAGCATGCGAAGCTTCTATTTCGGGCGAGATTCTTCGCTTCGCTCAGAATGACAGGTGGTCGGGTTTCAATTTTCGAGGTAGCACTCGCAAGAGCAAGAGCAAGAAACTTCTTGTTGGCCCTTGGCTCGACACCCGGGTGGCGAGTGGTGGGCCATTACCCTACGTGCGAACTCAATGTTAGCATGGGCAGGAGCATCGCGATCACGAGGAACCCGATGACGATGCCCATGACGACAATCAGAATCGGTTCGAACAATGCGGCCAGCGCTTTGACGGCGCGGTCGACTTCCTGATCATACGCGTCGGCGATGCGTTTTGCCACGGCGCCGAGCCGCCCGCTTTCCTCACCGACGGCGAACATGTTGATGACCATCGGCGGGAAGTGTTTGGTCTGGCGCAGGCTGTCGCTGATGCTGTCGCCTTCGATGACGCGCGAGTGAACCATGAGGACTTCCTCGGCGATCGCCTTGTTGGTCAGCGTGTCCACGGTAATCTTGATGGCCGTCAGGACCGGCACGCCGTTATCGAGCAACGTGCCCAGCACACGGGCGAACTTTGCCATTTCGTACCGCTGGATGACGGCGTTGAGGACCGGGACGCGCAGGACGCCGATGTCGAGGTTTCTGCGGCCTGCCTCGGTCCGCACATAGGAAACGATGGAGGTCACGATTCCGGCGACAGCCAGCAGCACCGCCCACCAAAATTTCCCCATGAAATCGCAGAAGCTCATCACGATAATCGTGGGCAACGGGAGCGTCGCGTTGAAATCCTTGAAGATGGTGACGAACTTCGGAAACACGAACGACACGAGAATGAAGATCGCCGTCGATCCGACCAGCAGCAGAAAGGCCGGATAGATCATGGCCGAGATGGCCTTGCCGCGGAGTTCCTCTTCCTGTTCGCCGAACGAGACGATGCGCCACATGACTTCTTCGAGCATGCCGCCGGTCTCGCCCGCACGTACCATGTTGCAGAACATCGCCGGGAAGATGTCGGGATGCCGTTCGAGCGCGTCGGCGAAGGTCGTGCCTTTCTGCACGTCTTCGCGGATTTGGCCGACGACCTTGGCGAGCTTCGGGTTCTCGGTCTGCTCCATCAACGTGCCCAGCGCGCGCGTGATCGGCATGCCCGATTCGATCAGGTTGGCGAGTTGCCGAAAGAAGAGGTTGCGGTCTTTGAGACGGATGCGCGTCAGCGCGTGTTTGATGGACTCTTTCTCTTCCTTGCCTTCGTACGGATCGCACGAGATGGGAAAATAACCCATGTCGCGCAGTCGCGCAACGGCGGCGCGCTGGCTCTCGGCCTCGATGACGCCGCTGGTGAGCGTCCCGGGGGCTTTCTTGACCTGGTACTTAAACTGGGGCATCGCCGGTCTCGATCGCGTCGATGACATCCGCGTCCGAGGTCACGCGCATGACCTCCTCGAGCGTCGTCGTGCCGCGGCATACCTGCATCCATCCCGACTCGCGCAAGGTCTGCATGCCCAACTGGCGTCCCTTGCGTTTGATCTCGGTCGAAGTGGCCCTGCGATAGGTCAACTCTTTGATGGAGTTCGAGAACGGGAGCATTTCGTAAATGGCGATACGGCCCTTGTATCCCGTGTGGCGGCAAATGTCGCAACCGCGTCCGCGGCGGAATCGCGCCGTGCCGATGGACGCGGGCACGGCGCCAAACTGGCCGCGGACCTCGTCTTTGGGCTGATACTCCTCGACGCAGTTCTCGCACACGCACCGCACGAGGCGCTGCGCGATCGCGGCGATCATCGTGCTCGCGATCAGGAACGGTTCGACGCCCATATCGATCAGGCGCGTGACGGATCCCGCGGCGTCGTTCGTATGCAGCGTGCTGAACACGAGGTGGCCCGTGAGGCTCGAACGGATCGCCATCTCGGCGGTCTCGAAGTCGCGGATTTCGCCGACCATCATGACGTCGGGATCGTGGCGCAACATCGAACGCAGGCCGGACGAGAAGTCGAACCCGATCCGCGGCTGCACCTGCATCTGCGAGATGCCGCGCAACTGGTACTCGATCGGGTCTTCGATCGTGATGATTTTGCGATCGACTTTATTGAGTTTGCTCAGCGACGCATAAAGCGTTGTGGTCTTTCCGCTTCCCGTCGGTCCGGTGACAAGGATGATCCCGTGCGGCTTTTCGAGGAACGTGTTGAAGACTTCAAGGTCGCGCGCGAGGAATCCGAGCTGGTCGAGCGTCATGAACATGGACGTCCGGCTCAGGATACGGATGTTGACCGTCTCGCCGTGCGGCGTCGGGAGCACGCTCACGCGCAGGTCGTACTGGTTCTCGCCGAACGACGCGGGGATCTTGCCGTCTTGCGGGAGGCGCTTCTCGGCGATGTTCATGTTCGCCATGATCTTCACGCGCGAGACGATGGCCGCCTGGAAGCCGCGGATGGTGCTTGGGGTCGGCACCTGGTGCAGGACACCGTCGATGCGGTACCGGACGCGCAACTGGTCCTCGAACGGTTCAATGTGGATATCCGTCGCGCCGGACTGAATGGCTTCGAGCAGCAGCTCGTTGACGAACTTGATGATCGAGGCGTCGATATGTTCGTCGCCGAGGTCGGACCCGGCCTGTTGCGTATCGAGGCTGAGCTGGACCGCGCCGACGCTTTCGGCATCGCTGAGGATGCGTTCGACGGTGTCCGCGCCGAGGCCATAGAGCGCCTTCGTAGTCTTCTCGATTTCGTCCGGCGTGGTCACTACCGGCTCGACGCGCTTCTTGAGGACCATGCGGATGTCGTCGAGCAATTGCGCGTTGAGAGGATCGGTAACGGCGATTACGATCGTGCCGTTCCGTTCCTGGATCGGGACGAAATTGTAATGGGTGGCGAAACGCGCCGGGACTTTCTTGACGAGTTCCTCAGAAATATCGAGCTTCGAGGCGATCACAAAAGACAGGCCGCAGGACTTGGCCAGGGCTTGATACACGGCCTCGTCGGTCGCGTACCCGAGTTGCGGGATGACCTCGACCAGCGAGTTGCCCGTCCGCAGCGCTTCGGTCCGCGCGCGTTCGAGCTTTTCGTCATCCAGAACGCCGTCCGCCAGCAACTGCTTTTCCAATGCCTTGCGCGTCAGCACTTTCCATACTCCAGAGTCGGCACAAGTGCCTTATGTATCAATATGTTATCACAGCGGAACCCGCTGCCGCAAGCCTTGCAAGGCCGCGCGCCCCCGAAAGCGCGCTCCGGAAAGCGGTCTAGTGAGCTAATTCGAGGTCGAGACTGGCGAGGGACTGCCGCGCGGCCTGCGCCAGCAGCGTATCCCCGCCCGACGCGACATCCTGATAATGCTGGCGCGCACGCTCGAAGTCGTTCATTTCGCGATGGTAGATGCGGGCAATTTCGAACTCGAGCTGCTTGCGCACCACCGGGTCGACGCAGCGCTCGCGCGCGCACTCCATCGCCGCAAGATGCGGATTGGACCCGTCGCCCGGAGTGTTCTCTTCCCCGGCGACGCGCGCCATATCCTCGGCTGCGGCCGACGCGACAAAAGTTCCCGGATAGTGGCTCACGACATGCTCAAGTTGCGCAAACGCGTCGCTCGTATTCCGTCGCGCCGCGTCGAGCGCGTGCAACGAGGCAAAGTCCTGCTCGCGTGCCTCGGCCAGCAAGTCGCGGCGAGCGATACTTTCGGGACTGGAACTGAACTCGGCCGGATAGCGTTGGGCGAGGAGTTCGTAATCCTCGTAGGCCTCGGGGTACCAATGCAATTCCGAATAGGCCAGGCCCGCTCGCTGCACTTGGGCATCCGCGGCGGCGGCATCCTCGGGATGCGCCTCTACGGCCTTCTTCAATGTGACATACGCCTTCGGGAAATCCCGGTTCTCGATAAGGCGCTTGGTCTCGGCCAGCGCCTGTTGCACGGGCGTCAGACTGGCAACCGAGGCGGTAATCGCGGCAGGCGCGGCCTGATGGGAAGGCATGCTCTGAACGACCACACCGAAGGCTACGAAGAACACCGCGCATGCCGCGGCCATCCCTGCCCAACGCCATGACAGATTCCACGAGCGGCCCGGCCGGGTTTCGCGCACGGCGGCGCGTACGGCAGGCAGTAGATCGCGGTCGAGCGCGGGGGTGCCGGTAGGAATGCTCGCGGCGAGCCGGGCCAGGGACTCCGCCTCGATCCGGCACGCCGGACAGGACACGAGATGGCCTTCGAGCTGCCGTTGTTCCTGCGGTTCTAGACCGCCGTACACGGAAGCCGCTATCAACCCACGCATCGATCGACAACTCATCGCATCCACCCTTTGCCGTTCTTCCAGTCATTTTCCGCCAGTCTTGTAAAGAAACGTCGTACGGTCTTCGTGGCCACGAGCGTCGAGAACGAACTACGGAAGGGAATGCATTTCATCCTTCATCCCTCATCCTTCATCCTTTTCCCGTTGTTTCTCACCGTGGCCTCTCACGCTTCATACAAGTCGCCCAGTTCTCGTTGAAGTTTCTTCAACGCCCGGAACAAATGCACTTTGACACTGCCTACGGTGCACCCTAATCCCTCGGCGATCTCCGCCAAGGACAAACCTTCGTAATGCCGCAACACGAACACCGTGCGCTGCGCTTCGGACAGCACGACCAACGAAGCGCGGACCCGCGCATCGATCTCCTTGGCGCGAACGTCCTGTTCGGTATCCCGAATCGTGACCGCGTCCATCGCATGGCCGTGGTCCTGTTCCGGAGCGAACGTCTCGTCAAGCGATTCATGGCGCTGGCGCTTCTTCCGGCGCAACAAATCGATGCCTTGGTTCGTCGTCAAGCGCAACAGCCACGGCAAGAAACCGCCGGTCGGCTGCCACGCGTAAATCTTGCGGTACGCCTTGACCAGGGACTCCTGCGCGACATCGAGGGCGTCCTCGCGATTGCCGGTCAGCCGATAGGCCACGGCGTAAACACGGCCTTGATGCCTGCGGACCAGTTCCTCGAACGCGCGGACATCGCCAGCCTTGAACGCAAGAGCCAGCTCTCCGTCATCCTTGGCGGCGAGGTCCATGGTATCTTCCCGGTTCATTGTTGGAAACGTTTCCCATCCAGAAAAGGTTTACACGCGGGGGCGGGGCATATCAAGCAAGAAAAGGCGGTTCCTGGTCATCAAAGCGCACTGAGTGGACTTCTCCAGGTGGCGTTTTGTCCACTCCGTCCACCTAGTCCACTTCGTCCACCATTCCCGGCAACCGCTGGCCGGCTCACTCCTCGCGAGCGAAGAAAGCCGCCTGCTCGAAGGCCGAAATGATGTCCACGTTCTCGACATGCACCTCGGACGGAACCTGGATCCGGACCGGAGCGAAGTTCAACAACCCCGAAACGCCTGCGCGGCACAGCTTGTCGGCGACCGCCTGCGCCTGATCCGCCGGCACGGTGATGATGCCCAACGATATCTTGGAACGCTGGACCACGCGGCGCAGGTCCTTCAAGGGATAACAACGGCACCCTTGCACCACCCGGTTCACCTTCGCCGGGTCGATGTCGAACGCCGCGGCAATCGAAAGCGTCAACCGGCTTCCCGAGAAGTATTGAAGAATAGCGCGTCCGAGCAAGCCGACGCCGACAATAGCCATGGCCTGCTGCTCGGGAGCGTCGAGAAAGTGCCCGATGCTGCGCATCAGTTCGCGCACGTTATAGCCGCGCGTCGTGCTCCCCATGTACCCGACCGCCATGACATCGCGGCGTACCTGGGCGGCTTTTCCCGCGACGAGCACCGCCAATTCGTGCGAATAGATGGTCTGCCGGTTCTCGGACTGCAAGCCCTGCAGAACACGCCGGTACACACTCAAGCGTCCGACAGTCTTCGGCGAAATTCGTTTCATAATCAAACCCCTGTTGAGCGTTCCGCGCCGCGACGGGCATCCCCGAATGGCGCCCATAGCATGCTTAACTTTGCGCTCGGTGTCAAGTGCCACGTGGCACGGAAAAGGACGGCGAAGCTGTGAAAGAAAACACGACCAACGCATAAGAATATCATTCGATGTGGATATCGTATTTAATCCACATAGCGATTCGCAATTGTAAGTTATTATACCACAATGCTTTACGACAACATGAAATTTATGCGAAAAAACAGTTGCCGAACGGAACGAATTGTGATATTGTTCACAACGGCCTCGCTGCGATGGGAGCGGCGCTGGAAGAAGACAACGCACGTGAAGGTGTAGTGAAGTGGTGTAGGGACCAAACCGAAGGAGGAGATCGAGGAATGACAGCGGATTGTGCGAATGTCATCCAGGAGATCGTGGAACGCTACGGCAAGGACCGGTCCCGCTTAATGGATATTGCCCGCGCCGTGCATGCGAAGTTGGGCTATATGTCCGACGACGTCATGCGCGACGTGCAGCAAGCCTTGGGCATCCATTTTGCGGAAGTGCGGGACATGGCCTCGTTCTACGCATTCTTCACACGGAAGCCAAAGGGGAGATACGTGATTCGGCTATGCAATGCGGTCGTCGAGCGCATGAAAGGCGCCGACGATGTGGCGAAAGCCTTCGAAGAGGAATTGGGCATTCGCGTGGGGGAAACTGCGCGAGACGGCCTGTTTTCACTTGAATACACCTCCTGCATCGGGCTGAGCGATCAAGCCCCTGCGGCGTTGATAAACGGTGAGCCGGTGGTGAATCTAACCGCGGCGGACGTCCCGAAGATCGTGGCGTCGTTGCTCGATGGCGAGACGCCGTCGTCGCTGCCGCAGGCGGAAGTGGGGTTGAATTTGTGGCTGCGCGGGCCGGTCGTGTTCGCGCCTATGGAACGCGGCGCCGCAATTCGCCGCGCCGTCAACGTGAAGCCGGAAGACGTTATTAATGAGATGAACAAGGCGCGCGTTCGCGGGCGCGGCGGCGCAGGGTTCCCGCTGGCGATGAAGTGGGACTTCTGCCGGAAATCTCCGGGCAAGGCGCATTATGTCGTGTGCAACGGCGACGAAGGCGAACCGGGCACGTTCAAGGATCGCGTGGTTCTCACCGAGAATCCGCACCTGGTGTTCGAGGGCATGACCGTGGCCGCATACGCGATTGGCGCGAAGCAGGGCATCCTGTACCTGCGCGGCGAATACGAGTATCTCCTGCCGCGCCTCGAGCACGTCCTCGAAACCCGCCGCAGGACCGGCCTGCTCGGCCAGCATATCTGCGGGCGCGAAGGCTTCGACTTCGACATTCGTATCCAGCTCGGCGCCGGCGCGTACATCTGCGGCGAGGAATCCGCACTGATCGAATCGCTCGAAGGCAAGCGCGGCGCCCCGCGCGACAGGCCGCCGTTCCCGGTCCAGAAGGGCTACATGGGCGAGCCGACGGCCGTGAACAACATCGAAACGTTGTGCTGCGCCGCGCGCATCATGGAACAAGGCGCCGAGTGGTTCACGAAGATCGGCACGAAGGATTCGACCGGAACCAAGCTGTTGAGCGTGTCGGGCGATTGCGAGCACCCGGGCGTCTACGAGGTGGATTACGGGATCACGGTCGATCAGTTGCTCGACCTCGTCGGAGCGGACAAGGTCCAGGCGGTGCAGGTCGGCGGTCCGTCGGGCCAATGCCTCGCGCCGAAGGACTATGGCCGCCGGATCTCGTTTGAGGATCTCACGACGGGCGGTTCGATCATCGTCTTCGGCCAGGATCGCGACCTGCTCGCGTGCATGGAGCAGTTCGTCGAGTTCTTCGTCGAGGAATCGTGCGGCTGGTGCGCGCCGTGCCGTGTGGGCACGACGCAACTGCTGCTGTTGATGCGAAAGGTCATCGATGGCCGTGCGGGCCGCCAAGACCTGCGCCAGCTCGAGACCCTGGGCACGGCGGTGAAGACCATGAGCCGGTGCGGCCTGGGCCAAACCGCGGCGAATCCCATACTGACGACATTGAAGAACTTCCCCGCGCTGTACGAGCGCCGTGTCGCGCAGGCGGAATTCACTCCGCAAATCGATGTAATGAAGGCCCTTCAGGCGGGTGCTGAAGCGGCGGGCAGGACACTGGAGGGTGTGGCGCATGTCTGAGCGAATCGTCACGATCATCATCGACGGAACTGAGGTCAAGGCCAAGGCCGGCGAAACCATCTTGCAGGCCGCGGACAAGGCGGGGATTTACATCCCGCGGCTGTGCCACACGACGACGCTGCCTCCGGGCGGCCATTGCCGCGTATGCACGGTGAAAGTCAACGGCAAACCGGTCAACGCTTGCACGTTCCCCGTAGGCGACGGCCAGGTGGTCGAGAACAACACGCCGGAATTGACGGCCTGCCGCAGGCAGATCATCGAGTTGCTGTTCTCCGAAGGCAACCACTACTGCCCGGCGTGCGAGACCAGCGGCAATTGCGAGTTGCAGGCCATGGGCTACCGGCTCGGCATGCTGGCCCCCTCGCTTCCGTTCTTGAACATGCCGCGCGAAATCGACGCGACCCACAAGGACGTCTTCATCGACCGCAACCGCTGCATTCTGTGCGGCCGGTGCGTACGCTCCTCGCGCGTCGTCGACGGCAAGGGCGTATTCGGATTCGAAGGCCGGGGCATCCACAAGCGGATCGCGGTCGACGGCGAGGCGCTGGCGGACACGCCGATGGCTTCGACGGACGCCGCTGCGACGGCGTGCCCGACGGGCTGCCTGGTCATCAAACGCACGGGCTGGGCGACTCCGGTCGGCCAGCGCAAATACGATTTGGCTCCGATTGGCTCGGATATCGAGCAGAAACAACCCGTAGGTTAACCGGAGAAAGGATGAAGTCATGGCAAAACCGCTGGTTGCAACCGCGCCCTTCACGGGCTGCTTCGGTTGCCATATGTCCTTGCTCGATATCGATGAGCGCATTCTCCAATTGGTGGAATTGGTCCAGTTCGACAAGAGCCCGATCAACGACATCAAGGTCTTTTCGCGCCAAGTGGATGTCGGCCTGTTGGAAGGCGGGATCAGCAACGACGAGAACATCGAGTGGCTGAAGGAATTCCGCAAGCGCTGCAACATCCTCATTTCGGTGGGGCAGTGCTCAATCACGGGCGGCGTGCCCGCGATGCGCAACACCGTGCCACTCCGCGAATGCCTGGAAGAGGCGTATCTGAACGGGCCGACGATTGTCGACGGCCTGATTCCGAACGATCCCGACATCCCGATTCTGACCGACAAAGTGTATCCGTGCCACGAGATCGTCAAGATCGACTATTACCTGCCCGGATGTCCGCCGTCGGCCGATACCTTGTGGGCGGCGCTGACGGCGCTGCTCACGGGGAAAGACGTCGGCTTGCCTTACGAACTCATCAAGTACGATTGATGGATGGGAGATTGCATGGCTATGGCTACGAGCACAAAGGAAAAGAAGATCGTCATCAACCCCGTGACGCGCATTGAGGGGCATGGCAAAGTCACGATCCGCATGGACGAGAAGAACCATGTGACCGACGCGCGCTTCCACATCATCGAGTTCCGCGGCTTTGAACGCTTCGCGCAGGGACGGTTCTACTGGGAGATGCCCGTCATCATTCAGCGGCTCTGCGGCATCTGCCCGGTCAGCCATCACTTGGCCGCGGCGAAAGCCACCGACGTGATTGTCGGCGCGGACAAGCTGACACCCACCGCCGAGAAGATGCGGCGCTTGATGCATTACGGACAGACCTATCAATCGCACGCGATGCATTTCTATCACCTCGCGTCGCCGGACCTGCTGTTCGGGTTCGACGCGCCGGTCGAGCAGCGCAACGTCATCGGCGTGATCGCGGCGTATCCCGAAGCGGCCACGCACGCCGTGCTGATGCGCAAATTCGGCCAGGAGATCATCAAGGCGACGTCGGGCAAGAAGGTGCACGGCACGGGCGCCATCCCAGGCGGCATGAACAAGAACCTCAGCATCGCCGAGCGCGACGCCCTCAAGAAGGACGCCGACACGATGTTGGGTTGGGCCATCGACGCGCTCGAGCTCTGCAAGAAGGTCACGCTGGAACACGCGGACATGCTGCTGCCGTTCGGCGCGTTCGAGTCGAACCATCTCAGCATCGTGCGCAAGGACGGCTGCATGGACCTGTACGACGGCCTGTTGCGGGCGAAGGACGCCGACGGCAACATGATCTTCGACCAGGTCGCCCCCGCGGACTACCTCGATTACATCCGCGAGGAAGTCCGGCCGTGGAGCTACATGAAGTTCCCGTTCATTACGAAACTCGGCAAGGAAAAGGGCTGGTATCGCGTGGGGCCGCTGGCGCGCGTCAATTGCTGCGACTTCATCGACACCCCGATCGCCGAGAAAGAACGCCAGGTGTTCGTTGCGCTTGGCAAGGGCAAGCCGATCAACGCCTCGATGGCATACCACTGGGCGCGCATGATCGAGCTGGTCCATTCCGCGGAAAAGATCAAAGAATTGTTGGACGACCCGGACCTGCAAGGCACGGACCTCGTCACGAGCGGCACGAAACGCACCCGCGGCGTGGCGTGGATCGAAGCGCCGCGCGGGACGTTGTTCCATCATTACGAGATCAACCCGGATACGGACCAGGTGACCAAGGCCAACCTGATCGTCTCGACGACGAACAATAATGAGGCCATGAACCAGGTGGTCAAGGTCATCGCCAAGAGCGATCTCGACGGCAAAGCCGAACTGACGGAAGGCCTGCTCAACCATATCGAGGTCGGCATTCGCGCGTACGACCCGTGCCTGAGTTGCGCCACCCACGCCCTGGGCCAGATGCGGCTTCATGTCGAACTGGTCGGGCCGGACGGCGCGCTCATTGACGAGACGTACCGCGGGTGAGCGCGAGGCGCCTGCTGGTCCTGGGGTACGGGAATCCCGGACGCCAGGATGACGGGCTGGGCCCCGCGGCCGCGGAACGTATCGAAGCGCTGGGCCTTCCCGGCGTGACGGTGGACGCGGACTATCAATTGAATATCGAAGACGCCGCCGCCGTTGCGGAGCATGATGCGGTGGTTTTCGTGGACGCGAGCCTAAGCGGCCCGGAACCGATGCAATGGCGGCCGTTGGCGGCGGCTTCCGAGATCACCTTTACCAGCCATTCCGTCTCCGCGGAGTCGGTCTTGGCGGCAAGCAAGCGGCATTTTGGCGCCACGCCTGAAGCGTGGGTGCTGGGGATTCGCGGCTATGCGTTCGAGTTCGCCGAGGGGATGACCCCCAAAGCGCTCGCGAACCTCGAACAGGCCGTGGCCTTTTTGGTATCGTGGATTCGAGCCTGGAAGGAGCAATGAATTATGGAAAGCAATCTGCAGAAGAAGACCATTCTTGTGATCGACGACGACCCGGATATCCGGTCGTCCATGCGCATCTTCCTGGAACGCGGCGGGTTTTCGGTGGGCGAAGCGTCAACCGGCGAAGAAGGCGTGAGGACGCTCGACCGGATGACCCCGGACGCGATTATCATCGACCTGATGATGGAAACCGTCGATGCGGGCGCGGTGGCGGCGCAGAAGCTCAAGGACATCTATCAAGGACCGGTGTACCTCCTGAGTTCGGCCGGGGACACGGTCAACTACAACCTCGATCTGCGCGAGCTGGGATTCGCCGGGATCTTCCAGAAGCCGGTCGATCCTTCGGTCTTGATCAACACCCTGAATACCGCTCTGAAGACCGGCAAATAGCGCCCAATCTCGGGCGAGTTTACTCTTGACAGCGCTGCCCTGTTGACGTATACTGCCGTCGCGGGGTGGAAGACTCAAGGGGCGGGCCGGGTGCAGTGGCCCACTGGAGGAAGCGGAAGGAGGTGAAGCGACACCGGAGAAACGTGTGGATCCGGAAGCGCCCACAAGGGGATCCTGCGGGGCGCGTCCACGACTATCATATTGCTTAATTCCAGGCAGACCAAGTAACGAGGGAGAGTGCCTCTCATGAAGAAGAGTGTGATGTGTCTTGTGTTGGCGGCGGTTGTGATCTCCGCGATCCCGGCGTTCGCCGAACTCCAAAACGTCATCGTGGGCGGCCAGGTCCGCGTCCGCGGCAACTGGTACACGGTCGACGATCATGGAATGTACGGGCTGAACGACGAAAAGTTCGTCGAGCAGCGCACTAAACTGAATGTCCGCGCGGACTTCACCGACCAGGTTAGCGCGTTCATCGAAATGGACAGCTACGATTGGTGGGGCGAAGGGTTCCGTTCCAACTATCTGACCGGCGTCGATTCGCGTGGCGCCGCGAACATCGACCTTTACCAGGGCTACATCGAAGCGAAGGAAATGTTCGGACTGCCGGTTCAACTGCGCGTTGGCCGCCAGGAACTCGTGTTCGGGAGTGGCTGGCTGGTGGGCGCGAACGAATCCGGGCCGTACTTCACGGGCCTTTCGTTTGACGCGGTCCGTGCAACGTATACGGGCAGTTCCTTCTCGGTAGATGCGTTCGCGTCGAAACTGGTCGAACGCAGCCCGATCGAAGAAGACGGCGACGTGGACTTCTACGGGATCTACGCTTCGTGCACGGCGGTCGAGAATATGGTGTTCGACGCGTACTGGCTGTACGTGCGCGATGCCGCCTACACCCAGAGCGATCTGCAAACGGTCGGTCTGCGCGCCGCGGGCAAGCTCAATGCGTTCCATTACGAAGCCGAAGTCGATTACCAGTACGGTGACTCGGACCGTGGCCCTTACGATGATGAGAACTACGACAATTGGGCGTGCAACGTGACGGCGGGCTACTTCTTCGACGCCCCGTGGAAACCCCATCCCTTCATCGGCTTCACCTATCTGCAGGGCGACAACGACGGCTACAGCTTCAACCGCCTGTTCTCGGACAACCGCCTTGGCAAGACGATTGACGATGGCCACTGGATCGCCGGCGGCACCGGATTCCCCAACGCGGGCGTGACGAACCTGTGGTTGGTTCACGGCGGCGTCACGTTCAATCCGACGGAAAACTTGATGGGCGTGTTGCACCTGTGCTACGCGACCGAATTGGCGGATGACTGGGCAGCCAACAATAACGGCGGCCACTTGGGCTGGGAACTTGAAGCCAGCGCCGTCTATCACTTCACGAGCGACCTGAGCGTCGAGGCCGGTTACGCGCACTTGTTCGTCGACGACAATCTCAAAGACGGTTCCAAGATCGTCGCGAACGGCCTTGGCGTCGTCGTTGTTCCGAAAGACGTCAACTACTTCTATGTCGAGACCAAGTTGACGTTCTAACGTTTTCAATCTGTTGCTAAGAAGAGCGCCCTCATCGCTCGCAATGAGGGCGCTCTCTTTGTCTGTGAGGGAATGCCATGTTGAAGAGAGATAGGGACCCTTGTTGCCTGGCAGCTCCGGATTTGCCATAATTGATCATTCCCTCTTTGGAGCAGGGTGTAGAGGAGTTTCTATGTCAGCACGTCCAATTGGCGCCGTTACGTTTGACCTGTGGGATTGTTTGTTCGTCGACGACTCCGACGAACCCAAACGCGCCGCGGCGGGGCTGCCCCCAAAACCGGTGGCGCGGCGTGCGCTCGTGCACGAGTACTTGAACCGCCACGCCCCGATCGATCGGGATGCGGTCGACCTGGCGTACGACGTGACGGATGCCGCGTTCCGCAAAGTCTGGCACGATGAGCACGTCACGTGGCCGGTGCGCGACCGCCTTGGGGTGCTCCTTGCGGGCCTGAAGCGGACCTTGCCGGGGCCGGAACTGGTGGATCTCGTGGCGCTGCATGAAGACATGGAACTGGTGCACAGCCCCGATCCCATCGTAGGCGCTCGCGACGCCCTTGCGGCCATCCACGGAAAGTATCCGCTCGTTATCGTGTCGGACGCGATCTTCTCCCCCGGCCGTGCGTTGCGCGAACTGTTGAAGAGCGCTGGGATGCTCGAGTTCTTCGACGCGTTCGTGTTCTCCGACGAAATGGGCAAGTCCAAGCCCGCGCCGGAAGTGTTCCACGCGGCGGCGGCGGCGGCCAAGTGCGATGTAACCGCCATCGTCCATATCGGCGACCGCCCGCACAACGATATCGGCGGGCCGCATGCCGTCGGCGCGCGCGGCGTTCTGTTGACGGCCGCGAAGGACCGACCGCTCGAAGGCCACGTGCCCGACGCAGTCTGCAACGAATACAGCAAGCTTCCCGCGATCCTCGCGGAACTGAACGGATAGGAAGGAAGGGCCTCATGGCGAATGCAGCGCGTTTCTTGATCATCGATGGATATCCCAAACCGAGCCGCGAGGAATTCCGGCAGGTCGGCATGCGGCTCGCGTGGGAACTGTACCGCGATATGGTATTGGCCTACCTCCCCGATGCCGAATGCGACGTATGGTTGTCGAGCGATCCGGAGAGCACGACGCCAACCAACAAGGATATTGAAGGTTATGCGGGCGTCTTGTGGCCCGGGTGCAATCTGACCATTTACCATCACGACGATCCCCGCGTGCAATCGCATCTCGAATTAGCCAAGCGCGTATACGAGGTCGGCGTGCCGAGTTTCGGCACGTGCTGGGGCATCCAGCTTGCGGTCGTCGCCGCGGGCGGCGAGGTCGGCCCGAATCCCAAGGGGCGCGAGATGGGCATCGGCCGAAAGATCCGCCTGACCGAAGCGGGCAAGGCGCACCCGATGTACGACGGCAAGCCCGAGGTGTTCGACGGTTTCGTGAGCCATGACGACGAAGTGAAACAACTGCCTGAAGGCGCGACGCTGCTCGCGGGCAACGATTTCAGCGACGTGCATGCGGTATCGGTCACGCACAAGCGCGGGACGTTTTGGGGGATTCAGTATCATCCGGAATACGACGTGCACGAGATGGCGCGATTGATCTGCGCGCGCGAGGAACGGCTCACGAAACACGGCTTCTTCCAGGGCCATGAGGACTTGACGCAGTACGTCGATCGCCTCGAAGCGCTCCACGCCCAGCCGGACTCGAAATTCCTGCGGTGGCAACTGGGCATCGACGACACGATCCTCGCGGCGCCGGTGCGCCAGCGCGAGTTCATCAACTGGATCGACAAACTGGTGCTGCCGACGGCGGGACTCCCGCCGCGCGCGAATCCCTAATCGCCGGGCACCCCCATGCGTTCCATCACACGCACACACAACCCACATCGTTCCCGATGTGGGTTTCTTTTTCCGCCTGCCCCGCCTGCCCCGACAGGTCCGACAGGTCCGACAAGTCAGACAAGTCCGACTGGTTCCCAAGCTGTGCTTGGGAACCCCCTTGGACAAGAAGCTCCGCTTCGCGGCTTACGAAGCACAGCTTGGGAACGAGACGTGTTTGGGTTTCTCCTCGCGCTCCTCCTCGCCATCACGGCCCTGTGCGCCGGAGCCGAGGAACGCGTCCCGCGCATCCTCATCGTGGGCGACAGTTGGGCCGCGAGCATCGCGACGCAGGCCGTGGACGTGAAGGGCTTTGGTTCGTTCGATGCGGTGCTGGACGAGTGCGGATTAGGCGCCTATCGCACCGAGGGCGCGACGACGGCGTGGGGCGGGCGCAAGGCGAGCAACTGGGTGAAACCCGAGCATCTCGCGCACATCGACGAGGCCCTTCGTAAGTATCCCACCATCGATTTGATTCACCTGATCATCGGCGGCAACGATTTCCTTGCTCTCGCGGCCAAAGGCAGGAGCATCGCTTCGTACGGCAACGAAGAACTCGAGCGCCACTACGACACTATCGCGAACAACATTCAGGCCATCGTGAATCATTGTCTTGCGCTGCGCGCGGACGTGCGCGTGCTGATTTCGGATTATGATTATCTGGACGCTGCGAAGGCGCAAGCCGCGCCCTACGGATTCGACTTCGCCGGCGCTACGCCGAAGCAACTCAACGAAGCCTTCGTCGCCCTGGGACGGCGCAAGCTGGCCATTGCGCAACGTACGGACCGGTGCGGCTACGTCTCGAACTGGGGCGTGCTCCAGCATGCGTTTAGCGCCGCGGTTCCCCCTCCCCCACTCCCGGGCGGCCCGCCGGATTTCACTCCCTACACGGGCGGCGATATCGCCGCGCCGATGCCCGCCGAGGCAAGCGTCGGCGACGGCATTCACCCGACGCATCGCGCGCATCGCACCATTCTGCGGCGCTGCATGGACCAATGGTACGCGAAATGGCTCAAGCCCGTTGCGGCTACGGCGCGACCGTAAGCACGACCTTCCCCGAGCTCTTCCGATCCGAAATGAACTGCTGCGCCGCGGCAGCTTGTTCGAGCGGGAACGCGTGATTGACGACGATCTCCAGTTTGCCTTCGCCAAGCCACGCGTACAGGTCGCGAATCGCGTTCGCCATGGCAAGCGCATCGTCCGCGTAGCCCATCAAATGGAAGCCCGAAACCGTAAGGTTGTTCGCCAGGAGATAGACGGCATCGACGGACTGTACCTGGCCGCTCGCGACGCCTAGCACGATCATGCGCCCGCGCGGCTTGACGCAACGCAGGCTCTTCTCGAAAACCTCTCCGCCGACGGATTCGACAACGAGGTCGCAGCCACGGCGGTTCGTGATCTTCTCGACTTCTTTGCGAAAGCTCGTCTGCGCATAGTTGACAGGATGCTGGCATCCCAGTCTGCGCAGGAGATCGCATTTCTCTTCCGTGCTGCACGTGCCGATCACCGTCGCGCCGACGTTGCGCGCAACCTGAACCAGGAGCGTCCCGAGGCCGCCCGCCGCCGCCTGGATGAGCACGGTCTGTCCTTCCTTCAACTGGCCAAGCGTGAGCAGCGTGTGATACGCGGTCAGATACTGGCACGGAATCGCGGCGGCCTGCTTGAAGTCGAGCTGGTCCGGTTTCGCGAGCATTCTCGCGGCGTCACCCACGGCGTACTCGCTATACCCGTCCGAACAAAACCCCATCACCGCGTCGCCCGGACGCCATTGCGTGACACGCGCGCCGACGCGTTCGACAATGCCGGCTATTTCGAACCCGGCCCCGAACGGAGGCCTCGGCCCGCCCGGATAGAGGCCGATGCGTTGCATGATATCCGCGTAGTTCATCCCGGCCACGTGGACCTTGACGAGCACTTCCGAATCTTTGGGTTCGGGTACCGGAACGTCGCGCACCTCCAATACTTCGGGCCCACCAAACTGGGTGACAACAACCGACTTCATGCTGGGTTCTCCATGTCGTTAACGAATGCTTCCACTATAGTAAGCGTGCGGCCATCGAATAAGGAACGCAGTTCGGGGAGATCGCATTCCCGCAACACGCCATGCAGGAGCATGCTCGGCGTGATGTCTTTCCGGTAACGTTGCGTCTTCACAACCGACTCGAACGAAGGGATCAGCGCGTCGACGGACGTGCGGCCGATGCGCGGATCGAGCGCGGCAGCTAGATACCCCCACAGGCTCGGCGCGAGTCCCGCGGCTTCGACGGCCAGGTCCTCCGCTCCGAGACTTTCGCGCATGCATTGCGCGGCGCGCAATACGTCGAACACGCGCATGCCCAGGAGGCTCTCGCCAAGACAATAGGCGCTCCACGCAAGCCAGGCCTCGGTATTGAAGAACGTCATCGGGAACGTGTCGGGATACCCGTTGACCGGATGCGGGATCAGCGCTCCTTTGCCGCGCACATCGAGCACGAATACGCTCGTACGCTCCCCCAGCGAGTCGCGGAAGCGTCCAGTGACGGCATCCATGTCGCGCGTACCGGTTTCGCTCAGGTAGAGAGTGCATACTGGCGCTACCCTCTCCCCCACACTGAGAAGACAGCCTGCGAGTGTGATACCGGGCTCGGAACAGAACAGGATCGACCGGGCCCGCACACCCTCGATGTCCTGATCGCGGATAGTGCGCGGAAACAATGGAATCATCTCGCCCAGGCGCGCCTCAATACCCAGCGAGGCAGTCACGCGCTTCCTCAGTTCGGCCGCATCGGCGCTTGGACCGCGCAGCGGGATTGCATCGAGATTGCAGTGGTAGGGCGTGCGCGCTTCGGGCATATCCGTCAGCACGTGGCCTTCCCGCGTACACCACAAGTCGGAAACCGGCAACGTCTCGATGCCGTCATCGGGTTCGGAAATGAAATCGCCTGCGCGGCCCTGCAAATGAACGCGAAACCAGTTCACGGCAGCCTCGCGCAACTCCCGGCTGTACGCATGCTGGCCTGGCCCGAACACACACTTGACGTTCTCCTGGCGCCCGAGAAGGCCGTAGATTCGACGCAGACGCCGGTACGTGAGATCGGTGCCCTCAGGATTGAAGAAGTCGGACGACACGCCGCCAATCAGCAAAGGACGCGGCGCGAACGGCAAGAAGAAATCGTCGAAATCGATCCCGTTGCGGGTCATGGCAAACTGGAGTTGCTCGGCGTCCTGCGGCTGGCCGGTCATGTAGTAGTGCTCGCGCGACGTGACGTACGTGCACGGCACGGCGGCCTTGATCCGCGGGTCGCCGCACATGCACACGAGGCTCGTCTGCGTGCCGCCGCCGGAGTTCCCGGTGATACCGATGCGTTCGGAATCGACCTCGGCGCGGCTCTGAAGCAGGTCAATCCCGCGCAACGCGTCGAGCAGGAAGATCCGCGCGATGCTCGTGCCCGTCAGGATGCACTGCTGGCCCTGGTAACAATGCTCCGTCGTTCCCCACTCGACCACCATCGCGCCCGTCTTCGGGTCGAGGTGCGTGACACGCTCGCCCTGTCCCGTCGGGTCGATGGCAAGCGCAACCATGCCGTTGATCGCAAGGTCGTGGCACACGCGCTGATACTCGGGCGCGCCTTTCGCGTCGCGATGATGCCCGCATACAAACAGAATCCCCGGAACCGGCGCGTCCAGGTCGTCGGGCACGTACAACGCGGAAGTGACGTAGACCCGCGGCTGGCTTTCATAGACAATCGTGTGGATGCGATACCCGTTCCGCTGAATCGTCCCGCAGACGCGCTCGTTCAACGACAAACCCGGTTCCGGCAAGCCGCCTATCGACTCAAGAAACGTCTCGCGGATCTCCGCGCCCCGCGTACAAATCTCCTCGGGCGAACGCATACCCGCCTTGCGCGCCACGTTCGCTTCGAGGGCCGCAAACGTCTTCGCGCGGAGATGCTCCCACAGTTCGATGTGGACATTGGCATAGCCGTCCGCAAAAAGACCGAAGGCCTCCATAACTTAGACGCCTCCAGGATGCTGAGCGGCGTATTCCAGAGCAGCAAGTATATGCTTCGATTCCAATTGAGGGTAGGCGTCCAGCACTTCTTCCATTGAGGTACCGTCGGCAAGGCTCGCAACGAGAATGCTCACCGGTATTCGAGTTCCCGTGATACAGGGATCGGCATGATGGACGTCCGGATTCACGGAGACGTAATCTCGATAGTACATGGGATCTTCTCCAGCGTCCGAACTTGGCATCATTCGGACTTGTTTCCTCGACAGGATAACAGGATGTGAAGGATAACTTCTTCTCGAAAACACGCGATTGAGGCAACAGCCGGACTTCAATGTAGCGGTACACGCTCACCAGGAGACGCTTGACGACACGGATCGGGTTGGGAAATCACGATATCCTGTTCATCCTGTTATCTTGTCGACAGGAGGCATGCCAAGCTGAACGTGCGAGTAACGGGAATTTAGGGACTAGGGCCGCAACCGCCGTTCCATCGCCAATTCGATGGCGCGGGTTGCGCCGCCGTAAACGCCGATGGCCTTGAGTTGAAGGATGCGCTCGCAGAACAGGGCCACGAGGTCGCGCTCGTGGACGAGCATATCGAGCGTTTGAAGCGCCAGCGCCTCCGACGTGCATTCGATTGTGCCGTAGCCAAGCTCGGACGCTCGAATAGCGCCCCACGCTTCGTGGCCGCCGACGCGCTGCAGCATCATCGTGGGAATGGGATAGTACGCGAGTTCGCTCGGCTTCGTCAGCAGGACATCGCTTGACCGCATCAGGAGATTCGTGGTGTACACGGCGGCAAAGAGATCTTCGTTGAGGAAGACGTGCAGCCCGCGCACCGGCTCCGTCAATGCGGCTTTAGCGAAGCGCGCGGTATCCGCCCAGTCGAAATGCTTCTCAGCAACGGCCTCGAATCCGGGCACGCGTTTCCGCAACAGTTCCCAGACCTTCTTGTGATCGCCGAAATTCAGGAAGAGCGCGACCTTGTCGTCGTGGATCTTGGGCAGCAGGTGCTGGACGATCGCCACGAACAACTCCTGTTGCGCGCCCGCGCCTCCAACAGATAACAGCAGCCGCCGAGGCGCATCGTTGCGCAGACGCGCCAGGCGCGCTTCGCAATCGACTTCCGCGTTCGCGACGAGTTCGTGGTCGACGTAATGGCCCACGACGGCGATATCGGATGACGGCACGCCGAAGGGGGTCTCGCGTCCGTTGCCCATGTCTTTCAGCGTGCGGAAGCCCATATAGGCGGACGGGGACTGAACCGTGTGCAGCGCGCCTTCGGCAAGATGAAACCCGAGCGGACAGTTGTCGGGCACGATATTGAGGACGGTTCGCATCCCGGCATGAAGCGCGCCCAGTGCCGTCCAGGGATGCGTGCCGAGCACGGGGATGTCTGCCGGCAAGTCCCTATACACGTCCGAGAAGAGGCGGCACGCTTCCATGATCGGATAATTCTTCTCGACGCGTTTGTAGGCCTTGCCCATCAGCGGATCCCAGACGAGCCGGTTGAAGAGCCTCGACTTCTGCGAGATGCGCGATCCCAGCGAATACCAGTAATCGAGATCGCCAATCATCTTCGCGCCGGGACTCTTGAATCCGAGCAAGTCGAACCAGTACGGCACGAGGCCTTTTGCGTGCGCGGCCGAAGCGAGCGCCATCGCGATACGGTAGTGCCCGTAGCCCATGCGAATCGTGCCGATGACGACACCGCGCTCGGCGTCGATCTTGTCCAGCGCGGCGGCGCTGACGACGTTCTTCACGCCGATGAACGGCCCGACGACCCGGTTGTCCTCGACAAAGAGCGGGTAGAACGCCTGCTCGTCGTACTTGTACTTGCGCGCGTTCTTGCGCAGCATCTTGAGGGCTTTGCGCTGCCGCGCAAGGGACACCGGGTTCCCGAAGAGGGTGACCGACTCGGGGGTTTCGCGCTCCATGATTCGCGCCTCCTCGCCAGGCACGGCGTTACGCGCGGACGACTCCCGCGACGCGTTCGAGATTCTCGATCTGTACACCGCAGGCCGGGTCGAGCACGTCCCCGAACAAGGCCGACAGTTTGCCGAAATGCGCGGTCTTCATATGGGCGTCTTTGGTGGCTTCGTCGGCGTAGACTTCGTAGAAGAAGAACTCGCCGGGTGAGCCAGGAACCCGATGACAGATGTAGAGCAGCGCGCCAGGTTCAAGCGCTTCAACCGAAGCAACCATCTCTTTGAGCTTCTCGGCCGCTTCAGCTTCTTTGCCGGGCAGGGCTTTCAGTCGGGCGGTAAACGTGACCATGGAAGAGTCTCCTTTCGCGATTCGACCGCCACGATAAAGGAAGCCATCGGCACTTTCAAGAAGCGCTAAGGTCGAGCGATACCTTTCGCTCTTCGCTATTCGTCATTTCTTCGCCGGCGGTTCTTTCTCGATGACGGATAGCGCAGTCACTCCCGCGGCCTGCGTCGCATCGATCGCATGGGCAAGGGCCGCGTGATTCGATTCGGGGTCGACCTCGATGACAACGCCGTCCGGCTTCTCGGGCGCTTTGTCGCGAATGGCCGAAACAAGATCGTCGCCCCCCACGGCGGCATTGTCCACGGTGTACTGGTCATCCGCCGCGATGGAAACCCAGAGACGTTTGTTCTTCTCTTCCTTGGTCATCTTCTTCGGAGCGGAGGAAGCGGGGGCGGCCACCACGAGATCGAGGCCGCGGTACTCGAGCAGCGGCGCCACGACCATCATGATGATCAGGAGCACCAAAAAGATGTCCGTCAGCGGGGTGATGTTGATATCACCGAACAGTTGGCGGTGCGCCTGTTTCATCAGGCTTGCTCTCCCGTTTGGCATCGAGGGCCTGGCCCGCGACCGTCATTTCGGTGTACTCGGCCTCTTCGGCGGCGTGAAACACCTGTAGCACCGCACCGCTCTTCGTCGCGCGATCGGCCTGGACGATCAGTTTCTTGACTACCTTGGTGGCGCCCCGATCTTTGAGAACCGTCGCGAGCCGGTCGGCGGGAATCTCGTCGTTCCCGATATAGAACTTGCCCTCTTTCGTGACGTCGACCGTCACCATTTGCTTGTCGAGGTCCGCGCCAGACGCGATTTCAGGCAGTTTCAAATCGGGCCGCATCTGGCGGACAAATGGCGCGACGACGATCATGATGGTCAGAAGGACCAGGAAGATATCCGTCAACGGCGTGATATTGATGTCGCAGATGACTTGGCGGTGTTTGAACGATCCGGCCTTGGCCATGAGTGCGTGTCCCGGTCAGCTTTGCGCGCGCTGCGCTTGCCCGCGGGCGGCGGCCATCCGGCTTTCGAGTTCGCCCAAGAACACGAGCTTCAAGAGCTGGAAGTCCTCCTCGTAATGGCTCACGAGCATATGGAAATAGTTGTTGATGGCGACGGACGTGATGGCCACGGCAAGTCCGAACGCGGTGGCGATCAGCGCCGAGCCGATGCCGAACATCACCTGCGGGGCCGCATTCACGCCACCCGTCTGCGACATCTCGCCGAAGGTCAGCAGGATGCGGACCACGGTGCCGAACAGGCCCAGGTACGGCGAAATCGTCGCGATAGTCCCAAGGATTGAGAGGTGGCGTTCGAGATTGCGGACCGCGAGCGACACGGTGATGTCGAACGAACGCTCGAAGTTCCCCTTATGTTTGGCCAGCGTATAGATGCCCTCTTCCGAGACCTGGCCTAGCAGGCCGCCCAGCTTGGCGCTGGCAATCTGGCCTTGTTCGAGTCCCCGCTGCAATTCCCGCTGCAACACCGGAATGAACTGGACAACGTCACGCTTGTTCTTCCGGTAGAACCGCCAGCGCTCGACGGTCACGGCGAGCAACACGATCGAACATGCCACGATAGGCAGCAGCACCGCCCAGTCGTGCATCACCGCAAAACGAATCAGGTCCATGAGTCTTCCTTCTCACACCGCGCCATCGCGTACACAAGTGGACGGCGCATGTTCGCGACTTTCCCCGAGGCGGCCGGGACGCATGTCAGTCTGCACGCCCCCGGCTCGAACGAGCGTCACCTTAACGTTTCTGATAATACCACAGCGGCCGAATAGGTTCCCAATTCCTTGAAACGTAACCGCGCCAGTACGCCGCATCGGACGGAAGCACTTGACAGCGTTACCTCCCGCTAGAAAAGGAAGATTGCGCATTGGCCGAAGAGACCAGGACGAGAAGAAGCTATCTAACCACCGATACACACCGATGATCACCGATGGCCAACTCTTGCGAGAAAGCCCTCTGCACCTTATGAACAGTTGCGCACATCGATTCTAAACACCGCAGGTGCTCCGCAGCACATCAACATCGGACTACGAACTAAGACGAGCTTCATCCTTCATCCTTCATCCTTCATCCTTCATCCTTCAGCGTTCAGCGTTCGGTGTTCATCGGTGGTTCCAAAGCGTAGCTCCTGCCACCAAGAAAGGAGCTGGCCACGGGACAATCGCCCCGTGGCCGTATGCGCCTGGCGGTAGCCAGGTTTCACGCAAACTTGTTCGTTTCCCAACGTCCCACGCTATAGAGCATGGAACAATCTGCCTCAAGCCACTCCGCCAAGGAGCCCGCAGGCTCTCCGGCGTATGGCCCCGTTATTTAGCGCTTGTAATGGCGCCCGCGACAATCGCGAACCCTTCCGTAATCGGGGGTTCTTCCTTGTACTTGATGAAGCGGCAATGGCCGTCCATGTACAGCACATTCGAGCCACCCGGGATGTGGTTGAACTGGTCGACCTTAGTCGCGACGACGTCCCACATGACGGGCAGTTCGCTCTGGGCCATCGCGGTGGCTGCAGGATTGTTGATGTCGGTGATCATGAAGCGCTCGACACCTTCGCGCAGGTGATACACAGTGCTGCTTCCGCCGTTCCCGTTGCCGGCAGTGACGCTCACATCTTTGTCGGTCACGCTGTTGAGCGCGGGAATATTGGACATATTGCTAAAGACATCCGTGAAGATCTTTTCCAGTGCCTCAACAAACTGAGCCGGCCCTTCCGCCGCCGGATCCAAGTTACCGTACTGTCCGGTCAGTGAAGCAAGAACGGACAAATTGCGCTGCAAATCGGTGTCCGCGATCCGGTCCAGGCAGTAACCGACATAGACATAGCTAGCGTCGATGGCCTTCAGACACCGTCCGCCGCTAGTGCTGGCAGTCATATTGCCCAGACACCAATTGCCATTGTCGTCCTTTAGATTGGCAACCGTGTCCACGGCGTCCGACGGGCAGATAGCAATCGACGGGTCCGTCAAGTATTCGGGATAGAACGACGGAGGATAAGGGCCGAACGCGAGCGCGTAGTCACCCGGCGGGTTCGCAATCGGAGGCTCGGCATACTTGATGCACAACGACGGAAACATCTGGCCTTTAGTCTCGTTGCCGTACATTTTGAATACCAGGCCCCACTGCTTTAGGTTGTTCTGGCAGCTTGAGCGGCGCGCCGATTCGCGCGCGCGAGCAAGCGCCGGCAGCAGGATCGCCGCCAGGATACCGATGATTGCAATAACCACGAGAAGTTCGATTAGGGTAAAGCCTCTCTTTCGCATGGATTCCTCTCCTTTGTTGTGACACGCTTCTGATAGTAGATGGATGAAAAAGCCCTTGCTCACAGCTCGCCGCGAACTTTCTATGCGGACATGGTAACCGATTACCACAGCCAAACGTTACCATAACCTCTGCGATTTGTCAAGCAATGAATAGGGCCGATCAATCATAATCGGCTATGTCGTAGTTTCCTTCATTACTTGGTCAGGATTGAGTGCCACGCGCGGTCCCGGTGGAATAGTAACCGGTGACCCAAGTGGTAATTGGGGCACTCCATGCAAAGACATTGTCTCCGAGGCCAGTCAAGCCAGTAAGTAGGACGCTATGTCGCACCGAGCTGAACGTTGGACCTGGAGGACAGAGGAAATAAGGGCCGCTTCGTGCTCAGAAATGACTGGGCCACGAAGCATCGCTCCGTGGCCCAGTTGACTCTCAGATAGGCGTTGTTCTACTTCGGTTGGCGAATCATCCGCCTGTCAGCAGACCGACCAATTCGGCCATCGTCCTATTGACTGGGGCCGGGCCGCATTCCTCGTAGCGCAGGAACTGCACGTGGCCGTCCATGTACAGGATGTTCGCGCCGCCAGGAATGTGATTGTAGGCGGACGGGTTGGTCGCAAGCTGGTCGAACATGATATAGACCTCGCTTTGCGCTTTGGCCGACGCTGCCGGATTATTGATGTCGGTAATCATGAAGCGCTCTACGCCTTCGCGCAGGCGATAGACGGTGCTGCCCAGCGCATTGCCGTACCCTTGCGTGACCGATACGTCCTCGTCAGCTTCTTTCAGGGGAGTCGGAACAGTCGGATTAGAGCCGGCAAGGTTCAATGCGGGAACCACAAGCGCGTCAAGCGTCGCGCCGAACTGCCTGTCCACATTGCCACTCGCAGACGAACCTAGAAGCCCAACACTCGGAAACGTCGAAAGCGGCACGGTCTGGTCGCACGAACCTTGATCCATGACCCAGCCGAAATAGCCGTAGCTCGAATCGACTGCACCAGCGCAACGGCTGCGGCGGCTGCTGTCACCCACGTAGCCTACGCACCAATCGCCGCTGGCGCCATGAGCATTCTCAATCGCGGTTCCCAATTCGGCATCGGACGGGCAAAACATGATCATCGGGTCGGTGATGTACTCCGGATACATCGTGAAGAGGTTCGGACCAGCGTCGATAACGTCGCCCATGCCGCCGCTCTCGGTGCGATAGATCCCAATCTGCATCGGCGGGAACTTCATGCCTTTGGATTCGTTGCTGTACATCTTAAAGATGAGTCCCCATTGCTTAAGGTTGTTGGCGCAGCTTGCGCGGCGTGCGGATTCGCGGGCACGCGCCAACGCTGGCAGCAGGATCGCCGCCAGGATGCCGATGATCGCGATGACCACCAGCAGTTCGATCAGTGTAAAGCCTCGTTTCTTCATGAACCTTCTCCTTTACTCCTTGTTCGCCATGTGTTCTTGATGAGAACCTTCCTTCCACTTGAACGCCCCAATACGGTTTCGAGTGCCCAAGTGCGTGGTAATCGGTTACCACACGCGTCAGCTTATCATGACAAGGAGGTCGCTGTCAAGAGGAATTCATTTGTTGCCTCGCCAACCTGATTCTAGAAGTATTCTCGCTTTATCAATCCTTAACATTGCCCTTGACAAGTAGGGTTCCAACCGATATACTTACAACATTGAGGTAACCGGTGACTTTAGGTCTTGGGGAAGCTCAAAAGATGGCAACGGCTCACTGGACGATTTATGACATCGCGCGCGAGGCGGGTGTTTCGGCCAAGACGGTCAGCCGTGTCCTGAATGACAAGCCCGGCGTCAGTGAAGCGGTTCGCGAGCGCATCCGCGCGATTATGGCACGCGTCGAGTATCATCCCCATATTGGGGCGCGGGCTTTGCGTGGAAAGACGCGCGGCTGTATCGGGGTAACGCTTTCGGCGCCTCAGGACCTCGTTCCCGTAAACCAAGGCTTCTTCGTTTGGATGTTTGTGGAACTGTACCGCGTGTTTGGATCTCGAGGCGAGTATATCTGCTTTGACCTGAATCCCTTTCTGAGCGCTCCTCAAGCCGACTATGCGAGAGGCCTTTGGGAACAGCTTTTCAAAGCGGTTGTCGTTGCGGGACCGCTTCTTATTGATGACCCGACGATTCGCCGCATCCACGAGTCGGGCATGCCGTACATGGCGCTCGGGCGGCTGGACAACCTGCCCGAATGCAGCAGCGCGGCCGTGGATTACGAAGAAGGCGCATACATAAGCACAAAGTACCTGCTGGACCGCGGGCATCGGCGAATCGCCATGCTCAAAGCGTTCACCGGGTTCCAGCCGGGCCTTGAACGCCTGCGCGGACACCGGCGAGCGTTGATGGAAGCGGGTATCGAACCCGACGAACGTCTGATCCAATCGGTGACGTTTGGCGCGCACAATATCGCCAATGTCGTGCACCGCCTGCTGCTGGATCGCAACGTCACCGCGCTTATCGACTGCAGCGCGACCGAAGACGCTTCAAGTCTTCGCGAAGGCGCGCGCCGCGCGGGACGCGTCCCCGGCAAAGATTTCGAAATCGTAACGTGGACCTATTCCGACAACGCGTCCGTGCTGTCCGAGGCCTCGGCGCATCTGTGGCTGCCCACGCGCGAAGCGGCCGCCGAAGGCATCGAGCAGCTTGCCGACTGGGTCGACGGCAAACGCCAGAAACCCGTCCAAGTGCTGTACCGCCCAATCCTCTCCGAGCAACCGACAGGGGGCGAAGTGCCCAAGCCCAAACGCTTATTCGAGTTGCTTGAATAGGGGTCAGTGGTCAGTGATCAGGGGCTAGGGATTAGGGGTCAGTGATACGGACGACCACGGGCCTGCACGGACATGCGCTTCGTCCTTCGCCCTGCGCGACTTCACCATCCGAAATTTCAGGGTCGCCTGGTACAATAACGCTCCAGGAGGAGCGGATATGAGCGAGTGGTTGGCAGGCAGCGTCTCGGGCCAGGTGACATTCGACGGGGTCACGTTGAAGTATGAGGCCATGGGCGACCCGGCCAATCCGCCGGTCATTCTGCTGCACGGGTTCCCCGAGTTCTGGTATAGCTGGCGCTACCAGATGCCCGCTCTGGCGGACGCGGGATTCTACGCTATCGCGCCGGATCAGCGCGGATACAACCGCTCATCCAAACAAGGTCCTTTCGCGACAAAGCGACTCGTGCAGGACGTCGCGCAGTTCCAGGACGCACTCGGGATCAAGCGCTGCGCGATTGTCGGCCATGACTGGGGCGGCGCGGTGGCGTGGACCTTTGCCGCGGCTTACCCGGAGCGCGTGGAGCGGCTCGTGGTCATGAACGGCCCGCACCCCCGCGCCTATATGGACGCGTGCCGAAAAGGGTTCAAGCAGATCTTCAAGAGCTGGTATTTCTTCTTCTTTCAGTTGCCGCTAATCCCGGAATGGACGCTTCGCGCCAACCATTACATGGCGCTACGTTCGATGTTCCGCAAGCTCGTCCCTCCGCAATACATGTCGGACGCGGATATCGACCGTTATGTGGACGCGTGGCGGCAACCCGGCGCCATGACCGCAACAATCAACTGGTACCGCGGCCTGCCGCGGCAGATGTTTAGTCGGCGTACGGGCGGACCGGCCTCGTTAGCGAGAATCAAGGCGCCTACCTGCGTTATCTGGGGCACGGACGACCATGCCTTGGACCTTTCCTGCAACGACACGCTCGGTAAGTACGTCGAGAATCTTGTGGTCCATAACGTGCCGGGGGCGTCGCATTTCGTGCAGATGTACGACCCGCCGACGGTAAACGCCCTGCTGATCCCGTTCTTGAAGGGAACGTGAAGATGTTCGACTTGACGACGTACAGGTGGCACAGGGCAATCCAGGAAGGTCACGCCACAGCCCTTGCCTGTCGATAGGCTCTCCCCTGCAGCCTTGTCAAGGAGTCGCGCAACGGCCAGAGGGTGATGAGACGTAGTCCGCTGCTTATGTATAATCATTGAGGAGGGTAAAGCGAAAGGATTTATGATGAAGAAGGCTGTAATTCTTACGGTTGGGATGCTCCTTGCCGCGGTGACCACGGCGGACGTGTTCGATGAATCGGTAGACCTATCGAAGCTTGCGACGTGGAAGAAGGACCGCTATAGCGTCCGCTATGTGAAAGAGGCAAGCAAACTCATGGACCGGGTTCGGTTGATGGAGGAACTTGACCCCTCTATGAAAGGCAGCGGAATGTCGGAGCATCTCGTCATCGAAACAAGAATGACGCCGACCGCGGAAGAAACCTACCGTATCACATTTTCGGAAGACCCGAGCATGGACCCGCACTACACCTTCTACCGCGTGACGCCCGACGGCAAGGAGGAGGCCGTAGGAAGCGTAAATGGCCTGGAACTTGTTGTGCCAGGCAATGGTTGCGTGTACACATCGGGCCATTCGGATACCTATTTCAACGAACGCCACAAATTCAAGATGAAGAACGACAAACTGGTCGAGATCATGCAGCCGTACCTTTACTCAGGCCTCAAGACCAAGACCCGAAAGCCGGTCACCCTTTACTCCGGTAAGGACTATAAGGCCGAAGTGACAAGACTTCCTGCGGGATGTCCCGTGAAAGTGCTGCTGGGAGTCAACGGCGATCCCCCGGGCTCGGGCCAGGATTTCCTAATCAAGACACCAGCCGGGCTTATAGGATGGCTCTCGTTCAAAGACGTCCCTTGGGTCCCCAAACCCGGCGGCGGCGACCTGTACGATACCCCCATCGAAGGAATCTTTTGGGCTGGCGACTAGATTGATCGAGGGAGATTCTCTGCAATGGATATTCCACGGATCTTTAACATCACCGAAAGCGCTCACCGCATCCATAACCCGTTCACACCCGAAAAGCTCGCCACGCTCGGCGCGGCGCTACGGCTGGAAACGGGAACCCGAGTTCTTGACCTCGGCAGCGGTTCGGGGGAAATGCTCTGCACTTGGGCACGCGATTACGGAGTCGTCGGCGCCGGCATAGACATGAGTCCGTTGTTCACCGGGCAAGCGAAACTCCGTGCTGAAGAGCTCGGCGTCGCCGGCCAAGTCACGTTCATCCACGGCGATGCCGCGGGCTACGTCTCTGACGAGAAGGTCGGCGTGGCAGCCTGTCTCGGCGCCACGTGGATCGGCGGGGGAGTCGCCGGCACGATCGAGCTTCTGTCGCGGAGCCTGCGCACCGGAGGGATCATCCTTGTCGGCGAGCCCTACTGGCGGCAGTTACCGCCGACGGAAGAAATCGCCAAGGGGTGTCTTGCCCATTCAATCTCCGACTTTCTCATGCTTCCAGAGCTTCTCGCGTTTTTCGGCCACATTGGCTACGACGTCGTTGAAATGGTTCTGGCTGACCAAGACGGTTGGGACAGATACGAGGCCGCCAAATGGCTCACCATGCGCCGATGGCTGGAAGCCAATCCCGACGACGAACTCGTGAACGAGGTTCGCGCCAAACTGACCTCGGAACCCGAGCGCCACGCAGCTTACACGCGCGAATACCTAGGCTGGGGTGTGTTCGCGCTGATGCCGCGGTGATGAGGGGATTATCGGGCGGCTCGAACGCGGGGAAAGTCGAATCATGCAGACCACTAATTCCCGGCGTGAAGAGCAAGGCGGGATATATTCAAGAAAGCCCACAAAAACGGGCCGAAAATGACGAGGCCCTGGAGAGCGTATCTCTCCAGGGCCGTGCGTCAACAAATCAAGCGTGACAGTTCACGCGCAAATACTGGCTCCCCGTATTGCGAACACAGCGAAACATCGCCTCCGGGTGGCACATCGTGCCGGTGTTCTGTAACTCCTCTGACCGCAATGTCATATATGCGATTGCGCCTGCGAACAAGCCTGAAAAGGCCATGCCAATAAGCCCTGTCGCGCTCGCTCTGGCCTTCCAGCAGATGCTGGAAGGCGCGGAGGTTAACAATCAGTCAGAGATCGCGCGAAAGGTGGGGCTGACGCGCGCGCGGGTCACTCAGATCCTCAATTTGCTCAGGCTGCCCGACTCCGTTATCCAAAACCTGTGCTCCATCTATGAACCCAAGAAGATCGCCTTCTTCAGTGAACGACGCTTACGCTCCGTCACGCGCCTCGCAACAGCAAAGGAACAGATCAAGGCGTTCCGTGATTTGAAAAAGAGAGCAGCGGGAATCGTAGCCCTGTGACCGCCGTCAGTCCGGACTGACAACTTGCCAATGGCCGGTTTTCTTGGATCCCACTCTCCGAAGCGCTCCCAACTCTTTGAGCTTGCCAATGTTGCGCATCACAGTGCTTCGGTCTTTCGAAAGTCGTTCCGCCAGTTCATCGTAGGAGATGTGCGGATTGCCCGAAATCACTTCAAGTATGTACGCCTGAATCTCGTTCAAGACGTCCGATAAAGGTGCATTTATAGGTGCATTCCGGTCTTGTTCAGATGCACCTTTATTTCTCTTCTTGGCCGTGCTAGGTGTCTTCTGTTTCTTCGGAAGCCTCACGCGCGCGGTAAAGGTGCATGTTTCCCGATCATCGACCAAATTCACTGCGGGCCATTCCTTCAGAACCCGGCGTATGCCCGTGCCAAGCCCCCGGCAGGGCAATGCTCCCTTTGCCGAAGAAGACGCCAAGATCGGGTTGCGAAGGATCGAGTTTCCAGCGCGGACCTCTTCTAGAGTCAAATGATTCGGGAGCGATCCAGGGCTCACCGCTTGAGCACCGTCAAGAGATGTTCGAAAATGGCACAGAAGTCTCAGAGGAGGACTCTACTGGATACATACCGTCAGCAAGAGCGTGAATACAATTAGCAAGGCTCCGAGAAGCGCGACTCCTCCGAAACAACCCTGCGAGGAGCCGCTTTTCTTCTTAAGAATGAGCCATTTCATCCAACCGTTAAGGTCTTGATCGGTGACAGAATCAATATGGATACGATAGACACGCTCATCAGTCCAGTCGGGTTGCAGTTCCACCTTGAACTCACACCCCTCCCGAGTCAATACGAATCGCCTGCCGCGGGTGGTACCGATGATGCCTCCCGCGTGGCCTTCGAACCCTCTTCCGTGTTGATGAAGATCGGAAAACCCGACCTGAATTGTGCCAACTCTGTCATTGCGGTAGCAATGGATGTCCGGTTCTACCTCCTTTGCCCGCATCGTCAGGATCTCCAGCCTGTCAAAGAGATCCCTGATCCGCTTCTGATACATCTGAGCTATGTCTGAATCTGTGGCTGCTCTGCGGCGGGCTGCGGCCTCTTCGGACTTCTTCGCGCGCTCTTCGCGGTCACGGGCTTCCTGTTCGCCCCTATCTCGTTCCTTCTTCTCACTGATCAGCTTGCCCAGCCAGTCTCCCGCATTCCCTCTACGCTCCTCTTCCGCCAGACGCCGCATAGCTTCATCGCGCTTGAGCCTCTCTTTCTTTTCCCTTCTCACTGCACGGTTCTCCCGTCATCACTATGGTCCAAGTAGTTCGATTCGAGATTAACATTACAGTGTCATGTTAAGAAAGCAAAACTGATTCAAACGCGTACTTCCAACGAAACACGACTGGATGTAGAAACATCATACTAGCATTATTACTGTTCTTACTTCATATAACTCTCATAACCATAGTTAAGTAAGCGCACGACTGGCTCGACGAAGAACACTTGGGTGTCCACTTTCGAAAGCGGCCTTTCGTACTCTCTACTTGCCAGCCCTCTGAGTCTGTTAATTACGTTGTCACTGCACATAAGCGTTTCCCTTGGTACGGGCAACATAGAATACATGTTCCGTTCACGCCCTCAAGTCTTTCCTCAGTTGAACTTGTCGAGCAACTTCATGAAGTTACGTTTCGGTTTATGCGCAATGCGGACGGACGCAAGATATGCGGCAAACTCGCCAGTCTTACCCAAGCGATTCATCAGATCGCGAATGATTCGCAGGTACTTCACCGCCTCTTCATAGGCACCGTTGTTTTTTGCGGCTAGGGTGGGTTCCACCTGCTTCATGTAGATGGGTAAGGCGTCTTCGGGGTGATCCGGTGCACGGTCTTTGGCAAGCTTAAGCCACAGGTCGTTCGTACAACCGCCTCCTTGCGCTTCACGCCATGCAGCATCGCCATCTTTTTCCCAGAGGAGAATCTCGACCAGTGTGGAGTTGTCGGTGTTCCGGTACCAGCCATACTGGCGCTGGGGTTTTGCCTGCTTTTCCTTGGCAATCGACTCCCGAACGAACGCGATGGCTTGATCGCGCCATGCCGGCCAATCCTTGATACGCAGGGCATGTTTTTGAAGGGTCTGATAAGTGCGCAGGCCTGGTGATTCCGTAAACGCCTGCCAGATCAGCGCCATGGCCTCGTCGTGCCGTTTCCTGCGATGATATTCTTCCGCTAAGAACTCGCGGAGCCGGGAATCGGTCCGAACGGGAAACGCCTTGATGCCCTTCTCTGCCCACGTCAAGGCGAGGTCGTGCTTGCGTGCCTTAGCGCAAGCTTCGGCGATCGTAAGATAAACATACGCATGGCTCAGGTCACGGCTTTTCACCGCTATCCATTCGTCGAGATCGCCCGACGTGGCCGCAAGCGCCTCCATGATCATCGTGATGGCATAGCGATTCCCGCGTTCGCCAGCGTCTTGTCCAGGCATTAGGGTGGGCACGTTCACCCAAAGCGCCTCCGCCAACGCGCGATACTTTGCCAATCCTCTGGTTCCCAGCACGCCAGCGTACGCAGCTACCGAACCTCGAAAGTCCCCATAATCCATCTTCAATTCCAGCTCCAAGAGCCGCTGAGCCAGGGCCTCTGGATCGGGACGCGCCTTCTTGCAGGCGGCCAGATGAAGCTCGGCAATCCGATAGAGTATCCCGCCGACGCATCCGTCCGAATCGTCGACTCGTTCGATGGCGCGATGCACCGCGCCCAGCGCATAATCGGACACTTGCATGGCTTCGGTGGCATGCCCGTCCTTCAGGAGCGTTTCAACGGCCTCGATGGCGTCTTCGATTCCCTGTGCATAGCCGGGGACTTCACGGTAGCCCACGAATCCGTGCGACTGGACGGCATTGTCAATGGCATCAATGAAAGGTTGAATGTTCGCCTTGCCGCCGGTGGCCTTCGCGCGGTGCGTAGCCACTTTCATGAGCAGACGCTCGCGCAAGTGTTCGTCTTGGAGCGCCTGTTCTACAAGCATCTCGACAAGGAGTTTCTTGCTCTGTTCCATAAGGTGCGTTTGCACGTCATTCATGGTAATCGGGGTGGCCTTACGCCTGCCGGAAGTCTTTGCCATAGCCTCATTCTGCTCCAGCCACGCCAATCCTAGAGCCACGCAATGCTTGCAGAACGATCCGTCTTGTCCCATTGGGCATGTGCAGTCATGGAGAAGGTGGCCTCCCTCGGTAGCGAGTTTGACCACGTATTATTGAGTTCCTTGGACGGAGGCGGTTACTCGATTCTGATATTCAGCCAAACGCCCTACACAGCCGCTTTCAAAATAGTCCTCGCCGCGCTCGAACGATCGCAAGCCACCGAGCTCTCTCAATATGGTGCGGTCAATGTGACCGCGCACCGCGCTTGGGGTTTCCGCATTCCGGTTCTTGTTCTTATCCTTCGTCATCACAAGCTACCCGCATTCAAGCTATTACATGTCGCGTGTGTTCCATGATGCCACAATTGCGTTATGAATCACATCTGTTCCGCATGACCAGAGGTCTCATCGAGGAGTTCAAGCGAGCCTCGCAATCTCAAACTCTTCAAGATAACATCAGGTTCAGGTCTGCTATCCGACCTGAACTGAAACCGAACCCGGATATCAGCCGCATAAGGAGATAGAGGGAATCGAAAGAGAACAGGAATGACGAAAGTCAGATAGGGCGAACATAAAAACGCCCTGCAGGGTCATCTGACCGATACAGGGCGCATATTCAGAGCTCCGGCGCTCGCCAACGCGGCGGTTCGCTGGAGTGCGGTATCTGGCTCCCCAGAAGGAACCCTCTTCATAATCTCTCTCGTAATACGTAGACGGCAAGAAATACGGGGAGCACGGTACGGTAGACAGACCTCGGCTATTCAATTAAGAACATTGGCATTATCCTCATCTTGTTTATTGACTTCAAACTATGTCTATTTGAGCAAGTAGGATGTGACGATTCCAGAAATTCTAAGCTATTACCTAGTCGACGCGTCAATTCGTTCCTGCTCCGGTCGAACATTGTCTCCCCAACGCCATTGCATCAGTCCAAGATATACATTCAATTCCTCTTAAGTGAAGCTTGCAGCGCTGCCGGGGTACTGCTTTCAATCTTCGCCCCAGCGCTTTATGGTGGGAGGATTCCATTCGGGACTCGGAGAATCTCCATTTCGACCTATGGCGTTCCTTTATGTGACTGGCGCGAAACAAGTTGTCGAAGATTACCAAGTAGCATGCTCCTGACGGTCTCCGGCGATTTATTCCACAACCGCCCAAGTGCTGTCTCTGCCTCCGGAATGTCCCACGGCATCATTGTGCCTGATTTCCCGCTAACGAAAGGCCCGTCAGTCTCTGTCAGAACTCGTTCTTTGGGCATGGCGGCGACGAGCTTCTGTCCCTTCTGACCCGCCAACATTGCCATGCCCACGCTAAACCAACAACCGTACTCGACTGCTCTTTCAAGCTCCTTCACTGTTCCCGAAAACCAATGCAAAACCGGCGTTCCTGCGCGTAAACTGTCGCCGAGGACATCCAGTACATCGGATGCCGCGTTTCTCGAGTGAATGCTCATGATACGCCCGCCCTTCTGTTCGCAGGCAACAAGAATCTCTTCTAGAACACGGCGCTGCAGAGGGAGCGTACTTTTCAATTTCCCAGACCCATCAAGTCCGATTTCCCCGACATAGTTGGCATCATCCAAGAGTTCACGAAAGAGGGATGTCTCGGAATGTCGTTCCGCAACAAGCTCCGGATGAAGCCCAAGCGCTACTTTGATCCTGCGAGCACCGGCAACAACACTGCAGGTTCCTTGCCACGCCCTCGGTGTTGTGGTCACTGCAAGAAGATACATGCCCTCGGCGTCCACCCTCCGCATAACCGATGCGGGGTCGGGATACAGGTCAAGATGACAGTGGAAATCGATCACAAGACCCCCGAAAACTGAAGGAATCCTTCGATCTCGCCAAGGCCCCGCTGAATGACCGCCTTGTAGGGTGTCGTGTCCCCAATCTGGGCATAGTTCAACGCCCCTCCAGTCCAGCCTTCCAAGCCATAGCGCCTGACTTGCTCCACAGCCATGGCAGCCGCGCGCACGTCATCGAAGTTCCTATGTGACGAATTGGCAATCGAAAGATCACCGTATCGATAGGTTGTTCCATCGGGTTGCCCCCACATGTGGACAGCAGCGCGGCGCACGAGGCACGGCACGCATCGGCCACAATGGACATAGCCCATTCGGGAAAATCGCCCGCAACTGGTTGCTTCGAAAGCGTTCCGCAGCAGCATCTGTTGATTCTGACAAGCGCACAGCATCTCGCCCTTTGTCTTGAATTGGTAAGGGTTGGTCAGATTCACACGGCATTCAGTCTCGTCCAACACCGCCTGCAATGACTTCAGGAAGAACGGATGCGTGGTTCGTGTGCTGAGACTCCCCAAACGCAACGGGGTCAAGGGAATGTTCATGCTGATAAAACCATTCTCAGGAATGAACAGATCGATGGCCTCTCCTCGAACATGGCTGTCGAGTGATGTCGCCGCCAGCACTCCGTACGCAATGAATACCAGCGAACGGGACCTCTGTGAATGTTCGATGCCGCCAAGCGGATTGGCGCAATGGTTGAGTTGCAGATGACGTAAACCGCCTCCGATCTGACGTGCGAAGTTTCTCTGACAGCTCTTGTCGCCTCTGGAGACTTGACTGACGAGAATCGGATGCCGATTCTGAGCCGACAAATCCAAGGCTCCGACCAGGCTGTCCATTCCACCAGACAAGAGGCAAACGGAATCCTCTTCTGAAATAACGGGCTTGCGCGGTGGCGGCGGCGTGGAATTGCCGGCCGTAAACGACAGACTCCAGATGTCTCCGGTGAGAAATCTCAGGGCACTTGCGAGAGCCGTTGCTTGCGGAACCCATAAACTGGGGTCAATGAGCGAGACGGACAGTTCAATTACTCTCGTCCATCCGTCGGAACTCCGAGAACGGACGACAGCGGAATCCGCAGCCACAACGCCAAGCGCTATGGATAACAAGTCCCAGGCTCGGATGCTCGGAGATAAGCCGCTCCGCGAGACCATGTTAAGGATCGACCCACCCACCGACCCCACTTGCGCTTGGTTTGAGTTGCCATACAGGACGAAACACAATGCATCATCGGGCAGCGGGGACGGCAGAGCATTCCGGGGGACACATATTATCCGCATTACAAATACTCCTCGAACACGCCGAAGGTGTCTCGCATCACCTCGTTTGTAAGCGACGCGGCGTTTTCGCGTGTCAATCGCGTCCCCGAGTCGGCCCGTTTTCTGAAGCAGGCGCCCACCTTTTCCCTGACGTAATCGCTCATTTCCTGAAGCCGATTAACGGCGACCCTGTAATCGGGAGCCTTTTCCATTACCGCCTTTCCGACATCCAACTGTATTCTGTGCCATATGTCATGAGCGACATAAGCTTGGGTCACCGAATCAATCTGATCTTGCGACAACGCGGTGAGGTCTGTGGCAGGATCCGTAGCGAGAAGATCGCTGAATGCCCTTGCCATTGAATCTCTGCTCGCCTCCGCGTCCTGCGTTCCATCAACAGGCCGGATGAAATCGATAATGAGATCCCTGATCTCCTCCGAGGACCGTCCTACAAACCTCGCGGTTTCCAGGGGATGACCTGGGGGAAATGCTTGTCCGCTACTCAGGGTGTCAAGAACACCATAGAGAGAGCCTACCGTCTTTGATGTCGTCGACATCCTTTGCGAGGCGCGACGGGCGCCGCCAAGCCCAGTGCGGACATAGCGAGCGATACCTGCGCGCATATCTTCCTGCGAGCCAGTCCGAGCGAATCTTCCCAGACTTGTACGTGTTCCTCTGAAACGCCCCGGCGGGGCAAGGACTGGGACGTTTGTCTGTGGAGCTCCGTCGGGAGCAACAGGATTTTGCGAACCCTGCGTTTGCATGCCGCTATCGGGCGCATCCCCTTGGGCAGGAATGGGTGACACCCAGGGAGGAATCATCGGTACGCCGCCTCCGGGGCCACCGCTAGACGCAGACGTTCCCATCAGCGATTATCCTTCGCGGCAGCGTCTATCGCATTCTTGACCGGCCCCGAAATACCTGTTTGCGTTGACCATTTCTTCAGGATTGCCTTTCCCCATGGCTTGTCCGCAATAAGTGGCACTATCGCAGCGGTAAGTTGTTGACCGGGAATTCCGGCCAGAAAATCAGCAAGTCGCTGCCCCTGTTCCTGCTGGGCGGCGGCGACTGTGAGACATCCGTAGAGGATCTGAGGAGTTCCCCACTGCTGCTCCTGACGCGCGCGAGCGAGCAGGCGTTCCATTACCTGCTGACCCTGAGCCTTAGACAACGCTCCAACCTGAGCGACGACTGGGTCCAGGACCTGCCTAGCGTCCAATAGAGCCGCAAGCAGCGCCACGGCTTCGGGCGACATCTGGTCGGCAGGGGTTATCAGAGGCAAGTGTTCCCGACTGACGTACATGGCAGGACGCAGGTCCAAATCCGCAAAAGACGGCTCCAATACCAGCCAATCGCGAACGAAATCAGTCTTCCAACCCGTTGGCGGATCGTCACATTCCTCTCCTGCCGCCACAGCTTCTTCCAGTTTCTTTATGAACCGAGCCTTGCCTTCGTCGTCCTCATTCACGGCTTTCACGAGTTCGCGATAGGCCGACTCATCCGCGCAACGTTCGAAGATGAGCAATTTTGCCAAGACTTCTTCGTCGACGGTCACGCCCTGCAATTTGGCAATTGACATTCTGATGGACACCGTGTTGAGGAAACGCTTGATAAGGCGGGGGTTTCCGGAGATTTTGGTCGCGGTGGCCATAATCGGAGCTAGACGGTCCGCTATGCCCAGTTGGGTTCTCAGTTCCGGCGAACAGTCACCAATCAAGGGAATCACAAAGGTGCCGTCCACGCGTTTGCCCCTCCATGATTCGCCCAATTGCTTGCAGATCCGCTTTCGTATGTCCTCGCGCTTGTCCGCGGGCAGACCGCTATTCTCTATAAACAATAGCATCATGTAAGCGCGAACGTCCTGTGTCCCAAGCGGGGGGATGCGTATGGGAATCTGGATGAGTTTGTCGAAGTAGTTGGTGACGAGGTCGTCATCCAACGAGACTCCTTTGAAGTGTGTACGGACGGCCTCTCGTATCATCCTGTCATCGGCGGCGATGATGAACGCCGTATGGTCGAGGAACAGGAACAGTCTGATTGCTTCCAGCGTGGTGACCGCCGTGTTAGGCAGACACCGGTCGAGGTCGTCGATGAAGACAATCAGCGTCACTTTCTGTTCTTCCAGCACTTCCTTGAACTGACGCCGCAGGTTGTGGATTTCTTTCGGCGGGGAAGTCTCGATAGGAGAGTTGACAAGCCCCTTGGCTTCCTCTGCCACTTTCTTTCCGTCTTCGACAACGGTCTCCACGGACTCGGAATCCACGTTTCCTTGCGCGACTTTCTGCGCGAAACTCAGACCGGCGCTTATGATCCCTGTAGGCGGAAGTCCAAGCGCCATCTCCGCGGCTGGCCTCAATATCAGACCTGCCGCTCGCAGCCAGTTTACGCGCCGAAGCAAAGCGACCACTTTCTGTGTTGGCGTCTTATTATCTTCTGCGTGTTTGAGCAGGCTTTGAGCGATGACATCCATAAGGGCAGCGCGTGCGTCGTCGTAACCTTGGTAGAGCCACGCGTCGAAATCGACGAACAGGAAAGAGCCGTCCCCACGTTCAGAGAGAGCATCCTTAATCAACTCCAACATGCTCGACTTGCCGACACCCCAGCTACCGCACACACCAAGCGATACGGGTTGTCCTTGAGCTTGGACAATCATCTCGGCTGCCGTGTCGGCAACAATCCTGAAATTCAGAAAGTCGCGGTTCGTTTCGTTGTCAGACCACATCTTAGGGTGCTCCATTCAATCTACATCCTGGGAGACGGGACAATAGTTGCTGGGGCTGACAGCTTAAACAAGCCTGACGCCGAGTCTCCCCGGAACAATTCGGCAAGGATCTCAGACTGACCTACTCCATTGTTTCACCAAACGTATCCGTGAATCAATGCGCGGTGAAAAGATCTCGTATCGGGACAATCGCCACAAGACTGAGCAGCCAAAGGGCTTAGGCGTGACTTCTGTGAAGACGATCCCCAAAAGGTGCCCATGTCAGATGATCGAACCAAGGCAGCGATCGCCGGTGACTATAACGCGCTGGCGCGAGGAGGAAATACCTGTCCTTGTCAATCCTGCCCACGCTGTCGAGGTGTCCCGAAACGGTTCGCAAAATACGGCGTGCGGGAACGGGTCTTTCTTGTTCTCGTCGATGGAACCGTAGGCAGGACTACCCGACGGCTCGCCCGATGGAAGTGCCCTCTCTGCAAGAAAACTTCTCCAAACTTCGCCGCCGTAAGGACCTCCCTGCGTCGACAGAATCCATCATCGAGTTGGCAACAGGAATCGAGCGAAGCTCGGCTGGAATTTGTGCATCGCTAAATTGGAAACAGCCGAAAGTCCGGAGCGAGAGTACGTTCCAAACGCCACACTTGGCATGCTGCAAGTAGTCCAAGTCCCGCGCAGAACGCGCGGTGTTGTTTCTCGGTCCTCCGGGCATCATGCGAATAGCCGTGCATGAAGATGACCGATTAGAAGAATCCGTCCCACTGGCGCCCACCTGCCGAGGTTTATCCTGTTGGATCCTCTTGGCTTTGCGCTGGTTTTCTTGGACGGGGTCTGCTATACTGGCATTCCGTTTCAAACAGGTGAACGGCGGCAACTTTGCCTTAGTTTTCCGGAGCTGGAGATCATGCCTGAACAAGAACGATGGCTGTCGGTCGAGGAGATTGCCGCCCACCTGGGCGTCAACCGAGACACGATCTACAAATGGATCGAGCGCAAGCAAATGCCTGCTCATAGACTTGGCCGCTTACTGAAGTTCCAAGTGTCTGAAGTCAACGAGTGGATTCGTGCCGGTAAGGCCGGCGGCAAACCCGAGATAAAGGACGCTCCTGAAGGCAGACAGAGTTGAACGAAATGAAGTAACCGCAACATAGGAGGAGAGTACCTATGAATATGCTGAACGGTAAGGCGAAAATTGCATTGGTAGCGCTACTCGCTGCCGTGCTGATGAGCGGAATCTTGGTAACGGCGTGTAGCGAACGAAGCAAGGATACGCCGAAGCCGCAGACAAAGGTAACTCTGGCAGCATCCAAGAACCTCTGGACCTCTCTGGCGCTCATAGCAAAAGCCAAAGGCTACTTTGCCGAGGAAGGACTCGACGTGACAGTGGCCTACCAAGACGGTGGCCGTTATTGCATGGATGCACTGCTCGCGAAATCGGCTGACTTCGCCACGGTCGTTGAAGTGAACGTGGCGTATATTGGCTTTGCAGGAAACAACAACGTGTCCGTCGTTGGTTCAATTGTCG
Source organism: uncultured Nitrospiraceae bacterium (assembly GCA_964402555.1). Lineage (GTDB taxonomy): Bacteria > Hydrogenedentota > Hydrogenedentia > Hydrogenedentales > SLHB01 > CAYOCT01. The sequence goes on along the minus strand of CAYOCT010000012.1, from coordinate 30,858 downwards.
AGTCAACGAGTTGCGGCATTGTGGCGCGCAAGAGTGCTGGCATTCATACTCCCGCAGACCTGAAGGGGAAGTCTCTAGCTTTCAGCCCTGGAACTGGGTCCGAATTGTTCGCTGTTAGGTTTCTCACTGCAAACGGGATGGCGCGAGAGGACGTACAACTTCGCAAACTACAACCGAAAGCAATTCAGGGCGCAATGGTAGCCAAGGAAGTTGACGCTGCCGCGACATGGGATCCATTCATAGAGAACTCGCGTCGGGCACTCGGTGATGATGCCGTCACGTTCTTCGATCCGAAAGCTTATGTCGGATACATGCATGTTGCTGTACGTCGTGACTGGGCCGCTCAGAACCCTGAGACGGTCAAGAGATTCCTTCGCGCCACGAAGCGGGCCAGCGAGTTCATTGAGGCAGAACCGGCTGCGGCACAGGGTCTCCTCGCGCAAGAGACCGCCATGGATCTTGACCTCGTCCAAGCAATCTGGGGCTACTTCGATTTCCGCTTGAGCATGGATTCGCCAAAACTTGCAACGGCGGTGGCCGATGTCGCCGCGCTCATCAAGGCGAACGAGGAAGCGTTCAAGGACAAGCCCATGCCTAACTACGGGGCGTTCTTTGACGATCTGTTCTTCCGCGAGGCGATCCGGTAAGAGAGGTACAGTAGGGCATGTCCAATCCAATGACATCCACCTGCACGAAACGAAAGTGCTGTATCTGCAACTGGAACTGGTGGGCCTTGGTAGGGCCGACCGTTGTTCTCATCCTGTGGCAGGCGGCGCATTCGCTTCAGGCGGTAGACCCATCGCTCTTGCCAAGCCCAAGGGGAACCCTTAAGGCCTTTGTGTGGCAGTTTTCGACAGGTGCGGTCCTCCCCGACCTGGTCGCGACAGTTCTGCGGATGGGCATCGGCTATTTGTTGGCATCTGTCGTTGGAATCAGTCTTGGCCTCTTGATGGGATCCTCTCGCGCCGTTTACGAATCCACCGTAACAATCACGGATTTCTTTAGGAGCATCCCCGTAACAAGTCTCTATCCCGTCTTCGTTCTCACACTGGGCGTGTCGGATGTTTCGAAGACGGGCATGGTCTTCTTCGCGTCCGTTCTGGTTGTCGCATTACACAGCGCTTACGGCGTGCATCGCGCTAACCGAACTCGCCGTCAGATGGCCCAGCTCTACGGCGCGACTCGGTGGCAGGTCTTCCGTCTCGTGGTCTTCCCGGAAACACTGCCCCAGACTATGATCGGTCTTCGCATCGGTCTGTCGTATGCGCTGATTGTCGCCGTGGTCTGTGAGATGTTCATGGGGAGCGAGCGCGGACTCGGTCAGCGTATCATTGAGACGTATACCACCTACGCCATCCCCGACATGTACGCAATGATTCTGATTACCGGCGTTCTCGGATACTGCCTGAACCGTGGCTTTGTGCGCCTGGAAAGAAAGGTTGTCGGATGGGCAGCGAACTAGCCACGGTCAATGCGTCCAACGTCAGCAAATCCTTTCCGCTTCCGGACGGTTCCATGCGCACGGTTCTCCGTGACGTGTGTTTGACGATCCAGGGCAACCGGTTCACCGCACTCATCGGCCCGAACGGGTGCGGCAAGACGACGCTTCTCAACATCATAGCCGGGCTGTTGCCCGCAGATTCCGGGGCGGTGTACTTTGGCGCGATAACGAACAGTCAACCGCGCATTGGCTACGTCTGGCAAGACTACCGGGCGTCGCTGCTTCCCTGGCTCTCGGCAGCGGAGAACGTTGCCTTTCCGCTCCGACTTCACGGAGCTAGGCGCGCGGACCGACTCGGCACCGCATCCGGGATGATGCGCGAGTTCATGCCTGGAGTTGACCCATCAAAACCATGTTATCAACTGAGTGGCGGCCAACAGCAGATGCTATGCCTGTTGAGGAGCGCGATCTCCAAACCAGACGTACTCTTCTTCGACGAGCCCTTTTCCTCCCTCGATCAGAACCGTCGCTGGGCAATGACGACCTACGTCGAACGCATCTGGCAAGGGACGAGGTGCCCGGCGCTCTTCATCTCCCACGACGTTGACGAAGCCGTTCTGTTGGCCGACGAGGTCCTACTCATGAACCGGGAAGGGCGAATCGAAGGCCGTATCAAGAATGCCTTGCCGCGTCCGCGCAGCCAGAGCCTCTTGACTCACTCCCAGCACATCGAATGCCGCGATGCCGTAATTGCTTTTCTCCTTGCCCAAGACGCGCTGGAGCAAGGGGACTCAGAACAGGACCTTGCGTCGAAAGCGAGCCAACCAGCATGAGCCTCAACCCAGCACAGAAGCGCCAAATCGAACTGCAAGTCAAAGCTCACGCTATCCCTTGGAAATACAAGATCAACGTCCCAAGGGCCGTCAGGCATCCGGTCCTGCGCGACTTGGTGATGTATCCTGGCGTCCTACAACCCCTCAGTTCCGGCCACTTTGGCCGCTTCCTACACGATAACCCACAATTCTACGCCGGCAAACGGGTCTTGGATGTCGGCTGCGGCTCCGGCGCCCTCGGCATCATCATGGCGAAACGCGGGGCAAGACATGTTGTTCTTTCGGACATTGACGAAAACTGTTGCGCAAACACGTGCGAGAACATCCACCGCTTTCGCGTCGAGGAACGCTGCGAAGTGGTCCAATCCGACCTCTTCGCCAGGATCGCCGGGCGCTTTGGGTTGATCGTCTTCGCCCATCCGTACTTCGGCGCTCCGCCTGTACTCCCCGCCGTGCCGGTGACCAGAGGCATGCTTGATGACGGCCAACTCATCAGCCGGTTCCTGGACAATGCCAAGCCTCACCTGGACGGCCCCATCCTTATGCCATATCTGCATTTGGCGGGGCCGACGAACGACCCAGCGGTCCAGGGGCCGAAGCACGGGTATCAAGTTGAGACCCTTGAAGTGCGCAACCTCGGCGTCGGTTATCAGCGAGGAGCCTATTCCGTGTTTGCGTTGCACAATAGATCGAAAAAGGAGCCTTAATGATAGAGAATACAAAGAACCCTCTGCCAGACTTCGACGTTCTGGACTTCGAGGTGCATGCCGTCTATGGCGCACACCTCGAAATCCCGGCAGACGAGGACGGCCAGAAGCAGTGGGCGGACTGGTTTGACGCGCATAGGCGGTCATCTCATCCGAATCATCCAATTCGGGAGGGCTGGACGCCGATCTATCGGGACCATTGCAGTACTGTTACTGTTAGGATCAACACTCCCCCTTGGTGTTCCGAGATCGAGGTCCATCACCCTGAGTTCTTTCGTCGGGGTGAGACGCACAAGAAAATCGTCCCCTCCCCGATCAAAATGAGGGTGTCTCGAAGTCTCACTGTTCGGAAAGATGGCGTAGCGGCGATCACAATCAGGCTAGAAGCAGCCAGACGCGAGGTAGACAAGCAAGCCACTCCCTACGCTCTGGCAGATGTTCTGGCTCCATTGCTTCTTGCGCCCAGAATCATTGAAGGAATCAAGCTTCACCCACGGGACAGAAAGGTCACAGTCCGCGAGGAGCAGGCGACTACGCCCTCTGAGATTTACGAGACCACAGCGAACGCAGATCCAGATGGTTCTCATGCCTTGCTCGACGGCCTCGCCACGCCCGACAAGAGTCCGCTGTTCAAACTCTTCCTCGGGGCGCTCAAAGAAGTTGTCTCGGAGATTCCGCTCAACTGGTGCGAGTATCGAGCCGCCCCCAGTCCAGAGATGCCTGTGAAGAAGCAAACCGGTGAACCTCGGCGCCCGCCTGAAATCCTGCCATGGGTTGGCGATCAACAGATTCCCTACTTTGTCGTTCTGGCGACATTACCGGGACACATCTACAACAAGGTCTTTCTAGAAGAGGGAGCCGAGGTCCAGAAACAAAAGTTGGAGGCGCGCCGCCCGTACACCCGTCCGATGGCGGCAATCCTACAGCGGTGGCTATCGCCCCACAACGCTGCTTATGTGTCTGTTGACTTCCACGAATCTCTCAAACTGCTCCGAGACGGGGTTTTCGTCAACAAATACATGAACTCTCTGACCTTTGTAACCTACAGCTCAACGGGAACCCTGTGTCTTCGTCCAGAACTTATGAACGGCCACGGCCACGGTGAGCTTGACCCGCAAGAAGCGACCTACGGTTCGATACTGCGTTGCGTCGAGCTATCACGACTTCGATGGCATCATGCCCTTCGGCTGAACGCGCTTTTGGATGATCTGACGGAGCGGGTCATCCGACACACGGGTACAGAGGGCTTTGACAACTATGTAGCGGAACTGCTTCGTATTCGTGCGGAGTGCGCGCTTCAGTTTCTCGATCCGCTGACCTATCAATGGGACGCCACCGTAGGGGCTGACATTGCGAAGTTCCTTCACGGTGGCGTGATCGAGCAAATCGAGAATGAGTGTATCGAGAAGCTAAACATGGTAAAACAATTGATCCATGAGACGCTGGATGTCTTCCGAATCCGTGAGATGCGGCAGGCATTGGCGGTGACGCGGCCTATGAAACGATGAGTCTCCCAATACCGTCACTTGACCCGTTTATTGCGCTTTGCGACCAAGCACGCCCTCTCTTCATGCAGCTTGGCGAAGCGACAATACCGCCGTTGTTTCCGCTTCAATTTGACAGAAAATCAGTGACGGCGCACCTAGCTGCAGAACGCATCCGAAGTCTCAAAGATCTCGCCGAGACGCTCAAGACACTGCAGCCCATTGCGCCGCTATTTCAGGACGTTGACACGTCCCTTTCTGCGCATGCTCCGCCAGTTGAGGAGGCGACCGCCGTACTCGTGTCGCCTCGCAGTGAATACGATGCAATCATTACTGTCCTGCGAGAATGGAGAGGGAAAGACAAAAAGCCTGCATCTGAGCGGATGCACAACAACCACTATCATTTGCCAAACATCAGCGATGAGTTTCACTGCTTAGCAGAGGCGGCAGACAAGCTCGGTGAAGTGATTGCCGCTGGCACGGCTCTGATTCATAATTCCACCTTGGGCGCTGAACGAAGGCGATTTGCGACGAACCTACGATGTGTTCTGAAACTTCACCGAGATGAGCTTGGCAAGATCTACAGTAGGTCCGCACAGGGCGGTGTTGAATTTGGTCGCCACAAGTGCCGCCTCTACATGTTGACTTATCCCCGTCTTGCTTCACTTTCGACGAATTACCTATCCTCTACCTCCGGATTGCTTTCGACTGTCGGTCAGGCCGGCACTAATCTACTTGCGACGCACCGTTCCGTCATAAAGCAATATCTAGCTGATTGCACTAAGCTTGTTCCGCCTGACGCCGATACGGCGCAGCACAACACGCGTCTGGCTAAACTCGGAAAGCGTGTCGACGCATGTAAGGATGTCTCTCTGATGAGTGCGGCTAGCCAAATGGCGAATGGCGCAGCGGCACACGCAACACTTAGGTCAATTGAGGAGGTGTTCCAATGAGTTTTGCTCAACGAATTGCCCGGCGGTGTCTTCGGCGGCCTGCCCGTTTGTATGATCTGTTTGCAATCGTGCTTGTGAGCGCAGGTATCAATGTGCTTACCGGCGCAGGTGGAACTCAACACGAAGCTCTTGCCGTTCTCTCAGGCATCTCGCTTGCGGGCGCAGGAGCGTTACTGACGTACGTGAAGAATAGGTGCGATAACATTGCGCGGAGCGTCGAGTCCAGTGTTTCTGCCGAATCAGAAGCGATTGCGCGAACATTGAGAGGGAGCGTGGACGACAAGATTAGCGGGACGCTCCCTTCAAGCGAAGTCGCCATGATCGAGCCGAGGAGCACCCCAGAACATCTGGAAGATGCACTGAAAGGCTATCTATCGAGGAGTGGAACTGACCGCATGGTAGCCTTGCAATGTATTGGCCTGATTGTGTTCACAGTCATTGGCGTTATTGGTGCTTTCTGCACCCTGTACGCAACCGATAACGCTGACCAACGCAAAGCCCCAGAGGATGCGGCCAGTGCTGGCAGTCAAAGAGTCGTACTGGAAATTGCTCAGATTAGGAGTGAGTTAGCCGCTCTTAATGCTGACCAACGCAGGGCCATTGAGGATGCGGCCAGTGCTGGCAATCAGAGAGTCGTATTGGAGATTGGTCAGATTAGGAGTGAGCTGGCCGCTCTTAATGCTGACCAACGCAGGGCCATTGAGGATGCGGCCAGTGCTGGCAATCAGAAACTGCTGGTGGAGATTGAGCAGATCAAGAACGAGCTAGCTACTCTCTCAAGAGCCGTTAGCGATCAGAACCGCGCAGGAGACAGAGGCTCCACAATTGTGCCTCTTCCTGAGCCAGCGAAGAACTGATCGCAAGCGATATTCCAGTACTCTCCACCGACCATTTATGTAAGCGTCTTGGATGTTTGATCACCATTCGCTCAATTCTAGTCTTCGAATCTGTGCTGCATCCTCCTCAATACCCTTTATTCGCCCCCTATTTCTCCATGGGTCTCCTCTGAAGTCAACCATTCGACAGCGGAGTTCAGCACGCGTTCCACAACGGATTCATCCTGGGATTTCAGCGCACATTCCCACACGACAAGAACTCGCCAACCGTCATCTATGAGGTCTTGGGATTTCTTTCTATCCCGTTCGACATTGGCATGGAACTTTTCCTGCCAGAACTTCTGCCTCGTGCCCGGCTTGGTCGAGTACCTGCAACCATGTGAATGCCAAAAACAACCATGCACGAACACCACGGCGCCGAACTTCGGGAAGACAATGTCGGGCGAACCCGGAAGCCTCTTGTCATGCAACCTATATCTGAACCCCATACGATGCAGTGCCAATCGCAGCCGCATCTCCGGGCCGGTATCGCGCTGACCGACGCGGGCCATTATTCTGGACCTCGTGGCCTTGTCCACCGTGTCCATTCAAACCCGCTCCACGATTCCTGTGGCTATGAGCGCCTCCAAGTGCCGGTGAAGTGCGCCAGGCAAGAGACCACCCGTGACCAATATGCCGCATTCCATGTTTCTTTCCATGGCCGCTACGCTCAGATTCGCACTCGTGACGAAAGCCAGACAACCGTCGGCAACGGCGCACTTGGCATGAACGGCGCCTCCCGCCAATCCGGCCTCTTCCTTCTTGTCATTGCCCCAGATGTAGAAGTTGGCGGCGGCCAACGACTCCTTCATGTTCTTCACGCTGTCGTGGCTTACCCTTCCGCCGTGTTCCACTGATGATTCTAGAAGCACGTCGACCTGAGCACCGCGTTCGCACGCCATCCTCAATGCACGCAGGACCGCCCCGACCTCATACGCGACGAAGCTGACCAGAAAAAGTCGCTCGCGTGCCGATTCAATCAACTCACAGAGCACCTGTTCTGTGTGGCGGATGGGTACCAAGCCTGTCGAAGGTCCGGTCCAAACCAACTGAGTCCTGCCGCACTTTTCACTCAGTGCGGAGGTCGCCGACGCAGCCCTCAAGGCGGAAGCCAACTCTGTCGGGGTGAGCCCCTCGTTACCCCTCCACGCGGACTCAAGCTTCTCGAACAGGTCGTGCTCCGCGTACGGTCCAAAGGCAGACCTGAGCGTTTGAAACTGGTTGACTGATTGGATGGAAGCCACCTTCGTTGCGAGCGCGGACAACCGTTCAGGATGAAACTCAATGGCCAATTCCGCCACAACTTGCCACATGTCATCCATTGGGCAATTCCTCAGAACGGAAGAAACAGGCATCGGTAGACTCGAAAGTCGCCACCAACAGCGCCCTATCCAAATATCGATTTCCCCGCTCACAGGACGTTTCCGCGACAAAGGTACATGCGTGGCAGGATGTGGCGTGCAGGGACCGGTCCTCGCCGGGGTCGTGCTTGGAGCACAGTGGGTCGGACGAGCAGATTCGGGCGCGATTGAGCGCCTGCACGATTAGGCGGCCCAGATTCTCCGGCTTGCCCAGTTCGACAAGTCCCCCGAGTGTCCCGTCGGAATCGGCTGCAGCCGTATAGATGAGGATTCCCGCCATAGCCTTTCCGCTTTCCGTGGTCGAGTATATTCTCTCTCGGATGCTGGCTGCATTGTAGCCGCATTCCAGAGCGAGTTCCCTTATGAGCAAGTGGGCGAATGTGTGAAACAGCACATAGCGAATACCCGGATATCCCTGGTCGGGCTCCAGTCTACGAGCATTGCGCCAACCTCGATGCCCCGCCCGAAGCAACTTGTCGCGCTCTTGAACCGATGGAAGTGTTTCCCATGTGCCGACCTCGTTTTCCAGGAAACGGATGAAGATTCCTTCTCCATGCACTTCTCCAGCAGGTACCCACTCCGGTTTGTTTCTGCACAAACTTGCCATCGGCGGGCGCTCGTCGGGGTTGGAGGATTCTTCCGGCGCCTCGACGCGGGTGTACCCGATAAGGGCATTCACCTCTCGTAACCGCTCGAGAAGTAACACCGTGTCCAGCTTGTCCTTGAACATGTCGGGGACGCTGGTCTTTCGACTGAGGAACTGCGGCCACTCAGTCGGTGGATTAGGGGAAGTGAGTACATCCCATTCAGGGCCTTTCAGGTCGCCCTCGGAAATGACGGCGTCATCGGACTTGCCTTCCTTTCGATCCTTCACGGCTTGCCAGACCTCGGCGGCCTCGTATTGTTCGATGCCAGGCAAGCTGACACCTTTTACCAGGGTCTTTATGATGACCCGGATCTCGTCCTCGGATTCCGCGTCCGAGAAGAACTCCCAGCCATCCAGAATCAGTTGGCTTAGTTGACTCTTCGCGATGGGAATCGCCAAGACGGACAAGGTCATCGGAAACCAGCTATTCGTAGCCCCCAAGAGGACGGCTCGCGGCGTTTCCTTGCAGGAGGAATCATAGCTGTTCAGGTGGGGATGGCGTCCTCTGCACGCGGGCAGATTCTTTTGTGCTTCCTTGCCGAATGCATGTACCAATGATCGCGCGGCGTCACAGGAATCACACTTCACCCACAGATTTTCCGTCTGGAGCGACGCGCCGCGTTCGAAGAACCGAAGTGTACCCCGGCAATCACATAGCCCCCCGTGGACGAACCAGTGCCACGGGAAATCATCCAAGTGGCCGTTCCGGCACGCCAGCAGGAAACGTGCGGGGACAGCGTCCGAGTTCCCGCCCTTTTCGCAGGTCGTATGCACAAAGTGCGTCAGCTCGGGCCGATACGGGTTGGGGCGGATATCGAACAGTCCTGAATCGAATTCCGCGAGCAAGCCGCACCTGACACATCTCAACCAGCGGGGAAACGGGCGGACCGGCACGCCGATCTTGCCTTCCGCGGACATCGGATTGGCACCCTCGTCTCTGATAAAAGGCGGCACCCGAAGCCGCTGGACCTGTGAGCCGAGCACTCGCTTCACTGCGGCGAGAAGCCTGGCCTCTTCGACAGGAGGGCAGCGGTTCACGTCCCAGCGGTCCAACCCCATGGTAACGACGGAAAGATTCGGCAGGTCGATCAAAGCGCCTGGACCGTATGTCCAGAGGAGTTGACTCGGGCGAACTTGGCCAACGAGATGCGTGCTCATGCTTGTTCTCCTTCGGCGTCAGAATCCATCACCCGTGTCTCCCAGGGCGGCGGATCGGAAAGCTTGGCCACGTCCATCACCAGTTGTACGCCAGGCTCCACCTCGCGCATCGATAACGGAACGGTGAGTTCGTCCCACGCCAACGCGCCCGGTTTCTTCAACAGCGCAGCGATATCCCCTTGTCCGCGTACCGTCTCGTAACCGAGTCTACGGCCACCCCTATTGGCTTCCTTGACCCACCGGTCAAGCCGGTCGGCGGCCATGCTTTCAGATCTCTGTCCTGCTGCCTTGTCCTTGACTTTCCAGGCGCGCTCGGACAGAACCTTCTTCGCTTTTCCGGCTTCCGGTTTGGACGTGCTATCCAGTTGCTGCGCGCCAAGGTTGGGGTTGAGATTGTCGCCGTCCAAGCGCATGACGCTTACCATGACTCCGGTCAGACCTCGGTCCAATGCGCGCGGCGCGAACGGCGTGACCGATTGTGCCTCAACGTGCTTGTAAAACGTGGCGTGGTAGTGTTCAAACGTTTCGTAGTGTGACAGGTCCCGCGGGCGCGACCAGGTGAGCACCGTGCAAACCAGTCCGGGGAAAACGCGGCCAATGCGGCTCGTCGCCTGAATATATTCCGCTGTGTTCTTCGGCTGTCCGTTCACGACCATCAGGCCAAGGCGACTGACGTCCACGCCCACCGACAACATATTCGTCGCCAACACGATGTCGATGGCCCGCGCTTCCCCTTTGGCCCAGGTGCGCTTGAACCTGGTTTCCAACTGGTCCAGTTTCTTCGGAATGTCCTTGCTCGAAACGCGGGACGTGAGTTCGTCCACATTCCGCACCGAACGCTGACTGAGTCCAGGACGCGTCACGTCGCTCATTTGCACACGATACGACCGGGTCTGGACGTCGTCCTCCGCCAGCCGGCGCATTCCCCCCAGTTCCCGAAGGCTATTGAAATACCCGACAAGCGTCATGTAGGGGTCGGCGGCCAAGCCGAAACGTTCGAAGAGGGATTGCCCTGCCGTCAGGAGAGCTACATAGACTCGAATCAGGACGGCGGGGCGTGAACTTCCAGGCGAACAGATGCCCATGTACCGCCGACCGGGTTTCCTGTCCACGGGACGCTGGACCGAGAAGAAGTTGTCCTCGACGTCAAGCCCGTGAGCGGGGAACACCGCCACCCGGCGCAGGAAAACGTTGTTGACCTGTTCCTCGGCCTTTCGCACGGTGGCCGTGGACGCGATAACCTTTGGCCGGACGGGCTTGCCGTCCAGAACCCACGTCGAAAGCTCGTCGACACAGGTCTCGTAAAGCCCCACCATGGTTCCAAGGGGGCCGCTGATAAGGTGAAACTCGTCTTGGATAATGAGATCGGGCGGGCGGATCGGCGCGATCTCTTGAACGGTCGTGGCAGGCAAATCACCCTTTTTCCGGTGGTTGCCCTTGCAGTCGTCTTCCGGCCAGATCAGGCCGTGGCGATCACATTCCTGATCGCCGCGCCCGAAGAGCGCCCGCACCTGGCCGCGCCACGCCATCATCGCGAATTTGTCGACGGTCGCTATCAGCATGGATGGCGGGCGGCGGTAGAGTTCGTCGTCCACTACCAGCACAGGAAGCCCCAAGTCCTTTGACTTGGCCCGGCTGAAATCGCATTTTCCGAGCTTGTCTCCGCAATAGATGAAAGTCCTCTCGACGTCTCGGTTCACGACAATGTCACGCCCCGGAGCGATTTCCGATCCGCACCACGGACAGGTCGTCAATTGCGCGGGCGTCGATCCCGTCCCATATTTTCCGTCGCGCTCCCGTTCGACGGCATCGTGACTCTCTTGTGTTGAGTTAGGAGTGACTTTCTGGCCTACCCAGAGGCCGATTGTGAATGGCGTGTCACCCCATTTCCCGGCGTCCTGTCTCCTCAAGACTTCCATCGCGCACAACAGCGTTGTCGCGCGCTGGAACTGCTGGAGAGTCAGAAGCCGGAGGGTATACCGCATGATGACCGCAAGGCCACGCCGCGCGTCAAGACCGCCGAGATTCCCCTGTAACCGGCGAATGGCCATAGTGAAGGCGGCCACGCCAAGATAGGCTTCTGTCTTGCCGCCGCCGGTCGGAAACCAGAGGAGGTCCGCATGGGCTTCCAATGGCTCGGTGCGGTCCTTGTGCGTCGGCTCGGCCAATGCCGGGACCGATAACAGGATGAAAGCCAACTGAAAGGGACGCCAAGACCGGTTCTTCGGGATGTTCACAGCGGCCAAATCAGCGTTTTCGCCCCGCCGCTTGGACAAGGCATACATGGTCCGAACGCGCTGCGACGCCATGGCGCGGTTCGCGAAGCGAAAAGCTTCAAGCGCGCTGTCGTTCTTATCGAGGACGGCGATTCCTTCTTCGAGCCGTCGCAGGATGGCTTCACATCGCGTCATGGCGTCGGTCGCCACGCTATCGTATCCTCGGACTTCGGTTCCGATTCTCGCTTGTTGTTCGCCAATCCAGGCGCCGTAATCCTCGGTCAACACCGTCAACGCCGCGACCAAGTCCTTCCGCTCCATCCCCGCCAGCCGCTCCATGTCGAGGAAACCCTCGTCTATCATGCGTTGCATGGCGGGACGGTCTCCCAATTCCAGCCCAGGCGTCTCGGTGACGGCGACCTCGTGCTGGGGAAGAGCGGTGGTGCATATCTCTACGGACTGTTCCGGATTGTCGGCCGCCGTAGTCGCATGCACCGACATTCCATGGCCGACGGCGAATTCCACCCGGCGCCGGTAAATCATTTCTAGCGACTCACGCTCCTCGTCCGCTCCATCGGCATTCAGAACCGGACGCCGCCGGAAGACGGCTTTTCCTTCAGGCCCACGGACCAGTAACTCCGGCTGGAACACCCAAGCCTCGTCCTGGTTCTTGTCGGGCATCTTCTGCGTGTTGATGAGAAACAGCGTCACCAGTCGGTCGCCGTTCGTGAGAGGGGCGCTGACCGTCCCTTGGACAAGCACCTCCGGACATTTGTCGTCTATGGAAAACGGTGCGATTGTCTTGTTCGCCAACGAGACGGTCGACGACCCTCCGGACGGAACACGCTTCCAACACAGGAACGGCTTGCCGGTCTTTTCATTCTCACGCTCGCTTTCGGCGCGCACGTAACGCCCCCACGATACGTGTAACTCGACCTTGTCGGTGTCGCCGTCTACGCAGAAGGTGAAACCGAATGAAGACGGCACCAGCGATTGGTTCGTGGATGCATCCACTTCCCGCGCGGCCTCCTCGGGTTCCCCGCCCCCACTGGTGCTGGGTAATTGGTCTTCCTCTTCTATCCGGGTCTCCTGCGGGGCGAGTTTTCCCACCAAGTAGCGGTCACGCACGCTCATCCCAATGATTTCTTCCTCTGGTCCGTCCGCTGGCCCGAGAAGATCGTCAATGACGGCCATCTGCAGCAATTCACGAATGTACGTCTGGGACTCCGGCGTATCCCCCGTCAAGACCGGAAACGACAACCACTCCAAATCGCAGGCCGTCTTCAGGGCTTTTTCGAAGACCGGCCAGTCCAATCGTGTGATACCGCCATCCGTGACCGGGGTCTCGATACCCAGTTCTTCGAGACCCACAGGGGGCTCCACTGGCACGGTTCCGTCAAAGAAGAAGGCGGTCTCGTTTCCCGTGATGCGCTTGCAGTATATACGCGCAAAGCGAAATATCTTTCCATTTTCAACGAGGACAACCCCGTCAGCCTCTTGTATGTCTTTGCAGACGGCGCCAGACCGCTCTACGCGCACGACGAAGTCACTGATACCTATCTTCTCGCCAATTTGGACAAGCCATGCGTTGGGCTGTTTGGTCTGCCCTTCAGCCTGCTGGACGTCGTCTCTTGAATCCGTTGCCATTGAACGCCATTCCTTTCGAACGCGGGAAGTCGTTGCGCCAAGTATCCCTGCACTTTTTTATTTGGTCTTCTTGGGGGTGCCTTTTCGAGTCTTCACTCTTGGCGTTTCGCCCCTTATCACTACCACCTGGGTATTCCGAGGATTGCCACATTCCTCAAGATGCATTGACCATTTTTTCTCGGACTGCAAACGCGACGTTTCGTAGATCAGATAGATGAACCTGTGCCAGTCCCGCGATTTGTAGCCTTGTGTGTCGGCAAGAATTTCATCCGAGACTCGCGCAACATCGGTCTGGTCCGCTACATACTTGTATTCAATCAGGGTCTTGATCGAGGGGATGCCAGTATCCGGCTCGAAATTCTTTATTGGTTTACTAATGGTCGGCTTATGCTTCAGATCTGGATAGACGCATCGCAGAATGGCTTCGATTCTTTCATGTAACTCGCTTTCATTTGCAGGTGACGTCATCCCCTTGGGCGATGCCAGGGAGTATTCCGTGTTTCGCAAGACATCAAGAATGTCGATGACAGTACGCGCAGAGTGCTCGTCCTTGAGCCCATAGATTCCTTTGAATGCTTCCACAAGGTTTCTAATCTGTGGGTCTGCAAGAAGCTGAAGGTCTCCAGAACTGTCGGCTTCGGCAGCGCCGATCCCGTTTTCTTGTTGCCTCGCACTTTCGTATTCCCGAAGGATGAACTCGCGAAAATGTTCAAGCCCCATAGCCTCTGACAAAAGAAGCAGCATCAGAAACGCTCTCTCCACAACGATGTCAACGTCGAGGTCACAATATTCTGAATACTCAGGCGGATCTTGAATCAATGCGAGCCTGTGGGCCGCCTCGTTGAGGCAGCCTTCCACAGCACGCATAGCTTCCTGCAAATCTGGATGTCCAATCATAACAACTCCCATTGATCTCCTACGCTGTCCCATTGCTCCGTTCTGTTAGGTGTCATCTTCCAATGCGCGTGCTTGCTCGAACGGACTCTCTCCAATGATTCGGTCAAATACATCTGCGACCTTTGAGAGTTCTAGGCCGTATAAACGTGTAATGGCCGCTTCATCAATTGTCTCGTGTTGACCTAATGACAGAGCTCTGGGCAAAGGGAACCCCGATATTTGAGGAGGCCCAAATCTCAAGTAGCCTCCAGATAGAGCAAGACCGCCATAAAGACCAAGATATAGCAAGGCCGCGATTCTTGAATTTAGTACTTGCGTGATCGTTTCAAGAGTAATCGACCCTTTGGGTTTGAGAACAAGGACCGTCGATTTACCCGCGCAGTATTCACCGATGGTATCATGAAATGCAGTAGGTCGCTTGGACAGCCCAGATATTATGACTTTTGGTGTTGTAGATTGAACGCGTCTTTTCGAAGGAAGGGCATCCAAATGGATGGATGGCATAGAGTACCGATGCTTCAGGTACTGTACGGGCGAGTGTGCCCAAGTTGTAGAGAAGGCCCTTATGTTACCGCTGACGATGAATTTGGCATGGCCTTTGGGAATCGTAACTGTGTCGTTTGAATTCACAAATGCTGAGATCGTATAGGCCTCGGACACTGTTGCAGCCCCAGACACTTCAAAGAACTCACTCAGATTCACCGCATCATCAATGGCAATCGACAAGAGTTCTGCATATTCTGTAAGCAAGTAGGCCCATAGGAATTTCGGCGAATTCCGCAAAGCAGCCTGTGTTGTAATTGATATCTCTTTTCCGCGTGAATCAACAATGCGAGCTGTAGCCTCTGAAATGGGTCGTGTCGTTATGCATGCAATAGGGTAAACGCTTGCAGAAAAGGCATTTGCCGTTGAGTAATCCAAGAGGGCGTGAAGACGAAGGTGCTTCACCAGCATCCCCCTTAGAGACTCTGCATATTCTGCGCTCAATACCTTATTGGGAATCAACAATCCAATCGCAGAGATATTTGCTGAGAGGTGAATTGCGCGCTCATAGAACAAGACATACAAATCATAGCTTCCAGAGGCCGACATGTACTGCGTGGAATAGTATTTCTTCTTGAGTTCAGAAAACGGGCCGGTATACATATCAACGGCATTGATGTATGGTGGATTTCCGATCAGGGCATCGAAACCTCCCTGTTCGCGTAAAAAGACTTCGGGAAATTCAATCACCCAGTGAAGCGGCCGCCTTTGCGATCCACCATCAACACTCTCCACAGAGAGGTGGACTGCGTTCATCGCCATCATTTTTCGCTTTGATAGTTCATTGTCAGATCCATGGAGAATATCTGATGCAAGTAATGCGATTGTTTCCAGGGAGGAGTTCAAGCGGCGTTGATTTCCCTCAGAACGCAAGGCCTCTCCAATGATGGCATCTGCTACGAGTTCAACAGGTTCAAGAAACTTCTTCGCTTCGTGGTTCAAGTGAGCCATGCGCTCGACGTCTCGAATGTCGTGGACAATCGTTGTTCTAAGGCGCATTCGTAACCTGATAGCTTCAGTTACAGCTTCGTCTACGTGTTGTGCGAACACACTAAGTTGGTGGTGGGTTGCAGCGGGATTCATTCGTAGCTGGGTGATCTGGTCAAGGTTACAGATACCGAGCAGGCTATCACCACTGCGCAAGTTATGGTCAAGAAATCCAAATGGACGTCCTTTGGCAAGAGTAACAAGCCAGATGGACAGTTTGGCAAGTTCGACCGCCAGAGGATTGATATCGGCCCCGTACAGACAGCGTTCTGCCACCAATCGCCGGGCGATGATGAGCCGGTCCTCGACTTGGCTCGGCATGGGGTCGGCATCACCCAGATCTTCAAGTACATCACCGTTGTCGGTGATCACCTTGCCAGCAGCTTCCGTGTATACCCATGCTTCAACAACTCTTTCGCCAAGCCATCGGCACGCCTGAACCAAGAAAGCGCCCGAACCCATGGCTGGATCACAGATCCGTAAGTTCAATAATTCGCGAGGCGATTTGAGTTGCCATTGATGTCTTGGTAGTCCTTCAGCCGACCCCGCATAGGCCACAGGTTCGAGTGTGGCCACCACGATATTCTCTGTCAGGCACTTGGGCGTGTAATGCGTTCCGGTTTCTCGTCGATGCGCCCCAAGTGTGACCATAAAGGAGCCGTCCCGGTAGACGATGGGATCTCCCCAGGCGTCTGTCCTTAGCAAACTCGCATATGGCCGTATTCGCTCGGCGAGGTCCATGTCACCACCACAGACCAGCAGCAAACGGCCGAAATCCTCTCCATCCGACTCCCGATGCAACTCTCTGCGAAGTGCGGGTTCGCTGCGTTGCGTAGCCTCTAAGAGAATTGTGAGTAAGGCGGCCTCGCCGTCCATTCGAGCGGATTCCAGATCGGCGAGCGTTAGATTCGGGTTCTTGGCCTTCTTCGAACCGGCAAGACCGACCGTGATTTGGGGAGCCCGCGCGACGGTGTGCTCCAGCAAACCCTCGTAAACGTGACCGATTTGTTCGACATCCAAGGCCAGGTAGGAAAGCAACAGTGCGCCGCCTGGCTGTTCGAGTACCTGAAGAGCTTCGAGGAGAAGAAGGACGGTGCGGTTGTCTATGGGCAGTGGCGCCGCCGGCGTCTCGCGCCAACGCGTACCCTTCAGCCGCCCCTCAAGGAATGGAAACCGATCAGGGTCAAAAAGGGAACCGCCCATCGCAGGCAATCGCAGGGATTCGTGTTCGATTCCACCATAGACGGCGCGAAAGACAGAGAGCAGCCGCGTCCAAGCGTCATGGCGTCTCTCCAAAACTTCTGGACCATGTCGGTCCGCGTCTTCTCCCAGATGTCCGCGAAGGGTCGAGACCGCGTAACACTGGTCATAAACCGGGTCGCCCAACAACAGCAGTCCTCGCTCTTCGGCGCACAGAACAAACACCAGGCGCATCATGACCGTAAGTCCGGCCTCGTAGAGTTCGGATGGGGAAACATCCCGGAGGAGTTCGCGGTTGCGGTCCTGGTCCGCTTTGTCGAGACATTGGACGAGCACTTCGACCGCGCGCCGAACTTGTGCGCCGAGGGTGTCCGTGACCTCTTCCTGGTATTCGAGGGATTTCTCCAGAAGCGAGTCCAGCGTTTCGTCCTTGGGGCCGAAGAAACGCCGGACGCCGAGGAGCGACTGGAAAGCCTTGAGCGTGAGGGGTTCCTGGAACCAGAGCCGGGCGTACCAGGAGGCGTGGCTTGATGTCGCGCCCACGGGGGCGTTCACCAGCATCCAACGGTCACCGTTGGTGAGCAACCCCAGTCTGACACCGGTCGAGCGGCAGAGCAGGACCATCCGCTCCATCAGCGAAACAGGCCAACCATCGTTGGTTTTCACCTTCTCCAAGTCCGTGCCGGGCGGATAAACCGAAATCAGAAGCCGAGGCTTCGTGTCACCATCGCTTCGGACGACAAGGCTTGGCGCGAATGCCACACCGTGTTCGGGGTCGCGGTATTCGAGGGGCTCTTCGGATGCGCTATTCTCGAACAGGACTTCCTGGCTGTACTCAAGAATGTCGGCCAGAACGAGTTGTACCCATTCGCGGTGCAGCGCCAAGAGTTGTGCGTCATCCTCGTCGACCGCTTCGCACCATTCGTCATAGGCCGCACGCAATTTTTGGCGCCGTGGCGTCTCGACAGCCTCCAGTCCTTGCGGGAAAGCCTTCTCCAGCAATCCCACAGCCAGAAACGGTCCAGACACCTCAATGAGAGAGAGCCATTCTATGTGTTGGGAGGGACGCTTCATGGGGCCTACACCTTGTCCAGTTGCGACGCGGGCACGAGGAACACGACGGCTACCGGGAAGGTCCGGTCCACCGGGCTTGCATACCTGCTTTCGATGGATGCAGTTTCCTTTTCGCGCTCTTCCGGAATGCGCGCGAGCCGTGCTCTGAGAGCGTCCAAATCCCGTCGCAGTTGGCTGCGCTGTTCCTCTGGCCACAAATCCATCTGCCGCGGCCCCTGATCTTCCAGTTCCTTCCGAATGCTCGCGTCCAATTCGCTCAGGACCGTTTTCAGGTCTTCGACTTCGCTTTCTTTGCGAATACGGAGTGTGTTTTCCAGAACACGGAGACGGTCGCGCGAACGGGCTTCCACCGCCGCCAATATCTGTGCCTCATGTCTTTCGAAGCGGGACTTCAGAATATCGAAGAGCGACGATTTGGGTTCCACGGGAGACGCCATGGCGACCAAGGCGTCCAGTCGGGTGACCTGTGTAATCCGCGTAAAACCCCCGTGCTTGAGTTCACCCCCGGACAACGTCAGTTCCTCGTGCAAACGCCGATGGTCCCCGCCGGTGATCACCAGCCGCGACCAGATCGCGACACCCGGACCGTCCAGTTCGTTGTCCGGCACCGATCTCACCGTGACCCTGTGAAGCCCCTTCAGGTCATTGAGCTTCCAGAGTTCCTCGCGAAGCAGGCGAAGACACATTTGAACAAGGCGATGATTGAGGTGGGCCAAGACGACATCGTCCCGGTTCTTTACAATTTCATGGTCGAAGGTTATGGGGCGCCGCACGCCCGTATGGGGATGCTCCAATCCGGAAGCGGCCCGCCCCCAGGAACCGGGGAGAATGGGAACCTCGAAGACTGTCCCGGCGGACACGCCCGGCAGGGACGCCGGTTTCAGTGGCGGCTTCTCTGCGAGTACGAGCGCCAACTGTACGGCGCGGACGATGTGTTCGGGTGCGAGATGGAAGTCGGTCTTGGATTCCATCAGTCTTTCGTGAAGGCGTGCTACGCGCTCTTGAAGACGCTTCTCGGCGGCGACGAACCGTCTTGCGCGCGCGGCCTTGGCTTCGGCGGCGGTCGTATCCATCGACGCACGCTGTCCGAGCATCGCCTCAGCGATCTGTTGAGCAATCACCGGCCCTACGCTCCCGAGGTCTTCTCGAATCGATTCGACCTTCAATACCGCACGCATCAGGTATTCGTGGTCGCCCGCGATATCGCCGGGTTTGGTGCTGGGGTCCGTAGCTTTCGGATCGAAGCCCTTGCCGGCCGGATGCCAGATGTGTACGAACGGCTCTCTCTGGCCGTGTCGGTCGATACGCCCGTTGCGCTGCTCCATCACGTTCGGATTCCAAGGGATTTCGACGTGGATCAGATAGTTGCAGTGATTCTGAAGGTCGATACCTTCGGACGCAGCGTCGGTAGCGAGGAGAATCCGAACGGGAGAGACGTCCGGATGTGCCTGGAAGGCGGCTTTGACCGCTTCGCGGTCTTCCGGCTTCATACTGCCGTGCAGGAACATCAAATGGTCCCCGCCGTATCCGTGCGACGCGAGAATGCTATGAAGCCACGAATGGGTAGCGCGGTATTCCGTGAAAAGAATTACCCGCTTGTCATTCCAGCGCCCCGCAGGTTTGAGGTGTTTTTCGAGCCAAGCAAGGATTGCGGCGGCCTTTGAATCCACCTTGTTCTTGGTTCTTTCCGCCCAGCCAATGAGCCGGTCGAGCATGTCGCGCTGCTCATCCGTGAGTGCGGCTGCGAGTTCCCCGGCCAACGTAACCGCTTCGTGTTGTGCCTCATCGGCGCGGACGTCGTCGGAGTACTCCTCCTCGGTTCGCATGATGGCTTTGCGAAGCACCCGGTCGTCCATGCTATGCATGTCGCGCCGCCCACGTTTCTGCGCTAGCGTTTCTTTGTGCTTGGCAAGCGTAGCGGCGAACGCCATCGGGGATGAGAACAGACGCTTCTTCAGGAGCGTATGGACGAAATCCGTTCCATAGGCGTAGCGCGTTCCGTGAACGCTCTCGGAGCGGCTTTTCGCGAATTTCCTGAGCAGCCCGTGGATCTCTTTCTCGTCATCGCTGTATTCGACTTCGAGGCATTCCAATTTGCGTTCCGGGAACACACGCTTGCCGTCGGCGTCGACGATGTCGCTCTTGAGACGGCGCACCATGACGCGCTGTAACTGCTTCTCGTCAGGCATCACGGTGCGAGCGAATCTCTGGTCGTCGAGAAGCTCCAGTAGCGAGGTGAAGGACTCCTGATAGCCGTTGTGCGGCGTGGCGCTCAGGAACAGGCGGTGCGAGAAATGCGGAGAGATGGTTCGTATAAGGCGCGTCCGCTGGCTTTCCAAGGCATACTGCGTGGCCGCTGCCGGAGCGACGTTGTGGGCCTCGTCCACGACGAGGATATCGAATTTACGCGGATACGTTACGCGCGGCGGAAGAACATCCTTCAATAGCCGCATTCCTTCACCGGCTTTGATCCAATCCATCGAAGCGATGAGCCGAGGAAACGAGGACCACGGATTCGCGTGAATGCCGCGCTCGCGGCGGAGCAGCTTGATGTATTCCGAATCGACGATGCGGAATTCGAGGCCGAATTTCTCCTGCATCTCGGTTTGCCATTTCACCTGCAGCGATGCCGGGCATATGATGAAAACGGTTCTCGCCCTGTGCCGAACCAATAATTCTTGGATAACCAATCCTGCTTCGATGGTCTTGCCCAGCCCGACATCGTCGGCAATGAGCAGATTGACGCGCGCCATATCGATGGCTCGGACGAGCGGATCGAGTTGGTAGTCCTCAATGGTGATGCCGCTTCGGAAGGGTGCTTGAAGGAACGACCTGTCGGCGTTTGTCACGGCGCCCCAGCGGACGGCATCGAGGAATGCTTCCAGGCGGTCCGCCGAGTCCCAGCCCGTAATGCTGGGTAGACCGGCCCTTTCGAGAACACGCGCTCCGGGCTCCAGTTGCCAGATTACCTGCAGGGATTCTCCCAGCGCGTCTTCGTCGAGCGAGGATAGCGTCACCAAGTGTTGCTGTCCGTTCACTCGCGATGGAAGTGCGGCTCCCTGGATGTCACTGACGACCCATTGGCGTCTGCGCACCTCGACAAGTTGGCCCGACTCGGGGATCATCCCCGCATATGCTTCCGTCACTTGATCAGCCATCATTTCCCCCATTGCGGCGATGCGCGGGCTTCTTGCCTACCTGCGCCAGGTGCGCGAATATGCTCTTCCCTATGACCTCGCCCAGCTTGACCGGGACTGCATTTCCGATGAGCTTCCCGACGCCCTTCTTGGAAATGGGTTTCTCGGGGTCCACAAACACATAATCGTTGGGAAAACTCTGAAGGATGGCTCCCTCCCGCAACGAGATTGCCCGATCCTGTTCAGGATGGCCGAATCTACCGTTTCCAAAACCGAAGAACTGCGTGGTAATCGTCGGCGCGGGCGCATCCCAACACATACGCCCGTACACACTGGGATAGGTCTTGCCTGTTTTCTTCTTGTGGCATTCCGCAACGAGCCTCTTGCCCCAATCGCGCCATGTTCCGCCTGGGGTCGACGCCTTCATGCGTTTCAAATTGAGTGGGGAGAGCGCCGAGCACTGGTGCAGAAGATCGTCCTCGCAGATAGCGCCGGCCTGCAAGGTAGAAAGATCGCCTATGGCCATCCGGACCGTGTGCCTCTCCGCTTCGGTAAGGGAAGAGGCTTGCATCTGTATCGGGCCAAGTCTTGACGCCAGAAGGACGAGTCTCTGTCGCTGCTGTGGAACGCCGTAATCGGCGCAGTTGACGACACGGTAGTCCACGTAATATTCGGCTTTTTCCAGGGCGCTGACGAATTTCCGAAAGACTTCGTGCTCGGCGAGACGGGGCACGTTTTCCATGGTCACCAAGTCGGGCAGGATTTTCTGAACGAGATTCGAGACCTGTGTGAGGAGATGCCAGCGATTGTCCGACTTGCTCGCTTTCTGATAATAGGTCGAGAAGGTTTGGCATGGAGCGCATCCAGCCAGAAGCCGCAGTCCCTTCTTGGGGTATGCTGCCATGATTTCGTCCGGAGAAACCTCCTCAATGCGTTTCAGAAGGAACTTCGCCGTGTTGTTTTTCGTATACGGGAACTCGCAAGCAGGGTCGATGTCGATGCCCAACCCGACCCGAACACCGGCTCTTTCGAGTCCGTGGGTCAGTCCACCGGCACCGCAGAAAAGGTCCACTGCGTAGACCTTCCTTTTTGGATGGGGCGCGTCTTGTCTGGGTTTCGTTCGTCCCATGATTTCAGACCCTTGTTTTCAGTCGAAGCAGCGCATCAAGGCAACAAGCATGTCCACGGGCAATACGCGACGTGTGTTCGGAACAGGGCTGTGCGCACAGCGAAGTGTCTCCGCAGTCGTCCCATGCACTCCGTTCCTTGAAATCGCCCACAATCTAATGCCTTTCAGTGCTGCCAGGATTACTCTTTATCCATGTGTCAATTGTGTCCTTGTGGAAGCGCCAATGGCGTCCCACTTTCTGTCCCGGAATCCGGCCTTCCTGCGCCAACTTGTAAAGCGTCGACTTCGGAATCCGCAGGTATGCCACCAAGTCATCGATGGTCATGATGTCATGCTGGGCAGTATCTCGCCGGACTGTGCTCTTGCGAATGGACCTATCGGTCGCCAAAGCATCTCTCCTTTTCCGCGCCGAGGAACGCATCGCAGGTAAACCCTCTGAAAAGGGAACCTGATTCTGCATCACATGCTACTTGTTATTGCCAGTTATTATCAAGCTCGGCGGAACGAAAGCCCAGTCAAACAGGCCATGAAAGAATGGGGCGGGCGCGCATTCTGCGCAGGTCTTCCCCGGCCACATAGGCCCATGCCGGTGCTGGTTCGTCGCCCGTGAAAACCGGCACCAGCACACGCCTGTAAAGACTCTGGCCGCTGGGGCGAAATCCCTCCAGCCGGTCCAAGCGTGGAACGCGCTCTTCGGGGTCTTCGAAGGAAATCAGTTCGCCACACACAAGCCACCAGCCGCGTCCTGTGAGGTCTTTGGCGCTGCGGTTGGGGTATTGGACCATCTCCGCCGGGAAGCGGGCTTGTGCGGCGGCGTCCGCAAGCGGATCGGCGGTGCCGTGGGCGAGGATGGATTCCTCGGGCACTTCGAGGGCTGGGTATGCGCCGAGATCGTAGAGACGGCCCCAGACGGTGGCGGGCTGGATATCGATGGCGTTGCGGCAGAAGTGGTCATGGTTCGGAAAGCCTCTCTTCAAGGTTCCGTAGACGAACAGGGTTATGACTGGGCCGGGGCTGTCATTGCGGTTTGTGTTCTTCCTCGGGGTTTCCTTGGGTTTCATGCGGGTACTCTCCGGGTACTTTCTGTCGCTTCGATGGAACTGCGGCGGCGTTCCTGGGCGATGAAGTCCACCTTGTGGAAGTCGGGATGGAAGATATCCTCGCGGTGGAAGCAGGCGAGCGTCATTGGCGGCAGGGCGAAGTCTCGCCATCCGCGCAAATCGCCGAGGACGGCATCCAGGAAACGGCCTTCGGAGGCATAGGCGATGACACGGAGTCTGCGATGTGCGCGCATAACCAGCGGGCGGTTACCGTAGAGGACATAGGTTGTCTCCGGAGCGCACAAGGAGGCGAAGACGGCGCTCAGTTGGCCCCGTGCGGGGCGCAGGGCATCGATGAACCGGGATACGTCCAGGGTTCCGATGTCGGCAAACTTGTCGGCCAAGCGCAGGACCAATTCGCTGTCGACCTCGGCATGGCGATAGAGCCGATGGCGGCGGAACAGTCTGGTTGCGTTGTAGATGGTGCCGTTGAACGTTCCGAACCAGTCGGCGGCGCGCAGGGGATGGTTGTTGGCGTTGTTGGCTTCGTCGCCGCACGTCCGGTGCCGCGTGTGCCCGAGAATGAGCGTGGTGCGGCCCGCGAAGCGTCCGTGGCTGCCTTCGACAGTGCCCAGAGCATCCGCGTAGCCCTGCTGGGCCAGGAGTTGTGTGGCTGGCATGGGACGTTTGAAGAGCAGGTATTCACCGTCCTGGTCGACCACGGCCACGCCGCTGGCGTGCCTCCCCCGGACTTCGCTGCGCATCAACAGGCCAGAGAAGACCGTCTTGAGAACGGCGATTTCGGTATCACTCCGCCGTTTCTTGCCGAGAATCAGTCCTGCTTGTCCGCACATGAATCGATCCCTTTCGTGTCCGGCGCAAAACCGCGGAAGATGCCCGCGGAGTATTCGCGGTGATGCGTGCGGACCCATGCCGCAGTTTTGTCCATGCCCATGACCTCGGCGATCCGCGCCACGGCGGGCCAGTCCAGCATGTTGCTGCGTCCATCGCGGCGGATGGCTTCGAGGTCGTCGAGCACCTGCGCTGGGATGACGACCGGTCCCGGATCTTCGAGCGTCATGCTCACTTCGGCATGGGCCACCTTGTCCGCGACGAACTCGACAAGGCCGTGCGTGGCCAGGGCGCTCAGGAAATCGGCGGCGCGTTGTTCAGCGTTACCGCCGCGCACGGGCGGCTTCTCCGGGAGCCGGGCCAACAGGTCCTCCATATACTCGTCCGGCGTCTGTTGGGCCGTGAAGGGCGTTTGTGCGCGCATCTGCTCGACCAGCGCAAGGCAATCCGGCCCCTCGATGAACTGGCCGGTCTCCGGGACCGGCCGCCCCTCCTTGTCCGTGGCGCGAATGATCATCTTCATCGGTGTCCCTCCGTTCAGCATGCGGTCGCATGCGGTTGGGTTTCTGTTTCCAGTGCGGTCTGTGGGCGCCCCTTCTTGAAGGCCGCGTCGCCCGGCATGTTCGCCAGCAGGTGCTTGCGCACCGCCTTGAACTCTTCGCCGATGAGATTCAGGCGCAACAGGAAGACGCGGAAGTCATACTTGGCGCTGGCCGGATCGAAGGCGCGTTTGTGGCTCGATGCCGCGCGTCCGTTCAGGGCCTTAGCGGCGAGCGCGAGGCAGAGCGTGATGTACGCGCGCACCTTGCCGGCATGGAGCGTGGCCTCGAACCAGCGGAACTCGACCGTGCCGCGGTACCAGACGTTGTGCAAGTTCACGCCGTGGTAGCGGGTAGAGCAGTAATGCTGCGGCTGCGTGTTGTGGTAGCCGTACCAGATGCGATTGAGTTCGTCCTTGGTCTTGGGCCGCTGCCGTTCGACGTTGCGGATGAACTCGTCGCTGATCGGGCGCGTGTACCGGTTGAGGCGTTCCTGGCTGATGCCCAAGGCGTGCAGGATGAGCGGCTCCTGTTTGTACACGATCTTGGCGAGGTTGCCGAGGCGGCGTCCATCAAAGGGCGCGGCATCGATGTGGACGTGCATGCCGCATTGCGTGCTTACGCGCGCGCCGCAGCGGTGGATGGCGCGGACGACTTCCTGGAGTTGTGTGATGTCTTCGTAACCGAGGACCGGGGTCACGACTTCGGCGCGCAGGTGGAAGGGCACATGGCTGAGCGAGGCATCGGCGACCACCTTCCACCGCCGTCCGTGCAGGTCCACGACTTCCCATGGGTCGTAGCAGTTGGGCTGGCCGATGTACTGCACCGTGCCCCCAACCACCGAGTGGATGGCGCGGGCGACCTGTTCCCTCGTCTGCTTGACCGTCTCAATCTCGACCCCGAACCGTATCTCGCGCATGTCCATGTCCGCTGTGTTCCTTCCTGCGTTCCGGCTTCAACTCGTAGGCGGCTGCTTCCGCCGTCCTGTGTCCACATGAACGCTTGGTTCAGGGCTGGAAGTCAAGAAAAAGAACACGTCATGAGGAATCGCAACACCTTGTAAAATAATAGGTTATGGATATTGTCGATATGCTCACGTTTTCAGAGAACTCACAATGATTCCGGAGGAGAGCAAGAAAATGCCCAGGAGTCGCTCTTGAAGCACAAGCACCAAATACATGAGGGGTGTTGACAGGAGATACAAGGAGATGATAATATGATGTGTGACACAAAACAATGGAGGCGACAACATGGCTATTTGGCAATTGCAGAGAGATTTCCCTTCCGAAACACCGAGAACGAGACAGGCCGTTGCATACCTTGAACAGAGGATAGGTAGCGGTACGATTGAACGGGCAATGAGCGAATACTTCAGCGAACACCCCGAAGGTGAGCAAGTTACTTTGGCTTGCCTGGAAGCTATTGGCGAGGATCAGGTTCGAGCCATAGCGGAACAGCAAGCCTCTTCCAAGGGAAGGTCGGCCGATAGCCTGTTTGGCATGGTAAAGCAACATATTGGTCTTTGGGTTGCGATTGTTCTGGCAAGAAAATATGGCGCTGACAAGGTGTTCACGTACCGACGTGAAGCCGGTGGACCAAGCTCTACGAGACAGGTTCCTGACCTTTGGAAGCCAAGCTTGGGATGGGTTAGCCGGTATACGCCACATAAAGTAAAATGGAACTAGTTTGGTATCTGGGCACTGACAAATGAACCGTACGAAAGGACAGCCTCTGTGTGAGCGGTTGATGTCTAGGCAACCGTGGTCTGCTATCACGCGCCAAGTTATGTTCGCAGCTCCTGGTTGAGGCAGAGCGTCCATTGTTCCTCTTCCCGCATACGGGCCAGCAATGAAGCGCATGCCGCCGCATCCTCCTTCGGCAGGTCGAAAGCCTGTTCGAGGCGGACGAGGCGTTTGTGCAGCAGTTCGACCACCTCGGTGAAGTGATCGCGCACGAGGGCTTCGCGTTTCTCTTTTGGAGTTGGTATGTACTCGGTCATGCCACCGCGCCGTTTCACGAGCATGGGGTGCTCCTCCTTCGTTGGACCGCGTGCTGGATTTCCTGGAAGCATTCGCGGCAAAGGTAATCGTCTTCAAGACGGTAACGTGTGTCGCCGGGCGGCTGGACCGCTTCGCAATGATCGCAACGCCAGCCACCGCACTTGAGCACGATGTTCTCCAGCCGCAAATAGTCGGCTTGAAGAGCTTCTATGGCCCGGCGAAACACCGAGGCGGCGATGGGCCGCCCCGGTGTCTCGTCGGGTAGTTGTCTCGTATTCCGGACCATCCTCAGCTCAGGGTCGCCCCTAGCGTGTGGATGCGCGGGTAGACCAGCGGCGAGCCCGTCATGGCCGCCTTGTAGCGAACCCGGTTGCCGGTATTGTTTGTGAAGGTGCGCATGAGCGTGTACTCGGTCCATTCCTCCGTGATGGGCCGGGTGACATCGATAGTCATGGCCTCCCAAGTAGCGCCGCCGTTATTGCTGCAGAACCACTGGATGGTCGTTCCGCTCGGGATATCCATCTGCGCGTAGACCTTGGTCGAGGCGACGCCTTGGGCGAGTTCGTTCTCGCGGGTGACGTATACCCCGGCAGTGCCGTTCAAATATCCGACAAGGTTCACATCCCGGAAACTGAGCACGGGCGAATCATTGTCCGCGTTCGACGCCAGGCGCACCCGCACGAGCACCTGCGTTGCGAGGTTCGGCAGGCGTTCCTCCTCGGCGGGCACGAGGGCGTCCCAACTCACACCGCCGTTCATCGAATACTCCCACAACATGGCGCAGCCCTCGGGGATGGTGCTGTACTCATCGATGTTGAAGGCGGCAAACTGAACGCCCGTAATCGGCATGAACCTGACCACGCCGTCGAGATCGAACTTCCGGCCATAGACCTTCATGGTGAGGCTCGTGTCCGGCAGCGGCGTCCACGCCTCCGCATTGGCGCTCTCGAACAACGCGCCCTCGGTGTAGTCGAGACGCGTGATAAGCCCGTCCTGACCCATCTGGCCGAGCTGGGCAACACGCACCTCGTAGAGCGGGCTTTCGCTGCCGATGACCAGCGCGTACCGCTTTCCAGCTTCCGCATAGAACGGATCGTTGAAATCGATGCGCGTCTCGGTGTTGTAGACGATATCGCCGGGCGCAACGCTCTTTTCCGCGTAGACCGTTCCGTTGGGTACACCGTTGGTGATCCCGCGCACCTGAACATTCACCGGCTGGAAGGCGTCCTTGCTCGTGAAGAAGAGGCCGATGCCACTGACGACTTGGTTCCATTCGAAGCGGAAGGTCTGCGCCAGCGGGTCGACGCGGGTTGGCCACGTGCGGATCTTCCAGAGGATCGTGGTGACGATCTTGCGGATGATGCGCATGAGCGTGGTCTCCCCCGGAGACGCGGCAAGCTGGCTGCCCTCGCCGTCCTCATCGCCACTGGCGACCCGCAGAATGCGGGAGATATCCAGCGGCGCGTTGATCTCCATGCCGACCTTGGCTTCATAGACGCCATCGGTCATCAGCACGATGCGCGTGCCGTCCCGCACGTCCGCGGGAATCGTGAACATGGCGGTCAGCGCGCCAGAACTGTCCGCGGTAAGGCCGGAGAGAACCAGCTCCCCATCGCAATGGACCGAGACATTCGCCGCGTTCGGCGTGAAGTGCATGCCACGCACATGGACATCCGTAAAACCCCTCCGGCCCGTGTTCGGGGAAATTTCGATACGCGCGCGGGGTTTCTCGAAAAGCGCATGCGGGTTGATGTTCTTCGAACCCGACCACTGGGTCTGGTTGATGAGCAGCGTTTCCGTGGAGGGCAGCATGGCCAGCCCCTCGCTGAACGAGGCCTGGCTGTTAGCATAGTCCACAGCGAGCACGTTCGGGGTGGCGGTGCGGTCCGGCGCCACAAAGCGGTATATCGGGTCTATGCGCGCGCTCCACTGGGGATGATACCGGTCGGACTGGGCGTCGTTGGAGAAGTCGTCCGAGTAGATGCCTTTCTTCGTCTGGGCGTCACGGTTCTGAAGGTCGTTGTTCATCTGGTACTGGGCGTCGTTGTACTTGAGCGCCTCCACATCCCGGATGATGGCGTGAATCTGGTCCATCGTGATGCGGGTGAGCCGGAAGTTGCGCACGACCAGGGCCGTCGAATTGGGCGGGCACTCGACGCTGCACAGGCCCAGCGCCCCGTCAGGCAGGATGGGCAGCTTCGGATTGTCCGCGGGCGCGCCTTCGAGCCGTTTGATCTCCGAGGTCGTCGCATAGATGATGTCGCGCCGGCCAAGGTAGTAGTTGTAGTCCACGCTGCAGTTCGAGCCGCTTATGGGCTGATCGCCCAGATTCGTGCGCCCGAAATTGATCTGATCCGTGTCTCCCGGCGCGATTGCGAAGGCGGACATATCGAGCGTCGTCGGGGACGACTGTGGCGGCACGGAGGACGTGGTCGTCTCCACGCCGTCATCCACATAGCTGACGGCCTCAGGCCCCAACTGGATGAGGCGGACAAAATTCGTGCGGCTGCCGGGATTCGTGGCGCGATAGACCCGGTAGCCCTGCGCGCCCGCGACGGGCAGCCACGTCAGCAGATTGAGCCCGCGCGCCGCCGTCGTGATCGAGACGACACTGCCTGCCTCGAAGATCGTTTCTCCCGTGGCGTCGAAGGCCGTGACGACATAGTGATAGGTTCCCGACGCGGGATGGCCCGCCACGCCGAACCAGCCGCCGTCGACGTAGTCCGTGTTCTTGACCATCTGCTTCGTGTACGTCCAGCAGACGGAGTAGGTGGTGCCGATGGCAGGTGCGTTCCCGGTACCGAGCCAATCCACGCTGTTGCCGGACTGCTGCCAGTCCACGCCTTCCTGGTAGACGGTGGCGCCTTGGCTCACCTCGATGATGTCCACGACGGGATTCGGGGTCAGCAGGTCCTCGCCGCCCGCCACGGAACCACGCGTGACGTTCGCGGTGATCTCGACGATGGCCTCGACCTGGGTCGTGGCCTGGAGCGGGCCGTTGTTGAGCGGATAGCGCCGTTGGCTCGAGTTGAACGTCTTCTGTTCGCCGCGCACCGCCTTCACCGCGACGGATTTGGGAACGTGGGTGGTATTAGGCCACTCCCTGTGGAAACGGAATCCCCGGATATACGCCCGCCCGGCATTCGTGATGACCTCGACATCGTTTCCGTCCACACCGCCGAGGAAACTGTTGAATCCCTCGACGAGATAGCTGCCCGCCTGGTCATAGGTACGCTCGGCGAGGTTCTGCAGAAGGGACTGGAGTCCTTCGGCGGCCGCGAAGGCGAGGTGATCCTCCGTGATCGAGCCGACGGTGATGCGCTCGCCCGGCAGCATGCCCTGCAACGCCTCCAGGGGCAGATTCAGCCGCTGCTCGCGCACGGGCATGAACACGCCTGTCGCGCGGTCGAAGAACAGGACCGGAACGACCTTGCGCTCGGTGACGTTGTTCGGCAGGGCGCTGCCCGAGGTGTCCGTGGCCTTGTAGCTGAGGACCCATTTCTCGCGTTCGGCGGTGGGTTCGCCCGTGGCCGGATTGATGAGGGCCGTATCCTGCGTGTGGTCGATGTTGTACTTGAGCAACTCGACGTAGACCACATCCACGCCGGTGGTCTTGCCCGGGTCGTAGGTCAGCGTCGCGCCCGGCACCATTTCGAGGGTGCCGTCGACATAGACCGCGCCTCCTTCCATGGTCACGATATTGCCGCTGACCGGTTGCGGCGTATCGCCCATGTAGAAGCCGTCGCCGATAAGCAGGTCCCACATCTTCCTGTGCTCGAGGTGGGCGATGTCCTGCTGCTCGTTCAGTTCCGAATCGAGCAGGTCCCGGTCCTGATGATAGCGGACGCGTTTGTAGTTCTTCGCGGGGTCAAAGGTGTTTCTGGAAATCGTCATGGGGCGCTTCTCCTATATCTTGATGATGCCAACCAGCTCGACGCGGGTATCGTTCACCTTGTTGAAATCCGGTATGTTCTTCACTTCGTAGAGATAACCCGGGCGCAATACTTCGCCCATGGGGTTCGTATCGGGATGATGGACGCCGTTCAGGGCGTAGGCGCCGGATACCCCTTCGACGTAGGCGACATCGCCGCCGAAGAAGCCGTATTCGCGGATGGTGATGCCGTTGGCCTCGGCCTCGT
>CAYOCT010000011.1:0-143205 GCA_964402555.1 uncultured Nitrospiraceae bacterium | reverse complement strand
AAAAACGCAAGATCCTTCACGCAAACTTGTGTCCAGGGAACCGGGCGCGGCACACTAGGAGCGCGCGGACCCGCAGTGTGCGAGAGGCGCTCGCAGTCCCTAAGGGGCAAGGAGGAAGTGAGTCATGAAGGATGTGTATCCGTACAGGCGGTTCGCATGGCGGTAGGCAAGGCAAAGCGCGCCCTGTCGCAAGTCGGCCTCGATCCCGAAAAGGTCAACGCAAAGAGCGGTGCGATCGCGCTCTGCCATCCTCAGTAAGACGCCGTCCTCGAACAGTGGTTTTGTCCCCAGGAATCTCCGGGTTAACATAACAGCGTTCTTGACACAACGTATGGTATCGGGTACATTCGTGAGGGTCCCCATAGAAGAGTTGTTGCTTGAGGAGTACGAATGACCGTTGTGACGCTGGCCTGCCCGTTGGCTGGAGGCGGTGGATGATCGGTATCGACGCTAAGTTCCTGCATGGAAAGGCAATAGCGTGACCACTCGGCAGAACAGGCCTGCGCTGCTCGTAGTGGCGCTTGTTATGCTGGACACGGCGTGTATCACGACGGCGTACTATGTCGCGACGCTCATCACGTGGCACGAGTCGCTGAGTTTTGCCGCCTACGCCGGCCTCAGGTTGAACTATTTGCTCGTGTTCATTCTGGTATGGTGCGGCGCTGCCGTTGATCAGCGCCTCTTCATTTCGCGCCGTAGCGACGATCTCTTACCGCAATTGTTTGCGGTGACGAAGGCGTTCATTTTTACGCTCATGATCAGCGTCTTCGTGATGGCGATCGTGACGCGCGTCCAGCTCGGCCGCCACTTTCTGTTCTGGTTCAGCGCGTGTACGTTCGTCTCGATTCTGTTGATGCGATCGGCGCTGCGTCTAAGTCTGTGGGGCTTGCGTCTGCGCGGATGGAACACGTACCGCATCGTGATCATCGGCGCGAACAACACGACAGTGCACTTGGTTCGCAGCATTCTCTCGCACGAGCAATACGGCTACCACATTGAGGGCATCCTGGAAGACGACCTCGAACGCCTCGAAGTCCTGAGCCGGTACAACCTCCCGTACCTCGGCAAGGTGGAGGCGCTCGACCAAATCCTGGTCAACCACGTGATCGATGTCGTGTACATTGTGCTGCCGGTGCGCTCCTTCTATGAGACGATTCAAAGCATCGCGCACTTGTGCGAAGGCGGCGGCGTGCCCGTGCGGTTCGTGGCCGATCCGTTTCCCCTTCATCTGAGCGCCAGCACCGTGCGGCGTCTCGAAGACATTCCGCTCTTGTCGCTGAGCGCCGCGCCCGAAGTCAATCCGCGGTTCCTGCTCCGGCGCGTCGTCGATTGGATTGCGTCGTCGATGTTGCTCGTGGCGCTGGCGCCGCTGTTTCTCGTTATTGCCGCGCTCATCAAGATCGATTCGCCCGGCCCCGTGTTCGCGTATCAGGAGCGCGCACGGCGCGACGGGTATCGGTTCCGGCTGATGCGTTTCCGTTTCGTCAAGGAACTGACTCCCGAAGGGTTGCTGCCGCCCGGCGAGTTCGATCTTACGAAAATCGGCGCGCATCTCCGCCGATATAATCTGGACGCGCTGCCGAATCTCTTTAACGTGTGGCTGGGCCAGATGAGCTTCTCGGGGCCGCGTCCGCCGCTTCCGCCGCGCGACCAGCCCGGCGAGGGCGATCCGTCCGAGGATAACGGGCCGCGCACTTCAACGCCGAGGCAAGAGACTGGGGTCAACCTGCAATGAAACTGGCCAGACTTATTCGAGACGACCGCACGCGGGTGCTCATCCTCGCGGCGCTCGATGGCCTTTACATTCTTGTGGCCTTTCTATTTGCCGTGAGGATCACGCTCCAGCCGGAGGAATCGTTTGCGCAGAGCGCCGCAAGCCACGCTGTGTTCTATCTGATCTTTCTCGGGTTCTGGTGCTGGGTTGCGGTGGATCGCGGGCTTTGGGAAGAAGGGCACAACGAGGATACGAGCGGCTATCTGTCGTCCGTGACAAACGCCATTTTCGGCGCCATGGTGTTTAGCGTGTTTGTGACCGTGCCGATTGCCAACAAATCGCTGGATCGGGATTTCCTGGCACTCTTCTGCCTCGGAACGATCGTCGCCATTACCGTGTTTCGGGGCGTTATCCAGAGCGCGCTGCACGGCTTTCATCTCGCCGGGTACCACCTCGAACCGGTCCTGATTATCGGAGCGAACAATCGCAGCGTGCATCTCGCCGAACTGCTGAAGCGCCGGCCGGGGCATGGTTACCGCATCGAAGGGTTTCTCGAAGAAGACCCGGCCCGCATACAGTTGCTCGAAGGGATGGGCATCGCGCATCTCGGCGGTTTCAGCGACCTGAACCGGGTCCTGGCTGAGCACCCCATCAACGAGGTCTACATCGCCCTGCCCGTGCGGTCGTGCTACGAGACGATCCAGGCCGCCACGCGCGTGTGCGAGGACCACGGGGTGTCGGTCGAATTGATGGCGGACCTTTTCCCTCTGCGCATTGCCCGAAGCAGCTTGCTTTATCTCGACGACGTGCCGCTCATATCACTGTCCGCCGTGCCCGAGGCGCGCGGCGAACTCGCGCTGAAACGCGCGCTCGATATTACCGTGTCCTCGATCCTGCTCGTTGGGCTTTCGCCGATGTTTCTGCTGACCGCGTTGCTGATCAAGCTTGACAGCCCCGGCCCCGTGTTCTTCCGGCAGGCGCGCGCGGGAAAGAACGGACGGCAATTCATGATGATTAAGTTCCGTTCGATGCGGAAGGACGCCGAGAAACTGCGCGAGAGCCTCCAGGCGCTCAACGAGATCGACGGGCCCGCGTTCAAGATCCGCAACGATCCCCGCGTCACGCGTTTTGGCAGATTCATCCGAAAATACAGCATCGACGAGTTTCCCCAACTCATCAATGTCTGGATAGGCGAGATGAGCCTGGTCGGCCCGCGTCCGCCGGTCCTCAGCGATGCCACCAAATACACCTGGGACCAGCGCCGCCGTCTCAGCGTCAAACCGGGTATGACCGGCCTGTGGCAGGTCAGTGGACGAAGCGATACCAGCTTCGAAGAGCTGGTTGAACTCGACCTCAAGTACATCGATAACTGGTCGCTAATGAACGATTTTCAAATCCTGTTCAAGACTTTTGACGCGGTTGTGAAAGGGCGCGGGGCGGTCTGAGCGCATTTTGGGGTTGGCGCCAGGAATGCAGCAGCGCCACATAGGGCTTCGATATTAGGCGGGCTTCACTCGCGAGGATGAGAGCGCAAGACCAGGTACAAGGCAAGGCCTCGTTTGCCTGTCATTTTGAGCAAAGCGAATCTTCCTGCAAGTAGACGCTTATACTCTCGCGAGGTTTTTCGCTTCGCCCGGAATGACAGAGGTCGAGGCTCCGTTTGCGATGTAGCGCATAATGTAGTTCTCAGCAAGCGACAGAGGAGGTATCGGCAAAGCCGGCACATTCATGCGCCATGTGCTTCGCGATGAGCCTGTTCCGGCAGGGGACGATGTGATGTTTGCAGTGTCTTGCAACGAAGACGAAGAGCAGCTTATATTCGCTTGGCTCCTGGAACGATTCAAGCCAGCCTACGCCCTGCTCTTCTTCGTGCCTTGGCTACTGAGTCTGATGGGTGTCGTCATCGAGCGCATGTATCCACACCCAGGCCACGAAATCGGGGTCAACGCTCCGTATCTGCTTGTCAAGATCGGGATACTCGTCGTGTACTCCCTGGTACTTCAAATCGTGTGGTATCGGCAAGCACAAGCTCTCAAATGCCTGATAGACTGCTACGGAAGTGAACAAGCACGGGAGTGGCTGTTTCAGCGTGGGCGAAACCGGAAGAATGTCAGGCCAATCGCGCGGGCAATCGCGCGTCGCGTGAGCCTGCTTGGGATCTTTGCTTCCCCGCGCTTCTTTGTGCTGCCGATAGCCGCGCTTTTCCTGGCTGTGCTCGGTGCTGCATTGATGGCTCAAGGCAACGCCCGCGTTCTCACTCAGGTGTTGATTGAACCTATTGGCTACTATATATATACGTTAGTCCCATTATACATGGCTCTGCGATACGTGGCCTGCCAGCGCATGTTCGAGCACGCGCCTGTCGATGCCATGGAGCAGGCGCTTGAGACCAGGCCGGAAAAGAAGGAATAGCGCCGGTTCGCGGCATACGTCCCCTTGAGTCCGCGCGTCTGAGTGCTTTGCTCAATTCCAAGCCGCAAAGGCGGCGCAAGCCTGTCGCACTGCGGTCTATTCCGTGTGCTAAGATGCGTCCGCCTCTCCGTGCTGAAGAGTACCAAGCGGATCGAGTCCTTCACGGGTAGGGCTTATGACCCCGTGGTCTTGCGCGGCATGATGGCGCAGGCGTAGTGTGTGGCTGCCGGTTGCATTCTGCCGACGCCGGTTACCTGGTTGCGAAAGACTCCCCATGCTTATGGAGCCGATTGGAACATTGCAATGCGCCGCGCGCTATCCCTACGATGCCGCGCGCCAGCCGGCCGTCGCTGAATCGAAGGGGGGCTGTGTCTTGTTGCGCGAGGGCCACCACTACGAGCAGGCCCTGCAGGCCCTCGACGGATTCTCGCATGTCTGGCTGCTTTATGTCTTCCACCACAACCCAAACTGGAAGCCCATGGTCCAGCCGCCTCGGGCCTCGCGCAAGGTCGGTGTATTTGCCAGCCGCGCGCCGTACCGTCCCAATCCCATTGGCCTCTCCTGTGTGGAACTGGTCTCGATCCAGGGCTTGCGCGTGAACATCGGTCCGCACGACCTCCTGGATGGCACGCCCATCCTCGACATCAAGCCCTACCTTCCCTACGCCGACAGTTTTCCCAAAGCGAAGTGCGGCTGGCTCGATGACGTGGCCGAGGACGTGTGGGAGGTGCGCCTTGCCCCGGAAGCCGAGCGGCAACTTGCCTGGCTGGAAAAGGCCGGGGTTCAAGCAATCCGTGCCTTCCTCCAGCAACAACTTCGCGAACATCCCTTCAACCGGCAACGGAAACGCATCCGGCAGCTTGCCGGCGCGCGTTGGGAGATTGCATATCGCACGTGGCGGGTCGAGTACGAAGTGTGCGAAGCCGCGCGGCAAGTGATGGTGGCAACGGTTCGTTCCGGGTATACCGATGAGGATTTGTCGAGTTCAGAGGATAGATACAAGGACAAAGCGCGGCATCGGGATTTCCACGATACCTTCGGCGCGTAGTCCAGACAGGCGTTTTGCCGGCCAAATGAACTGGACTTCCACGAATCTCTAGGCGTTCACTTCGATGCCATATCGGCCGCGGCCTTGTTCACGATCGTGCCGATGGCGCGGCTCATGGCGGCGGGCAGCGCGCTCGGGGAGTTCTCGGCGAGGGGTTCTTTGGCGGAGAGCGTCGCCGCCCAGATCACGTTCGGATTCTGCGTCTCACGAAGTTCGAGGCGGATCTCGCATTCCGCGGTCCACGGCTCTGCGGTGCGGACGAGATCGAAGCGGCGTAGTTCGCCCGTCAGGAGCATGTCGGGCGCGACCATGTCGGACGCATTGCCTACATCCTTGAACCGATTCGTCGCGGTAATAGCGTCCATCAGCGCGCGCGTGACCATGTCGCGCGGCAGTTCCGCCCACTGGATCGTTTCGTACGAACCGAGCACGTAGCCCGCGTCGCGATAGGCAACCTTCTGGCGATAGGGCAGCGCCGCTTCGATCGGGCGCACGCCGAGCGTCTTGTCGAGCGCCTGTGCGGCGGGGACGTCCACCGCGACGTCGAGATAATAGCGCGTCGCGGGCGTGAAGGCCGGCGTCGCGCATCCCGCGAGCGCGACGGCTAGCGCCAGAGTCGCATACCGCATCACTTGCCTCCTGTCGGTTTGCCTTTGCCGCGAATAAGCGCGGAGGGATCTTGCTGCAAGTACACCATCAGTTCGT
The DNA here is from genome assembly GCA_964402555.1 of uncultured Nitrospiraceae bacterium. Taxonomy (GTDB): domain Bacteria; phylum Hydrogenedentota; class Hydrogenedentia; order Hydrogenedentales; family SLHB01; genus CAYOCT01. Next base: position 137,326 of record CAYOCT010000011.1, on the reverse strand, counting down.
GGACGGCTTCGAGCGAGTCGTTGAGTGTCCGCAAGGTTTCGCGCAGGTTGAACTCGACGTTGTCCGCTTCATGCAACGCCTTGCGCGAAATCCCGTCCACCGAATCCGCCGTCTGCTGGAGACGTTTCGCGAGGTCCGAAATGTCTGTCATCACTTGATTCAGGTTCTCTTCCGTCTTCGCGACTTGCAGCCTCTCGACTTTCTTCGTGACCTCGACGACGGCTGTGTTCACGTCCTTGACCAGTTTCTTGACGTCTTTGGACAAGTCGTGGAAGTCGTCCAGTCCCGCCTTGGCCTGCTCTTTCACGTCGCCCAGAGCCTGGTTGGCCTGATCGAGAAACTCCTGGCCGCGAGCGATGAGGCCGTCGGCATCCTGGATGACCAATGTAAGGTCGCCCTCTTTCAGGCCCACCAAGCCGCTCTTGACGGTTTCCATGATGCTCTTGATGTTGTCGAGCACGCCTTCGAGCTGCGAACTCACGTTCTTCACCAACGATTGCCGCGACGGGATCATGCTGCCCGGAGCCAGTTCTGGCGCGCCCGGTTCGCCGCCTTCGAGCGATATGCACATGGTGCCCGCGGCGAGGTTGTAGAGCACGAGCTGGCCGGTGACGCCGCTCTTGAGCTGGACCTTCTCCTCGGCGATCATCATGTCGACGTGCGCCTTGTTCGTATCGGTTACGTACATGTTGCTGACGGCGCCCACCGGCATGCCCATGTAGGCCACCACGCCGTTGATGGGCAAGCCCAGGATGGACTCGTCAAACTCGATCCAGTACGGGACCCTGCGGTCCGTGTGCAGCCCGCGCATCAGCAAGAGCCCGCCGATGACCAGGGTCACGCAGATGACCACGAAGAGGCCCACCTTCGCTTTCTGTGCCCGCGTCGCCACGTGTCAACTCCTCGGGTTCCGGGTTCCGGGTTCCGGGTTCCGGGTTTCACGCATGTCCACCTTGTCCACTTGGTCCACCATCCTCGTTCTACGCGTTTCTCTGCATGATAAACTCGTCCGCGCGCCGCTCGAAGAACTGGCGCACGCGCGGGTGATCCGATCGTTCCGCCTCCTGGATCGTTCCCGAGAATACGGCTTTGCCCATATCGAGCATGAGCGCGTGATCCGCGATCTTGCGGATCGAATCCAACTCGTGCGTCACGATCACAAAGGTTATGCCCAGCAACTTTCGCAGGTTCAGGATCAGATCGTCAAGTCCCGAGGCCATAATCGGGTCGAGTCCGGCCGACGGCTCGTCGAAATAGACCACGGGCGGGTCCAGGGCAATGGCCCGGGCGAGGCCCGCTCGTTTGCGCATCCCGCCCGACAGTTCGTCGGGCATCAGGTCCGTCGCGTGGGCGAGCCCGACGAGACTGAGTTTCAGGCGCACCACCGCCGCGATCAGTTCCTCGTCCATGTTGCCGTACTCGCGCAAGGGCAGCGCGACGTTGTCGCCCACGGTCATCGAGTTGAACAGGCCGCTCGACTGAAACGCAATGCCGATGGTGCGCTGCATCTCGGCCATCCCGTCTTCGTCCATCTTCGTAATGTCCCGGCCGAAGTACAGGATCTGTCCCTCGCTCGGCCGCAAGAGCCCCGTAACGTGTTTGAGCAAGGTTGTCTTGCCGCATCCGCTGCCGCCGATGATCACGAAGATCTCGCCTTGGCGCACTTCGCACGACACGTGATCGAGCACCAGCTTCTCGCCGTAGTACGTGACCAGGTCGTTGACTTGCAGCACCACGTCGCTCATACCGGGACATCCAAAATGTAGTAGAAAATCGTCGCGAAACAGATGTCGATGACAATGATCAGGAATATGGCCATGACCACGGCGCGCGTCGTCATCAGACCGACGCCGCGGGAGCCGCCCGTGACGCGCAGTCCGTTGTGGCAGCCGACCATCGCGATCATGATTGCGAATGCGACCGCCTTCAGAGATCCCTGAATCATGTCGGTCAGGTGCGCCGCGTTGAGCGTCTCGTTGAACCAGCTTGTGGGGTGGAATCCGAGCACAAAGATGCCCCAGACGCTGCCGCCGAGGACGCCGGACAGCAAGCCCAGCGCCGTAAGGCAGGGCATGACCACGAGCAGCGCCAGCACCTTTGGGACCACCAGGAATTGGGCCACGTTCAAGCCCATGCCGCGCAATGCGTCGATCTCTTCTTGTACTTTCATCGTCGCGAGTTCCGCGGCGATGGCCGCGCCGGTGCGCGCCGAGACCACCACGGCCGTCATCACCGCGGCGAGTTCGCGCGCAAACCCGATGACGATCAGGTCCGCCACGAAGATATTGAGCCCGTACCGCTGGACCTGTGCCGCGGACAGCATGGCGATGATCAAGCCGAGCAGGAAATTCATGAGGCACGTGATGCGCACCGCGCGCACGCCCATCTCGTACATCTCGTCGATCCACAGATTCCAGCGGAAGCCGCGCCCCTCGAATGGCGCGATAAGCATCCAGTACATCGCGTCGAACAGGAGGTTGACGAAGTCGCGCACCTCGCTGCCGACGCTCAGCGTGCGGCCACCGATCTCTTCGAGGAAATCCTCCTCCACCTTGTGGTGCGCGTGTGAGATGATCAGGCCCGGTTCGATCAGGTCGATGAATTCCGCGACCAGCCCCGTATGGCCCTCGTAACGAAGCTTGCCCCGGAGCGCCGACATGTGATTCGCGATGGCCACCAGCCACGCACCGCCGCGTGCGTCCATCTGCTTCGTCGCGCTCAGGTCGAGCACGAGTTCCGCGCCTTCCTCGAGCTTGAGGCCGCGCACCGACTCAATCAGGGTTTCGCCGGTCTTCTCGTCGAGCGTTACGGGACAGGCCACGCGGTTCATGGCAGCGCCTCCCCGCGCGCGAGCGCCTCGAATTCCTCTTCGGTCAAGACCCGCACGCCGAGTTTCCTCGCTTTCTCCACCTTGGATCCCGGGCTTTCGCCGGCGAGGACGTAATCCGTCTTCGAACTGACACTCGAAGAAGCCTTGCCTCCGAGTTCGCGGATACGCGTCTCGATGCTCTCGCGCGAATAGTTGCGCAACGTGCCTGTTGCGACCAGCGTCTTCCCTTCGAGCGGCCGTGCGCCGGTATCGGCGCGTTCGGGTTCGCGCATGGCAAGCCCGTGATCCTTGAGTTTCCTAATCAAGAGTTCGTTCTCTTCTGTCTCGAAGAAATCGTGGATGCTCGCGGCGACGACCTCCCCGACGTCGGGCACGTCTTGCAGTTCCTCGACGGACGTCTGCATCAGGCTGTCGATATCGTGATAGCGCGCCGCGAGGACTTCCGCCGTGCGCGTGCCGACATGGCGGATGCCAAGGCCGTTTAACACGCGGCTGAGCGGGCGGTCTTTGCTGGCCGCGATCGCGTCGACGAGGTTCTTGGCGGATTTCTCACCCATATGATCGAGTTGCGCCAGCGATTGTTCTTCAAGGTCATAGAGATCGGCCACGTCGCGGACGCCGCGGTCCTTGACCAACTTTTCGACGAGCGACGGCCCAAGGCCCTCGATGTCCATCGCGCTACGCCCCGCGAAATACACGATGCGTTCCTTGAGTTGCGCGGGGCACGCCATGTTCAGGCACCGCAGGAACACGCCGTCGGGATCCTGATGCACCGCGCCGCCGCATTCGGGACACGCCGCCGGGGCTACAAAGGCCTTGGCGTCTTCGGGGCGTTTCTCGGGAACGAAGCGGATGACTTGGGGGATGATCTCGCCCGCCTTCTGCAATTCGACCGTGTCCCCGACGCGCAGATCTTTGCGCGCGAGGTCCTCGAAGTTGTAGAGGCTCGCGCGTTTGACGGTCGTGCCGGCAAGCGGTACCGGCTCCATCTCAGCCACGGGAGTGAGCGCGCCGGACTTCCCCACTTGCACGGTGATTGCCAAAAGCTTGGTCTGTGCGATCTGCGCAGGGAACTTGTACGCGATGACCCAACGCGGCGATTTCGCGGTCGCGCCCAAACGTCGGCGTTGCTCGGCGGAATCGACTTTGATAACCATGCCGTCGATCTCGTAGTCGAGCGTCGAACGTCTCGTTTCCCAGGCGTTGCACGTTTCGATAACTTCCTCGATCGACGCGCAACGCTTGTGCTCTTGGTTCACGGGAAGCCCGAATCCTCTTAATGTTTTCAATGTCTCCGCGTGCGACGTTATATCCACACCGGGCATCGGCGCGATGTCGTAGCAGGCGATACTCAGCCGCCGCTGGGCCACGAGTTTCGGATCGAGCAGTTTCAGCGTGCCTGCAGTCGTGTTGCGCGGATTCGCGAGCGGCGGCTCGCCTGCTTCTTCACGGAGGCGATTCAGTCGCTTGAGTTCCTCGTGCCGCATGAAGACTTCGCCGCGAACTTCGAAGAGTGGAGGAGGGGCGCCCTTGAGTTTCATGGGGAGGACCTGGATCGTTCGCACGTTTGCGGTGACGTTGTCGCCGCGAACGCCATCGCCACGCGTGGCCGCGCGCACGAAGACGCCCGCTTCGTAGCGCAACGAAATAGCCACGCCGTCGATCTTGAGTTCGACCACGTACTCGGGCGAATCGCCCGCGCCCAATCCCTTGCGCACGCGCTGGTCAAACTCGCGGATTTCCTCCGCGTTGTACGTGTTGTCGATCGACAGCATCGGGACCGCGTGTTCGACCGTCTCGAATTCCTTGAGCGGCTCGCCGCCGACGCGCTGCGTCGGCGAATCCGGCGTCGCGAGGACCGGATACTTCTTCTCGATCTCATCGAGTTCGCGCATGAGGGCGTCGAACTCGATGTCCGAGATTTGCGGCGAGGCGTCGACGTAATACAGGCGGCTATGCCGCTCGACATCCGCACGCAGTCCGTCGTGACGACGGCGCACGTCGCGTGGGGGGTCTGTACTCGTTCCGCTCATGGCGCGCATTATAGATCAACGGTCCGGGGTCGTTCATCGTCGCGAGGGGGGCGATCAGCGAGGCTGAGCCAAGGCGTGGCGGGGAAGCGGCACAATCCCTAATGAGGCGTTATCCGGAAATGCGGCAAGAGCGGCGAACTCTACGGGACGCGTAGTGCCTCTTCTAGAGCTACTGCTGTCAGCGGACGTCGGCGAGCGTCGTGTTTTCGAGCTTGTGGGCCACGTAATCCCGAATGTCGCTGAAGACGTTGATGAGTTTCTTCTCTTTCTCGATGGGGGTGGATTCGTAGAAGTACTTGCTGACCGATTCGGTCGGTGCGAGCGCGCCGTCGAACAGGCGCACGATCTCGGCCAGCGAGATCTCTTTCGGCGCTTTCGCCAGCCGATATCCGCCGTGCTGTCCCTTGGAACTTTGAACATAACGGCCGCGCTTGAGCGCGAGCAGAATCTGTTGGAGAAACTTCAACGGAATGCCGTGCTCGTTGGCGATGATTTCGCCGCTCACGTATTCGGTAGGTTCGCGACGCGATAGCGCAATCAACGCCAAAAGCGCGTATTCACTTCGGCTCGTTAGTTTCATGGCCTTCTCGCCTGTTGCCGACTTGCGGCATTCTATCCTGATGTCACGACGCTGCGCAAGACGACATGCGACAAGGATGAGGGATGAGGGATGAAGCTTGTACTCGTTCACAGTCCCGCTACGCGTTGCCGCCTATGATGAAGGATTCACGCGAAACAGCGGGGTTTTGTGCGCGCCCTTGGCTTGCATCGTGACCGACCGGACGCCGACACCCAACGCCCGCGTGTCCCCGGAGTTCGCGTCCAAATCCTTGGGCACCCATGTCTTGACTCGGACCTGGACCTCGAGGGTGTCCTTGTGCGCCGCAGGCACGCTCGCGGTGATCGTGGCCGGGCCTTCGCGCTGGGGAAATTCCGCGATGCGTTTGTCTCCGATATAGAGGCCATTCTCCGGATCGACGCTTCGCGCGGGTTGGCAGATCTCGATCGTGAGCGTGTAAGTCTTTTTGGGCAGCACGGGCAGCAGAAGCGTCGAGTCGCGCGTGGACCAGCGTTTCGTTCCCGGTTCGTTAGGCCATTCCACGGCCTTCTCACGGCCGCACCATTTTCGGAGAAAGCGCCGGTCTCCGGGATTCCCGATGTCAACCCGGTAGTGCGCCTTGGCATGCTCCGGCGCGGACGCCAGCGCTTCCGCTTCGTTCCCAATACACTGGGTCCGCGTGCCCGCCTGGTTATCCACGACGAAGCCTTCGACAGCTTGGTTGCCCATGAGGATCGCCGAGGCGACGCCCTCTCCGACGCGCACGTTCGTCTCGCCCTCGCCGAAGGTGTTTCCCTGGACGATAGCCTTGCCCGCGTCAAGCTGGATGGCGGGCGCGCCTTTGCAGTCGATATCCCAGTGCACGAAGTTGGTTCCGACGACTGTGATCTGCGCCTTCGGACTGCGGCTCCAGATGCAGCTTGCGATTGGCCCCCAAAACGAACAGTTGCTGAGGCTTACTTTGCCGTTTCCGACCGAGGGCGCAATCTCGACGCCCGCGGAATCGGTGCTTCCCCAGCGCCCCACGAACTCGCCGTTGGTGATCAGCAGACCGGGCGGCTGGGCCTGTTCGACCAGCACCGGCCGGCGGCACGAGTCCGCGCCAATCCCGACGAAGTTGCCATTACACGAGCCGTTCTTCGTTTCGGAAAATTTGTAGCCTACGCCGTAGCCAAAACAGAACGTGTTGATCACGTATTGCCAGTCCGTTCGCGCGAATTCGAAGGCCACGCCGTTTGTGTTGACCCAATAACAGTAAGGATCGTCCGGCTTGTACATCACGCCAAACGGCCAGAAGTGGCAGTTCTCGACACGGCCGATGTCACAACAGTTGTCGATGTACAGGCCGCGAAAACTTGGATAGCCATGGATATTCCTGATCAAGAACCGGGCCGCGTTCTGGCAATGGATCGCTTCGTACGAATTCAGGAAACAGCAATCCAGGATGCCCGTGTTCGCGGTGTAGTCCGCGTAGACCGTCGGCGGATAGGGAACGGGCGGCACGTCGGATTGTTGCCATTCGGGATACCGGACGACAATCCCCGCGAGCGTCGCGTTGCTGCCCGCGAGTGTGATGAACGGCGTTCCGTCCTGCGAACCGCGTCCCGCGTAGGCGAGCAGAACGGAACCGTCGATGCGCGGGCGGTTCTCGTGATCGTTCGACGGGGCGGTTCGGAACGTGCCGAGCAGCGTGACGCCGCCAGGGATCTTCAGTGTGCCTCGGATACAGAACTCGCCCGAGGGCACGTTCACAATCCCGCCGCCCGCGCTGGCCACGCTGTCCATCGCAGACTGGAAAGCCGCCGTGCAATCCGTTATCCCATCCCCGACAGCGCCTACCGCCACCTCGTTATGCTCGGCTGCAAACGCACAACACGCCGTACCGGCTACGGCTATGGCAATCGCGAAGACTCGCATCGTTCCTCCCCTCCGGTTGATTCACGCAACACGAGAATAGCCCGCCAACGGCATCGCGTCAATACTGATACGAAGGCGCAATCAGGAGTTGGCATACCGGGATCGTTGAAATCGTGATCGTAATCGTAATCGTAATCGTAATCGTGATCGTGATCGTGATCGTGTTCGTAATCGTAGTCGTAGTCGACTTCGAGGATTTCGATCACGACCACGATCACGATTACGATCACGATTACGATTACGATTACGATACCCCGTGAGCTGTGCGCCTTTGATTGTAGCTTGGTATGAACGCTCTTCATACGATTCGTAGCAATACCGATGCACTCGAACGCATAGCACCGGTTTGTTAGAATGACCGCATCATGATGAAACTTCTGCTAGTCGGCGCGGGCGGGTTCCTAGGCTCGGTCTTGCGTTATCTCGTAAGCGGGGTCGTGCAAAACGCCTCGCACAGCGCGTCGTTTCCGTTCGGCACACTGGCCGTCAACGTGGCGGGGTGTTTTGCGATTGGGGCTGTCAGCCAACTCGCGGAAAGCCGCGGCGCGCTCTCTGCTTCGACTCGCGAGTTCATTGTCATTGGCATGTTCGGCGGATTCACCACCTTTTCGACGTTCGGCAACGAAAGCATGAACTTGCTGCGCGGCGGCGAGAATGCGTTTGCTATGGCCAATGTCGGCGCGCATATCATGTTGGGGCTTGGCGCGATTTGGCTTGGGCGTAGCGTCGCATACCTGATTTGGAGGTGACCCATGGTGCTTCCCGAAGAAGGCTGTCTGCTCCGCTTGTTCATCGGCGAGAGCGACAAACATAACGGCAAACCGCTGTACGAATGGGTCGTCATGCAGGCGCGCGAACGCGGCCTTGCGGGCGCGACGGTAACGCGCGGCATTATGGGATTCGGCGCGAACAGCCGAATCATTCACACCTTCAAGATCGAGCGCCTATCCGAAGATCTTCCCATCGTCGTCGAGATTGTGGACACGCGCGAGAAACTCGAATCGTTTCTGGAGTACATCGACGACAAGGTGGAAGCGGGACTCGCCACGCTCGAGAAGGCGCAAGTGCGAATCTATCGCAGTGTGCAGCCGAGACCTTCGTAACCCCGAGGCCTACGCCGGTATTCTGTTCTTCAATTCTGCGGCAGGCGCATGGTACAGGTCGGAAACCAGCCGGTCGCACAATGCCCGGGCCTCATCGTTCCGTCCGAGATTGAGCAGGCACTCCGCGCGGTTGTACAGGATGCTCTTGTTGTTCGGGAACGACGCGTCGATCAAGTCGAGCAGGCGCAGCGCCTCGGCAAAGTTGCGGGCGCTGAACGCCTCGCCCGCGGCGGCATGAAGCCGCTGCGCCTCGAACTTATCGATGACCGTTGCCGGTTTCACCTTGGCCGCCGGCGATTCCTCGGGCGTATACTGCCAGTCGTCCGCGGTGCGCTTGGTCAGTTCGGCGTGATGCAGCGTTTCGAGCGTGGCAAGCGTCTGAGCCATCATGGCCATTTTCGCTCGCATGGCGTCCAGCGCTGCGGCGGCCTTCTCGCGTTCGACGTCACCTGCGCGCGACTGCCCGCGCGACGCCTCGCCCTGGCGCTCAAGCTCTTCGCGAACATTCGAGAGCGCTTCCGCCAAGCCGCCGATGCTCCGCTCGGAGGCTTCGAGCGCCGCGCGCATCGCCACGCCCGCGGCCTCGCGGTCGGCGTCCCGATTCCGTTCCATCTCGTGCCTGAACGTGTCCAGTTGCTGCGCGGTTTCGGCGTGCGCCGCTTGCATCTCTTGGCGCAGTTCCGCAAGGGCGTCGCGAATCTCAGTAGCGATGTCGCGGGCGGCATCCGCTTGAGCCTGGACTCCTGCGAGCGCTGCGTTTGCGGCCTCCCGGTCGGCGTTTCGATTGCGTTCGGCCTCGCGCCGAAGGACCTCCACCTGTTGAGCGGAATCGGCGCCGCCCGTTTCCGCGGCCTGCTGCAACTCGGCGATCGCCTTGCGGGTTTCGGCGGCGAGTTCGCGCATCGCCTCGTCCTGCGATGGCGCTTCGGCAAGCGGCATAGCCGTTTCCAGCTTGGCCTGGGTTTCCGCAAGCGCCGCGAACCGCGCGGCCCATTGAGCGGCTTCCTGTTGCAGCTTCTCTCGCTGGACGGCAAGACCGCTTTGGACCTCCGCCACGAGCCGGCCGAGCTGGGCCACGGACTCGAGTAACTCCGGCGCGATAGGCTGCGACGTTTCCCTCGGTTCGTCCGCTTCGCGCTTCGCAGATCGCTTCTTCGATTCCTTCTGCATCGTTCCGCGCAGCGCGGTGACCTCCCGCGAAAGCGCGGCAATTAACGCGGCGCTTTCGGACGCGGACTTGACGGTCTCCGCATGGCTCTCGCGCAGGCGGTCCATCTGCGACTGGGCCGCCGTGATGCCCGCCCTCGCCGATTCGCCTTCGACGTCGCGGCGAAGCCGGTCTTGATCGAACACGTCTCCTTGGCGCGCCAATCCTTCCTGAACCAAAGCCAGCGCTTGCGCGAGTTCCTCCGTCGCTTTGGCGCGTTGCGCGTGGGCCGAGTCGAGATCCTCGATGCGCGACCTCAGTTCGATAAGGTCTTCCGATTCCGCGACACGACTCTCCGCGGGCGCAGCCGGAGCGCCGCCCGAACCCATCTTCTCCACGCGCGCCGTGATCTCGGCTATCGCCTGCGCTTCGGCTTTGCCAAGCGTATCGAGGCGGGATTCAAGTTTCGCGAGGGCCTCGACTGTACTCGTTCCTTCGAGGCGCGACTCGAACGAGGCGCGCGCCTCGGCCTCCTCCTTGCCCAGTGCATCGATGCGCGCTTCGAGGGAGGCGACCGACGCCTCGATCGCCGCGTATGCTGCCTCCTGCGCTTCACGATCAGCCGACGACTGGCGCGAGGATTCGAGCAATTCGTCGTATTGGCGGGAGGCGTCCTTTCGCGCGTCTTCAAGCGTCTGCAACATCTCCACGTGGGCGTCTTCGAGCGCGGCGAGCTGCGACTGCACCGCCGTAAGCGCGGCCTGTGCCGCATCGCGATCCGCGTCGAGCCGCTGCAGCGCTTCGCGCAGTGCATCCCGATTGTTATCCGCGTCGCCTTGCGCCGCGGCCACGGCCTGAAACAACTTGGCGATCGTCTCGTTGATCTCGGCGTGCGTCTTGCGTAGCGGTTCCATCTGCGACTGCGTTGCCGCCAGCGCGTGGTTGGCCGCGTCGCGTTCCGCTTCCCGCTGGCGGCATTCGGCCCGGAGGGCCTCCTCCTGACGAGCCGCCTCGGCTTCGTACTCCGCCAGCGACTCTCCCATGGCGGCGACGGCCTTGGCCAGTTCGGCACGCGAGGCCTCGACGCCCTTGAGGTCGGCCTCGCGCTGGCGCGCAAGTTCCGCTTGGAGCGCTGCTATGGCCTCGTACAGTTCGGCGATGCGCGCGCCCGACTCGGACTGTCCCGTCTCAATGCCGCTCTGGATGTCTTCGAGCATGCCCACGAGACTGAGGTACACCTTCATCGCCTCGTCGTTTTCTACGGCCGCGATGGCCGCCGGCTGGCCTGGTGGCCGCCCAGGTTCGGGCGATGGCACGGCCGCGGCCCCCGGCCCAGCGGAAGCCTTTTGCTCGGCGTTCTTGCGGATCTGTTCCTCAACGCGTTTGAGTGCGTCCAGAATAGTGCTCACGGCGATTCCTTCCCTCGCAAGGCCGCGAATGCGTACCCGGATTCGGCGAGACTGCCTGTTCTCCCGCCAGCAGAACAGCGGACATCAGTGTGCCATGGACTCGTCCGCGATTCAAAGACGATATGCTGCCGGTTCGATACTCCCCAGCTTCACGAAGAGCCACGTCTGCCTAATGGGGTGAGTCATCCTGTTGGCGACTCAAGCCACATTGGCTCGTGCTCATGCTCGTGCTACCTCGAAGATAGAAACCCGACCTCCTGTCATTCTGAGCGAAGCGAAGAATCTCACTCGCGATAGAGGCATCACCTGTCAGGAGATTCTTCGCTTCGCTCAGAATGACAGGAGGTCCAGCTTTCTCTTAGGTATCGGCGTCACTCGAGACGCGCTGCATCTTCGTCCACCCGAGTGAAGGCGCGCTTCATGGCGACTCGTAATCGATTCAATGATTCATAACGTCCCAGTCGATTGCATTCGCACCTCAATCAACGGTAAGTTCATGTTCGGTGAGCAGAGCGAGGAGCCTCTTGGCACTCGATACGGAGGCCCGTGGCGAGACGCTTCGCATCGCTCAGAATGGCAGGCGGCTAAGTCGTATAGGGAGGTGGCTATGAAATCCTCGATGACTCGCAGATCGTTCGTCAAGACCGCTGCCGCCGGCGCGGCAGCCATCACGGCGACACGCGCCCAAGGGGCTAACGAACGGATCCGCCTCGGCTTCATTGGCGTGGGCAACCGCGGCGGCCAGCTCATCGACTGTACGCTCAAACATCCCGATGTCGACATCGTGGCGCTGTGCGACGTGTATCAGCCCTACCTTGAAAAGTGGGCCGCGAAAGTGGGGGGGAAGCCCGACGCTTATCGCGATTTCAGAACGCTGCTCGAACGAAACGACCTCGACGGCGTCGTGGTGGCGACGCCCGATCATTGGCATGCGGTCCAGACCATCATGGCGTGCGACGCGGGTAAAGACGTGTACGTCGAGAAGCCGCTTTCCATCACAATTGTCGAAGGCCGCAAAATGGTCGAGGCCGCGCGGCGCACGAATCGCATCGTCCAGGTGGGCGTGCATCGCCGTTCGGGCAAGATGTACACCGACCTCGCGGCGCGCGTTTCGGCGGGAGGTATCGGCAAAGTCACCGTCGCGCGCAGTTACCGCATCACGAACATGTGGCCGTCGGGCATGGGCAAAGCCCCGGACAGCGATCCGCCCGCGGACCTCGACTGGGACATGTGGCTCGGCCCGCGTCCCATGCGCCCGTATCGCGAAACGATTGCGCCGTACAAGTTCCGCTGGTGGAAGGCGTACTCCTCGCAGATCGCGAACTGGGGCGTGCATTTCCTCGACGCGATCCGGTGGGCCTTGAACGAAACGGCGCCGTCGGCGGTGGTGTCGCTCGGCGGCCGGTTCGCGGTCGACGACGACCGCGACATCCCCGACACCATGGAGACGACCTTCGAGTTCCCGTCCGGCTGCCTCGTCGTGTTCGGCCAGTACGAAGCGAGCGGCGCGCCGGCCCTCAAACGCGGCGAGTTCGAACTGCGCGGAACGAAAGGCACGTTGTACGCCGACGACCGCGGGTACGAAATCCTCCCGGAGAAGGGTGGCCAATTTCAGGACCCCGCTCCGCGCATGGAAGCCGAAACCGTGTCGAGCAGCGACGGCGATCTGACTGTCCAGCACATCCGCAATTTCCTCGACTGTATTAAGAGCCGCGCGCTGCCGACCGCGGACGTCGAGATTGGCCACCGGTCGACGACCTTGTCGCACCTCGGCAACATTGCTTTGGCCACCAAAGCGCGCATCGAGTGGGACGCCGAGAAAGAACGCGTCGTCAACAACGAAGAAGCCAACCAACTGCTCCACTACGAATACCGTGCCCCGTGGACGCTGGCTTAATCATGGGCACATTGAGCCGCGTGTAAACCTGCCGCCGTTCCGCGTCGTTGGATAGAAGCCACTAGCGCACTCAACGCCGTTGCGGTATAATGCATCGAAAGGGACTTGGGGATGGGCAGCCAGTTCACATACAGCGTATTCACGAAACCGTGGAAGATGCCGTTGCCTGAGTTGGCGAAACATGTCAAAGGACTCGGGTTTGACGGCATCGAACTGCCGGTGCGTCCCGGGTATCAAGTCACTCCCGACCGCGTGCAAGATGGCCTGCCCAAGGCGGCCGATATCATGGCCGATCACGGCCTCAAGATCTTCAGCGTAGCGGGTCCCACCGACAAGGCCACGATGGCGGCCTGCGCCGACGCCGGCATTCCGCTCATTCGCATCTGCATCGGAATCGACGGCAGTTCCTATCTTGCCGGCGAGACGCGGTATCAGAACGAATGCGACGCGCTTATCCCGCTGCTCGACAAGTATCGCGTGACCATTGGCGTGCAGAATCATTGCGGCAAATGCGTCGCCAGCGCCATGCAATTGCTTCACTTTATGAAAGGCTACAATCCGAAGCATGTCGCCGCGGTCTACGACGTGGCCCACACCGCGTTGAACGGCGAAGAACCCGAGCATGCGATCGACATCCTGTGGACGCATCTTCGCATGGTGAATCTCAAGAACGCCTTCTGGCGCCGCCGCAACGGCCCCGAGGCGGAATACGCGCAATGGCACGAGTACTGGACCACCGGCCGCAACGGCCTCGCATCGTGGCCGCGCGCCGCTGCCGAACTTAAGCGGCGCGAATGGTCCGGAACGCTCTGTCTGAGCGCCGAATACAACGACCACGGTTCCGTCAACCGCCTCATCGCCGACGACCTCGCCTTCGCCAAGTCGCTGTTCGAGTGACCGGGGCGGATTCGGCCTGAGGCCTCGTTGTTCTTTCATCTGCTTGATGTCTCCCTAATTCCGCGACGCTACGTTTCTACTGAGACTCCCACGTTTGGCCTATCCCGGCCCGTGGGGTATAATCCGCGCGCGTGCTTGAACGGCTCGATGCCGAAGGAGGCTGCGTTGAAACGAATGATGGCGGTACTGCCCGTGCTGCTCGTGCTGGCGGCTGGCTGCGCGACGATGGGCCCGGGTTCGGAAAAGGCGGTGCTCGCGGCCAAGGACAAAGTGGCCCCGGCGCTGGTGCACATCCGGCCCGTGAAGGAAGTGTTTACAAGCGGTAAACGCGAGGAGATCCAGGTCGTCGGCAGCGGGTTCATTATTTCGCCTGACGGTTACATCGTTACGAACGAGCATGTTGCCGGCGAAACCAAGCTGGTGCGGTGCGTGCTCTATACGAAGGAAGAAGTCGAGGCCAAGGTCATCGGCGTCGACCCGTATACCGATATCGCCGTCATCAAGATCGACTCGGCGGGCAAGCTGCCCGCGGTCAAGTTGGGCGACTCGTCGAAGCTCAAAGCAGGGCAGACCGTGCTGGCCCTGGGCAGTCCGCACGGGCTTGCGCGGTCGGTCTCGATGGGTATCGTGAGCATCACGGATCGGTACCTCGAAGACCGGGGCGACGAGATGGTATCGCCGTTCAACACGTGGATTCAGACCGACGCCGCGATCAATCCCGGCAACAGCGGCGGCCCGCTCGTGAATTTGAAGGGCGAAGTCATCGGCATGAACGCGCGCGTCTTGTCGGGCGCGGAAAACGTCGGGTTCGCCATTCCCATCAATGTCGTCAAAGAAGTCGTCGATCGCATCATCAAAGACGGCCGCGTGATTCGGAGCTGGATCGGCGAGTCGTTGCAGCCGATGCGCGTCAAGACGAACGATACGGCCCAGAAGGGCGTCGTCGTCGGCGATGTCGATCCTCTGTCGCCGGGGTACGAGGCGGGGTTGCGGCCGGGCGACGTCCTGCTATCCGTCGATGGCAAGCCCACGAACGCCCGCTTCGAGGAGGACCTGCCTGCGGTCCGGAAACTGATCGCGGATCTGCCGGTGGGCAAACAGGTGGCTTTGCGTGTTTTGCGAGACAATGAGGAAAAGGACCTGATGGCGACCACGGTCGAGCGGAGTTCGCTCAAGGGCGACCAGGTCGAGTTCCCCGAGTGGGGGTTCACGGCGGTCGAACTGAGCGAGCCGATGGTGCGGCGCGCTCAGTTGCCCTCGAAACAGGGCATCTACGTGACCGGGTCGCAGGTCGGGGGGATTGCCGCGAACGCGAAGCTTCAAAACGGCGACATCATATTGAAAGTGGACGGGAAAGACGTGCCGAACATGGACGCGTTCCAGGTCATGTACCGCGATCTGGTCGCCTCGAAGAAACGCCTTGTCATGATCGAAGCCAAGCGTGGCGCGCTCCACCGGTACGTCCTCGTGAAGCAGGACGGTTCCGAGAGCGCCTCTCCTTCGGAACCCGGTCCCGTGCAGGAAGAAGGAGGTCCCAAGCATGTTGAGTAGTTTGCTGATCGTTATCGCCGCCGTGGCCCAGGAACCCGACGGGTTTTCCCAAGCCGCCATCGCGCGCGCGCAAGCATCGCTAAGCCCTGCCGTATGCGTGGTGACGTATTCCGCCGAGATCACGAACCCGGCTACGGGCGACACCTCGAAGCGCGACAGCAGCGCGCTCGGGCTGATTGTGTCGCCGTCCGGCCTTGCGATGGCGCCTGGCCATATGTCGCTCGAAAACGCCGAGCCTTTCAATATCAAAGTCTCGGTGGGCCAGGGCGACGACGAAAAGAAGTACAACGCCGTGCTGTTGCAAAAGCCGGAAGACGTCAATATCTGCTTCCTCAAACTCGAGGCGAACGAGGGCGAGACGTTGAACCTGCCGTGTGTCCGGTTCACGCCGGGCGCGCGGCTCGATATCGGGCAGCCGATCCTGCTCGTCGGGCTGCTCTCGGAAGCGCTCGACTTCGCGCGTGGCATCTTCACGTGCCGGATCGGCGCCGTGCTCGAAAAGCCCCGCGCGACCTACTGCGTCGACAGTCCCCTGCGATTCGGGTTTGTCGGCGGGCCGGTGGTTGATACGCAGGGGCGCGTGCTCGGGGTCGTCGGATTCGACCTAACACCCGCGGAAGGCGGCGACTTGTACGTTCATAGCGGCCATCCGCTCGTGTATCAGACGGACCTGTTCCAGAAGTACATCGATAAGCCACCGTCGGAAAGCGTGGCGTCGGGCCGCGGCGAGGAAGCGTGGCTCGGGGTGTTCACGCAACCGCTGACGGACGATTTCGCCGAGTACTGGGGTTTGCCGCAGCAAGGCGGCATCATCGTGAGCAGCCTCGTTCCGGGCGGGTCGGCAGAGGCCGCAGGCCTCCAGCCTGGCGACGTGATCGTGAACTTCAATGGCGTGCCCATGCATGCCAAGCAAGATCGCGAAGTCATGGGCTTCACCAAGCTTGTGCGCGAGGCCGGCATAGGCAAGACCGTCCCGATGAAAGTCCTGCGCGACGGCAAACCGATCGAGTTGCAGGCGACGCTGGTCGAGCGTCCGAAGTCCGCGCGCGACGCCGGCGAGTACAAGGACGAGGTCTTCGGGGTGACGGTGCGCGAGATCACGACCGACGTGCGAATCCTTCTGAACCTCGGCGAGGACGTGAAAGGCGTCATCGTGCGCCGCGTAAAATCGGGCGGCGTGGCCGACCTCGCCGGAATGCGCGCCGGGGTCATCATTATGGACCTCGCCAATCATCCCATCGCGACGATCGACGACTTCAAGGAGGCGGTCCAGAAGTTGAGCGAGACCAAACCGCGCCAGATTACCGCGTTCTGCCGTGCTGGTTCGGCCACGGGTTTCTTCCGTCTCGAACCACGCTGGGATAGTGCCGCGAAATAGACGAGGTCGAGTCTTCAGTGCCTTTTTGTGGTACGATAAAGTACGAAAGGTGAGTGCTATGAATGCTTATCGTTTCAGTACGACTATTCGTGAAGACCGTACCGTCGTGTTGCCGAGCGACACGCCGACTGGCGTTGCGGAGGTGGTCGTGCTCTATTCTGAGCAGACGAGAGAGCCGGCCGATGATTCAGACTTTTTCGAGACTCTCATACGCATGGCGGAACAAGTTCCTGCGGATGAGCTGGCGCGCGTGCCTACCGATGCAGCCATAAACTTGGACCATTATCTATACGGTGCGCCCAAGCAGGATTCATGAGAACCATCTTCGTCGACGCTGGTTATTGGATTGCGTTGCTTTATCGCCAAGACGCCCTTCATGCCAAGGCTGTTTCGTTGGCGCGATTGCTTCGTGGGAACCGCTTTGTGACCACAGATCTGGTTCTCGTCGAGGTGCTCAACTTCTTCGCGGAGAGAGGTCCCTATTTGCGCGAGAATGCGGTGAAACTCACGAACACAATCCACGGCGCATCTCGCATTCGGGTAGTGTCTCTGGGGATGGTCGATTTTGACCGCGCTTTGGAACTGTATCGAAACCGCGGTGACAAGGGATGGAGCTTGACGGATTGCGCGTCGTTTCTGGTTATGGACTCGGACCACATCGACGAGGCGCTAACGCCGGACAGGCATTTCGAGCAAGCCGGATATACCGCTCTTCTCAGGTAGCACGATGGTTAGGTTCTTCACGACGGCTAGAGTGTGTATCGCGCTGGCGTTGAGTTTGTCCTTCGTCACTCTGGCGGGTTGCGCGCGCGAGCCGCACGAGAACGTCATGGCGCATGCCGAGGCGCTGGTCCGCGAAGCGCACTGGGAACAGGCCGAGCCGGTGTTGAAGGCCCGGTTGCTCGATGCGCCCGAGGATACGGCGGCGCACTTCTACCTCGGGCGATGCTACCTCAACGCGCCAAGCCCCGTGCTTGCGGTGGCGGAAGGCGAGTTCTACGTCTGCCTTACCTTGTTTCAGAAGCAGGGGCGGAAAAGCCCCATTGCGCAGTACACCGACACGTATTTCGAGATGCGGTGTTATCTCGAGATCGCGAAGGTCCATTTGCGCAGCCTGCAATTTGCCGTGCGAGAGCATGCGGACCCGCGGCTGATTGGCGCAATCCTCGACCGCTGCCGGATTGCCGCTGCCGAGGCGCGCCGCGTCGATCCGAACGCCGCAGAGGTTCAAGAACTCGAACGTCTGCTCCGCACGGCGGTTCCTCGCGTGCCCATGTATCCGCCGCCTCCGGTGGAGACACGCGAACACGCCGCCACGTAGCCGGGGGATCAGCGTTTCGCCGGGGCAGGCTCCGGTTTCGGCGGGGTATTAAGAAGGAATGCGACGGACTCGCTTTCGGCCAGGGCGACGACAAGTTCCGGCGCGCCGTCTTTGTTCAAGTCGGCGGCGCACAACGCGCGCGGGCGCGCGTTCTCGAACGGATACGTCTCCACGCGGAACCGTTGCGGGATCGCCGTGTCGGATGATTCGTTAATTATCACGGCAACCTGGCGCGAGGCCGAACAGGCCGCCGCGATGTCCGGCTTCTTGTCGCCATTGAAATCGGCCACGAGGCAGTCGCGGATCTCGTGTTCGAGGACGCCATGGTCCTTTCCGAGTTGAATCTCCTGCGACGTGCTGAAACCGAATCCGCCGTCACCGTAGAAGATCACGACCGAATCGTCGGTGTAACAGTTGGACACGACCAAGTCGAGCTTGCCGTCTCGGTTGATGTCGGCAACCTCGATCTTGGTGGGGAGCCGCCCATGTGCGTCGAAGCGGTCCACGGCATCGAACGTGCCGTCGCCGTTTCCCTTCCACAACCCGATCTCGCTCGAACTGTAGAGCACTACGGCGAGATCCAGTTTGCCGTCGCTGTCGAAATCCGCCGCTTTGACGTCGCGCGGACCGCCTGTTGCGGACGTGACTTTAGCCTCGCCGAAATACGTTTCCGGAATGCCCGGGAGGACCAGCAGGACGTCGCTCGACCAGCCCGTCGCGACGATATCCGGCCGTCCGTCGTGATTTACGTCCGCGAGGATGAGCGAGGTGACGCCTGGAACTGTAAAGACCGGCTCGTGATCGCCGTCGTACATGCGTTTGTAAGGCAGTGTCTCGAAGGGAAGGCGGAAGGCAACCGGCTCGAACAGATTGTCGCCGACGTTGCGGAACAACGTGATGTCGTTGTGGTGCACGGCCATGAAGGACCCGGCGACGACGTCAATACCCTTGGCGTTATCGATATTGCCTGCAGCGAGGGTGTACGGGGCGAAGTCCGTTCGCAACGGCGGTTGCGCGACGTATTCCAGATTGCCCGTAGCCACGAGGAACGATACTTCGTCGTTGCCCGGGCGTTCCTGTTGAGGACTCACCATGTTGCCCGTATTGGCCGTGAGGATCTCGGGCAGCCCGTCTCCGTTGAGGTCAACCGCTTTTACCGCATTCGGGTTCGGGCCGATCTGAAACGTCTTTCCGTATTTGTGAAACGTGTCGCCCCATACCGGTACGCACAGCGCGGCGGCCAGCGCGAAAGCCAGGGCGCGACTCATGACGCCAGATCTCCGGATGTACGCTCGATCGCGGCGAACTGCGCCGCGAGCCGGATCGCCGCGCACAAGCTGTTCTCGCGTGCGATACCTTTCCACGCGATGTCGTACGCCGTGCCGTGATCGACCGAGGTCCGAATGATCGGAATCCCCAGCGTGACGTTGACGCCCTCGTCCATCGCGATCAACTTCGTGGGGATGTGCCCCTGGTCGTGATACATCGCCACGACAAGATCGAACTCGCCCTCGTGCATGCGCAGGAACACCGTGTCCGGAGGATACGGCCCGGAGCAGTCTATGCCTTGCGCCCGGCAGGTTTGGATTGCGGGCACGATTTCCTGCCGCTCCTCCGAACCGAACGCGCCGGCCTCGCCCGCGTGCGGGTTCAGCCCCGCCACCGCGATCCGCCGCCGTGGCAGGCCCAGGCGCACGAGCGCGTCGTGGCCCACCTGGATCGATTTGACGATGCGGTCCGTCGTGGCGGCCGCGATGGCGTCGCGCAACGACAGATGCGACGTGATATGGACAATGCGGATGGGGCCCGCAAACAGGCACATGCGGTAGTCCGGGCTTCCTGTCATCTCGGCGATGAGTTCCGTATGCCCCGAGTATGCGTAACCCGCGCGGTGGATGCCTTCCTTATTGATTGGGCACGTTACTACGGCGTCCGCTCGTTTCTCGATGACCATGCGCACGCCAAGCTTGATCCATTCGACGGCGCAGCGGCCTGCTTCGGCATCGAGTTCGCCACGGCGCAACGGCGGCGCGGCAATCCCGCCATCGAATACCGGAATGCCCTCCTTGACGGCGCGCGCCTCGGACTCGTCGCGCACGGCCTCCGCGCGAGGACATGCGGGCGCGACTGCGCGCGCCTCTTCGAAAACGGCGGCGCTTCCGATAACGAGAGGGATGCACGAATCGCGAACCTCGGGAATCGCCAGTGCTTTGGCGGCGATTTCCGGTCCGACGCCGTTGACATCGCCCATCGTGATCGCGAGCAGGGGCTTCATGGCAGGCGGCCGCCCAGCGCCTCGAACAGCGTGGCCGCCATCAGCATGTGGCCGTTGCTCAACGGATGCACGCCGTCGCTCGTCCACGGGCGCGACGGGTCCGCTTCGATGACGCGCCAGAAGGCCTGGTTCATGGGCACAAGCTTCGCGCCGAACTCGCGCGCGATCCCGGCGATAGCCTCGTTGTACCGGTCGATGATCGGATTGTGCGGGGCGTCGCGCGTCTCGCCGATGATCGTCGCCTCGCACAGGATCAGCCTGCACCCGAGCGTGTCGCGCGTGTGGGTGAGCAGGCGGCGATACGTGGCTACGAACTCGTCGAGAAAGACCTCGTCCGGATTGGCCGGGGATTGAAGCTGCCGCCAGACATCGTTGACGCCGATGCTCACGCTCAGGACGTCCGGCCGCGCCTCGATAACATCGCGCTGCCAGCGCGCGTCCAGATTACGGATGGTGTCGCCTCCGATGCCGTGATTCACGATCTCGAACGCGCGTTCGGGATACCGCGTCCAGCACAGGTCGCGAAACATCCGGACGTATCCAGACCCAAGCTGCTCCGGGTCATCGAATCGCCCCGCGTCCGTAATACTGTCGCCAATCAACACCAGCCGTTCGCTATGCCCGATATCCATACCCGCCTCCCGAAATCCGCCAATCCGCAATAACCAAGGGGCATACGATACGGGAAGATCCCCCGAATGTCCACCTCGCCGCGACGATTCGCCGCTGAGAGCAATGCCCACACGGTACTCTATGGAGATAATGTGGATCTAGCTCAATGATCTCAGTAGGCGCACTCGGCCGCCGCCCGCGCGTACGCGCATAGGTTCTCCCGGGGCGTGTCGAAGAAGTGGTCTGACGCGGAGAGGATATAGCCGCCGTCTTTGCCAAACCCTTCGAACAGGCGAAACACTTCGTCGCGGATCGCCTGTTCCGAGCCATTCGTCAGGATGTTGAACTGGTCCATGCCTCCGATCATCGCGATCTCATCGGAAAAGACATGGCGCACGGTGGAGGGATCGGTAACGTTGCCGCCTGTGCCCGGGGGCGAGAGGGTTTCGGAGGCGTCGGTTTCGTTGGCGACGATCTGGTCGAGAATGAACATCATGCCGCCGCAGGTGTGGTACGTGGCGATGTGGCCGATGTCATGGAGCGCGCGATGCATCTCGCGGTCATAGGGCAGGCAGAATTCGCGATGAAGGTCCGGCGAAATCACGGTGTCGCTTGCCGAACCGCCGCCCGTCTCGATGAGATCGAACGCGGCGCCGCGCAACGATTCCTCGATGAAACGAAGTTTCTTGTCGAGCAACGCGCGCATGAGATGATGGACCCATTCCCGGTTGGACATCGCTTCGATGATGAGCTGCTGCACTTCCATCAAGCAGCACGCATGCTGCCAGCAGCCGGCCTGGTCGCCCCAGACGAAACCGCGCAGGATGCCGGCGTCGCCGACGGCGTCGTACGCGGCCGTTACGCGGGCCTGGTCGAGTTTGGCGACAGGCATGTATTTCTCGATGAGTTCAACGTCTTCGAAGCGTTTGATCAGGTATTCGGTGATCCACGTTGTGGCCAGGTTGCCGCAGGTCTTGTAGGTGAGCGTTCCCTCGGGCGTGGTGATGGTGTGATGAAGCACCTTGTTGAGCGGGTCAGGATCGATCACTTCGATGGCGTCCTGCCATTCCGGGCTCTGCACAACGTAGCGTTCGGCGTTGGGGATCCAGAATTGCCCCATGGCTTCGAAGTACTGGATGGCCGCGTCCATGCCGGTCGCCTGAAATGCCGCGAGGGGGTCCATGCCGTCCATGTACCGGTCGAGATGGTACTGCTGCCACTGGTGAATGGTCACCGGGAGGCGGTCAGGTTTCTCGCGGTGCAGCGCCCGCAGCATGCGTTCCTTGGAAGTCATGCCGAGTCCGTCAGTCGTCTGAGATGGTCCCACGAGAAGATGCCCGAACCGTGGCCGTCGCTCCACATGATGGATACGGCGTAATTGCCCAACGGCTTGAGGTCGGCCACCTGAATATCGGGTGGGATCGTCGAGACATCGAGAAGTTGTTTTCCGGTGAATTCGTCAATGCAATGCGCGCACGAACATGAGGCGCGGACCTTGAAGTTCGGAATGATAGCCTCAGTGCCGTCGGGCCAGCGGATGTGGAGATGGCCGGGCTCCGGGGTAACGGCCGGCGGGGCGGTATCCTGAAGGCGGCGTTTGCCGAGTTCGCGGCCGACGTTCTCGGCGAGGCCGCGGATCGGTTCGAGGATGTCGTTCGAGGCCACGGCCTCGGCGCTGGAGATGCCGGGCACGATAGGGATCCGGGCGAGGGTATTGAGGCCGAAGCGGTCCTTGAGTGTATCGGTGCTCGAACCGAAAATCGCGTGGCGCTTGCCGCAGCCGTCGCACTCGAAGTAGCTCATGTTCTCGACAAGGCCGAGGACGGGCACCTGGACGCTCTCGAACATGAGGATGCCCTTGGCGACATCGACCAGCGAGAGCGCCTGCGGGGTCGTCACGATGACGGCGCCGTCCAGAGCGGCCTGCTGGGTGATCGTCAACTGGATGTCTCCGGTTCCGGGGGGCATGTCGATGATGAGGTGGTCGAGCTTGCCCCAGTCGGTCTGGGTGAGGATCTGCTGCACGTAGCTCGATACCATCGGTCCGCGCATCACGGCCGGGGAGTCGCCGAGCAGGAACCCGAACGACATGACTTTGAGGCCGTTGATTTCGACGGGAATGATTTTGTTGTCCTGCATGAAGACGTCGACGTGCGGCAGGTTGAACAGCGTGGGAAACGATGGCCCGTAGAGGTCCGCGTCAAGCAGACCGACGGCGAGGCCGCGTTGTTGGAGGGCGCGGGCGAGCAGCACGGCGACGGTGGATTTGCCGACGCCGCCTTTGCATGACGAGACCGCGATGACGGTGTCAACCGTGTCGAGGGTGTTTACGGCCTGCTCGGCTTTCTGCGGGCGCTGCATGGCGGTCATGGTCACTTGGACGGATGCGACGCCGGGAAGCGCGCCGACGATTTCTTCGCATTGTTTCTTGAAGCGGTCTTTGACGGGGCATGCGGGCGTTGTGAGTTCGACGTTGAAACTGACGTTGCCGCCGTCGATTTTGAGTTCCTTGATGAAACCGAGCGACACGATGTCGCGTCCGAAATCCGGATCGATGACGGCGCGCAGTGCGTCGAGGACTTGATCTTGTGTTGGCATGGACGACCTCCTGTTCAATTGAAGAAGCCATTCTAGAGGATTGTGGCCGTTGTGTCCAAGCGCGAACGTTCGATGTCCGTTGAACGTGGTATACTCCTCGGATTGGCCCTGAGTTGGGAGAACGCAGACCATAGTGCGGTATGAGCCAGTAAGGTGAACGATGAAGAAACTGATTGCAGTGCTTGTGGTGGTGGTTCTGGCGGGAGCGGGCGGGATTGTGGCGTGGAAGAGGACGCATGCCGCGCCGGTCGAGGAAGAATCGGAAACGTCGGTCGCGACGGTGACGCGCGGTCCGATCCGGCAGAGCGTGCATTGTACGGGGCGGGTAGTGTCCAACCGGGACGTCGAGATTAAATGCAAGGCGAGCGGGCAAGTGGTCAGGCTGCCGTTCGATGTCAGCGACCCCGTGAAGAAGGGGGATCTGCTGGTCGAGATAGATCCCGTGGATCAGCAGCGCGGCGTGCAGACGGCGGAGGCGGCGCTAGCGGTTTCGGAAGCGAAACTGGCACAGGCGAAGGCCAACCTGGGGGTGGCGGAACAGAACGTGGTTTCGGAGAAACTGCGGACGGAGGCGCAACTCAAGGCGGCGGAGGCGCGGGTGGCCGATACCGCGGCGAAGTATAAGCGCGAGAAGGAACTGCTCGAACGGAAGAACGCGAGTATCGAGGAGGCGGAGACGGCGCACACGGCCGCGATCCAGGCCGAGCAGGATCGCCAATCCGCGGTGGCGCAGGTGGAGGCGACGAAGGCGCTCGAGTTGCAACTCGAGGTGCGGCGGCAGGACATCAAGCTGGCGGAGGCGGAGATCCAGTCGGACAGCATCGCGCTGGCGCTTGCCAAACAGCGGTTGTCGGAGACGAACGTCGTCGCGCCGATCGACGGGGTCGTGGCGACGCGCGCGGTCCAGATAGGCCAGATTATCGCGTCCGGAGTGAGCAACGTCGGCGGGGGCACCGCGGCGTTGACCTTGTCCGACTTGTCGCAGGTGTTCGTGTACGGTTCGGTGGACGAAAGCGAGATCGGCGATGTCGCGCTGGACCAGCGTGTCGAGATTACGGCGGACGCCTTTCCTCGAAAGATCTTCGACGGGAAAGTCGTGCGCATTGCAACGAAGGGCGTGAACGTGTCGAACGTGGTGACGTTCGAGGTGCGCATCGAGGTGACGAGTGAGAACAAGTCGCTGCTGAAGCCGGAGATGACGACCAATGTCGATATCATTGTCGGCGAGAAATCCGATGTCTTGCTTGTGCCGGTCACGGCAATTGTGCGCACGCGCGAAGGGCTGACGGTTTCGCGCAAAAGCGCCGACGGTTCCGAGGAGAAGGTCCCGGTCGAAGCCGGTATTTCGGACGGGTCTCAGACGGAGATCGTGAGCGGGCTGGCGGAAGGCGACGAGGTGATCGTGCGCAAGACGGAACTCGACAGCCGGTGGCGGGCGTCTTCGACGACGCAGCGGCGGGGCGGGCCTCCGATGATGTTTGGCGGGCCGCGAGGGCGGCGCTAGTGATCATCGAAGCTCAATCGCTGGTCAAGACGTATGTCCTGGGCGGGACGGAGGTGCGCGCCTTGGACGGCGTCGACTTGCAGATCGCGCCGGGCGAGATAGTCGCGATCACCGGATCGTCGGGAAGCGGGAAGTCGACGTTGATGCACATCCTAGGATGTCTCGATCAGCCGGACTCGGGAACCTATGTGCTCGCGGGCGAGAACGTGGCGGGGATCACGAGCGATCGGCTCGCCGAGATCCGGAACCGCCGGATCGGATTCGTGTTCCAGACGTTCAATTTGCTACCGCGCATGTCGGCGCTCGAAAACGTCGAGTTGCCGCTCTTGTACGCGGGACGGCGCGACGCCAAGGCGCAGGCCGCGGAGGCGCTCAAAACCGTGGGCCTTACCGGCCGCATGCATCATGAGCCGAACCAGCTTTCCGGCGGGCAGCGCCAGCGCGTGGCGATCGCGCGCGCCATCATCACCGATCCGGCGTTGATTCTCGCCGACGAGCCGACAGGCAATCTGGACAGCCGGACCGGCGAAGAGATCATGGAACTGTTCCACGCGCTTAACGCGCAAGGGCGCACGATCGTGGTCGTGACGCATGAGCCGTCGATCGCGGAGAAGTGCCGGCGAACGGTGCATCTGCACGACGGGCGCGTTGTTCAAAGGCACTAGGAGCCAGCGGTGTACTTCGTCATCATAATCAAAGTCGCGTTGAAGAGCCTGTGGGCGAACAAGCTACGTTCGTTTCTCGCGGTGCTTGGGATCATCATCGGGGTCGGGGCGGTCATCGCGATGCTTTCGATCGGCGCGGGGGCGAAGCGCCAGGTGCTGGATACGATCTCGTCGATGGGCACGGACCTGTTGGTGGTGCGTCCGGGGCAACGAGGGACCGGGGGCGTTATCTCGGGCACGCAACAGAACCTCACGCTGGAAGACGCGGAGGCGGTTGTGGCGGAAGTGGCGAACGTGAAGTGCGTCGCGCCGGTGGTGCAGGGGCGGGCGCAAGTGAAGTATTTCGAAAAGAACACAGCGACGACGGTGCAGGGGTCTTCGGCGACGTATTTCGAGATCCGGAACTTCGAGATCGAGCGCGGCCGGCCGTTCACGGAACACGAAGCAGAACGGATGGCGCGCGTCGCGATCATCGGCCCGATGACCGCAGAGAACCTGATGGGCCAGGACGATCCGCTGGGTTCGGTGATCAAGATCAATGGCGTGAATTTCAACGTTATCGGGGTGACCAAGTCGAAGGGCGATCAGGGGTGGTTCAATCCGGACGACCAAGTGATCGTGCCGTATACGACCGCGATGAAGCAGCTCTTCGGACTCGAATTCCTGCGCGAGATCGACATCCAGGGCAAGCCGGGAGCGGACCTGATCAAAGTCCAGGACGACACGACCGAAGTGCTGCGGCGCAGACATCGCATCCTGCCCGATATGCCCAACGATGTCGAAATCCGCAACCAAGCGGACATCATCGCCACGGCGTCGTCGGTGACGCAGACCTTTACGATCCTGCTCGGTACGGTCGGCGCGATTTCGCTGCTCGTGGGCGGCATCGGCATCATGAACATCATGCTGGTGACGGTGACCGAACGCACGCGCGAGATTGGCATACGCAAGGCCATCGGCGCGAAGGAACGGGACATTCTTCGCCAGTTCCTGTTCGAGGCGATGTTCATGAGCTGCCTTGGCGGGTTGATCGGCGTGGGGTCGGGCATCCTCGTGGCGAAAACCATCGGCGCTTTGACGCAGTTTGCCACGAGCATCCAGCCACTGAACGTGATCACGGCGATGTCGTTCGCGGCGGGGGTCGGCGTTTTCTTTGGTTATTATCCTGCACGGCGCGCCGCGCGGCTCAATCCGATCGATGCGCTGCGCTACGAGTAGGTTCGCCATGGCGAATCGCTTGCCGTGTTGGCTGGGTTGCGCGCTGATGGCGATTGCCTTGGCCGGATGCGCTACGACGCCGCGTCCTACCGCAGGGCCTCGTCCAGTCGCGCACGTGACACCTTCGATATGGCCGCTTGCTTCGAGAGTGGGGGAGATCTCGGAACGGTTCGGCGCGCGGCATGGCGAACATAAGGGCCTGGATCTCCGTGCGCCGAAGGGGACGCCGGTCGTCGCTACCGCGGACGGCACGGTCATCTTTGCGGGACGAGACAAGGCCTATGGGCGGATCGTCCGGATCGCGCATGCGCACGGGATTGAGACGAGGTATGCGCATCTGTCGGACGTCGAGGTCAAGGCCGGCGAGCGCGTGCGGCAGGGGCGTGTCATCGGGCGTGTGGGCGCGACGGGGCGTGCGACGGGGTTCCATCTGCACTATGCGGTGGTGGTCAACGGGGTGGCGCGTGATCCGGTAGGCTATCTGCCGCGGTGATTCGCGTCTGTTGGCAATAGGACGTATAGGACCGATAGGACGTATGAAAGGGCGGGGAAAGCTGTCGGCCTTCGGAGGGGCGGCTCCTGCGGCGGGGCATTAGAGGTCTTGGACTTTGGCCCAGGTGTTTGTGGAGCGGGATTCGAGCGCGGCTTCCATGATGGCTTGGGTGCGCGCGCCATCGTGGATATCGGGGGACGATGGGGTGTTCTTTACGACGTGATCGATGAAGTTGTAGATGCAATGGACGTGGAATCGCTCCCAGCCTATCGTGTTCTTCGTGCCGGGCAGCGCGAACGGTTTGGGATAACGTGAGACGCATTCGATGAATTTGAACCCGCGGTCGGCGCCGTAGTCGCCTTCGGGCAGCGTGCCGTCGTAGAACTCGAGGTAGTTCGGCTGCATCAGGTTGAATCGCAACGCGCCTTTGCCGCCGTGTGCTTCGAACCGGATCTCGTCCTGCACGCCCATGGCGAGGCGCGAAGATTCGATTGTGCCGATCGCGCCGCTCTTCATGCGGACGGACAGGATCGAGAGATCGTCGACTTCGACGCGGGCCTTGCGCGAGGGGTCGTCTTTGAGCGGACGCTCCTTGATGAACGTTTCGGCCACGTCAATGACCGAATCGAATTCGCCGAGCAGGTAGCGCGTCAGGTCGATGACATGCGAACCCAAGTCGAACAGCGCGCCGCCGCGCCCGCTCTTACTTGCGTCGACACGCCACGTGACCGGGCGTGCGGGGCTGACGTAGCCAGCGTGGAGATAGCAGACGCGCAGGGAAAACACGTCGCCCAGCGCGCCGGCCTCGACGAGTTCCTTCGCGCGCAGGATTGCGGGCACGAAGCGGTAGTTGAAGGTCATTTGCGTTATGCATTCGGGATGGGCCGCCGCGCACGCGGCCATCTCGCGCGCTTCGTCGAGACTCAAACAGAGGGGCTTGTCCATGTATACATGTTTGCGGTTTTCGAGCGCGGCGAGGAGCACGTCTTTGTGGGCGAAATTCGGCGCGCAGCAATCGATGATGTCGATGTCGTCGCGCGCACACAGTTCGCGGAAGTCGGTCGTCCCGAACTCGTAGCCCCAGTCGTCAACGGCGCGGCGCCAACTCGATTCGGTCTGCGTGGCGACGCCCGCCAACACGACCTTCGCGGGGGGCGGGTCGTAGTAAAAGCCGAGGGAACGGTACGCGTGGCCGTGCATCTTGCCCATGAATCCGTGGCCAACGACTCCTACGCGTAGCGTGCGCGTCATGATCGACGTTCTCCTTGTAGTGGGACCCGCGCGTAGTATAATGGCCGGGCGGCAAGGGTGTCCACGATGTACGACGCGATTGTCATAGGCGGCGGATACGCCGGGCTCTCGGCGGCGGCGCTCTTGGGCCGTCGCGGAAAGCGCGTGTTGTTGCTCGAGCGCGCGGGACGGCTCGGGGGACGGGCGACGTACTACGAGAAAGACGGGTTCCTCTGGGAGTACGGGCAGCATTCGTGCCGGCTGGGCAAGGATGGAATCGCGGCGCGTGTGTTCGATCTGCTGGGCAGGCCGCTCGAGTTCATCGACACGGGGCGGCATCCTTCCTACTTGTATCTCGACGGGCAATTGTATCCGCGGCCCGAGGGGCCTCTGGATTTCCTGGTGACGCAATTGATGCCGTTTCGGGCGCGGCTGGACTTCCTGCGATTCTATGCGCGCCTGCTGCGATCGAACCCCGAAGATTGGTACGACGCGACGCTGCTCGAATGCTATCGCACGCGGCAGCGTAACGCGGATGTCGAGCGGTTCCTGCCTTTTCTCGGACTCACGGTCATGGTGGCTGACGCAGCGCGGGTATCGGCGGGCGAAGTGATCCAGTTTCTGAAACGCGCCCGGAACGCGCCGGTCAAACAGGGGGAGCCGCGCGGCGGGTCGAAGCAGATTATCGATACGCTCGCGTCCGTGATTCGCGAGACGGGGGGCGAGATCCATCTGTCGGAGACGGCAGGGGCGATTTTGTTGCGCGGCAACGAAGCGACCGGAGTGCGCACGAGGCATGGAGAGTACGCGGCGCGCCACGTCGTGTTTGCTGCGCCGTTGTTCCGGCTGTTCGACGTTGTAGACGAAGGGCTGTTCGATCCCGCGTTTGTGGCTTATGCGAGAGGCATCCTTTCGTCGAGCGGGGTCACGATCGATTTTGTGTTCGACGAACCCGTGACCGATATCAAGGGAAGCATCCTCGGCGTCAACGAGCCGTTGTGGGTGAAGTTTCAGAGCAACGCGGATGCCGGGGCCGCGCCGAAGGGCAAGCATTTCTGTACGTGGGGCATGTTGCTGCCGCCTGGGGAGTCGCCCAAGGAAGAGGTGGTTGCGAAGACAGAGGCGCGTATCAAACGCATCATGGAGGATGCGATACCCGGGGCGCTGGGCAAGGCCGTGTATCAGCGGCGATTGGTCGTGCCGGTGCTGAACGGATCGATGCTGATCCCTCGGCAATCGTTCAAGCATCGGCCCGGGGTCCTTTCGCGCGATATCGCGAATCTGTGCCTCATTGGCGATACGACGCAAGGGGAAGGATGCAGCGGCGATATTGCGTTCTCTTCGGCGATGAAGCTGGCGGAGGCGCTTGGGGGATAGATTGCGATCACGATTACGAGAAATGTTGGATGGGGTTTTGTACTCCCCAAAACGAAACGTGCTATGATGCGCGGGAGTGATATAGGCATGGGGAAATGCGCGTGATTTCCCCTTAACCCTGGCCGTGGGGTCGCAGTCGATGATCGCTTTCAGTTGTCCGCACTGCGGCAACCAGTTCGAAGTCGACGACACGTATGCGGGGCGCGACGGGTGGTGCCGCCGCTGCAAACGCATGGTGTCGGTGCCTGCCGCGAGCGGCCTGCTCCCGCATGATCCCAGTTCGCAAGGGGAATCGGAACGGCTTCTTGAAGCGTTCGAATACGCCGCACGGAAGGCGGACCGTTACGAAGCCCTCGTCGCGAGGATCAAACGCGACCACGAAGACACGACGGCAGCATTGCGCGCAGCCAAGGACCAGGTTGCCGCGCTCGAGGACCGGCTTGCGTTTGTCGAATCGAACGTGGCCAAACCCAAGTCCGCGGAAGATGGCTTCGGGCAGGATATTCCGCGCGCCCTCGAGGGCCGTATTGCCTCCGCGGAAGCTATGCTGGAACATGCGACAGCGGCCGGCGAAGCGAAAGACAAGCGCATCGAAGCGTTGCACGAGGACCTCGAACGCGAACGCGCCGCGCGCGAATCGTTCGAGGCCGCCCTCGAATCGGTCCGGGAAGCGGTGGCCCGGCTTGACGAGCGAAGCGCGGAGACGGCCAACCAGGTGAAGGCGCTGACGGAGTTGGCGGAATCGTTGCGCCCGCTCGAATCGCAAGGTTCGGCGCGGCAAGATGAAGTCGAGCGAATCGAGTCGCTGGTGGCCGAACAGCGCAATCAACTCGAGGCGGAACGCGTGGCGCGAGATGAACTGATTGGCCCGTTGCGGGATCGCCTTGCGGATGTCGAGCGGCGGCTGGAGGAACTAGCGGCGGACGCGGCGCCGATAGAAGACGAATCGCTGAACGCGGTTGGGCCGCGTTTCGAGAATCGGTTCAGCGCGACGGCGGAGCCATCGGACGCGGTGGTTCTGTCTGAAGTTATCGAAGACGACGCGCAGGGGTCGCAGGAATCTCTGTTGGGTTCGTTCTTGCGATTCATCGATCCCACGGAGCGCGGGCCCGGACCGGGAGCGTCGTAGCAGGCAAAGGAAAGGAACAGGATGCGGAAACTGATCGTGACGTGCGAATGCGGCCAGCGGTTGCGCGTGCCTTATTCGGCGCTGGGTAAGACCGGCATTTGTGTAACGTGCGGCCGGACGATTCAGATCATGGCAAGCAACACACGGCGCGACGGCGGTCCGGCGCGGGAAGATCCGCTGGCGAACCGGGACAGCCGCTGGCAGCGGCGCACACCGTTGACGGAAGACGCGAAGCAGCGTTTCGGCAAGGCCGTGGACCTGTTCAATAACCATCATTACGCGGAAGCGTTGGCGATTTTCGATTCGTTCCTGGTGCAGTTCCCGGGCAACCCCGAGATCGAGGAGGCGCGTGCACAGTGTCTGAGCGCATTGAAAAGGCCGCGGCTCGGGTCGCCGGAAATGATGCGCGGACGGGCTATGGACGGACGCCTGGATGCGGACGCGGTCAAGAAAGTGGTGTTGGAGAAGATGTTGCACGATCCGTCGGGCGCGGTGCAGATCGAGGCGGCGAAGCTTGCTTGGGAGATCCTGGGGCGGGATGGGGGCGGGAGGCCGGACGTGTCTGACAGGCCGGACGAGTCGGGCGAGTCGGACGAGTCGGACGAGTCGGACGAGTCGGACGAATCAGACGGGTTGGACGGAGTGGACGAGGCAGAACGATCGGACGAGGCGGAAGAGCCGAGGGATTCGAACGCGTTTACGCTCTGAGAATCAGGGGCGCTGATCGAGTTTGTACTTGATGATCCGGCGGCGTAGCGCTTGATAGCTCATGTTCAAGATCTGGGCCGCCTTCTGACGATGCCACTGGCACTCTTCCAGCGTCTTGAGAATGAGTTCGGGCGACGGCTCGGGTCCGTCGTCGCTGTCGGCGGAAGCGGTGGCGGGGGCTGGGGCTGAAGACGGGCGCGGGGCCGCGGACTCGCGGCGGCCGGGGGCAATCTGGGCTGCCAGCGGGCGAAAGTCGCGCCTGCGCAACGCGAGCCATCGCTTGGTGGTGTTTTCGAGTTCGCGCACGTTGCCGGGCCAGTCGTAGTTGCAGAGGGCTTCGACGTCATCTCCTGAAAGATCGAACGGCGTGCCGTCGGTGAAATGGTTGTACTTGGTCACGAAATGGCGCACGAGCAGAGGGATGTCCTCGCGGCGTTCGCGCAACGGCGGCACCCAGATGCAGACCTCGTTCAATCGAAAGAATAGATCTTGGCGGAACAAGCCTTCGCGCAACCGCTCTTCGATATCGGCGTTGGTGGCGGCGACGATCTGGACGTCGACTTTGACGGAATGCCGCCCGCCGAGCTTGGTGAATTCTTTGTGTTCGATGACCTGAAGGAGCTTGGCCTGGAGGCTCATCGGGATCTCGCCGATCTCGTCGAGGAAGATGATGCCTTTGTTGGCAAGACTGAACCTTCCGGGTTTGGAGGCCATGGCGCCGGTGAACGCGCCCTTCTCGAACCCGAAGAGTTCGCTTTCGAGGAGTTGTTCGGGCAGCGCGCCGCTGTTGACCTTGACGAAAGGATGTTCGCGCCTGGCCGAGATACGATGGATCTCGCGCGCGACAAGGTCTTTGCCGGTGCCGCTTTCGCCTCGGACCAGGCAGTTGAGGTCGGTCCGGGCGACCTGTTTGATCATCGAGCGCAGTTCCTGGACAGGCGGGCTGATGCCGATGATCAACGACGATTCGAGTTCGCCGCGATCGTCTTCGCCTCCGGGTTTGCGCGCTTGATCCGCGCGTGCGCGAATAGCCTTGGCGAGTTCCGCGCGGACCGCCGCGAGGCTGAACGGTTTGGGGAGGAATCCCACGGCGCCGCGCCGCATACATTCGATGACGGTGTTCGGCGCGGAATCGATCGACGAGCACATCACGCACGGAGTTCCCGGAGCCTCAACCAGACTGGTGACGACCTCCGCGGTCAGTCCGGCTTCCGGCAACAATTCGAGGAGGACGGCGGAGAATTGGCTTTCGTGGGCGAGGCGCAGGGCCTGTTCGGCGGAACTTACGGACTCGACGCGGTACCCTGAATAGGCGAGGCCGCGTTCGAGCGCCCAGCGGACGCCGGGGTCGGTATCGACGACGAGGATGGCGCGGCCCATTTCGCCGGCGCGAGGCTGGGGCCTTCCTTCAAAATGCATCCCTTCGGCCATGCTACGTCGTCCTCTCGGCGTTTGCCTGGCTGGGGTTCACGGCGTTT
Source organism: uncultured Nitrospiraceae bacterium (assembly GCA_964402555.1). GTDB lineage: Bacteria > Hydrogenedentota > Hydrogenedentia > Hydrogenedentales > SLHB01 > CAYOCT01. The sequence continues at coordinate 103,997 of CAYOCT010000011.1, read as the reverse complement.
CTTGGCAGCACGATGCGGAAGGTGCAGTTTCCCTCGCGGTGCTCTTCGAGCATAAGGCGGCCGCCGCAGCTTCGGACGGTGCGCTGGGCCAGCATGAATTTCGGATGATTCCTGAGATCGTGTCCGGAAGCGGGCGAGAGACCTCGGATGGGGCCGCCGAACGGTTCGGCTCCCATGCCTTCGCACGCAATTTCGAAGGTGATGGTCTCGGGCGCGGGCGACGCCAGGCGCAGGCCGATGCTTCCGCCGCGGTCCGCCGTGCGCACGGCGCTCGAGATCAGGTCGAGGAAGGTGCGCGACAGGCTCGACCCGTTGAGCAACACGCATTCGCACTCGGCTTGGTAGTCTTTCTTGATGGCGATGCCACGGCTCTGAATGGCCAGCGAGAGCATCTCGATCGCTTGATCGACGTACTTGTCGAGGCGCACGGTTTCAACCGAATCTTTTCGCTGCCACGCGAGCTGGCGATATTCGTGAAGCTGGCGTTGCAGGATGTCCACGTTGTCGCACACGATGCGTATGGCTTCTTTGCCCTCGACGCGCAGTTCGCCGGCGCGGTGCAAGTTCTCGGTGGCGGGATAGCACTCTTCGGCGACATCGGCGGCGGTGCGAATGGCCGTCAGGCCCTGCAAGAAGCCCTTCGAGAGTTCGAAGGCGATATCGCCGAGGCTGGCTTCCTTGATCGCGTGCAGGATCAATTGGGCTTCCTGCCATTCGCTGGCGAGGAAGTGAGCGCACATGCTCAAGAATTCGTCGCACGCGGGATCGACGTGAAACTCGGGAGTCAGGAAGAATCCGATGGTGCACGTGTTTCGGCCCCAAAACGTCTGAGGGTACACGTGCGGCATGGCGTCGCCGGTGTCGAGGCCGGTGTGGTGCTCGACCCATGCCGCTACGGATGCGGGTTCTTTGCAGTCAGGCAGCGCATCCGAGGCCACGGCCGAGGCGCTGCCATCGGAGGCGATGACGCGGATCGCGCCATCTTCGGCGCGCAGAGATGCCAGGAAATCGTGCGTGCCCGAGGCGCATAGCGCTACACATTGGATGGGCATGTACTTGTCGAGTTCTTCGAATACGCCCCGAAACAGGCTTTCGTCCGTATAAAACTCGGTCGAGAATTGGGTCAAGCGCAAGAGCGATTGAAGGCGCGCGTTTGCGGTCTCGATTTGGGCTGCGTATTGCCGCAGGTCCACCGTGGCTTCTTCGACGCGGACCTTAAGTTGCTCGCGTTCTTCCCGCAGGAGGGCGAACAGGCGGTCGCGTTCGCGGATGGCGTCGTGGTGTTCGAGAGCGCGCGTAACCGAGGCTCGAAGCGCCGCCGCGCCAAACGGCTTGGGGAGATAGTCGAACGCGCCGGCGCGCATGGTTTCGAGGATGGTCTCGGGCCGGTAGTCGCCCGTCAGGATTAACGGAACAATCCAGGGGTGTTTTTCCTTGAGTTCGGGGAGCAGTTCGAGTCCGTTGCCATCGGGAAGCCCTAGATCGATGAGGGCACACGCATACGGGCGGTCGTCGAGAAGGCCGCGCGCCTCGGCACAGGCGGTGGCAGCGATGCAGTCCAAACCATCGCTTTGCAGGATCTCGGTGACAAGGCCGCGCACGATGGCGTCGTCTTCTACCACCAGAATCGCAGTCTTCTTCCCCAGTTCGACCATGCTCTCACTTCCCGCTAATCAGAAAACACGCTGGCTGCACAGGTACTTCAACACACTCGTTTTGTCGGCGGGCGGTCTGCGCCCCGATGACCTTCACCTTCACGCAGGACGAGGCTGCACTTGCTCTCGCCGCAAAAAGTAAGTATACAACTTATTCCCATATTGATCAAGAGTTTTCCATGCGGCCGCCTGTCCGGCCCACCGGGCACACGCTATCGAGAAAACTTCCGCAGCCGGGAGCAAACATCGTGTGAGAGGATTGGGCCGGCGGATGCGTGCCGTCAAATGTGGAGGCCTCGTGATAGAATTTCGCTGGGAGAGGCTCGGATGATGCCGACGTTTTCCAGTTGCCACGATGGTCCTAACTGAACGTGGTTCTGGGAATATCTTGACAGAACTAACCAGATCGTAGTACATTACGTAGTAAGGTGCCCAAGAATCTTTTGACTGAGCGACGTAGTGAGATATCGAACACCAAGTGGGGCAATATAGGGTGATGTGCTCCGTTAGGGCCATCCGAATGGCCTCAATTCTATGCTCACCAAGTTGAGTCATACTGTCAAAATGCCGCGCAATCGAAAGGGAATTGCATGACGCTCGGCAAAGAGCACAGCCCGGTGAAGGTGCTGGTGCGCGTCGCCATGGACATGGGATGGATAGGCCTGGCCTATCTGTGTGCCTTGGTCATCACGCAGCCCGGGGGACAGTCGCTGGGGGAATGGGCGTGGGAGCATGCGGCTTACGGGGCCTTCTTTGCGGCTGTATGGTGTGCCGTCGCTACGGACCAAGGGCTGTTCGCGTCGCGCCGTAGCGAGACGCTGGTGGCGGTCATCTTCAGTATGGCCAAGTCGTTCTTCATTACTCTCGTGCTTTCGGCGTTCTTCGTTGCGCTTACGCGGCGGGCCGGGGTCGACCGGGAATTCTTCCTTCTGTTCAGTTTTCTCGCGCTGGGAGCGGCGCTGGCGTTTACGCTGGCGGCGCGTCCGAGCATGTGGAACCTCCGCCGGCGGGGCTACAACTTCCGCCGGATTCTGATTGTGGGCGCGAACAATCGCACGGCGCACCTTGTCGATATGTTGCTGGCCAACGAGCAATACGGTTTTCACATCATCGGCTTTCTGGAGGACGATGAGGAACGCCGGGCAATGCTCGAAACGTATGGGGTGAAATGTCTGGGCGCGATCGTGGATCTGGAGCAGATCCTTCTCGACCGCGTGATCGACGGCGTTTACATTTCATTGCCCGTGCGCTCGTATTACGAGACGATCCTGAATATCGCGCACCTGTGCGAGGGCGTGGGCGTGCCGGTGCGGCTGCTGGCCGACCTGTTCCCGCTTCGCATGGCTTCGAGCGAAGTGACGTACCTCAGGGACCTGCCGTTGCTTTCGCTCAGCGTGAGCCCGGAAGTCTGGACACGGTTCGCATTGCGCCGCGCACTGGATTTCGTCACTGCGCTGCTGCTGCTGCTCGTGTTGATCCCCATTCTGGCGATCGTCGCGTTGTGGGTGAAGCTGGATTCGCGCGGCCCCGTGTTTGCGTTCAAGACGATGGCCGATCCGTTCGGGCGGACGGTTCGATTGCTCGGGTTCCGCGTCCGCGTGCGTTGCGATGCGCAAGGAGGAGAGCCGGGCGTTTTCACGAGGGCCGGACGCTGGCTTCGGCGGTACGGGCTGGACGAATTGCCGCAGTTGTTCAACGTGCTTCTGGGCCAGGCAAGCCTGGCGGGCGCGCGACCTCTGCGGGCGCTTTCCAAGGAGGCGCCTCCCGTCGCGCCGAAGGAGGCCCCGGCGCGGCGCAAACGGACGCAAGCGCCGGACACGCAGTACTTGCTTGGTCTCGGCGCGCTGGCCTTGCTGGACGCATGTTGCATCGGCGCGGCCTTCTTCTTTGCGGCGCGGGTGACGTCGCCGTCGCGTCTTGTCCTTCCTTACACCCTTGTCAATTACCTTCCCTATTTCCTGGTTTTCGTGCTGATTTGGTTTGGCGCGGCCATCGACGAGCGCCTGTGGACTATCCGTCCCCGGGAGACTTTGTCGGAATACCTCTCAGCGGTGGGGAAGGCCGTGGGGGACGCGGCGGTGTTCTGCGTGTTCCTGGTCGTGCTGTTTTCGCCGGAAGACGTGCCTCGGAGGTTCCTGGTGGCGTTTTGCATGGGGACGCTGGGGTTGTTGATGGCGTCGCGCGTGGGGTTGCGAATCGCGGTTTCGGAACTGCACCGGCGGGGGCATTATGTGCGCCGGGGCGTGATTATCGGCGCGAACGAACGGACAGGGAAACTGGTGGAAGCGCTGAGTTTCTCGACGCAGCATTCGTGCCGCCTGGACGGGTTAGTCGACGACGACCCTGCGCGCGGGAAAGGCGTATGCGAGCGTTTCGGCCTGCCGTATCTTGGGCAGACGGAGACGGTCGGCCGCGTCCTCGAAGAGAGCGCGCTTGCGGATGTCTACGTGTCGCTGCCAGTCCGGTCCTTCTACGAGGCGATTCAGGATCTCGCGGAGCGGTGCGAAACGGCCGGGGTGGCCGTGCATCTGCTGGCCGACTTGTTCCCGGTGCGCATCGCGCGGAGCCGGGTGATGCAGATCGAGGACATTCCTCTCGTATCGCTGTCGCCCATTTCCGAGGCGCACGGCAAACTCGCCCTGAAACGCCTGCTCGACGCGGTATGCTCGACGCTGCTGCTGCTCGGGTGCCTCCCGCTGTTCGCGATCCTGGCAATACTTATCAAGCTCGATTCGCAAGGCCCTGTGTTCTTCTCGCAGGAGCGCGTGGGGCAGAATGGGCGGCGCTTCAAGATGATCAAGTTCCGGTCCATGGTGGTGAATGCCGAGGAGTTGAAGAAGGCGCTCGAAGCCCAAAACGAGGCCGATGGCCCGGTTTTCAAGATTAAACGGGACCCACGTATCACGCGCGTCGGGCGGTTTATCCGCAAGTTCAGCCTGGACGAACTGCCGCAATTGTTTAACGTGTGGTGGGGTGAGATGAGCCTGGTCGGTCCGCGGCCGCCGCTTCCCAACGAGGTGGCGAAGTACACATGGAGCCAACGCCGCAGGTTGAGCGTGAAACCAGGCATGACAGGGCTGTGGCAGGTGAGCGGACGAAGCGACCTGGGTTTCGATCAGTGGGTGAGCCTAGATCTGTCTTACATCGACACATGGTCCATCGTGAGCGATTTCGTGATTTTGCTCCGGACATTCAAGGTCGTGGTCACCGGACGCGGGGCCTCGTAGGCGCCCGTGAATCTGGGTCAGTTCTTGCTTATAGGACCTATAAGACCTATGGGACCTATAGGTTTGGCAAGGCGCTGCTTCAACTGCGCATTCCACTAGATACGGCAAGGCCGGGACCACCCGCCAGATGATCCCGGCCCATTCAAGAACGCTATAGGTTCTGGCCGCAAAGAAGCCCTTGTCGCGCAAAACGCCAGGCCCCTGGCGCTAATCTACCGCTATGACGCTTCCGGTTCCGGTTGTCTTTGCTTTGTTGAGACGCCGATAGGCTGTTTGAATCAGGCCGTAAGGATTGGCGCCATCGGCTGGGAAGGTGACGACGGAAAAGTTGAGATCGAACTGGTTGTCGAATACGCCACAGTAGCGTCTGACGGCGATCAAGGCGTCGTTCTTGTCCGTTTCGCCCATCAATACCGCCAGCGAACTGTCGAAATCCGACATGACGTCGCTCTTGCGAATGTGTTCTCCCAGAACGTTGGTCAGCCCCGGCAATCCGTTTTTCGATGTAACCATGACCACGGACACGAAACGTCGATAACGTTCTGCCGCGTTGAGCTCGTATTGGAGCAGTTCATAGAACATCGTAAAGTCAATACGCACGGCAGGTAACAACCTCTTCTAACCTTGCCCTCAGCATCCAAGCTCTCTCTAGCATTTTTCGATCCAACATGCCGACTTTGCGGAGTCCTCTAATACGCTTGTCCTATAAGTTATTGAATTGACAGATTTTATAAAATAGGACCTTTTTATCTGTTAAGGCTCCCTTTGCTCAGGAAATTTTGCGCCAATATCCCCCACTGAAACACACTGTTTCGCCGGTGACTACATCTTGTCGCTGTCTTGCCGATCTTGTTAAGCCCTGCGACGTGGTTTATGAGCGGCGGCATCGCGTCATTAACGCACGAAATCCTCGAATCGCCATGATTTACCGGGGCAAACGCTTTGAGCAATTCGGAAGCGTTTTCGGAGTATGTTTGCTACACCCGTACTGCATTTCGTTCTCGGGAGAGCAATCAATAGGCAGGAATTCTGGTTTTGGATAATATTATTGACCGCTCTGAGAAAAATCACTTGCATTCTGGGACAAAATATGTCACAATTGAACAATATAGGCTACCGAGTGATGATATTTGAGTTGAATCTGCACAACCTTGGCAGCCACAGCTAGTGCCAATTCTCTTCGATACCGCTAGGGATTGTGGTTTGTGAGGGGTTTGAAGAGAGGAATCAGTAAGGCGTCCAAGTGGCATGGAAGATGCGTTTTTATGTCGATTGGGAATTGTGACGTGTCGATTGTGGGTTCATGTGCAAGCGGCTTTCCGCGCGGAAGCGAAACCTACGATGAAACAGGAGAGTGCGCGTGGCTAGGAATGATACGGTAGAGTTGCATCAACAGGAAGTGGATCCGTGCGTGCCGTTGCACGAGAGGCTGCTGGGCAACGATCCCAGGATTCGGGAGATCAACGCGCTCATTGGCCAGCTCGCCCAGACGGACTTGACGGTTCTTGTGACCGGAGAGACGGGCACGGGCAAGGACATCGTTGCGCGATTGCTGCACAAACTGTCGCCGCGCTTCGAGAAGCCGTTCATCAAGGTGAATTGCCCAAGCATTCCCGAGGGGGTGTTCGAGAGCGAGCTTTTCGGGTACGAACGGGGCGCGTTCACCGGCGCGCACACGTCGCGGCCGGGCCGGTTCGAGCTGGCGCATGAGGGGACGATCTTCCTGGACGAGATCTGCGAGGCGCCGCAGCACTTTCAGAGCAAGTTGATTCAGGTGCTCGATGGCGAGCCCTTCCTTCGTATTGGCGGGACGACGCCGGTGCGCGCGAACACGCGGGTGGTGGCGGCGACCAATATCACGCTGGAGGAGGCGGTGGTTTGCGGCCGCCTTCGCAAAGACGTGTCGTTCCGGTTGAGCGAGGTGGTGATTCAACTGCCTTCGTTGCGCGAACGGCGCAGCGACATCCCGTTGCTTGCAGAACACTTCAATTACAATATGTGCCGGATTCTGAAGAAGGAGCATAAGCCGCTCAGTTCGGATATTCAGGCTCGGCTTCAGGTAGAGGAATGGCCCGGGAACGTGCGCGAGCTGGCGGGGCGCGTGAAGGAATATGTGGCCACAGGGGTCGCGGACGTGTTGTTCGCGCAGCCGGCGGTTGCGAAGTCCGAGGAGGCACAGGAATCAAAGCGCTCCAAGCGGCAGGATTCGTCGTCGCCGTCGGAGGCGGTCCCGGAACGCGAGTTTATTTCGTTGAAAGAAGCCGCGAAACGGGCGGCGGATATGGCGGAACGCGCTCTTATCGAAGAGACGCTGCGTTATACATTGTGGAACAGGAGAAAGGCGGCGAAGTTGCTTAAGACGAGCTACAGTTCGTTGCTGCGCCGCATTGACGCTTACGAGATCGGTCGATCGTCGTAAGGCAACATGCAGAAGGAGGCCGTCCCTTGAAGAAGACTAGGTGGGCACGCGGGAGTGTGGTGGCGCTGTGTGGGGCGCTTATCTTCGCGCTGATGGCGGGGTGCGCGACGACGGGGAAACCGGAACAGGCGCCGGCCAAGCCGGGCGCCGCGGCCGTGAAAGAGGCGGACGCGAAGGCGGTCGAGGAAACGGTGGAGATGCCGACCTCGGAGATTATGAAGAACGAACCCGCGCCCGATGCGGCGGCGGCGAGTCCCGCGGCCGAGGATACGAGCGATACGTTTGCGGAGTACACGATCGGCGCGGGGGATCAGTTGAGCTTTCGATTCTTCGACGATGACACGTTGAGCGCGGAGGTGGTGGTCCGGTATGACGGCTATGTGTCGCTGCCGTTGATCCCGGACGTGAAGCTCGGTTCCTTGACGCGGGACGAAGCGGTTGACGTCTTGAAGAAGGCGTACGGCAAGTTCTACCAGGACCCGCAGTTGACGTTGTCGATTCTCTCGGCGTCGAGCAAGACCTTCGCGGTGATCGGGGACGTGAGCCAGCCGGGCGAGTACCCGTATGTGCGGCCGATCAATCTTATCGACGGCATCAACGCCGCCGGAGGCATCCGTCTTTACCAGCGCGCGGGCGACTCGTTCGTGGGCGCGCAAGGTCAGCTCGTGAAGGCGGTGATCATTCGAAACAAAGGCGACAAGCGCGAGGTGATTTCGCGCGACCTGCGGAACTTCCAGCAGTCGGGGCCGCATCCTTCGGAGACGCGTGTGCTTCCGGGGGATATCGTGTACGTTCCGGAGAGCATCAACCTGGTGTATGTGCTGGGCGAGGTCAAGGGATCGGGGGTGTTCTCGGTTACGGAAGGCATGACCATGCTTGAGCTGCTGGCTCGGGCGGGCGGGTTTATCGAGCAGTCGGGCCGGCTTCGCCATGTGGTGCTGCTGCGCGAGGAACAGGCGGGCCGTACGAAGGTGATGCTGGTCAATGTGCGGCGCATGCTCAAGCAGGGCGGGGACATCAAGATCCTGCCGGGCGACGTGGTCTATGTGCCGCGGAAACCGTTGATTAACGTGCAGGCGTTCGTCCAGCGATTCACGGGGACGGTATCGCCGGTGCTGAGCCTCTATCGGCAGGCGTACGATGCCTACTACGCCGATCAGTATTTCAGGCAGCTTGTGGGCAATACGAATTCGAATACCGCGCTGGCGGTCCAGCAAGGCGTCACCAACGCCAACGCGTTCCAAGGGATCACGAATACCGGCGCCAAATAGGAGACGTATGAGCAGAGACTTCTCGACTGTATCGACCGTTCTGGACGGCTTGATCTCGGAACGTGCCGGAACGAATGTGGTAGGGCCGGCGTTGAATTTCAAGCGCCTGCTGTGGCTGCGGAGTCCGTTGATGATTGCCGTCGCGGCGCTGGTGGCGATACCCGGGGCGATTGCCGCGTGGTTCGTGGTGCCTGCGAATTACACGGCGAGCGCGGATATCCGGTTCTTGGCGACGATGCCGCGGGTGATCGAAGACAGCCGCCGGGACTTGGGAACGCCCTACGATAAGTTCCTGAACACGCAGATCAGTCTGATCACGGGCAATACGATTCTGTCGCGCGTCGCCGACGACCCGGCTATCCGGGCGCTGCCGAGCGTGGCTGCGCAGCCCGATGCGCTGGAGTTCTTGAAGGACCTGGTGAAGGTGAGTGTGCAGCGCAACAGTGAAATGGCGACGCTGACCTGTTCGTTGCCGGACCGGAACGCGGCGAAGGCGATCTTGGAGCGGGTGGTCAAGGAGTACATGGATTACGCGCTGGGCGCGGAAGCGAGCGCGGGCGGCGAACGGTTGAGCGTGTTGACGAAGGAGCGCGACGCGCGGCAGGTGGAACTCGAGTCGCAGTTGCGCCAGATCACGGAGTTGCAGAGCAGCGTCGGTATGCCGGTGTCACCTGAGAACGGCGCGCTGGACACGCGGGAAGGCGAACTATATCGGGAGAATCTCATCAAGGCGGAAGAGGAGGCGTCGAAGGCCGGCAGCCAGCTTGCCGATGTGGATGCCCAGCTTGCGCAGGTCAAGGCGATACAGGAAAAGAATAAGAAGTCGCCGGATGCGCTGATTTACGACATGGGCATCGAGGAGCGCGTGAGCGCGGATGCGCGTGTTTCGACGTTGCGCCAGGATCTCGCGCGGCAGGAAGCAAGTATCGCCGTGACCACGCAGCGGCAGGTGGCGGATTCGCCGTTGCGCAAGGAAGAAGAGAAGCGTCTCGAGACGACGAAGTCGAGCGTGACCTCGCTGGAACGGACGGTGAGGGCTTCGGCGATCGGCAGCATGCTGGCGCAGTATCAGCAGCAGCGGGACGGGCTGGCGAAGGCTTCGGAGGAAGCGACGGATCGCGTGACGAAGCTTCGGCAGCAACTGGACGAGTATACGCAACGAGCCCAGAAAGCGGCGGATCGCCTGGGCGAGATCGCGGAGTTGCAGCGGAAGGCCGCCAGCACGCGGGATTTGCTCGATGGGGTGCGCAAGGAAATCACGGACATCAATATCGAGAGCAAGGCGGCGGCGCGCGTGCAACTGGCGTCGCAGGCGACGGTGCCGGACGGCGGCCCCGATTACAAGATACGGCTGATGTGCATGATGATCGTGGTCTGCATGTCGCTGGGTCTCGGGGGCGGCGTGGGCCTGCTGCGTGAATTGACGGACCAGCATGTGCGCGAGCCGGAAGATCTGATGCGGGTGACGCGGCTTCCGGTGATTGCCACGATTCCGCACGCGTCGGAAGATCGCGAGACGCGCGGCGCCGAGGTGGCGATGATCGCGGCGGATCACCCGAGTTCGGCGATGGCGGAGGAATACCGGCGGGTGATGGCGCGGGTGTTGTATCCCGAGGATTGCTCGGTGGAGATTAAGACGATGGCGGTGGCCGGACCGACGTGCGGGGACGGCCGATCGTCGGTGGCGTGCAACGTAGCCATTTCGCTGGCGGATGCGTCGCGCCGGGTCTTGCTTGTGGACCTGAACGCGCGTACGCCGCGTATCGAGCAGATTTTCAAATTGCAGCCTTCGCGGGGCGTCACGGAGTTGTTGCACGGCGAGGCGAGTCCGGAGGAGACGATCCGGATGACCGCGTTCGAGCACCTGTGCATCTTGGGTCCGGGGATGGACGCGGAGGACTTGTCGGGCCGGCTGGCTTCTCGCGAGATGGTCCGTTTCATGGAGTGGGCGGAGGAGGAGTTCGATCATGTGATCATGGACACGCCAGCCACGTCGATGGCTTCGGACGCGAAGTTCCTGGCGCCGCTGGTGGACGGCGTGCTGGTGGTGGTCGGTTCGAGCGTTTCGTCGCTGGCCATGGTGCGGCGGTGCCTGCGCGAAGTGGAACTGGTCGGCGCGAACGTTATTGGGATTGTGCTGAACGGCGTGCGGAGCAAGCGCGGTGGCGCGTTGCGAGAGAGCGCGGCGAAGGCCCAGGCGTTCGCCACGGGCGACCGGGGCAATGGGAAGGCCGATCTGGATATCCGCGACATCGAGATCGTGGAAGACGAAGAGCCGGGCGTTGTCCTTCTTCCGTTCGACGATTCAGGCGAGCATCCGCGGGGGTAGGCGCAGGCGTACGATTGAAGTGAAGACACGCGTCCTTCGGGAGAGGCCAGAGCCGCGGCCTCGGTTGGTGGGCAGACGCATTACGTAGGAGCAGGAATTTCATGTCGCGCAAGATGCGAGTCGTTATCGTCGCGGCCGTGCTGATTGTCTTGGGACTGGGCGCGTGCGCCGGAGGCGGACTCTTCTTCTATCTGCGCTATCGGGAACATCAGTACCTTACGAAAGCGGAAGCGGCCTTTGCGGCTCGGGAGTGGCCGGTGGCCAAGGGATGCTATGCGTGGTACCTGACGAAACACCCGGACGACGTCGCGGTATTGAAGAAGTACATCGAGGCGAGTTCGATGATTACGCAGGACCGCGCGAAGGCGTTGCGCGACGAAGGCCACGCGCAGTTTGAGATCCTCAAGCAGCACCCGGAGGATACGGACGGGCTGAAGGCGTTGCTGGAGTTTATGAAGAAGCACCGGTTCTGGGGGGAACTCGAGTACACGGCGAGTTTCTTCTCCCGAATGCGGCCTGCCGACGCGCACGAACCTATCGACGATGCGCTGAAGTATTACAGGGCGCTGGCGCTTGACCGGAGCGGGCGGCACCAGGAAGCGGTCGACGCGTATAGCGCGATCTGCGACGCGGGCACGGCGTACTTGGACGCGTATGGGGACCTGGCGAATCTGCTGTTCTCTCAAGGGTTCCGTGAGCAGGCCGACGGGGTCATGGCGAAAGGCGTGGAACGGTACCCGGACGAACCGCGTATGGAACTTCAGGTGGCGCGGTTCGCGTTGAAGACGGGCGACTTGGCGAAGGCGGACGAGGCGATCGGTAAGGCGCTCGCAGGGGCGCCCGCGGATGTCGACATCCTGATGGGCGCGATGCAAAACGCCGTGGCGCAGAAGCGCTGGGACGATGCCATCGGGTACGGCGAAAAGGTGCGTGCCCTCGATCCGACGCGGTCGGAACCGTATCTGGTGCTGGTCTTTCTCTATGAGCAGAAGGGCGATAGAGACAAGGCGATCGATCTGCTCAAGGGCCTCGATCCATTCGTGCTGGCCGACAATGCGGAGCTGTTTCTCGTGCTGGCGGAATTGCAGATCAGTGCGGGGCGGCTGGAGGACGCGGAGGCGACGGCGGAGCAGTATCGAAAGGCGTATCCGGATCACTTTCCGATCTTCGACTATCTGGACGCGCGGCAGATGCTTGCCAAGGGCCGGGCCGCCGATGCGGCCACGAAGTTCGGCGCGGTGATGCAGAGCAATCCGGATTTTGTGCGGGCGCAGTTCTACCAAAGCGTCGCGTATTTGGAGTCGAATCAGCTTACGCTGGCCAAGGGCGCTCTGGAATCGTATTTGCGGAGCCGCCCGGACGATCAGCACGCGCGCGAGCTGTATGACAGCCGGTTCGCGCTGCCGCAATCGCGGGATGAAGCAATGGCGCGCGCGAAGGACTTGCTTTCGAACAACGCGGCCGCGCCGGAGACGCTGGTGCAGGCGGCTCGCTCGGTGGCGCGCTTTGGGAGTACGTCGGAAGCGGCGCAGGCCGCGCAGGGCGTCATCAAGGACTTGCTCGAGAAGGCCATCGCAAAGGACCCTGCGTCTGAAGCGGGGTATCAGGCGCTGGGCGAGTACCTGTTGCGGCAGAAGGATATGGACGGCGCGCGGGCGGTCGTCTCGCGCGCCATGGCGGCGGGTGTCGACAAGAAAGAACTGGCTCTGCTGGAGGCGATGATCGCGCTCGAGGAAGGCAAGCGCGACGACTCGAAGGCCATCATGATGGCGGACCTTGGGCGAAGCGAAGCCACGCGCGCGGAGGCGGTGCGTTGGGCCGAGGTCTTCGCGAATCAGGATGAACTGGACATGGGCCTGGAGGCGCTTGCGTCGATGGCGCAGCGTTCGGAGGGCGAGGCGCGCGCGCTGTATCAGGTGGAAGAGATTGCGTTGTGGGTGAATTTCGGGCATGTCGAGCGCGCGCTGGAACTCTTGGAGAAGCTAGGGCCGGAGATTCAACAGGCGCAGGATGCGGCGCCGCGATTAAACGAACAGAAGCTCGCGATCGCGCGGGCGTTGTTGAAACAGGACAGCGACGCGGCGCAGAAGGAAAAAGCGACGCAGTTGCTGAGCGAGGTCGAGCAGGCGGACGCGTCGAATCGTAGCGCGCGGCTGCTGCGTGCGGAGTTGTTGCTGCAACAGGCTCAGCCGGATTTTGTGGGGGCGGAAACGCTGGCGCGGGCGGTGCTCGAGGCGAACCCGGGCGATGTCGACGCGCTGTTGATTCTGTACGACATCGCGACGACGCAAGGGCGGAACGCGGAAGCCTTCGAGTATGCGCAGCAGGCGGCTTCGGGCTCGGATGCGCGTTCTCCGGCGCGCCTGGCGCTGGCGGAAGCGCAGATGAATACGCAGCGTTACCGGGAGGCGCGGGATACGCTCGAGGGAATTTTGACGGCGCGGCGGGGGTCGTTGCAGGCGATGGCGCTGCTGGTGCGTGCGTATGGCGAAAACGGCCAGATGGATGAAGCGAAGGCGCTGCTTTCGCGTTTGGAGGGCCTTGCCCAAAACAACGAGGCCCAGGCGGCCTCGCTGGCCGCGTTGCGTAGCTGGCTGATGGGGCGTGAAGGGAATTGGGCCGAGGCGGAGGCGAAACTGCGCGAGCGTTATGAGGCGGACCCGTCGGACTTTGCGGTAGCGAAAGGATTGGCCACGGCACTTGCGAACCAAGGCCATTTGGATCAGGCGTCCGATATTCTGAAGCGGTACGCGAAGGAACATGACGATTCGGCGGATGCGTGGCTTGCGCTGGGGCAGTTGTGTCTTGCCGCGAAGGAGCCGGACTTGCAGGGGGCTTCGTCCGCGTTTACGCGCGCGTTGTTCGTCCGTCCGGGATTCGCCCCGGCGCAACGCGGGATGATTGAGGCGCAGTTCCGATCGAAGAATCTGGGAACGGCGCTTAACCTCTGCAACCAGTATTTGGCGTCGCAGCCGAACGATTCGGACGTGTTGTTCTTGAAGGCGAGCCTGCTAAGCCAGGACGATCGGCGGATCGACGACGCGATCGATGCCGTTACGCGGGCCATCAATGAGGTTCAGCGGCCCGAGTACCTCGGGTTGCGCGGGGCGCTGTATCTGAAGAAGGGCAAGTATGCGGAAGCGCTCGAGGACTTCCGCAAGCGCGCGGACACGCTCGGGAAGAGCACGTCGGCGGTGGACGCGGCCATGGCGGATGCGTATCTTGGGATGAAGGAATACGACCTCGCGAAGCAGTATGTGGCTTCGGCCCGGCAGAAGTTGCAGTCGGGCGAACAGGATGGACAGGCGGATGCGGCCAAGCTCGACGCGATCGAGAAGCGGCTGGCCGAGGAAGGCGGCAAGGGCCAATGAGCGCATCGTCGGATCGGAACAGCTTGGCGGCGCAGGCCATGACCCTGGATACGCTCCGGAAGGGGCAGGGGCTCTATGTGGCGGGCGCGCTGGTGATCGGCCTGTTCACGGTGCTGTATTGGCGCGTCTTCCAGGGGCTCTATTTGAATTGGACGGCGGTGGATTCGTATTACTCGCACGGATTCCTGATTCCGCCCATCAGCCTGTACTTCGTGTGGAAACAGCGCGATGCGCTGTTGAAGGCGCCAATCGTGCCGAACGCGTGGGGATACGTCCTGCTTGTGGCGACGTGCCTGTGGCTGCTTGCGAGCGATTTCCTCGGGTTGCGCGTGTTCGCCCAGGTGTCGATTCTTCCGATGCTGGCGGGGTTGATCCTGGCGTTCTTCGGGACGCGGCATCTGCAGCTCATGTGGTTTCCGCTGGCGTTCCTTGTATTCATGATTCCGATTCCGCCCTCGTTGACGCAGAGCATCTCGCTCCGGATCAAGCTGCTCGCAACGGAATTGGCGGTGCGCCTGGCGCAGTTGGTGACGCTGCCGGTGATCCGCGACGGATCGTATATCCGGTTCAATCACGATCAGTTGCTGGTCGGCGAGGTGTGCGGCGGTCTGCGCTCTCTGATTGCGTTGCTCGCGTTCGGGGCGTTGATGAGCTACTTGAGCAAAACGCGGACGTGGGCGCGGCTGGTCATTCTGGCGGTGTCGGGCCCTATCGCCGTGGTGTCGAATATCACGCGGATCTTCGGGCTTTGCGTTGTAGGCTATTTCTGGGGCAGCGGTGTGGCGGCGGGCAAGTTTCACGATATCTCGGGCGTGCTGATCTTCGTGGTAGCGTTCGTGCTGCTGTTCGCGCTCGAGTCGTTGCTGCGGTGGCTGGCGCCGATGAAGAAGGAGGCCTCGTCATGAAGCGGCACGCGGGCGCGATTATCGCGTTGCTGGCCGTGACCACGGCCGTGCACCTGGCGATTCATGCGGCGCAGGACCGCGCCGCGTTTGCGGCGCCGGAACTCACGAAGCTCGATATACCGAGCGTGGTGGCGGACTACACGCAATACGGCGAGGACATGGACGCGGGAGACCGCGTGCGCGAGATCCTCCAGACGAGCACGATCCTGACGCGGAACTACGTTTCGCCGCGGGGATGGCCGGTCCAGTTGACCATCGTCTACGCGGGCACGACGCGCGGCAGCCTGCATTTCCCGGAGGTCTGCCTGGTGGGGCAGGGGTATGAGGTCCGGGGCCAGGACTCGGTTCCTGTGGGCTTCATGTTCACGGCGAAGCGGCTGGAGCTGGTGAAGGGCGAACGGAACGAAATCGTGCTGTACTGGTTCAAGACTGGGAATCATTTCACGGGGAGTTACTTCCTCAACACGTGGTATTGGGCTCTGGCGAAGCTCGCCTTCAAAGCGCCGAGTTCGGCGATGATCCGGCTGAGCACGCCGGTCGGCGAGCAAGGGGAGGAAGCCTGCTTCCATGTGGTGGAGGATTTTGCGATGAAACTGGCGCCGATCCTTTCGGACCGGTTGAACGACTGAGTTCGGGCAGGCGCGCACTAAGGAAGGAACAGTTCGATGACGAAGCTACGATACGGGCTGGCGATGGCGCTAGTGGCGGCGAGTCTGACGGCGGCGCTCGCGGGATGCAGCGGGCGGCGGAGCGAACAACACCGGCTTGAGGGCGACGCGTACTTGCAGATTCGCAAGATTGCCGAAGCGACGGACGCGTACAAGAAGGCCGTGGCGGCGAACCCGCAGAATGCCCAGGCGAAGCTGGGGCTGGGGCGCTGCCTCGTGTTGCAGCAGAAGAATGACGAGGCGCTGGCGGAGTTTCGTGGGGCGGTCGAGGCCGACAGCCATCTCGAGGCGGCGTATGCGGAGGCGGTCAATCTCCTGTTGCGCACCGATCACGCGGACCAAGCGCTCGCTTTGGCCGGACAGTGCGAAGCGGCGATTCCGGAACGCGGAGGTATGTTGCACGGATACGCGTTGCTGCGGCTCGGGCGCATTGACGAGGCGCTCGCCCTGTTGACGAAGTTGCGCGACCAGTTTCCGAATTCGCTCGATGTCCACGTGAACTTGGCGTCGGCGATGCTGGCGGCGAAACAGCCGGACAAGGCCGAGGAGGAACTGCAAGCGGCGCTTCGGATTGATGCGAAGTCGGTGATTGCGCGGATGGTTCTGATCGACGCCTACCGGTTGCAGGGGAAGACGGCGGAGATCGTGCAGGAGTTCGAGAAGCTGACGGCGGAGCATCCGGACGATGTGAGCCTGCGGCTTGGACTGGCGCGGAGCCTGGTGTACGCGGGGCGTGTGGACGAGGCGCAGGCCATCGCGAAGAAGGTGCTCGAACAGGACAAGGCGTCGCCGTGGGCCAATTATGTGATGGGGTGCTGTCTGCTGGAGAAGAAGCAGTTCGCCGAGGCGGTCCCGTATTTGCAGACGGCGGAGCAGGCGCTGCCGCCGGAGACGGATGCCTCGAAGAAGCTCGCGCTGGCGAAGTCGGGCGGTGTGGCGCCCGCGGAACCGAAAGCGCAAGCGGCGCCCGCTGCCGCGCAGCCCGCGGCGGCCGCACCGTCAACGAGCGCGAACACGGATTGGGAAAAGCTGTGGCAGCAGGCTTCGTTGGCGCGGCTCGTCGCGGATCGCGACAAGTTTCTTGCGACAAACGACCCGAACGTGAAGGAAACGTTGCTGGTAGCGGCGCTGCTGATGCGTAACGGGCCCGTTGCCGATCAGATCGCCGCGCTGCTTCCGGCGGATTCGCCGTTTCGCGCCTTCGTCGACGTGCTGAAGAAGAACAGCATCAACGATACGTTGAAGTTCTTCGAAGGGTGGAAGGAGACGGATTCGCCGCGCCAGTTCTTGCGCGATACGTGTCTTGGGTACGCGCTGGCCCGGGGCAGCGCGCGGGCGCGGGCGGTGCAGGTGTTCTCGCAGAACCTGCAAACGTGGCCGGACCAGGTAGTGACGCTGTACAACATCGCGCAGGTGTTCCGCGAGGCGGGGATGCCGGAGTTTGCCGCGAAAGCATTGCAGCGCATCATCGCCAAGACGCCGGACAATGTCGACGCGCACACGGCGCTGTTTGTGATGCTGCGCGACGCGGGGATGCGCGATCAGGCGCGCAATGCCGCCGAGGCCGCGTATAACCTGTTCCCGACGAACCGAGACGCGGTGGTCGGGCTGTGCATGGCGTACTTGGACACGCGCGATGTGGACATGGCGCTCAAGGTCATGGACCGCGCAATGCAGGCTTCGCCGGACGATACGACGCTGGCCATCGAACGCGCGGTGCTGCTTATCCAATCGGGGGCCGTCGAGGAAGCGCGGAAGCTGTTGGAATCGACGCAAGCGCCGCCGAATCTTGCGGGGCGGGCTTCGATGATCGAGGCGCTGAGCGCGGCGATCCTGGGCGATTGGGCCAAGGTATCGTCGTTGCGCGACAGCACCGACGCGGCAACGCTCGGGCCTGCGCTACGCTTGTTGTACGCGGCGGCGTCCATCAAGGCGGGCGAGAAGGATAAAGCGATCAAGCTGCTCACGCCCACGGAGGGCGACCGTCCCGTGGCGGGGAAGGTCGGCCTGATCCTGCTCGCGGCGCTGGGACAGAACGTGAACGGGTTGGATCCGAGCGAGGCGGCCCTTGCAAAAGAAGCCGGTGCCGACGCGGAGACGTTGGGCACGTATGCGTTCGCTTCGGCGTGCCAGTCCGCGTTGCTTCATGACGCGGCGCTCGACGGGTTCAAAGCCGTGGAACCGAAGCTCGGAGGCAATGTTCAGTTCCTCCAGCAGATGTTCGCGAGCGTGGGCCGGGCGTTGCGCATCGAGAAGCCCGTAGACGAGGCGCGAAAACTCGCCGAGCGGCACGCCGGTATGGCGGAGGCATGGCTCGGGCTTACAAGCGTGGCGCGGCTGGCGGGAGACGTGAAGGCGGAAAAGGAAGGACTGGAAAAGGCCTCGGCCGTGGACGCCAAGAATGCGGAAGTGTGGCGTCAACTTGGCCAATACGCGGAACGGCAGGGCGACATGAAGACCGCGGGCGAGGATTACAGGAAGATCCTCGAGTTGAATCCTGACGATCCCGCCGCGAACAACAATGCGGCGTACTGCCTGCTTGTGACCGGCGGCGACGTCAAGGAGGCGCTCGCGCTGGCCGCGAAGGCCCAAGAGAAGCTGCCGTCGAATCCCGAGATCCTTCATACGCTGGGCGTGGCGCAGTTGCGCTCGGGCGATCTGGAACAGAGCCATAAGAACCTCGCGCTCGCGCTCGAGTTGCGTCCCGCCGATCCGACGTTGCTGCTCGATTTCGGGCTGTTGCTCATCGCGCAGGACAAGGCCGAGGAAGGCAAGCGCGATATCGACCTCGCGTTGCGTTACGCGGACCAACTCGGCCTCGATTTCCCGCGCCGCGACGAAGCGCAGAAGGCTCTCGACGCCAAGTAGCGCGATCCAACCGATTACTTGAGCAGTTCTGCCACGTTGGATTGGTCGATCATCTTGATGGGCGTTTCAACGGTGGGCTCGACGGGCTTGCCTTCGAGGCACTGCTGGATGGTGTGGATGGTGATGCGGCCCATTTCATCGGCGTAGACCGCGCAGGATGCCGTCACGACGCCGTCCTTGATGTCCTTGAGCGTGTCGGGATTGCCGTCGATACCGATGGTGAAGACGGATTTGTTCATCTCGCGCGCGGCCTGGGAAGCGCCTTGCGCCATCGCATCCGAGCATCCGAAGAAGAGGTCGAGGTCGGGCGTGGCTTTGAGAGCGGCGAGTGCAAGGTTCATGGCCTGCTGGCGTTCCCAGTTGGCCGGGGTCTGGGCGACGATCTCGATGCCGGGATGGGCCTTGAGCGCTTCGCCGAAGCCGCCCGAGCGTTCGGTGGTGTGCATGCCGGGGATGCCAAGCAGGACGTAGACCTTGCCTCTGTAATCGCCGTTCTTCTTCTTGAGCAATTCCGCCGCGTAGTCGCCGCAGAGGGCGCCGGCCTTGCGCTGGTTGTAGCCGATGTAGGCCGTGACTTTGCCGCCCGCGAGGGGCATCAGCGAGTTGTGGACGAAGACGGGGATGTTGGCGGCGTTGGCCTGTTCGACCGCGCCGACAATGGCGCTGTCGTTGATGGCGCAGATCGAGATGGCGTTGACTTTGCGCCGCACGAGGGCCTGGACCATGTCGACCTGGGCCGCGAAATTGGTCTCGCGATCGGGCGCAAGCGACTCGACTTTCCAGCCGAGCTTTTCCCCTTCCTTCTGCGCCGCCTCGATCAAGGTCACGTGAAACGTGCTGGTGAGCGCGGGCGAGACGAACCCGACGACGACTTGCTTGGATGGATTAGGCGCGGGCGATGTCGCGCCGGACGGAGCGGGCGAAGGGCTTCCGCAACCGGCAACGAAAACTACCACGAGTACGCACGGCAACCACGTTCGCATAAGTCGTCTCCTTCGTTGTGCGCGGGACAGTAAGTCTCATCTACTGAAGCTCGTTCTATTCGACAGGATACCAGGATATTCAGGATGATCTTTGCCCGCGATTCTTTCAATGAATGTCCTGACGCGGGCAATTGCCCATAGCCCGGATTTAGAATCGATGCGCCAGTCGATGCGGAGCCACCTCAACGCAGAGGCGCGGAGAACGTGGAGGACCGCAAAGGCTCTGCGTTCCTTCGCGGCCTCTGCCACTCTGCGTTGGAAGATGCCCCCGTACAGCGTAAACGTAATACATCCTGTACATCCTGTTATCCTGTCGACAAAGAAGAAATCTAACGACTGCGGCTTGCTGGATCAATTCCGGCCCCATCGTTTTGCGATCACGTCGACGGATACCGCCGCGATAATAATGCTGCCGATAACGACCTTCTGGACGTTGTAATCGACCGCGATCAGGTTGAGCCCGTTGCGGACGACGCCCATGATCAACGCGCCGAGCAGTGTACCAATGACGGAACCTTGCCCGCCAGCGAGGCTCGTGCCGCCGATGACGACAGCGGCGATCACGTCGAGCTCGAAGCCGTCGCCTTCCTGCGGCATCATCCAGGCGAGGCGTCCCGCGACGATCAGGCCGCTCACGGCTGCGAGCGCGCCGGTCAGCGTGTAGACGGCGATCTTAGTCGCATGAATCTTGATGCCGCTGAGGCGGGCGGATTCCTCGTTGCCGCCTATCGCGTAGACGTTGCGTCCGAAGCGCGTGTGTTTGAGCGCGAGCCATCCGAACAGGTAGATCGCGAGCATTAGCAGGATCGGAAACGGGATGCCCATCGGCCTCGCGATCGCGATGAGGCGCATGCCCGGAATGACCTGGACGGGGGAGCTGTGCGAAATGTAATACGCGAGGCCGCGCGCGACGCCCATGATGCCGAGCGTCGCGATGAACGGCGTCAACGGGACTTTCGTGACCATCACGCCGTTGGCCAGGCCGCATAACGCGCCAACGGCGATGGCCGCGAGGAAGCCGATCGCGACGGGGAGTCCGTGTCCCGCCATCCACTCGCTGCCGGCCTGCGAGGCGTGAAGTCCCGCGAGCGAACCGGCGCATCCCGCGAGCGCGAGGACGCTGCCGACGGAAAGATCGATTCCGGCCGTGAGGATGACAAGGGTCATGCCGACCGCGGCGATGGCGATTCCCGAAATCTGGACCAGGACATCCTTGATGTTGTCGACGGACAAGAATTCGGGCTGCTTGATGGCGAGCGCCGTGCACACGACGACCAGAAACACCACGACCCCCAGTTTGCGCAACGCGCGCATGCCCGACGCCAAGAGTCCCGGTTTCATCGTCGTGCCCAGATCCCCATCGGTTCGACAAGGCGCAAGAATACCGAAGTCGCACGCGCCGTGTCGAACGGGGTCATTGGGAATAGGATAAGTTCACAATACCCCTTGTCAGTTCACGGGAGATATGTTAGGCTTACTACATAAGCCGGTTAGTCGATGCGAAGGGATAACGCAGTCGCGTGCCGACAAACAAGTGGGGACGCTCGCCATGCACAGTAGAAGGGCGATATCAGTAGTTTTCATGGCGCTCGTGTGGGTTTGCTTCGGAGTTGCTGACGGTGTTGATTCAGAAGATCTCAACGCTGGCCTCAGGCCGGAGACCGTAGGTTCCGCACAAGGGACGGGCGAGGGGTCGAATGGGGCGGGGAGTCTTGACGGCGGGAGCGGCCTTGCGCCCAAGATCGAGATGGTCTCCGTTCCCGGAGGGGCCTTCGATATGGGGCGCCCCGAACAAGACCGCGACCCGGGGGCGCGTTGCCCTGACGATTGGAAGCTCACCGTGCACAACGTGACGCTCTCGCCGTATCAGATCGGGACCTATGAGGTGACCAACCAGCAATTTGCTGCGGTGCTCAATTGGGCAATGAGGAAAGGATATCTCAAAGACTATCGTGGCAATCCATGGTCGCCCCTTCCGAAGGCTCCAGGACCCTATCGGGATGAGAAGTGTGACATTTACGCGGGAGGACTCGATCCGTGCGGCAAGTGCCTCCTGTTCCTTACGGACTTGCACTGCGATATCAAGTTCATTGACGGGAGTTTCCGCTCCAAGGCGCGCCCGGGAAAGCCAGAATCCACCTCGTACTCGATGGATTCTCACCCCGTAGTCGACGTGACCTGGTATGGCGCCGTGGCGTTCTGCAACTGGCTCAGCGAGTGGGCGGGACTGACACCATGCTATGACCTTTCCACATGGGAGTTGACAGTGCCGCCCCCGAATTGCGGTGGATACCGGCTTCCCACAGAGGCGGAATGGGAGCGTGCAGCAGCGTGGGACGGTTCGAAGCATTGGGCGTACGGGTTCACCTCGGACATTCTCGAGGGCAAGTCCCGGTGCAACTATGCCGACATTTTGGGGCAAGACCCAAACGCGCCTCAGGTGGTGATCTACGGTGTGCCCAGCTCTGCGGGTCCACCGGTCCCCTTCGGCGCGGCGGTGAATCCGCTCGGGTTGGCTGCCGTGCCGTTCACTTCGCCGGTAGGCTGGTTCGACGGAGTGCACGTGAATCCTAATGGCGGTGTAAGGACCGTCAAGAGCGTGAGCCCCGTGGGATGCTATGACATGGCAGGCCAAGTGTGTGAATGGGTGCACGATCATTTCGACGGGCTCTACTATGAAAAGGGCGGTCCTCCGTGGGGGAATCCGACGGGTCCGACGCTACATGAAAACGCTCCTCGCATCCTTCGCGGAGGATGCTGGATGGATGAGGCAAGGCGCATTCGTGCGGACGACCGCAAGGTTTCGAGGGCCGATTGCGCCAACGTGCTGCCGTTTACGGTCGGGTTTCGCGTGGCGAAGTCGTAAATAGATGGCGGCCATTTAGTTCGTGCCTGACAATTAATAGGTTGCTGGCCCCATTAATCGTGGACTAGGTACTTCGGCGCCAAGGAGGTAATTGCCTTTGGACGGATCGTCTTCTAGCAGGAGTACCGAGCTTGGCTCGGGCTATCATTACCTCCTTACATCATGGAGAATGCATCATGAAGCGATTCGCGAATGCAGCTTTCCTCGTGGTATGGTTTGCCATGACAGGGCAGGATACGGTCGCTGATGAGGTATCCCTCGCTGCCATGAACGGTAAGTGCCTGCTCGCGAGAGTAGATAGACCCGGTCAGTTCCAGGTCCATTTCACTTGCGATGTCCTGGAAGGAAAGCTGAACGCCGTAGTGGCATCCAAACCCAATTCTCTGACACTTCCGGGGAGCACGGTTGATGAGTTTGGCTGGCAGACAACGTTTAATGATAGAGAGTTGATTGAAGTCTACAGCCGGAGCAAAGGAAAGACTTACTGCTTGGCTTCCCCTGCAGGAGATGGGTATTCGGATATGATAGCGGGACTTGTGGCCGGTTCCAACTATCTACTCCGGACCAGAGTATGGTGTACGCCTTCCGGTGGTGCCCCCTCATATCAGTATGTTCTCTCCCCCGTTTGCGATAGTCCTGCAGGAACCATTGTCGGTCCGAGACAATCGTCGGAAGTGGGGCCTGTTGTTGGTTTGTCTCCGGTGTTGGGCAAACGCAGAGATCGCGTGGTGGTTCTTTCTACGGACATTCATCGGGCGGAGTCCGTGAAGTCGAGGTTGACACTACTTGCATTGCGGGATCTCCAAGAGATCGCACGTACTTCCATTGAAGGAATAGTATTGGACATTGGGATGGGAGTGACAAATGAAGAATTGTATGCAATATATATATCCATAGATGATGGGCATAGAACGTGTCGCGTGGATACATTTGATATTGAGGACCAATTCCGAGTCACATCAACCGCTTTCTATCCTGGGAGTCACAAGGAGGGCTGGTGGCCATTTCGACACTGGGTGTGCGGTGTGACCAAGGCCATTTTCAGGGGTACCAAGATGATCTGGTCTTCTGACTCAAGTGAGTCCATAAGTGTCTTATCCACTGTGAGTCTGGATGTTGTGTCGGAAGATACCGTGCTGGCCAGCGGAAAGGGGCGCAGAAACTTCGTTGTTAACGAAGATGCAACCTTGCTTGCCAATTGCAGTGAGCAAAATGCCTTTGAGGTCTGGGATATATCGAGAGTGTCAGCTACAAGAGTTGCAAGAGTGTCGGTATCTATGTCCGACAAGGGATCCATCTCCCTCTCTTCCGAGCTCCTGAATGAGTGAACGGTGGCACGAGCCTCCTGTTTCGCTTACTGCCGGAGGTGTAACGGTGGGTGGCCGCGCCGCCCTTCGTTGATGAAGGGCGGCGCGGTTTGTGTGTGGGGCTTGGGGCTGGGGGCTTAGCGGGCGATCAGTCCGCTTGCGCCGGCGGGTATGCCGCCTACGCCGGTGAGAGGTGTCAGACTGCCGTCGCTTTGAACCGCGAAGGCGCTCACGGTGCCATCGCCGGCATTCAAGGTGTAGAGGAACCGGTCGCCACGGCTGAGCGCTATGTCGAGCGGCTTGGCGCCGGTCACGCCGGTGACTCCATCGGCGTTGAGAATGGCCAATGTGCCGTCGCGATTCACGGCGAACCCGGTGATCGAGTTGCTGCCGGCGTTGGTGGTGTAGGTGAAGTGGCCGTCCTCTGTGTTGGCCACCCAGCAGGCGGCGGTTTCCGTCGTTGCGACGCTGGGGTCTAGCGCGGATACGACGCCGTCGCCGCCGAGGTCGTAGACGGACAGTACGCTTGCGTCCGCGGCGCCGCCTACGGCCTCGGACACGATCAGTTGGTCGTGTTTGCCAAAGGCGAATCCGAAGGGCGTCGGCGAACTGGTGAGGAACGCGGCCTGCACGTCAGGCGTGCCGTCGTCGTTGAGGGTGTAGGTCGAGATCGTCTGCGTCGCTTTCTCGGTCACCGCGAGCACGTCGCCGTCGGCGTTGAACGAGATTTGCGCCGGAGCGGTGCCTGTCCCGCTCAACGGCCGGGTGGAGTTATCGATGGGCTTGAGTTTCCCTCCGTGCGACAGCTTGAAGCCGGAGATGTCTTCGCTACCGGCGTTCAGCACGTAGACGAGGCCCTTGGCCGTGGTCACGCTGACGGGCATCTGACCGCCCGACGACATGCGGTCGCTCAGAAACAGCCAGGAGCCATATACCGAGAAGACCGAGACATCGTTGCTGCCCGCGTTGACGGCCAGCAGCCACCGCCCATCTTCGGTCAGCGCGAGCGCGCCCTGGTTTCCGAGGCCCTCGCCCGTGCCGATTCCACCGGTGGCGAAATGCCAGAAGGGGTGAAGGCCGCCGTGGGCGTCTCGGTTGAAGACGAGGATCTCGTTGCCGTTGACGGCGTTGCTTTCGGTGTACACCATGCCGCGTCCGCCGTTGTCAGCGTAGGCTTGGCTTGCGGGTCCGAGGGCCAGTACCGCGACGGAGGCCACTGCGGCCAGCGTACCGCACATCCAACTGTTTATTCGTGACATCATGATCCATCTCCCTATGGTTGTTGCGTTGTGTTGTTGAGCTTCTTCTTCAGCGCTACTTTGGAGAAAGGCGTCCAAGTAGGCGCCCTGCTCCGTATCTCGTGAGGGCTAATTCACGCGGGTCACCGGCCGAAATAAACCGCATGTGAAACGGCGCCATCTCAAGGTTGTCTCCTGTTTCAGATCCATTCGCATCGCGCGAGCTTGGGATGTCCTCCAACGGGAGGAGGTCCATTCCCAAGGAACAGTCCTTAGTCGGAGGAAGAGGTGGATTCCTTACAAGGGAGGTTACTTCTTGGATTCTTGCAGGAGGTCTTTGATGCATTGGCGGGAGGTTTCGGATAAGGATTGGCCGGCGATATCAGGAGGCAGAGCGATGTCTTCCGTACCGGCCTTCTGAGCCGCTCGCTTCTGCAGGAGCAACTGCCGCCGCAATCTTCTGCAGAACCGGCAGATGAGCAGGTGGCATCGCAGCTTGAGTGCCTGAAGCGAACCCAGTTCCCCATCCAGGTCTTGCGAGAGCAACACCGCGACGTCTTTGCACGAAAGCATCAGTCATGTCCTCTGCGGCTGCCCCGGAACCAATTCTCCTCGAGGCATTCCCGCAGTTTAAGCCGGGCTCGATGTAGAATAACCCAATAGTTAGTCGAGGTTATACCCAGGTCCTTACAGATTTCGTCGCTCGCTAGTCCATCTATCTCGCGCAGCACAAACGCGTCGGCCAGTTTCTGCGGGAGCTTGGAGAGACAGGAATGAAAGCAGGCCCAGAACTCGCTTCGCTCGAAGTCCTTTGCGGGATCGCCGTGCCACGCGCGCGCGGGGGCTTTGGCTAGGCCACGGCGGTCAAACAAGTCGTCCAGCGAGTCCGTGCCGGCGCGCAAGGCGTCCTGCTGGGCACGCCCACGCATTTGGTCTACGATCTTGTGCTTCAGAATGCCCGTCAACCAAGTGCGCACCGAGGCATCCTGGCGGAACGAGTCCCGGCTCTTCCATGCCGCCAAGAAGGTCTCCTGGACCGCATCCTCGGCTCGGGAAGGATCGCGTAGCCGCACGAGCGCGTACCGATACAGATAATCTCCGTGATCGTCCACCCAGCGCTCAGGTTCTGTTCCCAGCACGTCTTCCTGCACCGACATTGCCCTTTCTCGATTCAGCAGCGCCTGTCTAGGCTCGCAGCCTTGTATACCGGGCATGGGGCCATTATAGGCGAAGAGCGCGCGTCAACGGAATCTCATTAATTAGGGACAGTAACCCTTTAATTGTAGCACTGCCCCGCCGCTCTCATCCGTCGGGCCGTGTTCCTTTCTTGGCAAGATCCCGTACGTTAAGGTCAATTAAAGGGTTACTGTCCCTAATTAATGATGTAACCTGGCTGCGTGTTGGCGCGGTCTTATAGAGGACGCTGTATCCGTGTACACGCCGGAGGGTTGGCGGGCGTTTACTGAATGAGACCGGATCCGATGGTTGGAGAGGCATAAGGTCCGTGGGAACACAGGAAGAGAATTACGATCGCTTGATACGTCCTATCGAGGATCTGATGATGCGGTCGATTTGGCGTATCACGCAGAATGCGGATGACGCTGAGGAGGCGCTGCAAGAGGCGCTGACTTCGATATGGCGGCGTCTGGATCGGATTCGAGGCCATGAGAATCCGCAGGCGCTGATTCTCCGGATCTGTCTGAACGCGGCGTACGACGTGCTTCGGCGTAAGAAACGCCGCAAACGATGGGAACAGGATGAGCGAGTAGCGGCTGCCGAGAACGCACCCGGACTCGACGCTGTGCTTGAAGCGCGTGAGCGTGAGTGCGCGATATTCCGAGCCATCGGGCAGTTGTCGCGCAATCAGGCGCTGGCCGTCACGCTACGTCTCGTTCAGGAACAACCGTACGAGGCGATCGCGCGTGTCCTTGGGTGTAAGAATACTACCGCGCGCAAACATGTCGAGCGCGGCCGCGCCCGGCTCTGCGAATTGCTCGCGCCGCTGGCGCCTCGCCTCAACAAGGGGGGGGCACAATGAAGGAATGGCCGGACAACGATCACGCCATCGAGGCATGGCTGAAGGACGCTATGGATAAGGAAATTCCCCGCGAGGTGGAGGAACGGCTCCGTGACCGCCTCGACGATTTCAAAGTCAGGCTTGTGGAAAGGGACTCGCGAAAGCCCCGTGCGGTCCGGTTCGCTCGCGTTGCATACCGCCTCAGTTGGGCTGCCGTGTTCATGGGTGTGGTGTTTGGCGGCGCATGGTATCTGTTCGTGAGCAGCGCCGACCCAACGTGGGCGCAGGTTATGAGGCGGTTCGCGACGGTCTCGTATCTGCAAGCTACCATCTACGTGCGCGAAGACGCGCTGGCCATGCCCGTGGAACTCGAACTTTGGTCCGGGTACGGGGGGAAGCTCCGGCTCCACGTCGGCAACAAGGTCGCCTTCGGGGACAAGGGCCGGTTCATTGAAGACGTGCCCGTCAGCCCGGATCGTCCTGCGCCGCCGGGGATGAAGATGGCCGAGGCAACCGTTCAGCACCTCGTCGAGAAAGTGGGTTCCGCAGACACGTTTTCGTTCGAGACTTTGCTGCGGCTTTTGCCCGACCTAGGCGATCTATCAGCTCCCTTGCTCATCCAGGACGAGACGGTCTCGAACGACCTCATTCTGTTCGATCTGACAAGCCGGACCAGTCCGGAATGGGTCCGCATCTGGACTCTCCGCGAGAGCCGCCTGCCTGTGCGCGTCCTGTACTGGGACCCGCGCAGCGGCCAGACCACCGATGTGTTGTTATCCTATGGCAATCAGCAATCCGTCGAGTTCTTCGACCCGGCGGCATTCAAGGCCCGGTTGGCCGAGTGTAAGACGCCGTCCGACCGTGCCTATGCCCTGCTCGGCGATGTGGCCGGACGCCCTGTGACTCCGGCCGACGCCGCCGCATTGAAGAAGGCCCGCGAGGGGACCGACTTAGGCACAAGTCCGGAAGGCCGCGCGCACGCGGCCCAAGGCATCTAGAAACGCGCGCGACTGGGAGACCGGACCCTCTGCAACCGGGCCCCGAGTCGCAACCGTAGCGCGAAACTCGAGTGAGGCGCGCGAACCGGAACCGATTGGCAGAGCAACCGGCCTCGTGTTCGGGCGGCACCGCAGCTTCCCGCATAACCATAACTGCATACTTGACGCAACCCGTGTGTCTGCTGGTCGAACGACGGCGACACATAGCATGCAAGGAGAACGATCCATGCGCAACACGCATCGAGGTTTCACGCTCATCGAACTGCTGGTGGTCATCGCGATCATCGGAATCCTGGCCGCCATCCTACTGCCGGCGCTCGCACGCGCCCGCGAATCCGCGCGCCGCGCAAGCTGTCAAAACAATCTGAAACAATGGGGTCTGATCTTCAAGATGTATTCGGGCGAATCGAAGGGGGGGCGTTATCCCTCCATGCTTGCCAAGGGCGCCGTGCAAAGCGTCGACTGCAAAGATCCCGCGTTACCTCCCGGTCCCTTTGTCGATGCGTTCCTGGCTGCGGGTCCGCGGGTCGACTCAATCTATCCGGAGTATCTGACCGATCCGAACATCGTCTTCTGTCCGTCGGACTCCGAAGACTCTGCGCGCAACCTTGAGACGCCCGGCCTCGACCGGCTCAACTTCAACGAACTATGTAGCGACACCAAACAAGGCCAGCGCGCCGTCGACGAGAGCTATGCCTATCTTGGATGGGTGTTTGACCGCGTCGAAAGCACCGATCCCCACGAAGCGAACGTGGACCTTGGCAGTTTCGTCCATCTCGAATACGTGCCGTCGCAGGTAGCATGGGTGGCCGTCAAACTGTTCGTGCCCGCGTTGCTCGATCCCTCGATCGTGACGGCCCAGGCCGACAAGGACGCGGAGGTCGGGGACCTGTGCAGCGGATGCGGCAATGGCGGCGGGGATACGGTCTACCGGCTCCGCGAAGGCATCGAGCGGTTTCTCATTACCGACATCAACAACCCCGCCGCGGGCGCGAAGGCGCAAAGCGAAGTCTTCATCATGTTCGACCATGTGTCCAGCGTTCCCGAAGGCTTCAATCACATTCCCGGCGGCAGCAACGTCCTCTACCTCGATGGCCATGTCAGCTTCATCCGCTACGTCGGCGAAAACACGTATGGCACCCCGGGCAGCACCGCGCCCGTCAATGCCAGCATGGCCTATGTGATTGGCCAGATCGGCTTCGCGAAGTAGCTTTCCGAACGCTCGAAGCCGCGAGCCCACAGCAACTCGCGGCTTCGGGTGCATATAAATAGGGACAGTAACCAATTAAATAGACGCACCAAAATAAAGGGTTACTGTCCCTATTTATGTTGGGTCATTTGCGGCCTGTGTAGGTTCGAGTGAAGACGGGGGCCGCTGTATTGGGGTTGCCTGCGATGTCTGTGGCGACGTTGGCGTAGATGTTCACACTGGCTGTCTTGCGGGGCACGGGCTTCAGGTTGAACGTGTAAATGGCGCCGGACCCGGTGAATCCGCTTAGGTTCCCGTTGGTGACCGCGATGTCCGAAGCTGTGAACCCAAGGACAGATTCGCTGAAGGCCACCGTGACCGGTATCGGAATGGTGGAGGTTGGGTTGGGTGCGGTGGATGTTATCGTGACGGATGGAGAAAGGCTGTCGAAGGTCCGCGTCAGTGTGGCGCTGGCCGTGTTGGGACGCCCATCCACATCGAATGCCGCGCCTTCGGGAATGGCTGCCGATACGAGGCCCTGGCCTGCCGGAATGAGGGTGAAGTTGTAGGTGCTCCCGTCGCCGCTGAACAGATCGACGGCGGCATTGTCTACGAGGATTGAGGCGGGCGCAAACCCCGTTACCGGCGCACTGAACTGGGCTACGATGGGGATGGCTTCGTTGTTAGTCAGGGCCGGTGTGACGGATGTGAGCGTCACCGTCGGAGGCGGCTGCGTCTGGCCCCCATTGTCGTTCGAGTCGAGGTCGAGGAAGTCGGGAATGCCGTCGTCGTCCCCGTCGCCTTGGCCTTCAACCTTGTCGGGTATCCCATCGCCATCGGAATCCGCCGCTGGGTCGAGTGGGAAGGCGGCGCCTTGCATCAAATCATAGTACTCGGTTGGGAGCAGGAACGTGACGTTCTCCGACTGGAGCAGGTCGATGATCTGGGTGAACTCGCCGAACAGGGACTGGAACGACGAAAAACCTGGGTGAAAATGCAGCACGATGTAAGGACGCTGGCGGTCGTACCATCCTTTGAAGTAATTGAAGCTTGGTACTCCATTGTCCGTTTCCATCCAAGCGCCGTCCAACGTGAGTACCGTCTTTTGGGAACCGGGCAGGCCGTAGAACCAAATCACCGTATCGGGCGACTCGTCCAACACGCGGATGGTATTCGCGTCTTCGCCGCCGAACGGTGGTATGAACGCCCTCAGTGTGACGCCCAACAGATCTTTCGCCAGAGACTCGGTAGCGGTGAAGTGCTGTTTCTGCTGGTCGTACGAGGTGTTGTAGAACTCGAGCCATTGCGGCGGCTGGTTGACCTCATCTCCGAGATGGTCGTAACCGTGATTGAAGACCTCGACGTATCCGCTGGCCACCATATCCTTCGTATCCTGAATGAAGGGTTCGTTGCCCGTGTAGAAGCTCAGGCAATTGCCGATCAGCCCGACCGCGCTCTTGAGGCGCTTCTGGCGGTACACGTAATCGAGGTAGTAGGCCCACGGGTCCGTCATCGATCCCGTCCAACTGACATAGTCGTCCGCTTTGACGATGACGAACTGTTTGAAGGCCAGAACCGCTACGGATTGCGTTGCGACAGTAGTCTGGTCGCTCATTATCCGCGCGGTTATCACATCGAAACCGGGGTCGTTGGACGGCGTGTAAACCGCCGAACTCCCTGCTCCCGTAACGGTCCCGCGCGTCGCGGTCCACTCAAACGTCCATGACGGGTCTATGTTGGCCTCCGGTTCTACGAGCACGGAGGTGGAACTGCCTATTCGAACGGCCTTGTCGTCAGCAACCACATAGACCGGCGACGCCGCATAACCAACGTGTGCCATGGAGGCCATCGCTATTGCGATACCTCCAACCATCCTGCGAAGCGAGGAATTCATGAGCTGTTCCCATCTTCATTTCTCCGCAAGACCCGAATGACCCCCCTACGCGTTGCGAAGAGTTGTCTGCATAACGAACTGCACTCTTCTAATCGTTCGGTGCCGCATCCGATTCGATCCGCGAACCTGACTCCTCCTTGAGACCGCTGTCGTTCATCTAGACTGAGAACACTTGTCACAAGGCAGCCCATTCCCCTCGGCAGAACAAATAGCAAATCACTAATTAGGGACAGTAACCAATTAATTTGTGTTTGCGTTCGGGTTCCCGCTAAGGTAGGGACATGGCCAGACAGGCGAGAGTGGTGTTGCCGGGCGTGGCGCATCATGTGACGCAACGGGGCAACGATCGGCAGGACGTCTTCTTCGTGGACGAGGACAGGCGCGTCTATCTGTCGTATTTGCGCGATAGCGCGGAGCGGTACGGGCTGGGGGTTTCGGCGTATTGTCTGATGGCGAACCACATTCATCTGATCGTGACGCCCGCGCGGGAGGAGTCGCTGGCGAAGGCCTTGGGCCGCACGCATCTCATGTACGCGCAGTATGTGCATCGGCTGCATGGCCGGCTGGGACATTTCTGGCAGAACCGGTTCTATTCGTGTCCAATGGACGAGGCGCATGCGCATAATGCGGCGGCCTATATCGAGCTGAACCCGGTTCGGGCGGGTATCGTCGCGCGCGCGTGGGAGTATCCGTGGTCGAGCGCCGCGGCCCATTGCGGAAAGACCGGCGACGCGACAGGCCTGCTGGCGCTGGACGCGTGGTTTGAGCAGATGCCCGCAAAGGAGTGGCTCGCGACGCTCAAGGCGATCGATCAGCGTGACGCTTCGGTCGAGCGACTGCTTCGCCATACGCGGACGGGGTGTCCCCTAGGGAGCGACGCGTTTCTGGCCAAGGTCGAGACCGTCCTCGGCAAACGCATCCGGCCCCTTCCCGTCGGGCGACCGAAAGGCTGGAGGAAGAAGAAGGGAGATGTATGCGCCGAGGGCGATGCAGGATGAAGCGACTGTATAGTGTTTCGACGAGGCGAACGGAAATAGATGGTTACTGTCCCTAATTAAATACCATACCTCGAAAGGATATTCTAGGAGAGTGGCCCAGTTATGGTATCTAGAGAATCGCTGCGAGTTTATCTTGTGGTTGTGGATGAGCAGAAAGAGGTCTATCCGGCCCTGGATGCATTGAGTGTGCCGTACGATAAATGCCTCCGGTTCAAGGACAAGATGCCATACGGCGGGGTTAATCGCGAGAGCTGGTGCCGTATCACCTCCGGCTTAGAGAGTGATGCTTCTCTGGAAGAACATCTTGCCTCCTTAGTGCAGAAATTAGCGCCTTTCAAGGACAAATTGAAAAGCCTAGCAGGGATGTTTTACGTCCAGTGTACGATTGTCTTGGAGACTAGGGCCGCAAATCCCGGTTTGCATCTGCCTGCGACCTCGGTGAGTTTTCTAGCTGAAATTGGCGCGTGTGTGGATATCGATATCTATTGCTTTGATGAAGAGTCAGTGGCAAGCCAGGAATGGACCGCGAACTAAAGCGTCTTCTGTCCCCGCGAATTTCCAGTCTTGGAGGGATTTCAAGGACTACGAAACCATGCCGTGTTCTTGGCAAGGCACGTGATTAAATAAATGGTTACTGTCCCTAATTAAAGTGGGAGGATGAGTCATGACGCGTACTTGGACGAGACGGGAGGCGCTGGGGTATCTGGGGATGTTGGGGGCTGGGGCGGCGTTGAGCGGGTGGAGTCCGGCGGCGTTCGGAAAAGGGGGGCGTCCGAATATTGTGTATATCATGGCGGACGATCATGCGGCGCATGCGATTGGGTGTTATGGCAGCCGAATTAATCGGACGCCGAATATCGATCGGATCGCGCAGGAGGGGGTGCGGTTCGACAATTGTTTCTGCACGAATGGGATCTGCGGGCCGAGCCGCGCGACGATTATTACAGGGAAGTACAGCCATGTGAATGGATTCAAGACGAATCATGACAAGTTCGACGGGAGCCAACAGACCTTTCCGAAACTCCTGCGCCGGGCGGGATACAAGACGGCGATGGTGGGGAAGTGGCATTTGGTGAGCGACCCGACGGGGTTCGATTATTGGAATATCTTGCCGGGGCAGGGGGCGTATATCGATCCGGTGATGATCGAGATGGGGGAAAAGAAGAAGCGGACGGGATACGTGACAGACTTGATCACGGACACGGCGATTGACTTTATTCGTGGCCGGGACAAGGACGCGCCGTTCTGTCTGATGTGCCATCACAAGGCGCCGCATCGCAATTGGATCCCGGACGCGAAGCACGGGTCGATGTACGAGAATGAAGATATCCCGGAGCCGGAGACGTTCAAGGACGATTACGCGCATCGTTCGCGGGCGGCGGCGGAGGCGGAGATGCGGGTCGTGCGGGACTTGACGCCGGAGGATCTGAAACAGGACCCGCCGGCGGGATTGAGCGAGGAGGCGCTGGGGCATTGGAAGTACGAGCGGTATATCAAGGACTATCTGCGGGTGATCGCGTCGGTGGACGATAATGTGGGGCGTCTGCTGGACGCGCTGGAGAAGGAGGGGCTGGCGGAGAACACGTTAGTGGTCTACACGTCGGACCAGGGGTTCTTCCTGGGCGACCACGGGTGGTTTGACAAGCGGTTTATGTTCGAGGAATCGTTGCGGATGCCATTCCTCGCGCGTCTTCCGGGGATGGCCGCGCCCGGCACGGTCAATCGCGATATGATCTTGAACGTGGATTTCGCGCCGACGTTCCTCGATGCGGCGGGCGTCAAGGCGCCGGAGGATATGCAGGGGCGGTCGTTCCTGCCGGTGCTGCGCGGGCACACGCCTAAGGATTGGCGCACGGCGATGTATTACCAGTATTACGAATTCCCGCAGCCGCACCACGTGTATCCTCATTATGGGGTGCGCACCGCGCGGCACAAACTCGTTCATTACGATTTGCCGGGTAAGATCGACGAGTGGGAACTTTTCGATATGGAAAAGGACCCGCATGAGTTGAACAGCGTCTATGCCGACGCGGCGTATCAGGATGTCGTCAAGGACCTGAAGGAGCGCATGCAGGCGTTCCGCAAGGAGCTTAAGGTGCCCGACGCCGCTTAGTGGGGCGAGTGGCGTCGTGTCTTGCGCGGGAAGCGCCGCGAAAAGCGGGTACAGACACGATTGGGAATAGCGAATTACGAATAGCGAATAGCGAAAGTTTGTCTGTACCCGCTTTTCGCTTAGCGGTTATGCGTCGGGGAACATTTCGGGGCGGAGTCCGATGTTGACGATGCTGCACGCCTGAATCGGACTGAGGCCGAGGGCCTTTGCCTGTTCGACGATCTCGTCGTCTTCGGAGCCGGGATTGAGGAAGAACTCGCGCGGGGTCTTGGCGGCGATCGCCGCGAGCATGCCTTTGCCGACTTTGGGCGGCACGTACATTGAGATGCGGTCGAGGTTTTCGGGGAGGTCAGCGATCGAGGCGTAGGCGGCAAGGCCTTCCACTTCGCTCGCGCCGGGATTCACGGGGTAGACGGTCCAGCCGCCTTGTTTGAAGGCGCGGACGGCTTTGTTGCCGTACTTGCTGCGGTCGGTTGAGGCGCCGACGATGGCTATGGATTGGCTCATGGGGATCCTTTCGTATTCGTTGGCTTTCCTGTGCCCAAGCATAGCATTGACTGGGGCGGGAATGCTTCTTCGAGGGCGATTACGATTACGATCACGATCACGATCACGACTACGACTGCGGGTGGGAGGCTTCCCTTGTCTCGTTCCGGTGGGCTGTGCTACTCTTCGGTCCGGCTTCAGGGTAGACAGGGATTCATGATTAACGGCATACCGCGCATTCTCATCGTTCGGCTGAGCGCCATCGGCGATGTAGTCCGTGTATTGCCCGCATTGCACACCCTCCGTTGCGCGTATCCCAACGCGCAAATCGATTGGGCCGTCGAGGCGAAATCGGCGGCGATCGTGGAAGACCATCCCGCGCTCGATCGTGTGTTTGTCTTCGAGCGGCCGAGGGAATCGCCGGCGGCGACGCGCTCGTTCTGGTCGTTCTGCAATCAAATCCGCGCGAATCGCTACGATGTCGTCGTCGATTTCCACGGCATCCTGAAGAGCGGCCTCTTGACGGCGGCGTCGCGCGCGCCGGATCGCTACGGGTTCGCGCGGCCTCGCGGCAAGGAAGGCAATTTCCTGTTCACGAACCACCGGGTGAAACTGCCGGGGCAGCATTTGAATCGCGTCGAGGAGAATCTGCTGTTGTGCGACGCGCTGTGCAAGCGGCGCGAGTCGCTTGACACGACGATCTACGTGCCGCCGGAGATCCAGGATGAGATAGACACTTTTTATGAAGGCGCGTTTGTCGGAGGCAAGAAGGTGGCGATCATGCATGCGCCGGTGGACCGCGAGGAGAAGCGCTGGCCCGCGGAGCGCTATGCGCAGCTTGCGGACTTGCTGCTTGCGGACGGGCGGTTTGAGGTGTTGCTGACGTGGGGGCCGGGCCAGTTCTCGACGATCGAGGCGGTTATGGCGAGCGCACGGCGGCATCCGATCATCGCGCCGGAAACGCCTAGTTTGAAGCAGTTCGCGTGGCTGGCGCATCGCGCGGATTTGTATGTGGGGGGCGACACGGGGCCGATGCATATCGCGGCGGCGATGGGGGCGCCGGTGGTGGCTATCTTCGGAGGAACCGATCCCGCGAAACATGCGCCGTATCGCAAGCCCTGCGAGGTCTTGTACGCGCAGGACCCCGGACTGTCGGCGCGCGAGCGCCTTGAACGAATCACGCCGGATATGGCGTATGAGGCGTGCGTGCGCCTGATCAGCCGCCCGTGATCATTGCGAGAACCACGCCGCGGGAAGAATCCGCAGTTGCAGCGAGAGGCCGCCGGTGTAGTTGAAATACGTCAACAGCGCGTTCTCGCCCACCCACGTCACCGCGGGATACGCCCATGCGTCGCCGGGCGAGTCTTCGATGTTCCGGAAATGGGTCCAGCTCTCGCCTTCGTCTGTTGAGATTGCTGCGGTCAGCGGGTTGCGGCTCTTGGCGCCGGGGTTGTGATTCCAGATGGCCAGCAGGGCGCCGGTCGTGGGCACGCGGCTAATCGAGACGGGCGCGGCCGTGCCCTCGAGTGGCGTGGGTACAGGCACGCTCCACGTTTCGCCGCCGTCCTTCGAGTAGCTCTTGTACTGCGCGCCGAGTCCCGTGCGCATCAGCATCAGCACGCGGCCGTCTTTCAACTCGATACAGGCCGGCTCCCAGCATTCGACTTTCTCGGGTTTGATGCGCTTGCCGTCATGCCACGTTGCGCCGTCGTCGTCCGACAGGCAGCAGTAGCTGTCGCCGCCTTCCCAGGCTTCGAGCAGGATCCGGCCCGAACGGAGGCGGATGCAGCGGCCGTTCGTTAGTCCCGTGTACTTGCCCGCCGGGCTGAGTTGCTTGGCCGGGCCCCAGGTTTTGCCCTCGTCGTTCGAGGTGCGCATCATGACGCGGCAGTCCTTTTCTTCGCTGTTCTTCTGGCAGTGGAACAGCGCGATGTCGCCGTTCTTGAGGCGCAGGAAGTTGACCTCCATGACGTTGCATCCGCCGTCGTTCTCGACGAGCGTGACTTTCTCGCCCCATGTGCGCCCCTGGTCTTTCGAGACCTTGCCCACGATGCGTGCGGGACCGTGGTCCGCGCCGCTGCCCGCGTAGAAGTCCGTCCAGCCGAGCAGCAAGGAGCCGTCCTTGAGGGCGATGATGGCGGCCTCGCTGTTTCGCGGGTTTTGCGGGCCTACCGGCGCGACCGTGAGGTGAAAGGTGTCCTCGGCGGCCATGGCGGCCATGCCCGTCAACGTGCTCAACGCGAATGCTCCCAGTATGACGTAACGCATCGGATGTCCTCCCCGTGGCTTTGTCACGATTCGAGGATAGCACTGGGCCGCCAACGATTCCAGCGCGAAGTCAGCTAACAGGGCGTTGGCGGGGATATCCGGTTGGCGGGTTTGTATTCCGCGCGCGAGAACCTGCGAAAAGCGGGCACAGAGACGATCGGGAATAGCGAATTACGAATAGCGAATAGCGAAAGTTTGTTAGGTCCCGCGAAAAGCAGGTACAGCCACGCGCATCAAACTGCCGAAACGCGTGGCAGTCCCCGTCTTTCGCTGGGCATTTTCTTGTGGACTAATTGGACTCTATAGGATAGTATGTCAACGGTGGGCGGGATTATGACGACACAAACGAAACGGGGTAGTGGGTTCACGCTGATTGAACTGCTGGTGGTGATCGCGATCATCGGCATTCTGGCGGCGATTCTGCTCCCTGCGCTTTCGCGTGCGCGCGAGTCGGCACGGCGGGCGTCGTGCCAGAACAACCTCAAACAGATTGGTTTGGCGCTGCGGATGTATGCCGGTGAGGCGAAGGGGATGTATCCGCACATCAAACTGTTCAATTGCGCGGGCGAGTATGTGCCGTGGGCGAGCATCTTCGAGCCGGGGTCGATCTTCCCCGAGTATCTCTCGGATTGGCAGGTGTTGCTATGCCCGAGCGCCTTCCGGTCGACAACACCGATCGAGGTTTGGGATCAGGGCGTGACGGTGGCGTCGCATTGGAAAGCGGTAGCGCCGCACACGAACAACGGCGTCGTCGAGCCGTGCGAGGTCTACGACCATCCGTACCTGTACATCGGCTGGGTACTGCCGGACGGGCTGTGCGCGGACAGCGGCGATCTCGACCGGCTGATTACGGACGCTAAGGCGCTTGCGAGCGATATTGAGACGACGGGCAACACGAAGCTGGCGGATCAGGACTGGACGTTTCTGGTGCCGCTGACGCATACGTCGAAGCTGTACCGGATGCGGGAGGGGATCGAGCGTTTCCTGATAACCGACATCAACAATCCGGGGGCGGCGTCGCAGGCGCAATCGGAGATCGCGGTGGTGTGGGACGTGGTGTCCGCGATGAATTACCGGCATTTCAATCACATTCCGGGCGGCGCGAATGTGCTGTTTATGGACGGGCATGTCGAATTTCTGAAATATAACGGTCCTGACGGGAATCGGTTCCCCTCTAACCAAGTGGGGGCCGATGTGCACGAATGGACGCATGGCGCGGAATGCGAGAATGGACATTGCGCGATTTGAGTCGAGCATCGAAAGGAGCGGGCAACATGAAATGGGCAGTATGGACGGTCGTGGCGATAGCGTTGGCGATGTATGCAGGTAGCGCGTTCGCGCAGATGGAAGGCAAGTACGCGCCGGCCCCGCATATTTCCACGTGGCTCAAGGGTGGGCCGGTCGATATCCATGACGAACAGCACATTTACGTGGTCGAGTTTTGGGCCACGTGGTGCGGGCCTTGCCGGGACGTGTTTCCCCACCTGTCCAGCCTTCAGGATCAGTACGGATCGCAGTTGGTTATCCTCGCGGTAGCGATGGAAGAGTTGTCGGTGTTGCAGCCCTTCGTTACTTCGCAGGGAACGAACATGGACTATACCATCGCCAACGATTACAGCGGGCAAACGTTCGACGATTACGGGGTCGAATGGATTCCGCAAGCGTTCGTGGTCGGGCCACATGGGACGATTTTGTGGCAAGGACATTCGGCGTATCTGGACAGTCCGATCGCCGATGCGATACCCACGCTCTACCATTTCTACACGCAACCTTCGGGTGGTTGGGTCGAGGAGGGAAGTCCGTTTACGTTTCGTGCCGAGGCACGGGGAGCGGTGGGCACGGTGCACTACGCGTGGACGAAGGACGGGGTTCCCATCGGTAGCGACTCGCCGGTATACGCGATTCCCAGCGTGACGCTCGGTCATAACGGGACCTACGTCTGTACCGCGACGGATTCAGGCGGCAGTAAGGCGGTCCTGACGAGCAAGGCCACGACGCTGACCGTGTTCGCGCAAGGGACGCTGCCGTGTTGCGGGCCGCTTGGGTTGATGACGATGGCGATGGCGCTGGCGGCGTGGGGGAGACGGTGGCTGGCTCGGTAACGCCTGGCGTGTCGCGTTGTTCGTTTGACGCAGTGTCTTGGTCGTATGTCCCGCGAAAAGCGGTACAGACACGATCGGGAATAGCGAATTACGAATAGCGAATAGCGAAAGTTTGTCAGGTCCCGCGAAAAGCGGGTACAGACACGCGCTTCAAACTGCCGAAACGCGTGTCAGTCCCCGTTTTTCGCTTCGTCAAGGGGACCGTGGCTGGGGCCGAGGAAGAGGCGGCATGTCCATTCGCGATTCGCGCCCCAGGGGGACTTCGCGCATTCGTAGCCAGAGTAGAACGACACGCCGATCATGAAGGCCACGAAATACCATTTCCAGCGCGCGCGCAGGGATGCGAGGACGGGAGCGCCCATAAGCAGGAGGACGGGCATCGCGACGATGTACCAGCGGAACCCGTAGGCTTCGCCGCCGTAGTTGTTCGTCTTGAGAAGATAGTAGGCGGTGAGGATCGCGAAGGCGAGCGCGCCGCTCAGGACCATGCCGCGCCGGGGCATGCGGGGCTTGATCATGGCGCGGAGAGTGGCCGCGGCGCCCGCCAAGAGGATCGGATACAGCGAGAAGAGACCGGTGCGCCCGAGCAACATGTGGAAGAGGTAGGCGCCTTTGGGTTCGTTGAGGGCGTCGACGCCGAGCGGGCTGCGCCAGTAGGAGCCTTCGTAGAGATAGACGGCGTTGCGCGTTTGGACGGGCAGCACGCTTCCGGTCGAGGCGAGCATCGCGGCCATGTGCACGGTAACGGGGATCGCCGCGCCGATGGCGACCCACACGAGGGTCTTCGCGGGAAACTTGTACAGCAGGTAGAGTCCCGCGAAGACGACGAAGATCGTCGCGGGCAGATCGATGGCGGGAACCAGCCCGCCTGCGAATCCGAATACGAGAAAGCGCCACGTTCTTGGCGCGAGTTTCCCTGCGCCCATGCCCAGCGCAAAGTATAACGCGATGACCATCAATCCGGCCGCGGGCACGTGGTTGTTGATGTGGGTCGAGTAGCCCCAGAGTTGCGTGCAGAACGCGAGCGAGAACAGCAGCACGAGGCGCGTGAGCGGGTCGGAGACGAAGTGCGCGAGGATCTTGGCGAAGAAGACCAGCGCGAGGAGATAGGGGATGCCGACCAATACGAACGACATGACGCGTACGATCTTGGGGACGTCGCGCTCATGGTCGAGGTCCCAGCCAACGGTTGCGTGGAGCGCGAGATACACGCCGGTCATCATGAGCGGAAGCATGGGCGGCTTGCTGGATATCAAATGCCCGTCGATCTCGACCTTGTCGATGGTCCCTTGTTCGAAGGGTATCGGAGGCTCGGTTGCGGGGCGGTCGATGGTCCATGTCCCGTAATGCGTCAGGCTGTAGACTGTCGCGAGGCGGCTGTTGAGGGCGTCGCCCCCGCAGTTGTCGCCCGCGCCGATCAAGGCAAACACCGCGGCCATGGACAAGACCAAGAGGTCGAGTACGGCGAAGTCTTTTACACGTTCCATAATGATAAACCTGGGAGATTGAGTAATTGAGTAATTTAGTAATTGAGCAATTGAAACGCTACGTATCGAGTCATAGACGAACTCAGAGGAATTGACTTTGCTCAATTACTCAATTACTCACTTACTGAATCCCCCTTATGTTTCCTCGCCTTCCAATGTTCCAATTTCGATATCGAGTTCGGAGCGGTGTTCGATCTTGTCGACGGCGCCATCGCGAATCCAGATGATGCGGTCGGAGACATCGAGCATCTTGAGGTCATGCGTCGCGCTGATAATGGTCACGTTCTTATCTTTGTTGAGGCGGCGCAGGAGATCGATGATTTCCTTGCCGGTCTTGAGGTCGAGGTTGCCGGTGGGTTCGTCGGCCAGGATGATGGTGGGGTCGTTGGCGAACGACCGGGCGATGGCGACGCGCTGCTGCTGGCCGCCGGACAGTTCGAGTGGTTTGTGGCGGAGCCGGTCACCGAGGCCGACGAGGGCGAGGAGCTCCGCGCCTTTGTCCATCGCGTCCTGCGTGCTCATGCCTGCGAAGATCATCGGGAGCGTGCAGTTCTCGAGCGCGGTCATGACCGGGATGAGATTGAAGGTTTGGAAGATGTACCCGATCTTGCGGCATCGCAACCAGGCGAGTTCGTAGGCGTCGAGCCCGGAGATATCGACCTCGTCGATGTAGACCTTGCCGCCGGTGGGTTTGTCGAGGCCGCCAATCATGTTGAACAAGGTCGATTTGCCCGAGCCGGACGGCCCCATGATCGAGATGTACTCGCCGGTGCGGATGTCGACCGTGACGCCTTTGAGGGCCATGAGCTTCTGTTTGCCCATGACATATTCTTTTTGCACGTCAATGGTCTTGACGGCGTACTCGTGGCTCACTTCAGGCGCATCGGCCATTGATAGACCTCCGTGAATTGAGTAATTAAGCAATTGAGTAATTGAGTAAAGTGACACGCTGCTCAAGTTCTTGCGACGCGCACCCTCCAGACTCAGCTTTTCAAACGGTAACTTTACTCAATTACTCAATTGCTTAATTACTCAATTCTTAGATCTCGGTTCGCATGGCGTCCGCGGGGGGCATCTTGCCGGCGCGGCGCGCGGGATAAATCGCAGCGACTACGGACAGCACGGCGCCGACGGCGACGGCCTCGATCATGGCCAGGATGGCCTGGCCCCAGGGCAGCGTGCCGAGGACGTGGTCGTATTGGGCCATTGCCGCGAAGAGCGCGAACACGAACCCGAGGAGCGCGCCCATGGCGCTGCCGATGATACCGAGAAAGGCGGCTTCGATCAGGAACAGTTTCACGACGAACCAATCGAGCGCGCCAAGGCATTTCATCGTCCCGATCTCGCGATACCGTTCGGTGACGCTCATCAGCATGGCGTTGGTGATGCCGACGAGGCATACCAATAGCGAGATGAAGATGAGCCAGACTTGCGTGGCCCGGGCGCTGTCGCTGAGCTCCGCCTGTTGCTGGCCGGCGGCATGCATCGCCTTGGCCACGACGCCGGAGAACATGACCGAGGCCAGGAAGGCAATGGTCAGGACGATGCCGGCCATGGTGATGGCGGAACGCCAGATGCGGATACGGAGGCTGCGAGCGGCTATCTTCACGGCCTCGCGGTTCGGCAGCTTGATCTGCCGTTTGATGCCTGCGCGCGTCTTGACGTCGACCGGCATGGTTCAGCGCTCCTCGGACATGGACCGGACTTCGAGTCCGATCAAGCCCCGGCGCGCCAGCATATCGACATATTTCAAGATGGCCACTTCGGCTTCCTTCCGGCTGAGTTTGAATTCGCGGGCCACAAAGGCCATCAAGTCCGCGACCGTCCGAACTCCATCCATGTGCCGCACGACTTTGCTGCCCACCGGGTCCAGCATCAACTCAACGAGCGACGGAACGGCAAACAATCGATAGAGCAATCGCAGAGGCCAGTTCCCGCTCCTCTCATATACCACGACGATTTCCCCCGTGTCCAACTCTTTCAGTTGGAGAGCCGGGTTCCATCGCGGCACGCAGCTCATCATCCGCTGTCGGCTGAGTTTGGTTGGGCGACCGAACACGCTTGAGGGCCATCCTTTCCGGTTGCGAGCGCCATCGTACCCGGAATTGCGCTCTCAGTCCAGCGCGGAGGGGCCGACACGGACGCGCACGGACGCGCACGGACGCGCACGGACGAAACGGGCGGAGCGAAGACGTTTGAGTCGTGGTGGAATGAACCCGCGAAGTCGATATCGGGTTATCCGGTTGACATTGAAACGAGGCGGTTGTTACATTGCCTTCCTCACAGGGCTTAACCGGGTTGCCATACCATGATTCATGAAGCCATAGCATTGCTTGTTCAGCGGAAGTCTCTGACGCGCGAGCAGGCTGCCGAAGCCATGCGCGCGCTGATGAGCGGCGAGGCCACTCCCGCGCAAACGGCCGCGCTGCTGGTGGCGCTGGCCATGAAAGGCGAGACGGTCGACGAAATCACGGGATTCGCGGAGACGATGCGCGCGATGGCCACGCGGGTGCCCACGTCGCGCAGTCCGTTGGTCGATACCTGCGGCACGGGCGGCGACCGTTCGGGGACGTTCAATATCTCGACCGCCGCGGCGTTTGTTGTGGCCGGCGCTGGCGTCGCCGTGGCGAAACACGGCAATCGTAGCGCAACCAGCCAATGCGGGAGCGCCGATGTGCTCGAGGTCCTCGGCGTCAACATCGACGCGCCGCCCGAGTTGGTGGGGCGGTGTATCGACGAAATCGGCATCGGGTTCCTCTTCGCGCGGAAACTCCACACGGCTATGCGGTTTGTCGCTCCGGTGCGGACCGAACTGCGCGTGCGGACGGTCTTCAATATCCTCGGTCCTTTGACGAATCCCGCGCGCGCGTGCGGGCAGGTCATGGGGATCTTCGACGCAGCGCTTGTCGAACCGATTGCGCATGTGTTGCAGCAGTTGGGAACCCGGCACGCCTTTGTGGTGGCGGGTTCGGACGGGTTGGACGAACTGACTCTGGCTGGGCCGTCGCTTGTGGCCGAGGCCCATGCAGGCACCGTCAAGAAGTACGAAGTCTCTCCCGAACAGTTCGGCTTGGAACGCGCGCCGCGTGATGTTCTGCGCGGCGGCGATCCGCAGGCCAACGCGGATCTGTTGCGCGCGGTGCTTCAAGGCCAGCCCGGCCCGCATCGGGAGGTTGTGCTCCTTAACGCCGCCCCGGCGCTAATCGCCGGACTGGC
Organism: uncultured Nitrospiraceae bacterium; assembly: GCA_964402555.1. Taxonomy (GTDB): domain Bacteria; phylum Hydrogenedentota; class Hydrogenedentia; order Hydrogenedentales; family SLHB01; genus CAYOCT01. The sequence goes on along the minus strand of CAYOCT010000011.1, from coordinate 60,122 downwards.
GGCTGAAGATTGGCCCTCAGGAATCCGGAAGGCCGCCGAGTCCATCGATTCGGGAGCCGCGTGGAATGTGTGCGAGGCGTTGGCGCGTCTGTCCAACGAGACCGCGTCATGATCCTCGACACCATCTGCGAGCATAAGCGCGAGGAGATCGCGCTCCGTAAACGCGAGACCCCCGTCGAGCGTTTGCTGGAGGCCATCGAGCAATCGCGTCCCGCGCGCGATTTCCGCATGGCGCTGCGCAAGGACGGCATCAGCCTGATCGCCGAGATCAAGCGGGCGTCGCCGTCCAAAGGCGTGCTTATGGAAGACCTGGACCCAGTCGGGCTTGCGGATTTGTACGAGTCGTCCGGAGCGCGGGCGATTTCGGTGTTGACCGACGAGCGGTTCTTTAAGGGCGCGCTCGACGACTTGACTACCGTGCACCAGCATGTCGCCGTGCCATGCCTTCGCAAGGACTTCGTTCTCGATCCGTATCAGATCTACGAAGCGCGCGCGGCGCAGGCCGACGCGATTCTTCTCATTGTGCGCATCCTTTCGGACGATCAATTGCGCGAGTACGGCGACTTGGCCGAATCGCTGGGCATGGCCGCGCTCGTCGAAACCCATACGGCGGCCGAGATCGAACGCGCCGTCAACGTGGGTGCGCATATCATCGGGATCAATAACCGCGACCTGGACACGTTCGAGGTCAGCCTCGCCACGACGCTTTCGTTGAAGAAGATGGTGCCGGGCGGGCACGTGCTGGTGAGCGAGAGCGGTATTCATACGCGCGACGATGTGCGCGTCCTTGAAGACGGCGGCGTGGACGCGATCCTCGTGGGCGAATCGCTGGTTACGAGCAACGATATCCGGGCGAAGATCCGTGAGTTGCTGGGCGTACGGGATTTCGACTGATGGTCCGGGTCAAGATTTGCGGTATTACGAACCTCGACGACGCGCTGGCGGCATGCGACGCGGGCGCGGACGCGCTCGGGTTCGTGTTTGCCGAGGAAGCGAAGAAGCGCGGGCGCTATATCGATCCCGACAAGGCCGCGCGGATTATTGAGGCGCTCCCGCCGTTCGTGGCTGCCGTCGCCGTGTGCGTGAACGACCCGCCGGAGCGGTTGCTCGAATACCTCGAGATCGTGGATTGGGTTCAGCTCCAAGGAGAGGAGTCGGTAGCCGACTGCGAAACGGTCGCGCGGCGCGCGATCAAAGTCTTCGCGGCCGGAGACGATTTCGATCCAGCTTCGATGCTGGCGTATCCGACGCCCGGCTACCTGCTCGATGCGTGTGTGCCGGGCCAGCATGGCGGGCAGGGCGTTGTCTGTAACTGGGATGCTGCCCGGCGCGCGGTAGCGCTCGGGAAGCCGATCCTATTGGCGGGCGGGTTGACGCCCGAAAACGTTGCCGAGGCCGTGCGGCAGGTGCGTCCGTATGCCGTGGACGTTTCAGGGGGCGTGCAGCGCGCCCCGGGATTGAAGGATCATGAACGAGTACGCCGATTCATCGAACAAGCACGACTACCCCTATCCTGACGCGCGCGGCCGCTTCGGCGCGTTCGGAGGCAAGTTCGTCCCCGAGACGTTGATGTGCGCGCTGGACGAACTCGAGGCCGCGTTCGCGCAAGCGTGCGCCGACCCTGAGTTCCAGGCCACCTTGCGGTCGTATCAGACGCATTACGTTGGCCGCCCGACTCCGCTGTATTTTGCGCAACGCTTCACGGAGCACTTGGGCGGCGCGAAGGTCTATTTCAAACGCGAAGACCTGGCCCACACGGGCGCGCACAAGATCAACAACGCGCTGGGCCAGGCGTTGCTCGCCAAGCGCATGGGCAAGCGCCGCGTGATCGCCGAGACGGGCGCTGGGCAGCACGGCGTTGCTACGGCCACGGCGGCAGCGTTGCTCGGGCTCGATTGCGACGTATACATGGGCACCGAGGACATCGAGCGGCAGAAGCTCAACGTGTTCCGTATGCGCCTGCTCGGCACGCGGGTCGTGCCCGTCGCGTCGGGCAGCAAGACGCTGAAGGACGCCATCAACGAGGCGTTGCGCGACTGGGTTACGAACGTCGCGGACACGCATTACGTTCTCGGCACGGTACACGGCCCGCATCCGTTCCCTAAGATGGTGCGCGAATTTCAGAGCGTGATCGGACGCGAGGCGCGCGCGCAGATCCTCGAGGCGGAAGGGCGCCTGCCGGACACGCTCATCGCGTGCGTCGGCGGCGGCAGCAACGCAATCGGCTTGTTCTTCGACTTCTTGCGCGAGCCTGACATTCGCATGATTGGCGTCGAAGCTGGAGGCCTTGGCATCGAGACCGGCCAGCATGCGGCGCGATTCGCAGGCGGCGTCGAGGGCATGTTGCAGGGCGCGTACAGCTACGTCCTGCAAGATAAGGACGGGCAGATCCTCGGGACACATAGCGTCTCCGCAGGGCTGGATTACGCGAGCGTCGGCCCGGAACACGCGCACCTGTTCCAATCCGGGCGCGTCGAGTACACCTACGCGACCGACAGCGAGGCGCTGGACGCGTTTCAGCGCATCAGCCAACTCGAGGGGATCATTCCCGCGCTCGAAAGCGCGCACGCCATCGCCCATGCGTGCAAAATCGTTCCCACGCTGCCGCGCTCGCACATCGTTATCGTCAACATGTCCGGCCGGGGCGACAAAGACGTGCAGCAGGCCGCGCGCTTCATTTTGCCGGAGGAGAAGTTTTGATGAACCGCATTGCGCAACGTTTTCAGGTTCTCGCGTCCGAACGCAAGCCCGCGTTCATTCCGTATATCACCGCGGGCGATCCGACGCTCGACCGCACGGCCGAACTGGTACTCGAGATCGAAAGGGCTGGCGCCGACGTTATCGAGTTCGGCGTGCCGTTTTCGGACCCGGTCGCGGACGGCGTCGTCAATCAGGAAGCCGCGCAGCGCGCGTTGATACACGGCGTGTCGCTGCACGATATCGTCGCGCTCGTCAAGCGTCTGCGCAAGACCACGCAGATCCCTATCGTGCTTTTCACGTACTTCAATCCCGTGCTCGCGTATGGCCTGGAGTCATTTGCCGAAGATGCAGCCGACGCAGGCGTCGATGGCGTCCTCTGCGTGGACTTGCCGCCCGAGGAAGCGGGCGACTACAAACGGCTCTTGGACGCGCGCGGTATCGCCACGATCTTTCTTGTCGCGCCCACCAGTTCGCCTGAGCGGGTCGCAACGATCGCGCGGAGCGCGTCCGGGTTCATTTACTATGTCTCGCGGACGGGCGTTACCGGCGAACGCGCCACGATGGAAGCCTCTGTCAAAGATATGGTGGCAGCCATCAAACGCCATACTCCACTCCCCGTTGCCGTGGGGTTCGGCATCTCGACTCCCGAGCAGGCCGCAGAGGTGGCGGGATATGCCGACGGCGTGATCGTCGGCAGCGCGATCGTCCGCATGATCGGCAGCTTGGGCGATACGGCGGACATGCCCGCAAAGGTGGGCGCTTTCGTTAAGTCTCTCGTAGACGCGACCCATTCCTGAATTACGCGTCATCGAAATCTCTCCTGCCCCAGCGAGTAATCGCGCTGGCTCGAACACAGAGACTCGACCACCTGTCATTCTGAGAGCGTGTGAAGAAATACCAAGGTCTTGCGCTTTCCTTTGTTGGCTTCGCCCTTTCCGTCATCCTGAGCGCAGCGAAGGATCTCGCTATGTGCATAGTCCTCTAACGCTTATGAGATCCTTCGCTACGCTCAGGATGACAGGCAATACGTGGTCAAGAGGCAAAGCGCCCGCGTTTCACAATTTCTTCACAAGCTCTGAGCGAAGTGAAGAATCGCGCTTTGGACAGAAGCCGAAACTAAGAGGAGATTCTTCGCTTCGCTCAGAATGACAGGTGGTCCAACGCCAGTTGCTGCTCCTGCGCAGCACGCGATGCGTTGCATCTTCGTCCTCGGCGCCCTTTGCGCGACTTCTCGCGTTCATGTAGAATCTCCCCGCAGTTCATCGTGACTTCGTTCGTTGTCGTTTCAGCCTTGGAGAGAGTGTTCTTTCGCCGTGGAACTTCGCATTGTCGATCAGCGCGTGCTGCCGATCCGAGGCCTGATCCTCACCCATAACCGCAAGGGGCAGCGGTTCGCCCTCACCGATCTTGACCGGTGGCTGCGCCTCAACCGGGACGTGTATAAGGCCGCCAAGGTCGATGTTCTCGTAGCGCGCGCGGACGAGAATCCGCTGTCCGAATTGATGAAACGCGCGGCAGAACTCGATGTGAAGGTTTCGCTGCGAACGGACGCATCGGAACCGCCGTCGGCCTTCGGGGATCTCGACGCCTTGGGTCTGCTCGATGTCTTTCTGACGCCGGCCTCACTGGATGCCATTCACCTACCCGCGTGGTTCGAAGCGTGCCGCGCGGCAAGCTTGCCCGTCCGCGTTCAGGTCCAGGCTCCGTTCGGCGCAGGGTTTGACGCGGAACGCGCCGCGGATCGTCTCGCGCAGGCCGGGGCAGTCGCCGTGAACGTTACGATTTGGGACCCGTTCGTGCCGGCTACGCCGTGCCGCGATGCGGCGGAAAGCCGCCGGGCTGTGGGCGATATGAACGCGTTCGTTTCGGCACTGGCAGCTCGGGACCTCGAAGCGAATCTCTTGCATGTGCCGTTTTGTCACGTTCCGGTGGGTCTGTACGCGCGTGTGGCGAACACAAGCCAGTTTTTCCAGGATCACCAGCAGTACAACGTGCTCGCGTACAACTTCGCAGTGAAGGCGTCTACCCGCAGTCCGAACGCCGTGGGCAAGGCCATCTTGATCCCGCTTGGCAAGAACTCGTCGACGAACTGGTACATTGACAGTAAGTTGCTGCCGTGGATTCTCGAAGGCGCAGGGCGTCATTTCCGGTTGCTTGTATGGCGGAAGCTGACGCGCTCGTTGCGTATCGTACGCGACCGACCCGCGTTGCTCGAACGATCCGAGCAGGCCCACGAGCGGGAGATTGCGCGCATTCGCGCGAAGGAAGCGAAGCGCTTGGGCCCGCAGTGCTCCAAATGCCGGTTTCATAAGATCTGCGACCACGACTCGGAAGCGTTCAAGCGCGCCTTGCCCGGTCTGACGCTTACGCCCCAAGTCGGCGATGTCGTCATGGTGCCGATGCACTTCGCCAAGAGCCAGCCTAAGTACTACGACTCGATTGACGGACCGCGCGCAGGCTTCAGCGAAACCTATCTGGCGCTGGCGGAGTACGCCAGGAACATCGTGCAGAATTCGACGCCGACGCGCGAGGTGGACTCGTTCGATTACTCGATCGAGGGCCAATGGACGCATCAGATGCCGGGCGGCGTGCGCTGGTACTCGTTCACGAACTCCGAGAAACTCAGTACGGTGCTTGCGCGGTTGACTCCGCCTTTCACCATCGCGTTGACGCTGGGCGGCGGGATCGCGGAGTGCGCGGGTTTCAGCTTTGGCCGGCACTGCAAACTGGTCGTGCCGATGGAATCGTATTCGCACCAGATCGTGTTGCACGTCAATCCCGAGGGGTTCTTCGTGATGCTGCGCGATGGCCTGCCTGTCGCGCCCGTCGAGTTCGAGAGCGCGCAGCATGTGCCGGCTCGGCTTGCGGGCGTGCTCGAACCGCGGCTATCGCTCTGGAACATCGACGGGGCCATCGTCACGCAGACGGTTCTTCTATGGGAAGGCGCGCCCGACGCGCTCGCGGAACTCGCGCGCATCAAGTACTCGGTCATCGTGGTGTGCACGCGCTACGCGCGCCGGCTTGAGATGGCGCTGCTGTGCCTCGCGCACCAACGCGGCTTTGACCTCGACACGCTCGAAGTCATCGTGAGTTATGTGCCGGGCATCGACCCGACCGACGATGTCATCGACAGCATGAAGCTGGCCCACCCGAAACTCCGCATCGTCCGCGCGCCCTTCACCGAAGGCCAGACGAAATCCAAGGGTGTGCTTATCAACGAGGCGTTGCGCGTGGCGTCGGGCGAATGGATTGTGCTGCTGGATGCGGACATCCTGGTCGCGGCGGACCTGTTCGCCAAAATGGACGAAGTCTCCGACGCGGCCCATTTCATGTGCCCTGACGGACGCCAGATGCTTACGCCGGAAGAGACCGCCAAGGTGCTGCTTGGCGAACTCAGACCGTGGGAGGATTGGGACGCGCTTCGCCATGGCCAAGGCGAGTTTCGGTACCGCGAAGCGAATGGCGTCCCGATAGGCTTCTTTCAATGCGTCCGCAAGGAATGCATGGCGAAGATACCGTATCTCGAGATGGACCATTTCGAAGGCGCGGACTGGATGTTTGGCTACACCATTCGCAAAGAATTCGGGCTTGAGACACGCCTCACCGATACTGCCGTACTCCACCTAGATCATGGTGGCAGCCAGTGGTACGGGACGCAGAAACAAAGATAATCTGGCTTTCGAGCAGGAGAACACGGCGTGGGGAAGGTTCCCGTCGCGACGGATCGCGGTGTTCGATCGCGCCTGAGACGCTTGGCGCTGCTGGCGACTTTGGTGGCCGCAGCCGTCTCGTGCCTGGCTCGCGCAGTGCCGTTGCCGCTGGGCGTTGTGCTACTGGGGGCAAGTCTGCTTGTTCCGTGCGGGGCCTGGTTTCGCGACCCGGATGCTTGTGTTTCCTCGCTACGCCGCGGCGCTCTGAACGTGGTCTTGCTCACGGTTGTTTCGTTGGCGTCTCTCGTGGGTATCGAAGTTGCGGCTAGGTGGCTATTTCCTCAGATCGCACGTCCGGGTACTGTGGCTCAGTTCGATCCAGAGTACATTTTCATTACGCATCCAAGAGGAAGAGCCACGTTTTACGCAAGACTCACCGAAGAGAAATCGCGTCGCGACTATGTCCAACTTTCCTCGCAGGGCTTGCGCGACCGAGAGTATCCTCCCAAGGCATCCAATGCATTCCGCATTCTCCTGTTGGGCGACTCTTTTACCTTCGGCGCCGCCGTGGACGCGCGTGATTCGATTCCCAAACAGTTGGAGCGGCTTTTCGACATGACGCCCGCCCCGCGTCGCTTCGAGGTACTCAATGGAGGACTGAGCGGAGCGTGTCCCTTGCAGGAATTGGGCATGTTGCGCAAGCGGGGGATTCCGCTGAGCCCCGACCTGGCCATTCTTCAGTTGTTCCTTGGAAACGATTTGAACGAATGCCTGGGTTCCGTGGGAAGCCACCTCCGCGCGTATAGCGTAGACCGGCAGAAGAACCTTCGCCGCCGCCCGAGGTCCAACCTGCTTCCTTTTCGCGTAGAACGATGGGTGCGAACGCACTCCGTGGTTTACATAATAATCAGCAAGGCTACAGGAGATAGAGACTGGTTTGTAGGCCTCTTCCAGCAGCTACGATGGTATCCTTCATTCGATTATCCCGCGCTTGGACCAAGCGAGCCGCGTGAACATGGCAACGAGGCCAATCTCGTCCAAGTCTATCCTGAGCTGCAAGAGGCTTTTTCCATGGTGGAGAAGTATATCGTCGAGATGCGTGACGAGTGCAGTAATCGTGGAATCGGTTTCGCCGTGTATTGTGTTCCCGCGGGATATGAAGTGGATGATGCCCGGTGGGCTGCCGTGGCTCGGCAAGGCTACGGCGATTATGCCTATCGGCACTTGGGTGGCATCGGGCGGATTGAGGCGTTTCTGCGACAACAAGGAATCCGCACCTTTTCCGTGGTGGACGCGCTTCGCCAAGGCGGCCCCATCGACGATCTATACTTCTCGTTGGACGGCCACTTGACGGAGAGGGGCTGCGGTATCGTGGCACAGAGAATTCACGACTTCTTGGTCAACGACTACTTTCGCACGTCCGGAATCGCTCCGTAGGAACAGAGATCTCAGGCGATTTCCGCGGCGCTCTTCACCACGCGCGCGATCAGGCCGTAATTCAAGGCCTCATCGGCGGTCATCCAGAAATCGCGGTCATTATCCGAGGTTACCTTCTCGACGGTTTGGCCGGTTTCTTCCGCGATCAGGCGGTTCAGGCGTTCGCGGATCTTGAGAATCTCCTGGGCGGTGATCCGGATGTCGGTGGCTTGCCCGCCGCCGCCGCCGCTGGGTTGGTGTATCATGAAGCGCGTGTTCGGCAGGGCGAAGCGGTTGGCCTTCTTCGCGGACAGCATGATCGGCACGCCCATGCTCGCGACGAATCCGGCGCCGATGCAAACGATCTCCGACTCGACGTAGCGGAGAATGTCGTAAATAGCGAATCCGACGTCTACGGAACCGCCCGGCGACGTGATGAATACGCGGATCGGGTCGTGCGACTCCGCGTCGAGCACCAGCGCCTGCGAAATCACGCGCTCGGCGAGTTCTTCTTCCACGGCGCCGTGGATCAGGATCGTTCGGCTCTTGAGCAGGCGATTGGTCACGCCTTCGGACTTCGGAGTCGAATCGTTGCATTCGTCGGGGCAGGCCATGCGGAACCCTTTCTTCGGTGTTAGGAACGCGGGTATTTTGCCACGTCCCGGCGAGGACGATCAAGGAGCGCCGCACAGACGCAGGCTTTCTCCATGGCATCCGGTTCGGTTAGAATCGGTTGCTTTGGTTGCCGCGGGGCGAGGGCAGGACTGCCATGGTGTTCTTGAACTGGTTTGCGACGGGCGCGGATAAGCCGCTTATCGAAGATACACGAGCGGTAACGCGGATCTACGAACGCAAGCGGTTCCTCGTCTTCTGGTCGCTGGTCATCGGCTACAGCTTCTTCTATGTCTGCCGCCTGAGCATCTCCGTCGCGAAGAAGCCGTTGATCGACGCCGAGATTCTGAACGCGGATCAACTCGGCGTGATCGGCTCGGCCCTGTTCTTTACGTATGCGTTTGGCAAGCTCACAAACGGTTTCCTGGCCGACCGCAGCAATGTCGGACGTTTCATTGCCACGGGGCTGTTCGTGTCGTCTGCGATCGTGATCCTGTTCGGGTTCACGCATATGTTCTGGGTCTTCGTTGTGCTGTGGGGCGTCAGTGGGTGGTTCCAGGCGATGGGCGCGGCGCCGTGCGGGGCGGCGATCTCGCAGTGGTTCAGCAACAAGGAACGCGGCACGCGATACGGGATCTGGAGCACCGCGCACAGTCTTGGCGAGGGCGCGACTTTCTACGTCACCGCGAGCATTGTGGCGTGGTACGGGTGGCAATGGGGTTTCTGGAGCGCGGGCGGCGTCTCGCTCCTCGTGGCATTGGTCTTGTTCGCAACGCTTGCCGACCGGCCGCGGACCTACGGCCTTCCCGCAATCGCCGACTACAAGAACGACCATACGGCCGAGACGCGCGACGATCCCATTTCCGTGAATCGCGCGCAATGGGAAGTCATCAAGAATCCCTACGTGTGGATCTTGGGCCTGTCGTGCGCGGCCATGTACGTGGGCCGCTACGGCATCGACAATTGGGGCATCCTGTTTTTGCAGGAGTCCAAAGGATACACGTTGAAGACCGCGGGTTCGGTCTTCTTTCTGGCCAAGATGGTCGAGACGCTGGGGGCGCTGAGTTCCGGGTTCGTCTCGGACTACCTGTTCAGAGCGCGGCGCAACGTGGTGACGCTCGCGTACGGCATGATCGAAATTGCGGGCCTGTTGCTGTTGTTCGCCGGACCCTCGACGCACCTGGCTACGCTCGACATTTCAGCAAAGAGCCTGCTGCGCGAAGGCGCTGTCGATAGTGCCTTACGCGACGCGCTATCCCAGGCCGGCGTGCAGATTCCGGACGACGCGCGCCTTTCGATGAGCACGGACGAAAAGAAGATCCGGTGGTACGCCGGTTCGTCATGGCAGGGCTGCCGTATCGAGGAGACAGAGGCGGGGCTGGACGTTTCGTGCGGGTATCGTTTGACGCAAGTGGTAGGACTCGTGTTGTTCGGTTTCGGACTGGGCGGCCTGCTCGTATTCCTTGGGGGCCTCATCGCGATAGACATCTGCTCGAAACGCGCGAGCGGCGCGGCGATGGGCCTGGTGGGCATGTTCAGCTATCTCGGCGCCTCCCTCCAGGAACGTATCACGGGAAGGCTCCTGGAGGCGGGCAAGATGACGGTGAACGGCGCAACGACGCACGATTTCACCGACGCATGTTCGTTCTGGCTTGGCGCGGCGATTGTCGCCGTGGCGCTTTCGTGCGCACTCTGGAACGTGAAGGCAAAGGACTGATGAAGAATCGAGGCGCTGCCACTCCGGTGGCCGCCATAAGGAGCCACAGTCATGCCCACTGAATTCTTCGACGAGGAGCATCGCCTGTTTCGCGATAGCATGCGCACCTTTGTCGAGCGCGAGATCGTCCCCCACCACGATCAATGGGAGAAGGATGGCGTGGTGTCGCGCGAGCTGTGGCGCAAGGCGGGCGAGGGCGGCTTTCTTTGCCTTCAAGTGCCCGAGGCTTACGGCGGCCTCGGCCTCCGCGATTTCCGGTTCAACATGATCGTCATCGACGAACTGGTCCGGGCGTACGCGTCCGGTCCGGGCTTCACGGTCCACAGCGACATTGTTGCGCCCTATCTGATCAACTACGGTTCCGAGGACCTGAAGCAGAAGTACTTGCCGAAGATGGTTTCCGGCGAATGGATCGGCGCGCTGTCGATGACCGAGCCGGACACCGGCAGCGACCTTGCCGCGATCAAGACCACGGCGGTGCGTGATGGCGATACGTTTGTGATCAACGGCCAGAAGACGTTCGTGACGAACGGGCTGCTCAACGATTTCGTGCTTGTGCTTGCGAAGACCGACGCGAAGGGGGCGCACCAGGGCATCAGCCTGATCGCCGTGGACCGCGGCACGCCGGGGTACGAGACCGGGCGCAAGCTCGAGAAGATCGGGATGCACGCGCAAGACACCGCGGAGCTCTTCTTCGACAACGCGCGCGTTCCCGTCTCGAACCTTGTGGGACAAGAGGGCTGCGGTTTCTTCTACGTCATGAACCAAATCCCGCAGGAACGCCTGGCCGTGGCGGTGGGCGCGGTCACGGCGTGCGAGGTGGCGCTTGAAACGACGATGCAGTACTGCCGTGAGCGCATCGCGTTCGGACGGCCCATCGGGAGGTTTCAACACAACCGCTTCACGCTCGCCGAGATGAAGACGGAAATCGAGATCGCGCGCGTGTTCGTGAACCATTGCGTCTTGCTGCACAACGAGGGCGGCCTCTCGACGGAGAAAGCGGCCATGGCGAAATGGTGGACGTCCGAACTCCAGAAGCGCGTCATGGACACGTGTGTCCAGTTGCACGGCGGCTATGGTTACATGAAGGAATATCCCATTGCCAAAGCGTATCTCGATTCGCGTGTGCAGACGATCTACGCGGGCACGACCGAGATCATGAAAGAGATCATCGGGCGCGGCATGGGGTTCTGATGCGGCGCGTCAGTCCGTGTAGACAAACTCCATGGTGACTTGGGTGTCGGGATGGAGGCTTTGTCTCACCGGGCAGACCTTTGCCGCGTTCTCCAACTTCCTCCGGTCGGTCTCGGATAGCGACGTTGCGTTGGGCACTGTCACCGCGACCTTGAGCGCGCCGATCCGGCGTACCGGGTCAGCCACCATTTCTTTGACGACGTGGACGTGCGTCCCCACGATGTTAAGACCGGCGGTGTTCGCCGCAATACCCATGATGGTTACAAGGCACGAACCGAGCGCGGTTGCCACCAGATCGGTGGGCGAGAAGGCCGAACCTCTGCCGCCGTTGTCCACCGGCGCATCCGTGTTCAACACCGCGCCCGACGGTCCGTGCTTGGCGGCGCACAGCAAATTGCCCTGGTAATCGATATCGATTTCGACGGCCATGAAGCGTACTCCTGCGTAGTAGGCGGTTCCGGATCAAACGGGGAAGAGGGTAGCATGGCGCACGCGGCCGGCGCGAATCGGTTGTCGGTCGCGTCATGCCACCTCACATATGGAAGCGAAGCCGCGTGTCATTCTGAGCGAAGCGAAGAATCTCTTCACCGTCGAGGCGCGGGACTCCCGTGAGATTCTTCGCTTCGCTCAGAATGACAGGCGGCCGGGACTGGGATTGCGATTGCGATCACGACTACGATCACGACTACGATCACGACTACGATCACGATCGCGATCGCGATCACGATCGTAGTGCGTTTTCCCTATCGCGATCGGTTCGAGTATGATGTACGCATGAAGCGTGGTTAAGTAAGCCCAGCATCGTCTTGTATCGAGCGCAGTGGAGTCATGAACCTAGTCCGTACATTGGGCGCGCTGTTTCGGCGCGCCCCTATTATTTCCAGCTTGCAGGAGTTGGATCCCGGTCCGCGCCGTTTTCTACTGTTCATCGTCTTCAATGTGGTTTCGTGGCAGTGCCTGATCGGTCCGGTGCTGGTGCTGTTCGCGCGGAAGATCGACATGCCCCCCTCATGGGTCGGATTCCTGATCGCGTTCACGCCGATCTCGATGGTGCTGGTCGTCGTGACGGGTTTGATGGTCATGCACTGGGGCGCGAAGCGCGTGATGTTCGTGGGATGGATGTTGCGGAATCTGATCTCGTGCACGGTTTTCGCGATGCCCCTGGCGATTCAACACGGCGGCGGCAAGACGGCGTGGTACGTGCTCATGGGGTCGACGCTCGGGTTTTGTCTCATGCGCGCGTTGGGCGGCGGAGGCTGGTATCCGTGGCTGCACGAGGTCGTGCCCGAATCGCAACGCGGGGCGTATTTCAGTTGCGACGCGGGCGTCACGCAGTTGCTCAACGTCCTTGTATCCATAGCACAAGCACTTATCCTGCACGGCGACCCCGGGCTGTATCGTTTTCTCGCCGTGTACAGCATCGGCATTGTTTCGGGATTCGTCAGCCTCGGGTTGATGTATCGCGTGCCCGGCGGAAAAGGTGTTGAAGGCCCTGTGTCATTACGGCGCGATCTCGCCTCGTATCGCAGGGCGCTTTCGGATCGTCCTTACGTGCTTTTCATTACGACAATTTCGTTCTGCTTCGCCGCGATGTCCTGGTTTGGGGCCTCGTCGGTCATGTTTATGCGCGACGCGCTCGGGATTCGGTCGTGGGTTATCATGGCGCTCACCGCGGCGGGAAGCGTCGGCATTATGTTCACGGTGCGCCATTGGGCGCGTTTTGCCGAACACAGTGGCAGCGGCTTGGCGATGGCGCTCGCGCTGACGGGCCACGCTCTCATGTCGCTGTTGTGCCTCGCGCTCCGGCCCGGCGCGTGGTGGACGCTTTACGCGCTGGCGCCGATCATGGTTCTATCGAGCGTGTTCGGCTCGGCGTTCGGGATGATGTCGCCGCGCGCTATGCTGGGTTACGTCAAGACCGAAGACCGCGTCGGGTATACCAACCTATGGACCGTCGGGACGGCCATCGCACTGGGCGTCGTGCCGGTGATTGTGGGGTTGGTCATCGAACACGGCGCACTCTTGGGGTTCCGAGTATGCTTCTGTATCGCGGGCGGGTCCGTACTCGCCTGCGCGACCGCGATCCGCCGCGTCGTTCAGGACCGCGGCGCGCAGGACCGCTCGTCGACGTTCAGTCCCGCACGTTCGTTGCTCACGCTGGCCAGCGTGACACTTGGACTGCACGAGAGCAACCGGTGAACTCACGGACGGACACGGACGCACACGGACAAAGCCGAGACCCGAAGCAAGAACTAACTCTAAGGCATGAGCGTGAGGCGTTTCTTGGCTGCCTTTTCGACGGCCTCGCGCGAGAATGCCATCGTGCGATAGCCGCCGGTGCGCCATAGCTCGACCTGGTCATTGTAGTTCGCGCTTGCGGGATGGCCGCTCTGGCCTGGCGTGACCGAGATGCGGCTGTTGTCCCACGCGCCGACATCGAGCAGCATGCGCATGCAAGGCGCCCACTTGACGGCGAAGGTCGTGCCGTCGTCCACCCATTCGGCGACGTTGACCGTTTCGACCGTGCCGGGCAGGCTGTAGGGGCCGCGGTTGACGAGCATTTCCATGATGCCGATGCCGCTCAGGCCGAGCGGCATGTTGACGAATTCGACGCTGTGCCACTTGCCCCAACGCCACCCGTTATGCAACGCGCCGAAGCGGCGGACGGCTTCTTCGTTGGCTTCGCGGAGCGCCTTGACGAGAATCGTGTCGCGATCTTCCACCACATCCGTGGTCGCCATGTCGTCCCACCATGCGTTGTTCGGTTCCGGCAGGAGCAGACCCACGGCCATCATCGGACCGTCGGACGGCAACGGCGTCGGGGCTTCGTCCGCAAAGATGTCTTCCAGCAAGTGCGCGGTGAAGAGCGAATACAAGGTGGCCTGTCCGCTGTCTTCAGTAAACGCGCGGTCCCACGCGAGGAGCCAGTCGCGGACTGAACGCACGCCGGCGTCATCGATGGAGAGACTCTGCAAGTACGGCATCATCTCGTCCTCTCTGGTCAACTTGATGTCGGCTTGTATGTTCGAGCAGTCGTCGAGACTGAAGGGGCCGCCATCGTCGAGCAGTTGATGCAGACGTTCGGCACGGTACCCGTAATAGGCTGTCAACTGGAACTCGGTGTTCACCTCGGGGAACTGCGCCGCGAGCCAATCGAAGTAGTCCGGCTGCGCCACGGCTTGATTCGTGTGGATGAGGATGCCGCGTTCGGGATTGATCGTGTGCGGGTTGTAACTGTAGGGCAGGAAGCCTTTCCACAAATAGGCGTCGGTCCAGCCCGGCGCGGGCGTCATACCGTCGTGATCCTTCGCGCGAAGCGGGATCTTGGCCGCGAGTTGATAGCCGATGTTGCCTTGGTTGTCGGCGTAGCTGAAATTGCACGCGGGCGCGTCCCAGTATTCGAGCGCCTTCCGGAATCCGTTCCAATTCTGTACCTTCGCGAGCCGGCACAGGGCCGAACCGAGGCCGCAGGGCTCGAGCCCGACCCAATGCAGTGCGAGTGGTTCCGTGCTCAGTTCCATGCTGGGGCCGTTCGTGCCCTCGACATACGTGTCGTTGATGATGGGGCCGTGCACCGTTTCGCGGACCTGGACGACGAAGGGGTCCGGCCGTCCCGCGATCGTGAAGCTTTCGTCGCGGACGGTGAAGTCGACCCACTCTCCGTTCCATTCATATTGTTCGAGCGGACGCGCGGGGTTGACCTTGATGTGGTAGGTGTCCCATCCGTCGACGCCTTTGCCGATAGTGATGCCCCAGGCGCAGTAGGCGTTGTGGCCGATGGCTACGCTGGGCGACGGCGAGAATGCGACGCCGGCGACGTCAAACGGCTGCTCTTCGCCCGCGCCCGCGCTGTGCAATCCGATTTCGTAATAGAGCGACGGCATGCTTACGCCGAGGTGCGGGTCGTTCTCGAAGATCGGGCGTCCCGTCGTCGAATGCGCTCCGTCGATGACCCAGCTATTGCTGCCGAGCGGCGGCTGCAATAGCGCCTGCACGATGCCGGACGACGCGCGCGCCTTGAGGTGAGGGAGGTCGTCGCGCTGGAGGATAGTCGGCTTGATCCCGTAGGGCAGCGGCGGCGCCCAGTACTTGATCCGCTCCGGTCCGACCTTCGCGAGGATGCTCTCGTAGAGCGATTCGTCGACGACCGGCACGCCTTGTTGCAGTTGGATGATCTTGCCGAACACGAGCGAATCGGCGGGCGTCCACGGCGTGATGGCCACGTCGACACCGGTGATCTTCAACGCCGCGTATTCCATGGCCAAGTGGCTCGTGTCACGCGACAGGATGTAGGCATTGACGCCGTCCGCGAAGGCTTCGAGCATGGCGCGCGTCACGGGTTCGGCCTGCTCGACTTCCTCCTGGGCCGTTGCGTAAAGATGCAGCGTGCGGAGGTAGATGTCGTCTCCGAGCGTTTGGAGTCCCAGCATCTCGCTCAACGCGCCGCGTCCGACGTGGCGGTACAGTTCCATCTGCCACCAGCGGTCCTGCGCGTGGGTGTATCCCTGCGCGAAGTAGACATCGTGCGCGTTCTGTCCGTAGATCTGCGGCACGCCCCAGCGGTCGCGAAGGATCTCGACCGGGTACTGCAAGCCGTCCACGTTAAGCGTACCTTGATGTTGCGGCAACGGCCCGGTGGTCAATCCGGACACGATCGAGCAGGAACAACACCCCAGCGTAATGCAGGCCAGCACACACAACGACACCGCAAGACGCACGACGATTGTAAAGGTTGACGGGAACATACTTCTGCCTTTCCGCACTTAAGTTCACCCCGGGCCGAACCGCCTCACTGCGCGGCGATTTCATTCCCCGTCTCTATGATACGGCGCGGATCTTCCCGTGCGCAAGCATTTGCTTTTGGGCGGGCCGATCGTCTATCACTGCTGGCCACGCGCGCAGATTGCGGACGCGCTTATCGCAGGAATAGCGACCTTGAAGAACGACACCGCCAGCACGGGCGGCAGGCTCGTTTCGCTCGATCAGTTCCGCGGCTACACCGTCGCGGGGATGTTCCTCGTCAACTTCCTGGGCGATTACGCCGCCATTCCCGAGATCTTCAAACATCACGGGACGTACTTCAGCTACGCCGACACGATCATGCCGCAGTTCTTCTTCGCGGTCGGCTTCGCGTACCGGCTGACATTCTTGCGCGGCCTGGAGAAGAACGGGGCCTGGCCCACGTACCGGCACGCGATCATGCGCAACCTGGGCCTGATCCTTTTGGGCGCGGTCTTCTACAATCTCGACGGCAGGGCGGACACGTGGGAAGCGCTCAAGAGCATGGGGGTCTATGGGTTTCTCACGACGGCGTTTCGCTCGAATTTCTTCGAGGCGCTGACGCACATCGGCGTGACGGGACTTTGGGTGTTGCCGGTGATCGGCGCGCGGACGAGCGTCTATCTTGCGTTCATGGCGGTCTCGGCCGCGGTCCATCTCGCGCTCTCGTACGGATTCTATTTCGACTGGGCGCAGCATATAGCGGCCATCGATGGCGGGCCGCTTGGGTTCATGTCGTGGACTCTGCCTACGCTCATGGGCGCATGGGCCTGCGACGTCGTCCGATCGCGCGGCGCGCGCAAAGCCCTCGCCCCGATGGCGGGATGGGCCGCGATGCTGATGCTGGCCGGGTATGCGCTCGCCTGCGTTTCCGCCCTGCGCCACACGGTCTTTGGCATCGAGCCGGTCGTGACGGGATGGGCGCGATGGTTTGCCGCGCCGCCGTTCGTTCCGCCGATTCATCCGCACGACATGTGGACGATGGACCAGCTTGCCGGGAGCGTGTCGTACATGACCTTCTCGGCGGGATTTTCGTTGCTGGTCTATGCGGGCTTTGCGGTGGCGTGCGACATCGGAACGTTCAATGTGGGTGTGTTTCGCACGCTGGGTACCAACGCGCTTTTCGCCTACATCGCGCACTACCTTGTAATGGAGAGCGTTACGCCGTACGTACCACGCGACTGCCCGCTTTGGTTTGCGCTATTCGGGTTCTCGATCTTCTTCGTGATCAGCTATCTGTTCGTGCGGCATCTGGAAAAGCACGATATCTACATCCGTCTCTGACGCAAAAGCACTGCCGCCCATCATCATCGTGATCGTGATCGTGATCGTAGTCGTGATCGTAATCGTAATCGACCCGAATCTTCCGATTACGATTACGATCACGATCACGGGCTATGGCAGTCAGATAAACCCGCCCTACTTGCGAGACATCTTGGGACACTTCGCCTGGCCGATTTCTTTGGGGGTCATCTCCGGCGTGATTCCGTCGAGCGCTTCCTTGATTCGAACCGGCTCGATCCGTTCGCCGAGATGTTTGTAGAAGGCGTTCTTTTCCTTCGCGCTCGCGAAGTTCCGCCGCGCCCAGTCGCTCAGATAGCCCATGCCCGCGTGCGTTTGAAGGATGGTGTGGGCATAGAGGATGTGCGCGCCATCGAGGAAGATCGGCGCGAGCGGTTGCATCTCCGGCGCGTCAAAATCGTCGACGAGTTTCTGGCCGTGCGCGTTCATCTCGGTGCCGACGCAGATAGGCAGGTCCCGCTCGCGGGACATCTCGACGAACTGATAAAGCAAGTCCATCTTACGCTTCTTGACGGCGGGGTCCTTGAGATTCCAGCTTCGGTCCGGGATGATGTTGACCGCCGCCGCGCCCGCCGAAAGCATGACGTCGAACAACTCGTCGATGGCTTGCTCGCCGCCGGTGGTCCCGTCGAGCCACGCGAATGTAGGAATCGCGCCCGCGGACAACACAAACGCGTTAACCTTTTCGAGCGCCGGGAAATCGGGTCCCGACGGCACGACGTATCCGACGCCGCCGGCCTTCATCGTCTTCGAGCGGATCAGCGCCTGCATGTTCGGGGGATCGTTGAGGACGGCTTCGACTTTGTCGAGCGGGGTATCCAATTTCGACGACCAGAACGTTGCGCGATCGGCGTCGCTCGGGAATACCGCGCGCGATTTGAGATCGTACGCCACGCACAGGTGCCGTTCCGTTGCATTTCCGTAGGGCGTCAGGGGGAGCACGTCCGCCGCGTAATCGACCGAGACCGGTTCGAGATGCGGATTGACGCGGGCGGCGATCCCACGGGTGCGTTCCTGCGCCACGGCTTTGAGTTCGGCGAGCAAGGCGCTATCCGGCGCGGCGCTCGACGTGAATCCTACGCCCATGTGGTACGAGATGCCCGGTTCGCCGGGCGAGTTGATCTCGCGCGTGGCGAATTGCGGCACAAACACGCGCGTCTCGATGCCCGCGCATCCTCGCAAGCCGAGCCGTCCGCACGCGCCCAGGAATTCGTCGACCGCATCCAGCACATCGAAATCTACGATGCCTGCCGCGCGCCACCCGTCACACCGCGCGCGCCATGCGATATACGACGGCGAATAACCGTATCCATTGAACGAGCACGAGGTATGGCAGTGCAGATTGACTGCGGACACCGGCTCTGGAAGGACGATAGCGCCCTCGTGTACGGCTTCCAGCAGCGCGTCCAGCGCGGCGTTGCGTTTTGCGGCGTCAAGACGATTGAGTTCGGATTCCCAGTGTTCTCTCGATGCGGTCATTGCATGGCTCCATTACGGGGTTGATATAGCGGGTATCCTACGGATGGCCTGCGGATAAATCCAGCCGAGACGTGATCGTGGCGAGATCCGTCGGACGAGTCGGACCTGTCCGACCTGTCGGACTTGGTGTTTGAAGTTGATTGACAAGAAGCGACCGGCGGGGCCAATGGCCCCGCCGGTATATGCGTCGCAGTGTTGCGTTGTGGCTTAGATGTCGTAGTACAAGTAGAACTCGTACGGGTGCGGGCGCAGGCCGACTTCGAGAACTTCCTTCGTGCGCTTGTAGTCGATCCATGTCTCGATGACGTCCTTGGTGAAGACGTCGCCCTTGAGCAGGAATTCGTGGTCCTTCTCGAGGTGGGCGAGGGCTTCCTGGAGGCTGCCCGGCGCCTGCGGAACTTTCGCCTTTTCTTCCGGCGGCAGATCGTACAGGTCTTTGTCCAGGGGCTGGCCCGGATCGATCTTGTTCTGGATGCCGTCGAGGCCGGCCATCAGCATGGCGGCGAAGGCGAGGTACGGGTTGCAGGACGGATCCGGAATACGCCACTCGACGCGCTTGGCCTTGGGGCTGGGCGAGTACATCGGGATGCGCGCGCAGGCGCTGCGGTTGCGGCTCGAGTAGGCCAGGTTGACCGGGGCTTCGAAGCCCGGCACAAGGCGCTTGAACGAGTTCGTGGTCGGGTTCGTCAGGGCCACAAGCGCGTTGGCATGCTTGAGCAGGCCGCCGATGTACCACAGGGCTTCTTGGCTGACGCCGGCGTATTTGTCGCCTGCGAACAACGGCTTGCCGTTCTTCCACAAGCTCTGGTGGCAGTGCATGCCGGAGCCGTTGTCGCCGAAGAGCGGCTTCGGCATGAAGGTGACGGTCTTGCCGGCGCGCAGGGCGGTGTTCTTGATGATGTACTTGAACATCGTCAGCTTGTCCGCGATGGCGGTGAGGCTGTCGAAGCGGAGGTCGATCTCGGCCTGGCCGGCCGTGGCGACTTCGTGGTGCTGCGCTTCGATTTCCAGTCCGGACTGGATCATCGTGTCGGCCATGAGGGCGCGCAGGTTGTGCTGCGAGTCCGTCGGCGGCACGGGGAAGTAGCCCTCCTTGTAGCGCGGCTTGTAGCCGAGGTTCGGCTTCTCGTCGCGGCCGCTGTTCCACACGCCTTCGACGCTGTCGAGGAAGTAGTAGCCCGAATGCGACGTCTGGTCGAAGCGGATGTCGTCGAAGATGAAGAACTCGGCTTCCGGCCCGAAGAAGGCGGTGTCGGCGATACCGGTCGAGATCATGTAGTTCTCGGCCTTCTGCGCGATGCAGCGCGGGCAACGCGAGTAGCGCTGCTTGGTGATCGGGTCAAGAATGTTGCAGTACAGGATAAGCGTTGCGAGGTCCGAGAAGGGATCCATCGTGGCCGTGGTCGGATCCGGAACGACGAGCATGTCGCTCTCGTGGATCGCCTGCCAGCCGCGGATACTGGAACCGTCAAACCCGAAGCCTTCTTCGAACGAACTCTCGGACAGCTCCGTGACCGGCACGGAGAAGTGCTGCATCAGGCCCGGGAAGTCCATGAACCGCAGGTCCACGAACTTCACGCCCTTTTCCTTGCACAGCTTGACCACGTCTTTCGGATTCAGATCTTTTCTCATGACTTTCTCCCTCGGTAATCCTTTGCCCTTGTTGCAAAAGCGTTTCCCATGCGCGTGGCGCGTGCTGCGCCGGGCATGGTGGAAACGCGCCCAATGGTTTAGCTGATGACGATATCGCCCGATTCGCCCGTGCGAATGCGGACGGCATCCTCGATGTTGTGAACGAAGATCTTCCCATCGCCGATCCGGCCCGTGGACGCCGCCTTGACGATGGCTTCCACTACGCCTTTCAGCTTGTCGTCGGTCACGACGATCTCGAGCTTGACCTTCGGGAGGAATTCGACGACGTACTCGGCGCCACGGTAGAGTTCCTTGTGGCCCTTCTGGCGTCCGAACCCTTTCACCTCTGTAACCGTCAAGCCTTGAATGCCGACGTTCGCAAGCGCTTCCTTCACCTCTTCGAGCTTGAACGGCTTGATGATCGCTTCGACTTTTTTCACGATAGCTGCCTCCGTTGTTAGACTACGCGACCGGAGTATAGCGCACTTTGTCCACTCCGGCAATGAACGAACGCCACGTCCCTGCGGCCTTTCATCACCTACGCGCGAGTCACGTCCAATCCGATTTCATCTCGGGACAGATTGCGTTCGTCGGCGCCATGACTTGGTTCCTACGCCACGCTTTCTTGCGGAAGCGAAGAGCAACTTGCATGCCAATGATATAGCGGGGCCAGCGTTGGTTCAGATCGCGCATTGTCACCAGAACCGACGCGTCCGAATATCCGGCAGGTGAAGTTGAGATCTGCCGGTTGAAAGATGTGGAGGAGTTGTTACACGGCATCTTTGCGTATTCGCCGGGTCTTGTCAAAGCGCACCGGGTTGGCGTAACTATAGTTTGCAGAAATCCTTTTGCGCCATACACGCGCGTAGGATCATAGTCCCACCTTTCACCGCCGTGTAGCTTTCGTGTCGCTACCTTGTAAGCGGCTTAAGGGTATTGCTTGACAGATATCCCGGAAAAAGCTCACTTTTCAGTCGCACTCGAAGTCGATGGCCCGTTCCACTCAGCTTATATGGATTCAAAAGGCGCTTTGCAGTTCAGACAAAAGACCCATGATATCTCCTATAGAGAAACCGTGCCAGTCGGGGCGTCGGCGAAACTTGTCTTTCCTAATATGGCTTATAAGTTGTTTATATTAAAGGTGTTACATACTATCATTTCATGAATTCATCTGTGTGAAGCCCATTCCCGTGTGCCTTGGCCTGTCGCGAATTCCTACCGCTGTGTTGCCGCGAAGATTATCGAAGCTACCAATGTGTAGCTTCGCGCATTTCGCCTGTGGTCCTTCGTTTGGGTGTTCCAAGGGTAGTTTCCATTGCCGCTTTCCCTCATAACACCAAGCTGGATTGCGCATTAGAGGCAGGCTTGTGCGAATCCACCTGCGGCGAATCGCGAAGATGTGAGCGTGGCACGGCAGTTGCCATTACTATTATGGCTTGGAGTGCCTTCCGACTTCGGAACCATGCTCGCGACCGGGCAGATCGCGTGCCGCACCCTGAGCCAATGGGCAGAGACACGCAACAACCATGCGAGAGGAGGAGGCAGCACTATGCCGATAATGGGGCGATCTGTGTTTTCAACGCGAGGGACGAATGCCATTGGGCGAGGCGGGGCGGCGCTGATTCTTGGCGTGCTTTCGAGCGCGGGCGCGTATGCGGAGGCGGGTACGATCGATTCGGGCGATACCGCGTGGATGTTGACGTCCATGGCGCTTGTCTTGTTCATGACGATTCCCGGCTTGGCGCTGTTCTATGGCGGCTTGGTGCGCACGAAGAACGTGCTATCGGTGTTGATGCAGTGCCTCATGATAACCAGCCTTGTGACGGTTCTCTGGGCGGCGTTCGGCTATAGCGTCACCTTCAGCCCCACCGGGATGCAAGCAGGGGTCACGACGTTTCACAGCTTCATCGGCGCGCTGGACCATGCGTTCTGCCGGGGTATCACGCCGAATGGAACGTATGGCACGCAAACGATACCTGAGCCGGTGTTCTTCTGCTATCAACTGACCTTCGCGATCATCACGCCGGGGCTCATCATCGGCGCATTTGCCGAGCGCATGAAGTTCTCGGCGATGTTCTGGTTCATGGCCTTGTGGTCGGTGCTCGTGTACAACCCGGTCGCGCATATGATTTGGGGCGGCGCGGGCGCGTTTCTCGCGGACCGGAATGTGCTCGATTTCGCGGGCGGGATCGTCGTTCATCTCAATGCGGGCGTAGCCGCGCTCGTGTGCGCGGTCATGCTCGGCAAGCGCTCAGGGTATCCGCAAGTCGCCATGCCGCCGCATAGCCTCGTCCTGGCCGTCGTCGGCACGGGCATGCTTTGGGTCGGGTGGTTCGGATTCAACGCGGGCAGCGCGGTCGCTGCGAACGGCCAAGCGGCCATGGCCATGCTGGCGACGCAGCTCGCGGCGGCGAGCGCGGCGCTTACCTGGTCCTTCATCGAGTGGGGCAAGCATGGCAAGCCCAGCGTGCTTGGCATCTGTACCGGTGCGGTGGCCGGCCTTGCAACGGTCACACCCGCGTCGGGATTCATCGGACCGATGGGCGCGATCGCGATCGGCGTTGCCGCGGCTATCGTCTGCTTTCTTGCGGCCACGTCGCTCAAACGCGCGTTCAGTTACGACGACTCTCTGGACGCGTTTGGCGTACACGGTGTCGGCGGTTTGCTCGGATCGCTGCTGACGGGAGTTTTCGCCGCGAAGGCCCTTGGCGGTTTCACGCCTAATGCGCTCAGTATTCCTCAGCAATTGTTCGCCCAGTTGGAGGGCGTTGTCGTTACGGCCGTGTGGTCGGGCGTGGTCTCGTTCGCGATTCTCAAAGTGCTCGACGCCACGATCGGTCTTCGTGTGTCGTCCCAGGAAGAGACCGAAGGACTCGACGTTACGCAGCACGGCGAAGTCGGATACAACCTCTAATACGCTGAACTGAGGCGTAAACAGGCGGTTCTGGCGGGATGCCGGAGCGCGTGTGCCATGGGCAACCTCTCGTGTTGCGTCGTGGTTCGCGCGTTTGGCATCCCGCCTTTTCGTCTTTCGGCGACTGCTCGAAAGGCAGGGCGGGTCTCAAGAATGCCCGCTTCACTTGCGCGCGACGTGCCTTCAAAGGCCCACCGTTGCGTAGGTTTGTCGCTGGCTGCCGACATCCGCGTACCTTGCTCTTGACACCCTGGCATCCCGGGACAGGTTTCGTACGTTGGATACACGCTTGAGAGAGGGGAGGGGTCGCGCGCGCAATAAGATATAGCCAAAGGGGACTACCCGGTTCATACTCTAACCGGAAAAGAGGTGTCCCATAAGCCTATCTGTTTGAAGTTGGCACGCCCGTTGCCTAGGGGGTGATGCGTACGGCGGCCGTGTAGGCGCTGCCGGCGCATGGAGGTCAGGTGGCCGGCGGTCCGAGAGGATTGCCCAGACTAGCAGGCCCCGAAGGCTATCGATGACCGCGCTATGAAGCGGCGTGACGGAAGTAGGGTCTTGCATGCGGGCGCATTTGCGCCATCGAGAAAGGAAGGCGCCATGGAACCATTGAACACATTGTTTGCACGCCGCCACGCGCGGAGATTAGGCGGCGCAGGCCTCGCTTGCTGTATCGCCGCGATCGCTCTATGGATGTGCGCGGGCTGCGGCGGGTCCGCGTGGGCGGATGACCCACAACCCGATCCGGGAGGCAGCGCGACGGGCACCGCGGCGAACGCGCTTAACGCCGGAGGCGCCGCGTTTTCGGCGGACGATTTGAAGCACCTCGAAGAGACGAAGGATCAGCCCGCGACGAACGGCGACTTGCTCAAGGCGCTGGACGCCGTGGGCCAGGGGCACCTCGCGACGAACCTGATGTGGACCTTGCTTACGGGCTTCCTCGTGATGTTCATGCAGGCCGGGTTCGCGATGGTTGAAACGGGCTTCTGCCGGGCCAAGAGCGCCGCGCACGTGATCATGACGAACTTCATGATCTATCCCATCGGCATGCTTGGCTTCTGGATCTGCGGATTCGCTCTGATGTTCGGCAGCCTTGCCGCAAGTAAGATTGGCGGTCCGGCCGCGTTGGGCGGGACGCCGTGTCTGAACGGTTCCGAGTTCTCGATCGCCGGGTTCGGCCTGTTTGGAACCAAGGGGTTCTTCCTCAACGCGAGCGTGTATGACGTGGCCATCTTCACGTTGTTCCTTTTCCAGATGGTGTTCATGGACACGACGGCGACGATTCCGACGGGCGCGATGGCGGAACGGTGGCGCTTTTCGGCGTTCATCATCTACGGGTTCTTCATCTCGATGATCAGCTATCCCATCTACGGCCACTTGGTGTGGGGCGGCGGCGGCCTGGCGACGCTGGGCCAGAACTTTGGCCTCGGCCATGGCGCGGTGGACTTTGCGGGTTCGGGCGTGGTGCACGCCGTTGGAGGGTTCACCGCCTTGGCGGGCGCGCTGATCCTCGGGCCGCGCATCGGCAAATACACGAGCGACGGCAAGCCGATCGCGATTCCCGGCCATCACATCCCCATGGCCATCATCGGGACATTCATCCTGGCATTCGGCTGGTTCGGGTTTAACCCCGGGTCGACGTTGGGCGCCGTGGGCGCAGGCAACCTGCGTATCGGCATCATCGCCACCAACACCATGCTGGCGTCGGCGGGCGGCGCGATCGCGGCGGCTGTCTATATGAAGGCCAGGTTTGGGAAATACGATCCCTCGATGATCGCCAACGGCCTGCTGGCCGGCCTCGTGGCCATTACCGCGCCGTGCGCTTTTGTCACGTCGTGGGCAGCGGTCCTTATCGGCGTGATCGCCGGCGTGCTTGTGTGCGTCTCCGTCTTCTTCTGGGAGCGTCTTGGCATCGACGATCCGGTCGGCGCGGTGTCGGTACATGGCATCAACGGTATCTGGGGCATCCTTTCGCTCGGGCTCTTCGCGGACGGCACGTACGGCGCAGGCTGGAACGGCGTGGGCGCGGCCGACTATCTCGGCAAGGCCGGGCAAGGCGTCACGGGCTTGTTCTACGGTGATGTGAATCAGTTCGTCGCCCAGGCGATCAGCGCCGCCGTTTGCATGGCGTGGGCCTTCGGCATCGGATTTGCGTTCTTCAAACTGCAAAGCATGTTCATGAGCCTGCGTCCTTCGCGTGAAGACGAGCTCGAAGGGCTGGACATTCCCGAGATGGGCGCGAAAGCCTATCCGGACTTTCAAGTCCACGGGACCATTTCCTCTTCGGGTGCTGGCCGTATTTAGCCCGGCCAATGCCTGATCTCCCCGCGGGCAACCGGCGCGAGTGCCATCTCGCACGGTTGCCCGCGGCCTTTTCTCTTCGTGCCGACGTTTCTGTAGCCTGCCTTCCTCAAGAACTACCGCCATGTAGTTTTCCTGCCGTTCCTTGAGCGCCCTCCTCGGGTCAGAGCGCGTTGCGAATCGTCTGCGAATCCCAAGTAAGCGCTTGGTTCTATTGGACAAGACGATAAAGAGACGTCCGTGCTCGCCTCATGGGCGGCGTTTTGGCATATGGATTGCTTCAGCGTCCGGCCAGAGGACTGAGTCCAAAAGACCCAGTGATGTAACAGGCGTGGCTGCGGCGGCAGAGCGCAGTGGCATGCGCCATACGAGGAGATCGGGCATGAGGCTAAACGGTGATCTATTTTCGAACGGGCGTTGGCGTACGATGGCGTACGCGCTGGCGGCTATGGCGGTTTGCGGCGCGGCGGCGGCGGAAGATCCCACTGCGGCCATCGACTCCGGCGACACGGCGTGGATGCTCACGTCCACGGCGCTGGTGTTGTTCATGACCATTCCCGGCCTAGCATTGTTTTACGGCGGCCTGGTGCGGTCGAAGAACGTCCTGTCCGTACTAATGCAGTGCTTTGTGATTACGTGTGTGGTCAGCGTGCTGTGGCTCGTGGGCGGCTACAGCCTGTGTTTCGACGCGACGGGCATGGTCAAGGGGGAGACGAACCTGCACTCCTTTATAGGAGGCGCCGGGAAGCTGTTCGGGCAAGGCGTCACGCTGTCGAGCATGAGCGCCTACGTGCTGCCCGCGGACACCGCCGCGATTCCCGAAAGCGTGTTCTTCTGCTATCAGCTCACGTTCGCGGTCATCACCCCCGCGTTGATTATCGGCGCGTTCGCGGAACGCATGAAGTTCAGCGCGATGCTGCTGTTCATGACGCTGTGGTCCGTTATCGTGTACACGCCGATTTGCCACATGGTCTGGGGCGGCGACGGTTCGTATCTTGGCAGCATCTGGGGCGCGCTCGATTACGCGGGCGGCACGGTGGTGCACATTAACGCCGGTATGGCGGCCCTCGTCTGCGCGCTGATGCTGGGCAAACGCAAAGGCTATCCGCATACGCCGATGCCGCCGCACAACATGACGATGACGGTGACGGGCGCGGCGATGCTATGGGTCGGCTGGTTCGGGTTCAATGCGGGCAGCGCGGTTGCCGCGGACAGCCGCGCGGGCATGGCGATGCTGGTCACGCACATGGCGACGGCCACGGCGGCCTTGGCGTGGATGTTCATCGAGTGGGTGAAGAACGGCAAGCCCAGCGTGCTCGGTGTCGCATCCGGCGCGGTCGCGGGTCTGGTTGCCATTACCCCGGCGTCGGGCTGGGTGGGTCCTATCGGGTCGCTCTTCATCGGCGCGGCGGCGGGCGTGGCCTGCTACCTCGGCGCGACCAAGCTCAAACATTTCTTCGGCTATGACGACTCGCTCGACGTGGTGGGCGTGCATTTCGTCGGCGGAACGCTGGGCGCGATCCTCACGGGTATCTTCGCGGCGCCGATCCTCGGCGGCCTCGGAACCAGCGGCGACTATTCCGGCGCCTACTCGATCCCGAGCCAGATGCTGGCGCAATGCGTCGGCGTCGTGATCACCATCGTGTGGAGCGGCGTGGTCAGCGCGATTCTCCTCAAGATCATCGATGCCGTCGTTGGCCTGCGCGTTTCGCAAGAGGACGAGATCATGGGCCTCGATCAGGCCGAACACGGCGAAGCCGGGTACAACTTCTTCTAATCGAAGGTTGCGCCAATACTACACGCCGCCTGGAGCGCCAGCCGCTCCAGGCGGCGTTGTTCTAGAAGTCTTAGGGGTAGGTGCAGTCAAGAGCTAACAAACCGCGACCGTCGAAGGAGTAAGCGCCAACCTGTCGTCGTGATCGTGATCGTGATCGTAGTCGTAATCGACCACGAATCTTACGATTACGACTACGATCACGATCACGATCACGAATAGGAGGGCGAAGAACCACGTTGTACTCGCGTGAATTCAGCGGAGGGGATGCCGCCAGCGAAGCCCTGGAAAACGGGCGAAATCGCGATCCGTGGTAACCAACTCACCTCCGGTTTCGATGGCGAGGGCGGCGAGATATGCGTCCGTGATCAGATTGCCCCGAGCATCCGCCTTCTTGCACAGCGAAGCGAAGATGGCCCAATGCCGCTGGCCTGGATGAAGACGAATGACAGCGTCTTGCTGGAGCAGCCATTCGGCGAAATGGAATGCCTGCTGCAAGGTGCTCGGCCTGCCAAAGACCTTGGGGTGGGTAACAATCCGGATCACGGCACTCAAGACGATGTCCGAGACTCCGAAGACGGTTTCTTGGGAGAGGGTTGACTCAAGCCAGCCACGGTATTCTCCATGCCCGACCGCGTCACGCCTGAACGCATAGACAAGGACATTCGCATCGGGGAGGATCATGTCCTCCCCTCCATTTTGTCCAGGAGCGCTGAAGTATCGTCGAGGTCAACACCCGGCAAGACACCCCCAGATCCCGAAGTGGGCACCGTAACACGGCGGCGAGCACGTGCGGGTTTCGGAGCTAATGCGACACGTAGCGCGTCCTCGAAGACCGCCGTAAGCGTTCGATGCGTTTGCGCCGCCCGGACCTTCGCGAGTTTCAATAGCTCGTCGTTGACATGAAGTGTGGTTCTCATGCATCAAAACATATCAGGCAG
Source organism: uncultured Nitrospiraceae bacterium (assembly GCA_964402555.1). Classification (GTDB taxonomy): domain Bacteria; phylum Hydrogenedentota; class Hydrogenedentia; order Hydrogenedentales; family SLHB01; genus CAYOCT01. The sequence continues at coordinate 31,711 of CAYOCT010000011.1, read as the reverse complement.
ACATATTGATGTCAACCCGGACCAAAGCCTCAGTTATCCCCAGTTTCTATGTGGCTCCGTCTTGTCTTGTTCTTGCTCTTGCTACCTTGAAAATGGAAACCCGACCTCCTGTCATTCTGAGCGAAGCGAAGAATCTCACCTGCGATAGAGGCCTCGCCTGCCAGGAGATTCTTCGCTTCGCTCAGAATGACAGGTGGTCCGGCGTTTCTTGATGTATCGGTGCGCCACACGAGACGCGCTGCATTTTCATCCTCCCGAGTGAAGCCACGCTTCATGATGACTCGTAATCGTACTCGTAATCGAGTTGCTTGCGGCCGAGCGTAGGCAGCAGATATAGTCCACGAGACAACGACTGTTCTATTAATACAACAGACCTTCGATCTTCGGTTGATTACGATTACGAGCACGAGCAAGAGCAAGAGCAAGAGCAAGAGCAAGAGCAAGATCCCTGCCTTGTAGAGCACGGCTCTTCACGAAACTGGGGATACATGAAGACCGCGGCCTGGCCGGTTTCCATTCCCCAAGAGGGTACTTGAATGAACGAGTGGCTCTGCCCACAGGGTTCCCGACGCTCAGAATTCACTTGCCTGGAAGAACACCTTATGGCACACTGATATGCGGACAGACACCGGGAATGCACAGGTGGCTGTAGTTGCATATGGCTGCATTTAGAACGAATCCCGCAAGTGGGATTCTCGGGTGGGCACGGGTGGCATCTCGAATCGAGGGGACTTGCATGAAGTACGGGGTGGTGTGTCTTCTGTTGGTGTCGGCGCTGGTATGCGGTTGCCCGAAAGAGGCCACCGTGCCGGACCTGGTGGGAATGCCTCTGGAAGAGGCGGTAAGCGCGTTGACGGCGGCGGGCCTGGCGGCAGGTTCGGCGGCGCAACAGTTCAGCGAAACGGTTCCGGAAGGCAGTGTCATAAGCCAGAATCCCAGGGGCGGCGCCAGTGTCCCGCCGGACTCGGCGGTGGACTTGGTCCTCTCATTGGGACCGGAACCGGTTGGACCGCGCGCTTCGTTCAACGCGACGCCCGGCGAAGGGTATGCGCCGCTGACGGTGCTCTTCGCGGATACCTCGTCCAGGGGGACTTCAGTTATCACGAACTGGGCCTGGGATTTCGGGGATGGGACGTCAAGCGCCGAAGTGAATCCCCGGCATGTCTACGCCGATCCGGGAACGTATGCCGCCGCGCTGACCGTGACCACCGCTGTCGGAAGCGACACGGCATCCACCGTGATCGATGTATCGGTGCGACCGGTGGGGCCTGTGGCCTCGTTCACCGCGTCGACGACGCGCGGCGCGCTTCCACTGGCAGTGACATTCGCCGATACCTCAACTGCGGGAACCGCGGCGATCGCGTCGTGGGCGTGGGACTTCGGAGACGGTGCTTCGAGCGCGGAGCAGAACCCCGCGCACGTCTATTCGAATGCGGGAACGTACACGGTCTCTCTGGCCGTAGCCACCGTAGTGTCGAGTGACACGGCTTCCAGGGCGGGATTGATTGTGGTGGACAAAGCTACGCCTCTGGTTTCGGCATGGCCGGTGGCGGGTTCGCTTGTGTACGGGCAATCGCTGGCCTCGTCATCTTTGACGGGCGGAGCGGCGTCCGTTCCGGGGACATTCGTATTTGACGCGCCTTCGATCGTGCCCAATGCCGGAACGTTTAACGCGGCATTGCGTTTCATGCCGGCGGACGCGGCCAATTACGTGACGGTTTCCGGCGTCGCACAAGTCCATGTCGCCAAGGCGGAACCCGTGGTGACGGCATGGCCTTCAGCCGGCGGCCTCGTATATGGCCAGGCGCTGGGCGCGTCGAGCTTATCGGGCGGTGCAGCGTCGACGCCCGGGACCTTTACGTTTGATGCGCCAAGCGCCGTGCCTCCCGCCGGTGTCTACGCCGCCGCGGTATCGTTCGTTCCGGCGATCGCGGCGAATTACATCAATGTCTCGGGCACGGTAAACGTCAACGTTTCGAAAGCCATACCGGAGGTAGCCGTGTGGCCGGCGGCGAGTGCGATCGCGTACGGACAGACGCTCGCATCGTCGTCCTTGACGGGCGGCTCCGCGTCGGCAACCGGAACGTTTGCATTCGATGCGCCTTCCAGCATTCTGAACGCGGGGACGCATAACGCCACGATCACGTTTGTGCCAACGGACACCGCCAACTACGAGACGGTCTCCGGCGTGATCGAAGTGGTCGTTAACAAGGCCATGCCATCGGTGACGGCATGGCCTACCGCGGGCGCGATTACGTATGGGCAAACGCTTGCATCGTCGGCCCTGACGGGCGGCGCGTCGTCGGTACCCGGAACGTTCGCGTTCGACGCGCCGTCCAGCGTCCCGAATGCGGGGACGTATGAAGCTACGATCACGTTCACGCCCACGGGCACTGCCAACTACGAGACGGTCTCTGGTGCGGTCCAGGTGGCCGTCAACAAGGCCGTACCGTCGGTAACGACATGGCCTTCGGCGGGCGCGATTACGTATGGGCAAACGCTCGCATCGTCGACATTGACGGGTGGCGCGTCGTCGGTACCCGGAACGTTCGCGTTCGACGTGATGTCGACATCGCCGAATGCGGGGGCGCATGAGTTCGCGATTACATTTACCCCGACGGACACCGCCAACTACGAGACGGTTTCGGGTTCAATCGAAGTGGCCGTAGACAAGGCCGTGCCGTCGGTGTCGACATGGCCTTCGACAGGTGCGATTACGTATGGGCAGACGCTTGCAGCGTCGGCCTTGACGGGCGGCGTGGCCTCCGTGCCAGGCGCCTTCGATTTCGACGCGCCTTCGACGATGCCCAGCGCGGGGATGTATGCGGCAGCCGTGACGTTCACGCCCGCGGACGCAGCCAACTACGAGCGCGTCGTGGGAAGCATCGAGGTGGCCGTCAACAAGGCTGTGCCTTCGGTAACCATGTGGCCAACGGCAAGCGCGATCGTCTATACGCAAACGCTGGCCTCTTCGGTCTTGACGGGCGGCGGCGCATCCGTTCCCGGAACGTTTGCATTCGACACTCCATTGGCCGCGCCGGCCGCCGGCACGTACGTTGCGACGGTCACGTTCACGGCGACGGATGCGGTCGATTACGAAACGGTCTCCGGAACGGTGGCAGTCCAGGTCAACAAAGCGACGCCTACGGTTTCGACGTGGCCAACACCGTCCGCGATCACTTACGGCGACGCGCTGGCGTCGTCGACACTGTCGGGCGGCACGGCCTCCGTGCCAGGGACCTTCGCCTTTGACGCGCCATCGACGACCCCGAACGCGGGGACCTTTGCCGCGGCGGTGACGTTCGCGCCAACGGATAGCGAGAACTACGAAGCGGTTTCGGGAACGGTGAACGTGATGGTGAACAAGGCCTTGCCGCAAATCACCGCGTGGCCGCTTGCCGATGCGATCGGGTATGGCGAAACGCTGGCGTCGGCGACATTAACGGGCGGCGCGGCCTCGGTTCCAGGGACCTTCGCGTTCAATGTGCCGTCGACGATGCCCGGCGCGGGGACCTATGCGGCGCCCGTGACGTTTACTCCCGCGGACGCGAGCAACTATGTTGCGGTGCCGGGAGCGGTGGAGGTTGTGGTGCGAAAAGCCATGCCTGGGATCGGCGCGTGGCCGTCGGCGAGCGGCATTACCTACGGTGAAACGCTGGCTTCGTCGGCGTTGACGGGCGGGACACCGTCAGTTCCGGGGACCTTCGCATTCGACGATCCAAGCATCGCGCCCGCGGCCGGGGTCTACAACGCCGTTGTGAACTTTACGCCCGCCGACAGCAACAACTATAGCGGCCTTTCGGGCAGCGTGGCCGTCGCCGTCTTCCAGGCCACGCCGGTCGTGACGGAATGGCCCGCGGCCAGTTTCATCGTCTTTGGCCAGACGCTGGCCGAGTCGACATTGACGGGCGGCGCGGCTTCGGTGCCCGGCGCGTTCGCGTTCGACGATCCCGGTGCCGCCCCCGTTGTCGGCATGTACGAAGCGGCGGTCCGGTTCGTTCCGGCCGATTCGGCGAATTTCAGTTCGGTTCTGGGCACGGTCGCCGTTGAAGTGCAGGGCGGTGTCCCCACCGCGTCGTTCGACGCATCGCCTGCGTCGGGACCGGCTCCGCTGTCCGTGGCATTCACTGACACCTCGACCGAGCGCGGCCTGCCCATCACGAGTTGGTCGTGGGATTTCGGCGACGGCTCGTCCAGTAACGAGCAGAACCCCTCGCACGTGTATGAAGAACCTGGCCTGTATACCGTCTCGCTGGCGATCACCACACCAAATCAAAGCAATATGGTCACGAAGCAGGACTGTATTGCGGTCGCACCTCCTCTCGGCACGGTGCTCTACGTGAAACCGGATGGCGCGGGCGATGGCGCATCCTGGGAGACGGCGTCCGGATCGATTCAGGACGCGGTGGATGCGGCGGCTATCGGCGGCGCGGAAGTGTGGGTCGCGGCCGGCGCCTACACGGCGACACTCGACGCGCTGGCGAAAGCGGACACGACGTATGTCCTGCGCATGGCGCAAGGCGTCGAGATCTACGGCGGTTTCGCGGGCGTGGAAGTGGAACGAGACGCCCGGGATTGGGAATCGAATCTTTCCATCATCGACGGCGAAGACACGTATCCTTGTGTATACGGCGCCGATGGCGCGATGCTCGACGGGTTCGTGATCCAGCGTGGGCACGCAACGGCCCAGGGCGGAGGTATGCTGAACGTCCTTGTTTCGCCCACGGTGCGCCACTGCGCGTTCGTGCGCAACAAGGCAGGGCGTGCCGGAGGCATGTACAACCACCATGCCAGCCCGGTGGTGGCGGAATGCGCCTTTGTCGAGAACGAAGACGGCGCCATGTTCAACGCGGTGTCCTCCCCTGAGGTCACCGGATGCTCGTTCGTGCGGAACAAGGCTTACCTGGGAGGCGGAATCTGGAACACGGATCATTGCAGTCCCACCATTGAACGCTGCGTGTTCTTTGAGAACGGGGCGATGGACGGCGGCGCGATCGGCAATGAGAACTATGCCGGGCCGTATATATTCAACTGCACCTTCTCCGCCAACCGAGCGGGACAGGGCAGCGCAGTATACAACTACTCCTATTCGTCGCCGCGGATCGCGAACTGCATTTGCTGGGACGATGCCTCCGGTTCGAGCGGCGACGAAATCTATAATTCAGAGTCCACTTCAGTTCCCGTGGTGTGGTACTCCTGCGTTCGTGGCGGCTATGCCGGCGAAGGTAACATCGACGCAGATCCGTTGTTGGCGGGAACCGATGGCTCGCAAGGGCGCGTGTTCCCGTCCTCGCCTTGCATCGACGCCGGAATGGTCATCCCCGATATGAAGGGCGGGCCTGCGCCGAAGACCGGCGGGGTCGATATGGGCGCGTACGAGTTGGACGACTCGGACGGCGACGGGATGAGCGACGCTTGGGAAACCGAACATTTCGGCGACCTTTCCGCGGGGCCGGACGACGATCCCGATGGCGACGGCTTGGCCAACGTGGAAGAGAGCGTGTATGGGACCGACCCGCTCGCGGCCGACACGGACGTCGACGGGATGCAGGACGGCGAGGAACAGGCCTTGGGCTGGGATCCGGCCCTTCCGTCCGTCGTGCGCCTTGTGGATGCGGACAATGCCTCAGGCATGTACGATGGGCAGTCGTGGGACAGTGCCTACGTGACGATTCAAGATGCGGTCGATGATGTCCACGCGATGGGCGAAGGCGAAGTGTGGGTCGCGGCGGGCACGTACACGTCCAGCGTGTCGGCGGCCGCGGGCGCGACGCTGCATGCCCTGAGCGCGGCCAACAACGCATACGTCGTGGGGATGAGCGCGGGCGTGTACCTCTACGGCGGGTTCGATGCGACCGAGGCGAATCGCGACCAACGCGACTGGCGGGCGAATCCCTGCGTTATCGACGGCGAAGGCGTGCGAGGATGCGTTTACGGCGCGAATCGCTCGACGCTGGATGGATTCATACTCGAGCACGGCGACGTAACGCGAATGCGGTCGGGAGCTTGGGGCGGCAAGATGGGCGGCGCGTTGCACTGTGACTTGGCGACGATGAGCGTGGCGAACTGCACGTTTAGAGACAATGTGAGCCAAGCCGGTGGCGCTATGTCGAACTTCTTCTCCGACGTGTTCGTATCCAATTGCGTGCTCGTGGGTAACATTGGCCTTCACGGCGGCGCAGCCGTCGTAAATTTCTTCTCTCCCTCAACTTGGACAAACTGCATTTTCGCCGAGAACTTGACTGAAGACATCGGCTTCGCGGGTGGCGCCATCTTCGATCTTTCGGGATCTGAGTACTCTGCGCCCATCCTAAGCGCATTTAGTGAAAGCTACATCGGCCCAGGAAGCGACTTCCCCTCTCCCGCAATCCTGAGCGCGGTCAACTGCACGTTTACGCGGAATCACGTTGAGGGGAGCGGCGGCATCGTCTTGTATGGTACGTCCGCTTATTTGGCGAATGATATTCTCTGGGGTAATGCCGCTAATGGAGGCCACGAAGTCTCACGATTTACCGGATTGGGCCAGGTTTCCGCTGTCAACTCCTGCATCTACGGAGGCTACGCGGGGGCGGGCAACATCGACAGGGACCCCCTGTTCGTAGACCCGTACAACGGCGATTACACGCTGGCCGCGGAATCGCCGTGCATCGACACGGGCGTGGCAGACGGCGCTCCTTCGGCCGACCTCGATGGCGTTGCGCGGCCTCAAGGCCTTGGCTTCGACATGGGCGCGTACGAAAGCCACTACACGGGCAGCGCGCTCGTCGCGAACTTCGCGGCGGCAAGCACCGTCGGCGTGCTGCCATTTACCGCCGTCTTCAGCGATTTTTCCGCGTCCGTGTTGCCCATTGTGCAATGGCAATGGGACTTCGGCGATGGCGGTGCGAGTGCGGAGCAGAATCCTTCGCACGTGTACGAACGCGCCGGAAGCTATACCGTCACGCTCACCGTGTTTACCTCCGAAGCGAGCGACACGAAGGCCAGGACAGGATACATTTCCGTCAACGGATTGACTCCCACGGTTTTCACGTGGCCCACAGCGAGTTCCATTACGCGTGGGCAGTTCCTCCGTGAATCGCAGTTGACCGGCGGAGCGGCCTCGGTCGATGGCACATTCGCCTTTGCCTATCCAAACGCCCGTCTGGGACCGGGCACTTACACGGAAGCGGTCATATTCACGCCTGCGGACATGGGGCTGTATCGGACGGTCAAAGGGTATATCAGCATTCTAGTGCGGTAACCTTTATCCATTGCATCGATCTGTCTATGGCCACCTAGATACGGATTCCCACGGCGGCCGCGACGGATCGAACGTGCGTGGCGGCTTGGTCGTATTCCTCTTCCGTGGCGAGGTGTTCGAGCATCAGGGGCGTGTCCGGGTCGAGCTTGTTCATCTCGCGGAGGAAGGTGCGGTAGTCCAGCGCGCCGAGACCGGGGCGGACTTCGTCGAGGTGGGTCATGAGTTTGGTTGCCAGCGTGATGTCTTTGCCGTGGCAACTGCGAATGTGCGCGCCGAGTTTGGCGAAACACTCGCGCAACAGGGCCGCGTTGTCGAAGTAGCGCTGGGGGCTGCACACGAGGTTGACGGGATCGAGGTGGACGCCGAACTGTGGCCGGTCGATCGCCTTGATCAATGCTGCGTAGCTGTCCGGCGAATCGGGGTACATCCAGGGCATGGTTTCGAGCGTATAGTACGTGCGTTTGGGGTGGACCGCGTCAATGATCCCGCGCGTGGTCTCGACGATGAGATCAAACGTGGCGTTCGTGAGATTGTCCGGGTGCGGTCCGTCCCAGGGCTCGCCGCGCGATCCGGAAATGTTGACGCAACATCGCGCGCCGATCCGTTCGGCGAGATCGAGCCGTTCCTTGCATAACGAGATCGCTTCGCGGCGCTTGGTCTCGTCAGGATGCATCGGGTTGCTCCACGCCCCGACTTCCGCGATGACGATATCCGCATCGCGCGCGGCGTCGACATAGCATTGGACCACCGCATCGCACGCGTCCGGGTCTACGGGGGCATACGCCGCGGTATAGCCTTTCTTCTTCAGTGCTGCGACCCAGAGGTCGGGCTTCGAACAATCCGCAAACAGAGGTCCGCCGAGCCGCATGCTAGATTTCCTCCTGAGCGTTGTCGGCACGTCCCGCACACCACAGCAAGCCCTGCCGCACTACGCGGCGAAACGTGGGATGCGCATACGCCATGTTGTCGTGGCCCGATTGATAGCAGAAGACCCGCGCGTTCCGGTACATTCGCGTCCAGGCGACGATCGGCATGCTGAGGGGATGGCCGGTGGCGATCAAGGCATGGCAGTCCGCGCCGGGCAGGCCCATGTGATACGTTTCGTCTTCCATTTCCCAGTCGTCCACTCCCTGGGTTATCGCGTGGTCTCGTTCGACGACATGAAAGCGAACCTGCTGCCCGCCGTGATACGTAAACGCGCGATCCTGCATGCCCGCGATTTCGGACCACAACGGCCATTCGGGATAGGCGAGCAACGCGTGATGCCATAGGACGATGCCTTGGTTCGTTTCGCCCAATCGTTCCAGCGCCTCGCGTGTGCCGCAGTCCCACCAATCGGTTTCGGCGCCGGGCGTCCGCGTGTGCATGTTGTAGAAGGCCACCGCGTCGTAGTCCTTGCGTACGTCCCAGGGTGCGCTCACGAAGTCTTCCATATGTTGAATGAAGACCTCCATGCCCGAGAATGAACGGCACATCCGTTGAAATCCCACGACATCGAACGGATGCCTCCCCGTGACCACGGCGATGCGCGGAGGGTCGGCTTGAGGCTCCATGCGTTTCTCCTTCGCAGTCGATTGCCGCTACTATACACTACGCTGAAGAGGGAACGCAGACTCGGGTTGGCGCGGCTTCGGCGAGCGTGGTACTCTGACTGTATGGATATCGAGATCCGCGAGTATGGTCCGGACGATCGGGATGAGTGGATGCGTGTCCACGCGATTATTCTCAGCACGTCGCATGCGTGGAATTACAGCATCCAGGAACGCCCCGAATACGAAGGCTACGCTTCGACGCGCCTTGTTGCCGTGGCGGAGGGGCGCATTGTCGGATTGACCGACGCGCAATACGAGAACACGACCGGCGAGTTGTGCTTTCTCAAGGATTCGCCTGGGGGCTATGTCCTCGAATTCGGGCGTCTGCCGGAGTTCGCGGGACACCGGCTCGGGTCGCGGCTCATCGAAGCGACCGTCGACGATGCGCGTGCCAAGGGGTTTCATCGGCTCGAATACTGGACGCAGGACCGCACCGCGCAACGCTTCTACACGCGGATCGGCCTCAAAGAGATCGGCCGCCACTATCGTTTCCGCATGCGCCCCCCGCAGGCGGTCGTCGATACGTTGATGAATGACCGCGTGGGTGTCGAGTATATCTACGCGGCGTGCTTGCCCGAGGAATGGCCGATCGTGAAACAGAAGTTCGATATCCTCCAGAAGCATCCGCTCGAACCGCATCTCTGCGTCGGGTACGAGATTCGGTTCTGACCGCGGCTCTTGTATCAGGTTGCGACCGAAGCTTTGCAGACTGAGGGTCACGCGTTCCCGTCGTGATCGTGATCGTAGTCGTGATCGTAATCGACTACGAACCTACCAACTACGATTACGATCACGACTACGATCACGATCACGACGCGAACGCGTGACTGGGCTGCCTGCGTATTACTTCAACGGATAGAGCAGCTTCTGTATCTCGGGCTGGTCGATGTTATCCATGGTGACCACGGTCACGCCTGTGTCGATGCGCTTCTCGACGGGCCGGCCCTGGATGCAGTCGACGGCAGCCTTCACGCCTTGGTAACCCATCTGGAACGGGTTCTGGACGATTAGCGCCTGGATCGTGCCTTCTTTCAATGTTGCGATCTCTTCATCGGAGGCGTCGAACGCTACAAGTTTCACCACGCCCGCTTTGCCCGCGGCCTTGATGGCCTGGGCCGCGCCGATCGCGCCGGGCTCGTTCGCCGCGAAGATACCCTTGAGATTGGGATTCGCCGTCATCATATCTTGCGTCGCGTTCATGCCCTTGGCGACATCGCTCTGGCAGTAGAGGGTGGCGACGAGCTTGAGGCCCGGGAGTTCTTTGAGACCTTCCTTGAACCCTTCCTCGCGCAGTTCGGAGGTCGCCGCGCCCGGCACGAACGGCATCAGGCCGACTTCGCCTTCGTTGCCGATGAGGCGCGCGAGTTCCTTCGCGGCGGCTTTAGCCCCCGCGATGTTGTCCGTGGCGATGAACGTCACGGGCAGATCGGATTTCACGCCGGAGTCGATGGTGATCACGGGAATCTTGGCATCGACGGCCTTCTTGATGACGTTGGTCAAGCCGTTCTCGTCGCACGCTGCCATGACGATGGCGTCCTTCTTGGCGCTGATCATGTCTTCGAGAATGTTGACCTGTTTGTCGATCTCGGTTTCCTTGTCCGGGCCTTGCCAGGTGATGTCGGCATTGAACTCCTTGCCCGCCGCATCCGCGCCCGCTTTGACCGTCAGCCAGAACTGGTGCGAGATGCCTTTGGGCACCACGCCGATCTGGAGCCGGTCATGTTTGACGGCCGGGGCCGGAGAGGTCTTGGCGCCGGGCGCTGCCGGCGATCCGCATCCCGTTGCGACGACCGAAGCCACGAGAAGGACAACCCAAGCGTATTTCATTGTTGAAGCTCCTAATCCTTTAACAACCCCGCCTTGCGTTTGCGCATGTTGTCATAATACACCAAAACGACAATCAACGCGCCCACGAGCACTTTCTGCCAGGACGAGTTAATGTTTTGCAGGTTGCAGAAATTGACGAGCACGTTCATGATCAGCGCGCCCGCGAGCGTGCCGATGCAGCCGCCTTCGCCGCCCATCAGGCTTGCGCCGCCGATCACGCACGCGGCGATGGCGTCGAGTTCGCCACCGTCGGCGGCGTTCGGCGAGGCGACGCCCGTGCGCGAGGCCAGCATTACGCCTGCGAATCCCGCGAGCATGCCGCACAACATGAACGCACCGATGCGCACGCGGTCCGTGGCGATGCCGGACAGGCGCGCGGCGGTCAAATTGCCGCCAACCGCATAGAGCGCGCGCCCGAATCGCGTGAAGGTCAGGACGATCGCGAACGCTCCGGCGATCACGGCCGTGATGACTACCGGGATCCACCACCCGCGCATGCCGCCGATGATCGCGAACGATTCCGAGATGGCCGAGATCTGGCGTCCGCCGGAGAGGAGCAACGCGCCGCCGCGCGCGGCCATCATCATGCCGAGCGTAACGATGAACGGCGGGATCTTGCCTTTCGCCGTGAAGAACCCGTTGAACGCCCCGCACAGCAACCCCGTAAGGATGCCCGACAGAATGACGAGCGGCACGGGGATGGCTTCCTGTTTCATGATCGTACAGGCGACCACGCCCGATAAGGCCGCAACGCTGCCGACGGAGAGGTCGATGCCGGCGGTCAGGATCACTAGCGTCTGTCCGGTCGCCATGATGCCGACGACGGCGGTGCGATACGCGACGCTCTGCAGGTTGTTCGCCCCGCGAAACTCGGGCGATACCACGGCCACGACGATGCACAGGCCCGCCAGGATGACTAGCGGCGAATGCCGGGCTAGAGATTTCCGCATGGGCGTCAGGATCCCTTCACATCGCGCGCAATACTAGGAAGAAGAACAGAAGGATAAGCGAAAGAAAGAGGGCCGCCAGCGTGACATGCACGATGAGCCGCGCTCGCTCGCGCGCGGGCCCCGCGAGTTGGTCGCTGCAGCCTATGCAGAGTCCCTCGTGCATCGCGCCGCGGATGGCTTGAACACCGCTATCGATGTCGTAACATTCCGGGCACAGGTTCCTTTCGCAACGCCGGCACGTCTGCGGTGGCTGAAGCACGGCGGAGATTCTCTTGCCGCACTTGGGGCACGTGTAGAGCAGCCCCTTCTCGGAGAACTCGACGATTTCCTTTACGGTGATATCCGCTTCTTCCGGCGGCTCATAAATGAACTTCGTTCCGCACGCGAGGCATTGCCACTTGTTCGCGTCGTATTCCGACGCGGGCTTGCCGCACTTGGGACACATCATTACTTGAATCGGCATTGTCTGCACTCACGTGCCACCGGTGAATGTTCGAAATTCTAACGTCGCGCTCTGCGGCATCTCGTCAAAGATGTCTCCAATGAGGGCCTCGATCCACTGGGCCGCTTCCTTTTCCCGCTCTTTGTCGCCAGCCATCCGCGCGTAACCACGCTCGAGTTGGGGGCGTCGTGTCGGAAGCATGGCGCGCTTCCTTCTTTGCTCGGATTGGGGCGTTGGTCTCGTCATGGCAACGGAAGTGTAACCGGCTTGCCTTCGATGCCCGATCGGTCGGCTGCGAAGCACAGCTCGTGTGTCTTGAAGGCGTCGGCGACGTTGCAGTGCGATTCCTTGTTGTTCAGGATGCAGTCGACCAGGTGCGCGGCCTCGTGCGTGAACGGGTGATGGGTGACGTCGCCGCTGTCGGGCAGAATCGTGGGGATCTGCGCCCACGTCGTTTGGCCCGGATACTTGGTCTTCGAGTAGACGAGGTTGTTGCGAATCGTCCCGCGCGTGCCGACGAGATTGATGCTGAAGACGTAGGGCTGGATGCATTCGATGCACGAGGTGACCTTGCCGATGCGCCCGTCTTTGAAGCGGAGCATTGTGCACGTGGTCGGGTTGTACTCGTACTCTTTGAATTCCGGCGCCTTGCCGAAGGTGGCGTACTGGCAGACCTCGACGACCTCGCCGCCCATGAACCAGCGCAACGCGTCCATGGCATGCACGCCCGCCGACAGCAGCGAACTGACGCCGATGTCCTTCTTGACGTTCCAGCCGTACTGCCGGTACCAGGGGCCGATCCCGTGGAAGTAGTCGACCTCGCCGAGGTACACCGAACCGATCGCGTTGTCGGCGAGCTGGGTCTTGATGATCTCGAACAGCGGGTTCCAGCGGAGCACGAGACCGACCACGCTCTTGACGCCGGCCTTGGCCACGGCGTCGCGGATCGCGCGCGTGTCCTGGAACGTCGTCGACATGGCCTTTTCGAGCAGCATGTGCTTGCCGGCCTGGGCCGCGCCGACCGCGTGCCGGCAATGGCAATCCGGCGGCGAGGCGATCGAGATAATGTCGATGCCGTCCATCGCGAGCATCTTGTCGTAGTCGTCGAACACGGGGCACTTGACGCCGCATTCGTCGGCCTTGGCCTGCGCCTCTTCCTTGGTGAGCGAGCACATGGCCCGGATTTCCGTATGCGGATTGGCCTGGTAAGCCCGAATATGTTCGCCGGCCACCCAGCCGACACCGACGATGCCAACGCCTAACGTACGCATGCTTATCTCCTTCGTGTTCTGTGCGGTCTATCTCTGCGAAACCGAGTATACGTTCCCCCGGATTGACTCTGAAAGGCCCTCTAGTCCCGGCCGGCTTTCTGGCCCGCCCGAACGGTCTGTTTGAGTGTATTGGCAATAAACGTATTCAAACTCTCGCCTGCGAGCGCCGCCGCAAGGCCCGCTTCACGGCGGAGCGTGGGGTCCAAGTACAACCGAAGCTCGCCCGAATCCGGCGTATCCGGCTCTTCGCCGCGCCGGTGGCAGAAATCGATGTATTCGTCCACCGAATCGCGAAAGGCCTGCTCCAATTCGTCCACGGTCGATCCTTCGAAGTGCACGGTATCCGCGATATTCACGACAAGCCCGTGAAAGCAGTGGTCTTCGCCATCGTAGTCGATGCGCGCAAGATATCCCTTGTATTCCATCATGGTCTAACCTCCGCGGAAACCAGCAGTTCCCGTACGGCGTCGATAGCGCCTTTCTTGGCTTCAGGCGCCGGGTGAGGACGATGAAAGACGGCACGTCTTCCTCGGAGCGCGACGCACACTCTCGATCCTCGCCCTTCTTCTACAGCAGCGCCCAACGCCCTCAGCAAAGCCTCGATATCGCTCCAGCGGATATCCGAACGCGTGGGTTTTTCGAAGATAGCCACAAGTGTCTTTCGCTGCCGACTGTTCATCGTTTCATGGTAGCACTGAATTCGCCGTGTCTCAATACCCGCCAATCTGCCCGTAGCCGGCTGCGGAACGCCACCACAGGGATACCGCTCAACTGTGTCATCCTTCGTGCCAGTAAACGTCCCAGCCCATGTAGTTGTCGAACGCCTCGTATACCGCGCGCGCGCTTTCGCTGTGATTCACCGCGACGTGATGCTCGAAGCCGTTCTCGCAAATGTACTGCAGCAGTACCTGCAAGTCCGGGATTTCGGCGACGCCGTAGCCGCCGAACGTATCGAGCGGATCATCCGTGAACTGGCCTTCGCCCAGGTACGCGGCGATCAGGCCTTCCGTGTCTACCGTGCTGATCCGGGCGTAGGTCATCGGGCCGGGTTTGATCCGTCCTACGACCGTGCCGTAGGTGCGCGCCTTGCCGACGGTGCCCGCGATGATTTCCTGGTAATCCATGCGCATGTGGGCGAAGCACTGTTTCGGCAGGTTCGAGCAGTGGAAGCACACGCACTTGTCGGGATCGCCGCCGTAATTGTTATTCCAGTCGAGCAGGAAGCTCGGCGATTGCGAGGCCAGCGCCAGCGCGTGCATCGCGATCGCGCCGCACACGTCCACCTCGCACGCCGACGATTTCAACGTGTTGCTCAGCATGCTCATGACCGTGCACGGCACGACGCCGAAATACTCTTCCATCGACGTCCAGCACTGCACCGCCGTGATGTCGAGCTCCGCTTGTTCCATCCACCGATCGACGACGATCGCGAGCTTGGCCATCTTTGCGAGGGCGGACGCGGGAATGCCTTTCACCGGGGTGTAGTTCGTGATGGCTTTGACGCGTTGCTTTACCTCGGGGGATGAGTCCTTGAGCGCTTCGGCGCGCCCGAACACTTCCGACAGGTCGAGGGTTTCGACTGTGATGCTGGACTCTTCGAGGAGCTTCTCGCTGTAACGAACCGTGCTGAAGGCGGCAGGCCGTGCGCCGAGCGCGCCGACCCGGCATCCGCGCAATCCGCCGACCACGCGGCACAGGCTCGCGAACCATTCGATCTCGCGCGCGAACGCGGCGTTCTTCGGATCCATCGTGTGCAGCGAGGTGAGGCTGAACGGGATGCCGTATTGGACGAGGTTGTTGCAGACGCTCATCTTGCCGCAGAACGAGTCCCTGCGGTGCTTAATCGTCATCTTGCCCGGCGTGTCTTCCCACGCATGAATCAAGACGGGCACGTCCAGGCCGGCCATCTTCAGCGTATCGGCTACGCCGCGTTCGTCGCCGAAATTTGGCAGGGTCACGATGATGCCATCGATCTTGTCCGCGTTCTTCTTGAACAGCGCGGCGCATTTCTTGGCGTCTTCCCAGGTTTCCACCGAACCGAACTTGGTGTCTTTGTCGCTCAACACGACGCAGTTGTATCCCAGCTTCTTGAGGAATTGCGTCATGTAGTCGTGGCCATCCCGCGCCAAGGCATCCGGAAAGAACCCCCGATTGCCTACGATCAATCCGAACGTCAGCTTGTCCTTGCCCATCCGTACTGCTCCTTCCTGCGGTCACGCCGTGGCGTGGTTAACTACTCGAAACGGGGCTATTCTACGCGCGCCGTTCCGCCGCCGCAAACTGTCCGAGAAACGCTTGCGCGATTTGAAGGCTGCTTTCACGCCGCTGGGGGCCGCGGCGGGACGGCACAGGCGCTCTTGAGGTTCTCGAACTCGATTCGTTGAGGGATTCGCCGATGGCACGGGAAGATCGCTGTTCGCTCTCGCGCGATGGTCATTGTAAGCTCTCATAGTGCCGTTGTGTGAAGCGATGGCTTTGCGCCACAACGTGGTATAATAGCGTGGGGTGCATAGCAAGGAGGGCGGATATGCGTAGCGCGGGCATCGTCGTCATGGCTCTTGTGGTAATCTCTTGCGCGGCGTTTGCCGATGGGGGGTTGATTCCCTTCCGTCCTGGCGTCGAGGTGTTCGAGCCGAATCAGAACGCGTTCATCGCGTGGAACGGCTTCGAGGAAATCCTCGTTCTCTCGACGGACACCTACGCCTCGGAACCGACGAAGGCGCTCGAGGTCATCCCGCTCCGCGCGAAACCCACGGTCAAGAAGGGAGACCCGAAGATTTTCGAGAAGGCCACCGAGATCATCAACCGCCACAATCAGGCGCGCGCGCCACTATTCCGTGCCGCTCCCGGTGCGATGGCGCTCCGAGGCGCTCCCGCGGCGGCGCCTGCGGGCGAGGTGATTCAGCACGA
This sequence comes from uncultured Nitrospiraceae bacterium, assembly GCA_964402555.1. Classification (GTDB taxonomy): domain Bacteria; phylum Hydrogenedentota; class Hydrogenedentia; order Hydrogenedentales; family SLHB01; genus CAYOCT01. The sequence goes on along the minus strand of CAYOCT010000011.1, from coordinate 15,479 downwards.
ACGGATCGGGCGGCACGAGATCTCCGTCACGCACGTCTTGGATGCCGAACGGTTTAACCAGTGGGCCGAGGAGTACCTGCATTCGCAGGGCGCGAAGATGCCTCGCGTGCCCGACGCGATCCGTATCGCGGTGCAGGGCTATCTCGAACGCGGCTTCGCGTGGTTCGTCTACGACGTGGTCGAGCTTGGGGCCTCGGTCAGGACGAACGAGCCTATTCAGTTCCGCTTCATGAGCGATTGCGTCTTCTATCCGCTGGTTATCACGCAGACCGCGAGCGCGCAGGTGACCGTCCGGCTCCTGGTTCTTACGCCGGACGCCCTTTGGCAATACCCCGAGTTGCCGCGTGACCACATCCGCGTCGGCCTCGAGCAGTCCCCGAACCCCAACGCGATAGCCGACGAAATGGTGGATCTCTCTTCGAGGCAGATAGCCGACCTGAGTCCTGAAATTAACGTCATGATGGGCAATCGCAACGGGCCGAAGCTGCGCGTGTGGACGTTGATACCGGAACAGCGCGGCCGTTTCTTCCACGATCTTGTCGCGCGGTAGGCGCGATTCCTGCGGGCTAGGACGTATAGGACGGATAGGACTTATGACGCCACCTTCGGTGGCGTAAGGCAAGACGTGAGATGGGGCTTTATCTGGCTGTGGCTTTGGCCGGGAGCGTGCCTTGCCTGGCCCAGACGAGCAGACCGAGTACGATGACGGCGCCTTCGATGGACCAGAAGACGATCAACGAGGTCATGGTGCCGCTGCTGAATCCGTAGCTGTGCAGGCCGACGCCGAGCAGATTCACGGCCCACCAGGAAAACGCAACGACCATGCCGCAGGCCACTGCGGCGATGTTAAGGCCGAGATCGCGGATGTAGCCGCCACCGAGTGCGTGAAGCGTGGCAAGCTGCCAGAGGCATATGAGCAACGCGCCGTTCTCTTTCGGGTCCCAGCCCCAGAACCGCCCCCAGCTTTGGTCGGCCCAGATCCCGCCGAGCAGCGTGCCTACGAAGGCGAAGAAGAAGCCGAAGGCAAACACGCCGTACACCATGCGGGTAATGTTTCTGTAGAACTCGGGCTCGTTCTTCTTGAAGCCGAACAGGCGTCCGAAAATGTAGACGTGGGCAATCGCGCCGGACAGCAGGCCCGCGGCGTAGCCCATGCTGATGGTGGTCACGTGCGTGGCGAGCCAGAAGTTGGTGTCGAGCACGGCGACCATGCTGGGCATGGTGTCGAGGCCTTCGCGGGCCTCGTACTTGTTGGCGAGGAACATGCCGATCACGGCGAGCACGGCCGCAACGGACAAGGCGATGCGCTGCCGGTTCATGTATTCGATGAACAGGGACACGACCACGGCCACGGCGGTCACGAAGAGAATGGTCTCGTACAGCGTGGTCACGGGCGGGCGGCCGCGGATGATGCAGCGCATGGTAATGCCCGTCACCAGCATCAACGTCGGCAGCACCATCACGACGCTCGACACACGGTACAGAGCCCGGCTCTTCGGGACCATCCACGAGACGGCGACGAGAAGGAATACGAGCACGTACAGCATCAGCGCGCGTGAAAAGAACTGACCTTTGTAGAACGCCACTTCGAGCGGGATCCTGCTGTATTCACCGCGATGCGAGGCGAGTTGCTCCACCTGTTTCGCGAAGGCCGCCAAGTGGTCTTTGAATTGCGCCGGGTCGGTGCGTGACTCCGCCATTTGTTCGAGCGAAGCCAGCATCTGGATCTCGGCGCCCGCCTTGGCGCCAAGCTGGAAGGCGTGGAGGACGACGTCGCCAGGCGTCAACCATTCCTTTTCGTCATCCTCGCTCGGAGGGATCAGCGCGAGGGCCGTCGAGGATTTGCGGACGGTGTCGAGCCCGGACAAGAGCTTCGTCAGGCACTCCGTGTCGCCCTTGGCGGCTTCATCCGAGTCTCCTTTGTCCTTTGCTTGCTGGAAGGCCTCGTGGATCTGCGACGCCTTGCCGAGGATCTCTGAGAGACTGGCCTGGGCCGCGGCCGGGAACAGGCGGCCGACCGCGTCGCATTGCGGCAGCGCGAAGGGTTTGAGGGCGAACTGCATGAATCCCGCGATGCTCTCGTAGTCGTTGAGGTTCTGCGCAAGATTCACAATCTGCGACTGCACGGTGGAACGTTCCTTGGCGGACATATGGGCATACGTTCCCGCCAGTTCCATCAGTTTGTCGACGCCGGGCTGCAACTCGCGGTACGAGTAGCGGTCACGTTTCTTCTCGTGGGGGACCAAGCCGAGCGCCACGATGACATCGGAACTATCTACGTTGAAGATGGCGTAGTCTTGCGCCACTTCCGGGAAGAACAGCACGTCGATCAGCCATTGCACGGGGTTGAGCTTGCGTCCGTCCGGGGTGGTGCACGAACGCCGCCCGTTGAACTTGAGCAGCTTGAAACTGGCGTAGGTGTCGAAGGGCTTGATGCGGCCTTCGTCTTGGACGGGCAGCGTCTGAACCATCGAGACGACGCTCTTGTCCCACGCCGGGACCTTTAGCGACGGAGCGGCCGTTTCGTCGGCGGCAAACGCCCCTGCGCTCGCGAGCAGCGCGACGGCCCAAGCTCCCAACACGACTTTCGAATGGAATCGGATGTGTGCGTTCATGCTCTCGCCTTGCTCTGTTGCTGCAAATACGCGGCAAGTTTCAGGACAAAATGAATCAGGAGGCCCAGGCCGATCACGCAGCACGAGTACAGCGGCAGCGATTCGGCCGGGTTCTTTACTACCGCGAACGTCGAGAACAGACGGTCGCGCGGACCTGCGTTTTGCGGCCCCCAAGACGCCTGGTACAAGGTGTAGCCCTTGTAGCGAAGCGGCTCGTTCATCGAAATCTGAGTGCGCTGGCGCGACTCGCCCTCAATCTTGGTCACCTCGCTCATGAAGACTTTCGGGATCGACGTGCCGGGATAGAGTTCGCGCGTGAATTTGTCTAAGACGATCGTGAAAGGCAACTGCCAGCTCCGGTGTTCGAACTCGACCGTCCACGCCTTGCCGTCCACGGCGAACTTGACCGGTGCCTTGGACGCGCAGAGGATATGCTCGTGCTGCGCGCCGGAGGCCTTCTCTTTGATGCCGAGGTACGCGCCGGGCATGTTCATTTCCGCTTCCATTTCCGGTGGCAGCACTCTCAGTACCGCCCCGTCGACGGCTTTGATGGCGCTTGGGGCGCCTTGGGGAACGGGCGTGATGTTCGCATTCGCGGCGTAGCTCGATAGTTCCATTTCAAAGGGGAGCGTCGACGAGTAGAAGGTCCGCGAACGGTTCCCGGTCAAGTACTCGAATTCGCGTCCGGGAATGACCAGCGATCCCATTTCGCCGCTCTGGCTGGGTCCCGTGACGACAAGTTCCCAATCCTCGTAGCTTTGGAAACGGTCCGATTCTTCGCCTTCGTAGAGCGTGAGGTGTCCTCGCAGGGCGTACCGAAACGCCACAAAACTCCCTGCCAACAGCAGCAGGATGCCGATGTGGGCCACGAGCACGCCCCAATGCCGCCATCCCTTGCCTGCGCGGACGACGCCGCCGCACAAGATGTTGACAAACGCCAGCGCCATCAACAGATAGGCGCCCGGGAGCGGCACGGGGACTACGCCACCTATCCAATGGACTACGTAGAGCGAACCGAAGTACTTCTCCTGGACCTGATAGAGTCCCTCGCTGACTTGCTGCAACGTTCCGAAGAAGGTAAGCAGCATCAGCAGGAGAAGCAGAACGACGCCCAGGCCGTTGGAGGCGAGGAAACGAAACACGGAACGCACGGCAGCTTTCATGAAACCATCCCTGAACGAGGGTACCCAAGGTAGCCAATTACTTTAGAACAGCCCGCCTACGCACTTCATTCCGCAGCGGGAGGAGTCGCACGCTTCAGCGATTCGCAGAACGCCACGAACTTATCGTGGTTGGCGCGGACTGTCACCTCCGGCCCGATCATCTTGACGAACACGCTTTCCGGTTCCATCTCGCATACCGTCCCGAGCAGCATGTAGCCCGGCTGGGCCTTGTCGCTCATTCCGCGGTATTCGCCAGACGCTTCGAGCAAGGGTTCCTGCTTGCCCAAGATACTGACTTTGGGCAGCTTGTCGATGTCCTCCTGCGTCAGCGGCGCGCCGGTCACGCCCATCTGGCCGCGCCAGCGATTGAGATTCATCTCGGTGCCGCCGCCGGTGCCGCGCAACGCGCTTACGTAACACTCGGCCTCGGGAGGGGCGCCAATCTTGAAATTCACCACGCGCATCGATGTCGGCGGTACCGACGTCCATCCTTCGGGTGTGGCGAACGAGAACGGCTGAGCCGCCATGGCGTGCGGATTCGGGGGCATTTCCATGCCCGAGCCATGCGGACTCGCGGGTTGTGACGGAGGGGCCGCCGCGCGCGATTCAGTGATCTCTTTGCGGGTTTCGCCTTTTCCGCACGATACGAGCACGGTAAGCACTGCGATGACTAGCACGACGCCAACATGTCTCTTCATTGAAATCATCCGATCGTTCGTCCCAAATTTCTGCGCCGCCCAGGGACGTCTGCCCACGACAAGAAAAGCCATCTGCATCCCAAAGAGTACTCCATTGTCGTGGATCTTGTCAAAGTGCGGACGAGAGGAGGGCCTTCGCACAGGAAACAGACCTCGCTTCAAGAGTTGCCTCTGGAGGGCGCGGTCAAGCTATTCCCATATTTGCATGACTTAGCGGAGAACAGCGATACTCCGCAAACGGCTGCATTCAAACTCCAGCACAAAAAGGGAACACGAAGATGAGGTCGCTTGATTCCGTCGGCCTGAGCGACGTGCAGGCCGTGTACGGTGGGCCGGAAGGGCGCCTGTGGGAATTGATCATGGGCGAGCAGATCCATATCGGCGGACTCTCTTCCTCGATGGATCTGGCCGAGCGGGCGGGCATCGAGTCCGGCTCGAATGGCATTGACTTGTGCTGTTGTACGGGAGCGGGGATGCGTTTCCTGGTTCGATTCCGCGGCGTGGCGCGGATGACGGGCGTGGATGCCACGCCGGCCATGACGGCGCTGGGAGTGCGGCGGCGCGATGAGGAGGGTCTGTCAACGCAGATCGCCTTTGTCAATGCCGACGTATGCGACAGCGGGCTTCCGACGGAGTCCGCGGATTTTGTCTGGGGCGAGGACGCCTGGTGTTATGTCAAAGACAAGCCGAAGCTGATTGCCGAGGCGGTCCGGCTCACTAAACGGGGCGGGACTGTCGCCTTCACGGACTGGGTCGAGGGCGCTATCCCGATGGATGATACGGAGGCCGATCGTTACTTGCGTTTCATGAAGTTTCCAAACGTGCTTAGCATAGCGGAATACGCGGACCTTCTCGCGGGTAATGGATGTGAGATCACAGCGGCGATGGATACGGGGCAATTCGCCCGGCACGTGGACTTGTACCTGAATATGTTGAACATGCAGTTGACCTACGACGCGCTAAAGATCATCGGCTTCGACATGCCGTTGATGCACGCGATGGGCGGAGAGATGGCGTTCATGCAAGGCCTCGCTCATCAGGGCAAGATCGCGCAAGGCCTGCTGGTGGCGGTCAAGTCGTGAGGAGTGGCGCATGAGCAGAAGTTGCGGCGAATCGAAGCAGACCGAGATTCGTCCGTCCGATCCGTGCAAGTCTCCGTCGCCCTGCGCGGGAACGCCGTGCGGCGGGACGAACGGTCCGCTGGGCTATTTTCAGAATATGATCGGCCACTGCCTCGAATACGCTACGTCCGCGCATGCCGAAGGCCGGCCGATCGTGGGCATCCTCTGCGAGTTCACCCCCCGCGAGATGATTATGGCCGCGGGCGGCGTTCCGGTGTGCTTGTGCGGCGGTTCGGCGGAGACGATCTCTGCCGCGGAAAACGATCTGCCCTCCGGGCTTTGCCCGCTCATCAAGTCGACGTATGGATACCACGTGACGGGGTCGAATCCGTTTCTTGAAATGGCGGACTTGATCGTGGCCGAGACGACGTGCGACGGCAAGAAGAAGATGTACGAATTGATGGGCGAGACACGGCCTATGTACATCCTCGAATTGCCGCAGAAAGAGGGCGACCCGGATGCATTCCGTCATTGGCACGCCGAACTCCGCAAGTTCAAACAGTTTCTCGAAGCGCGTTACGGCAATGCGCTGACGGACGAAGCGCTCCGCCGCGCGATTCGCGCAATGAATCGCGAACGGAAACTGCGGCGGGCGATCGCCGGGTTGATGAAGGCCGAACGTCCTCCGCTCACCGGCAGGCAGGTGCTCGAGTTCAAGAGCAGCATTTCGTGTGTCGAGCAGGACCTTGCGCAGTACAGGGCGGCCTTGGAGTACTACAAGGGCCGCGAGGGCGAACCCGATGCCGGCGACAGAGTCCGTGTTTTGATGACGGGTGTGCCCGTCGTGCATGGCGCGGAACGCGTCTTGGATCTGATCGAAGCGCACGGCGGATTGGTGGTGTGCGCCGAGAACTGCTCGGGCCTGAAACCCCTCGTCGAGGATGTCGACGAGGCGAGCGAGGATCCGTTGCGCGCGATTGCCGACAAGTATTTCCATCTGCCGTGCTCGGTCATGACCAGCAACCAAGGCCGCATGGATTTGCTGCGGCGCCTTGCCGTCGAGTATCGCGCCGCATGCTTGATTGACCTGGTCTGGCAAGGGTGTCTCACCTACGACGTCGAGTCGGCGCGCATCAAACGCTTCTGCGAACAGGATCTTGGCCTGCCGTATCTGCGCATCGAGACCGACTACTCGCCCTCGGACTCGGCACGCATTGCCGTGCGCATCGAGGCGCTGATGGAAACGGTGCGCGCGAAAGCGGCCGCCTGTGGCTGAACCGAAAACCGTTCTGTATCACTGTCCTTTTGTGCCTCCTGAGTGGATCGCGGCCCATGGATTGCGGCCCGAGCGCGCCGCCCCGCGCGGGGCAGACGCGGACGCGCTTGCGTCGCTGTCGGGAATCGGCATTTGCCCCTACGCGCGCGCCTTCGCACACCACGTACGCAGCCATGCGTGCGATGCGGCGGTCTTCACCACCACCTGCGATCAGATGCGCCGCATGGCGGAACTGATCGCGCCCTGCTGTGACAAACCCCTCTTCGTGATGCATGTGCCCACGTCCTGCGAGAGCGTGGCTTCGTTTCGCGGGTACCGCCAGGAACTTTTGCGGCTGGGCAAGTTCCTGGTCGATCTTGGAGGACACGAGCCCACGACGGCGGAGCTTGTCTCGGCCATGGAAACGCACGAGGCGTTGCGCGCGTCACGTCGCGTCCAGCCTGCCGTGCGGGCAGGAGCCGTTCCCATCATGCTGCTCGGCGGCCCTGTGATCGACGGTTCGCTCGACCTCGCCGATCTCGTCGAGCGGGCGGGCGGTTACGTAGCCCTCGACGCGACGGAGTCGGGCGAACGCACCTTGCCCAAACCGTTCGACCGGCGCAGGCTGAATGAAGACCCCGTGGGGGAACTGGTCGATGCGTATTTCGGCGCCATTCCGGACGCGTTTCGACGGCCCAACGCGATGTTGTATCAATGGCTGCGCGACGCGATTGCCGCGCGCGGCCTGCGTGGAATTGTGCTCTTGCACTACGTGTGGTGCGATACGTGGCGGGCGGAGGCGGGCCGGCTCAAGGCGTGGTCGCCCATCCCCGTGCTGCCCTTGGACAGTGACGAAGGCGAATCGGCGCGCGGCCGGGCCTTGTCGCGGCTCCAGGCGTTTATCGAGGTGCTCGCCCAATGACCGATCCCGCGCAATTGACCCTGGATGCATGGGACGCGCGCTACGCCGAACTCGTAGCGGGCGGGATGACCGAACCGGCGTACGGCGGTCCGTTGCGCCGACATCTCGAAGACGGCGATCTGCGTCTGCCCCGGCTACGTTACGACAACTCCGCCGCCGCGTTGCGGCTTTGGAACTTCCTGTTGACGGAGGAAGACCGACTGCGCGCGGCCCGCGCCGATGGCAAGAAACTCGTCGGCACGATGAAGGACCTGGGCACGATTCCGGTCATCGCATACGCGTTCCCGAATCTCGTGGCGTTTTACCCGGACGGCGCGTGGTGGATTCCCTGCGTGATGGAGCTCAGCGCGGGCGTCCTGGAAGTTGCCGACGCGCTCGGGATTGACGAATCGTTCTGTCCCGTGCGGGCGATGCTCGGGGCGTTCGCGACCGGCGATCATTTTCCGCTGCCGGACTTTCTTACATGCAGCGTCGGCGCGACGTGCGACGATTTCTCGGCCATAGCCCAGCGGCTCACTGACCTTGGGCATCCCATCCTCTGGTGGGAAATGCCCGCGCGGCGGCGGCCGGACCCGAACGAACCGTCGGTGGTCCTGCCGGGCGGTTTTACCGCGCCCTACGATCAAGTGCAATGGGTCGCTTCGGAACTGCGCCGCGTTACCGCCGCACTCGAAGATCTTGCCGGGATGCGCCTCACGGAGGATGCCCTCGCGCGCGGGATCGTCTCGGCGAACCGCGCACGGCGAAGCCTAGCCGAACTGCGACGGCTGGTCTTCACCGCGGACCGATGTCCGATGCCCGCCCTCGAAATGCTGATCGCCGAGATGCTGGCGATCCATTTCTGTTCGGACCGCGAGGAGACCATCCGGGTGTTCGATTCGCTGCTCGAAGAAGTGCAAACGCGCATCAAGGCCGGCGCGGGCTATTTCGCGCGCGACGCGGTGCGAGTGTTCTGGGTCAATCCCGTCGCGGACCTGCGCGCGATGAATCTCCTCGAAGAATGCGGCGGCCGCCTTTGCGGGACCGAATACCTGTTTTGCCACGCGCTCGACACGATTCCCGAGGACCTTCCTCCGATCGAGGCGCTCGCGCGCATGGCGCTGGCCGACCCGATGGCGGGGCCGTCCGCCGACCGAGCGGACCGCATCTGCCGCGACATCGAACAGTTCGGCGCGGAGGCCGTCGTCATTTCGCGCATTCCCGGCGCGAGCCACTGCGCCTACGAGGGCCGCATCATTCACGAGACGGTCCAGGAACGTTTGGGGATTCCCGTGACCGAGATCGAAGTGCCTCCCATCAGCGATGCGTTACGCCCTGCTCTGCGAACGCGGATCGAAGCGGTGATCGAGGCGGCGCTGGCGAGGCGACAAGGACACGATAGTGCCTCGTGCGCTGGTTTACATGTGCGTTGAAGAATGAGAAGAGTTCTTGTGTAAGAAACGGGGATATGGCGATGACGGGGATGAAGGCGATTCCCTATATCTTGTTAGGCATCTTCATTCTGACAGGATTACAGGATGAAGAGGATGGAGTGATCCTGGAGTCAGTCAGGTGTCCGTTTTCTCCTGTTCAAGATACTCCCTCGTGCTGTGCGGCGGCTCGCCTTCTTGCGAACGCATTCGCGGCAAAGCTATCCCGTCCATCCCGTTATCCTGTCCACGCATGAGTTCTATCGACCACAAGCCAAGACACTAGCCCACGGGAAAGACGCGCATAACACAGGCGGCACAGTCGAAGCGTAACTCAAACGCGTGGCCTTCTTCGTCGACGAGCGTCAATGGGGGCGGAGGCGTCTTGCATTGCCCCGGGGTCTTGCACAAACCCAATTGATGGCGGATGCAATAGCGGGTAGTCATGACTTCGCGTTCGTGCAGGTCAAGTCCCGATTCCGCCGCCGGCTCGATCTGCGTGACTCCGTGGCGGCGATAGAAGGCTTCCGCCTGGCGATTGAGCACGTTGCCGCTGAACGCGAGTTCGGTTTCGGGGTAGGGAACGTCGTTGCTTGTGAAGACCGGCCGTGTAACCGGATGCTGTTCGAGCCGCGCTGTTACAAGGTTTTCGATCGCGTCGCGCCGTAGCGCGTTCAACGTCGCAACCGGCACGAAGCACGGGCGAGACAGGTTTATGAACGCCTGCGCGCAGGTAAAGGCGCTTGCGCCAAGCTTGCGAAGCTGGCGTTCCATCGTGGCGAGGGCCTGCTCGGGTTTCTCCGCCTCGTCAAAGATGCCTTCGATGCGCGCCTCGGCGCGGACGCCGTCCTCGTCGGCGATCTCCAATGCAAGGCCGCGTTCGATATCACGCAACGTGAGCGTGACGGCGATGCGGCGGCACGAACGGCTCTTGCGCAGGCGCGTGAGAAAGGCGTGGTCGTGATTGCGATAGGCCATGATGCCTTCGCGCCATCCCGCCATCGACTCCGGCACGATCGTCTGGCCTTTCACTTCATTGATCGAGGTCCCGCACAACTCTCCTCGACCGTTGAAGAAACAAACGCCGTCCCCCGGATGCATCGCCTCCGTGGTCTCGATGGTGACGCTGCGATGGTCCGTCTTCGTGACCCGGCCGAGCGGTTCGCCCAGCATCTTCGGCGTTTCAGGCCTGCCGCTTCTGCCCCGGCGGCCACGAAGGAAGTACGTCGTAAAGCCGCGATGAAAGGTCTTGTTCACATCGGGCACGAAATCGAGCGTCGTCTCGCCGGAGGAACTTCGCGAAAGACCTTTCTCCTTCAAATACGCGTCGAGGCGCTGCCGGTAGTATGCCGTTACATTGCCGACATAGAGTTCGTCCTTCAGCCGTCCCTCGATTTTGAGGGACGTGGCTCCGGCTTCAATCAGCGCGCCGAGGTGTTCGGAGAGATTGAGGTCGTGTAGCGAGAGCAGATGCGTGTTGCGTTCCAGCGTCCGGCCGGTTTCGTCGAACAGCGAGTAGCGCTTGCGGCACGGCTGCGCGCATTCGCCGCGATTGCCGCTGCGTCCGCCCATCGCGTAGCTCAAGTAACACTGGCCGCTGTAGCCCACGCAGAGCGCGCCATGGACGAAGCATTCCAACTCGATGCTCGACGCCGCGCGCCGGATGGCGCGAATCTGATCCAGGTCGAGTTCGCGCGCCAGGATGGCCCGCTGAAACCCGACGCGTTCGAGAAACGCCACTTTCTCCGGTGTGGCGTTGTGCGCCTGAGTGCTCGCGATGAGCGGCATGGGGGGGAGGCCGTACTCGAGCAGCCCCATGTCCTGGACGATGATGCCGTCGACGCCCGCCTCGTGAAGCTCCCATGCCAGCCGGACCGCCTCGGGCAGTTCGTCGTCGCGCAACAGCGTGTTGATAGTGGCGTAGACGTTGACCCGGAACAGGTGCGCCTCTCGGGCTAAGGCGGCAATATCCTCGACGCTATTGCCCGCGTTCGCGCGCGCGCCGAACCGTTCCGCGCCGATATAGATCGCGTCGGCCCCGTAACGAATGGCCGCGCGGCCGCATTCGAGATCGCGGGCGGGAGACAGTAGTTCGATTCGATTGCTCATAGGTCAATGCCGGAAACTTGGGAAGCCGTGGCAGCTTAGGGTCTATTCATGGAGATGGGCGGGAGGAGAAATGGTGGAGGTGAACGGGATCGAACCGTCGACCTCGGCGTTGCGAACGCCGCGCTCTCCCAACTGAGCTACACCCCCACAACTCACCCGAAGATCGTAGCAGACACCCGAGAGCCAAGTCAAGGCCATGATCGTCCGAACTCAACGATCACTCGTATCTGGTGCTTGTGCTACCTCGAGAACAGAAACCCGACCTCCTGTCATTCTGAGCGAAGCGAAGAATCTCCCTCTGAGACAAAGCTTTTCCATTCACGAGATTCTTCGCTTCGCTCAGAATGACAGGGGACATTGCCTGGAGTATCTGTGCCGCACGGCCCCCGGCACTTCCATTTTTCAAGGCCGGGTTCTATGTGCTACAATGCTTGCCTCTATGGCACCGACACTGGAAGAACTTTACACACCTATTCGCGGCGAACTCCGCATGGCGCAGGCGCGGGTGGCGGAGCTTTGGGGCGAAGCGCTGCAAATCGTGCATGGCCCCTCGATGGCGCTCCCGAAGGCCGGAGGCAAACTGATGCGACCCGCGATGTGTCTGCTGGCCGCAGGCAGCACGGGCACGCGCGACATCGCATCCGTGGTCGAAGTTGCCGTGGCGTGCGAACTGCTCCACGTGGCCGCGTTGACGCATGACGACGTCGTGGACAACGCGGACTTGCGCCGTGGCGCGAAGTCGCTCAACGCGCTGTGGGACGACAAGACCGCGGTGCTTGGCGGCGACTTTCTGGTAGCGCGGGCCTTGGGCATTCTGACGACGTTCGGATCGTGCGAACTCCTCGCGAGCACGCTCGATGCGATTCGGCGGATGACCGAGGGCGAACTCGCGAGCCTCGGGCATAAGGCCGACCGGTTCACGCAGGAAGACTGCGTCCGCCTTGCTGAAGACAAGACGGCGACGCTATTCGCGGCGACGTGCACCGCGCCGACGCATCTTATCGGAGGCGAGTACCGCGGCGCGCTGCATGAGTACGGCGTTGCGTTCGGCATCGCGTTTCAGTTGGTCGACGATATTCTCGACATCATGCGCGATAAGAGTTCGCTCGGCAAGCCTTCGTGCGGCGACATCGTCGAAGGGAAGAAGACGCTGCCGATCCTGTTCATGCGCGAAGGGATGGACGAAGCGGACCGGCGCCGGCTTCATCAGATGCTCGGGCGCACGATCAGCGACCGTGACCGCGCGTGGGCGGCTTCGGCCATGGACGCGACGGGCGCGCGCGCGAAGACCGAAGCCGTGGCCCGGCAGTACGTGGATGCGGCGCAACGCGCTCTCGAACCGCTTCCCCCGAGTCCCTACAAAGATTCGCTGGCCGGCCTGACCGAATTCGTGCTGATTCGCGGTTCCTGAGCCGCTCAGACGTGCGCCTCCGCGAGCAGCCGGCGCAGATTTCCTCCCGCGATGAGCGCCTTTTCCGCTTCCGAGATCCCCGCATTCTCGACGGCGTGTCTCGCCGCTCCGGGGCACAGGTAGGGCAGACGCGACCCGAACAGCAATCGCGACGCGCCGAACCGTTCGCAGATGTCCTGTATCCCGCAGTGTTGCTGCAGGCCGGAGGTTTCGAGGTGGAGGTCCGGATACGCCTCGAGACGAGGGTATAGGTCGCGGCTGATTCGATAGGTCACGTCGAACAGCACGAGCCGCAGACCTGGGTAGCCTTCCATGAGCGAATCGACCTGGTCCCACGTGAGCGCGCCGAGTTCTACGAAGAGGGGAATGCGGCGCTCCGCGAGCCATTGCATCAGCGTGCCGCACACAACCTTCGCAAGGCTCCACGAATGCGTACCCGCGTCGGGGGCGATACGTACTGCGCGTACGTCTGCCGCGCGCATCGCATCGGGCAAGGCGTCCAACGGAGGCGTCTCGCCGGTGGCGGGAGGCAGCAGGAGCCAGCAAGGGTGCAATCGCCCCGACTGTTGCGCGGCGTCGGCCGCGAGCCGATTGCCGCGCATGGGCGCGTTGCGTTTCGCGAGGACGTGGTAGACCAGCGCTTCGCGAATGCCGTAGCGATCCATCTCGGCCAATAAACGAGGCGCGTCGACAATGCCGCCCGGCATCGGCGTCTTGACCTTGCCGATGGCGACGTTACAATCGAAGAAGTCGAGCATAACTCTTTCTTTCCTGCCCATCGAGCGTCGAGTACTAAAGAGTGCTCCGCCTCAACGTGCTAGCGCTCCCGCTGGAATCCGCGCTCGTTCTTCTGTCAGGATAGCATAGTGGCAATAGCCGGAACCGCAAGTTTGGCGATGACGGTTGGGCGCCAAATTGATGGGAGGTACGATGACATGAGTCGAAGCCGTCCGTTTGTGAAAGCGTCCGAAGTTCTGCGCCGCCTTGCGGCCATCGAGAAGGAAGGCGTCGATTTCTATCAAGGGCTGTATGAGGGCGCGGAGTCGCCGTGGATTCGCGATTTCGCGAAGATGATGGTGCGCGCCGAAGGGCGGCACCACTCGCGATTTCTCGAATACGCGGACCGCGCGGAACGCAGGTTCTACGAAGAGGACGACGTGCTGTTCGAGCCGCTGCCGGAAGAGATCCGGCGGATTCTTGCGACGATGGTCTTCGCGCCGAAGGAGCGGGTCAAGCGGTCGGCGCCCTATGCGACCGACGAGCAGGCTCTGCAAGTGGCCCTTCGCGCGGAGGCGTCCCTCGCGATGTTGCTCGTCCAGTTGCGCGGCTACGTTCCCGCGCCGCAGCGGCGCTATATCGATCGTGTCATTAAGGAAGAGGAACAGCATCAGGATTTCTTGAAGGAACTGTTGACTAAGAGACGGAACAAGGCCTCGCGCGCCGAGGCTTGATACGTGACGCTGCGGAAAAGGCTACTCATGACTCCAAAAGAACGTGTGCGTGCCGCCATCGAACATCGATCTCCCGACCGGGTTCCGGTCGAGTTCTGCGCGCGGAACGAAGTCGTCGAGAAACTGCGCGAGCGCCTGGGCCTGGCTTCAGAGGCGTCGCTCGAAGAGCGATTGGGAGTGGACTTGCGCGGGGCGGGGCCTCGGTTTCTTCTCGATGCCGCGCCGTTGTGCTACGCCGATCCGACCGTCGAGGTCACGGAGGACGGGATTCATCGCGACATCTGGGGCGTGGGATTCAAGGCGAACCAGACTTCGTGCGGGTTCTACATGGACCTCGCGTCGAGTCCGTTGCGGTCCGCCGCGTCGATTGCGGATCTCGATGCGCATCGTTGGCCCACGGCGGATTGGTGGGATTACAGCACTATCGCCGATCAGGCGCTGGCGCAACGCGACTACTGGATTGGCTCGCACAGCCGGGGCATCTTCGAGATAAGCTGGTTCATGCGCGGCTTCGAGGAGTTCATGACGGACCTGGCGTGCGATCCGGACATGGCGGACGCCGTGATGGATCGCGTGCAGGCGTATCTAATGGACAAGGCGCGGCGTATCCTCGAAGCAGGCGCCGGGCATATCGATATGATGGAGTATAACGACGACGTGGGCGCGCAGGACGGCATGCTGATCGCCCCCGACACGTGGCGTCGCTGCCTCAAACCGCGCATGGCCGAGTTCATCCGCATGTGCAAAGGGTATGGCGTCGCGATCCGGTATCACTCGTGCGGAAGCATCCGGCCCATTATTCCCGACTTGATCGAAATCGGCGTCGACGTACTGAACCCCGTGCAAGCCCTCGCGGCGGGTATGGACCCGATGGAACTCAAGGCGGTCTTCGGCGACAAGCTGACGTTCAACGGAGGTATCGACACGCAGGGGCTGCTGCCGTACGCCACCGAGGCCGAAGTCCGCAAGGCGACGCGCGAGTTGATCGAGGTCGTCGGCAAAGACGGCGGTCTGATCCTTGCCCCTTCGCACGTTTTCCAGGACGACGTGCCGGTCGAGAACATCGTGGCCGTGTACGAAACGGCGTTGGGCGCGGCGATCGGGTGAGCGGACCTCGGTTGCTGGTGTAGTGAGTCATGCGGTTGGCGTCTTATCTTCGGTGCGAAAGCCGCGAAAAGCAGGGACAGACACGCTTTTCAAACTGCCGAAAAGCGTGTCAGTCCCTGTTTTTCGCTTAGCTTGGGTTCACACTATGTGTTGACGACAAGAGGCTAACACTCGATCGGAGAAGTTCTTCTCTCTCGGGTCTTGGCGTGTGCTCAACATCACTCTGTTTCGTGTCATTGCGAGGAGCGGCTTCAGCCCGACGAAGCAATCTCCTGATC
>CAYOCT010000010.1:68825-148085 GCA_964402555.1 uncultured Nitrospiraceae bacterium | reverse complement strand
TATGTTTCTTTACCTGGTGGCCCGGCGAAGCCGGGTCGTTGGCTCGCAATGACACGGAGGCAGACGAATACGTCCACAACGTCCATTCGCGGGTCAAACCAATGGCCCGGCGCCGTGCGCTCGTTGAAGCCACAAAGCAATCGGCGCGGCCTCAGGGCTTTTTGACGAATTCCTTGTAGCTGCCAACGAGCTTCGGCTTGACCTTGGAGGACGTAGCCTTGACGGCCTTGAGTTCCTTCTCGTTGAGAATCACGCCGAATTCGAGCGTGACCGTCTTCGTTTCGCCGGCCTTGAGCGTGTGGAGCAGGCCGAGTTCTTCGTCAATTTGGCGTCCCTCGACACCGCAATTGCACGGCTCGAACCCGATGACGTAATCCTGCTCACCCATCTGTTTCCATTCGACAAACCGCGGCAGTTCGCTCTTGTCGTACTTGACGTAGACGCCGAACCCTTCGCCCTTGGCGAATCCGTCGTTCACGAGGGCCACGGTCACGCTGCCGTCCGGCGCGGGGACCATGTCGTGGTAGTAGCACTTCTCGCGGTATTTGTGGACCGGCGGGTCCATCTTGTTCCAGCACTCTTTGCCGTCCTGGGCTTCGGCGTCGCGCGGCGCGACGAACCGGCTCGGGGCGATCATCTCGGAACCGGTGTCGAGCGCGGGCCAGCCGATGTTGCAGTGGTACAGGAGCATGTACTTCGTGTCGTTGAAGCCTTCGTTCGTGACCATGTCGCGGATCCAGAACCGGCGTTCGCCGAGCTTCGTGAAGACTGTCCGGGTGAGCGTGAGGTTCTCGCCGAAGACGACGGTCTCGCGCATCGTGCCCGTCACGCCCATGATGTAATCGTTATCCTGCCATTCCTGGACGATTTGGAGGTTGCGCGCGGGCAGGTTGCCGATGCGGCCGTGCAAGCCGTTGCCCAGCAACGCGCTTTCCGGGCGCGGCGCGCCGACGTGGGTCAGGCCGCACGTGGTGACCAGGCCGCCGAAGTAGCTGCGCAGCC
Organism: uncultured Nitrospiraceae bacterium; assembly: GCA_964402555.1. Classification (GTDB taxonomy): domain Bacteria; phylum Hydrogenedentota; class Hydrogenedentia; order Hydrogenedentales; family SLHB01; genus CAYOCT01. The sequence continues at coordinate 147,083 of CAYOCT010000010.1, read as the reverse complement.
AGCGCAACCCTTCGGCCTCGAAGTACTGCGGTCCGACGTCGCCGGTAGTCGAACGCCATCCCATGGCCTTGCCGTTGTACGACGCGGCGGGGATGTCGAGTCCGCGATCGAGCAGCACCGTGACTTCAAGGCCTGCGCCCGTGTGGAGGATAGCCGCCCGGGTGGGCCGTTCGTTGCCGTCGTCGAGCTGGACCGTGCGGATGCCGGCAATCTGATCCATGTTGCCAATCCGCCGCCGCAGATCGCTGACCGTATACGTGCGCCCGTAGATTTCGACTTTGTTCTCTTTTTTCCCCGCCATGGCCGTTCCCTTTCGCGTTGGCTTCGAGTTTCGGCCATACGATACGCGATGCGCCAACCGCTTGCAAGCCGCAAAGCGACTCCGTATAATGCGGACCGACCAAGCGGACAAATGTGAGAAACGCGACAGGGGAGGTTACTGCCGGTGACGATGACCAAACGTGAACTCGTGATCAAGGTGGCCAACGAACTGGGTATGACTCAGAGCGACGTGGCCAAGATTGTGGAAGGCGCCTTCGATACGATCTCGCACAGCCTCGCCGAAGGCCATCGTTGGGAACTGCGCGATTTCGGGGTGTTTGAAGTCAAGACGCGGGCGTCGCGCATCGGGCGCAACCCGCGCACGGGCGAGCAGGTCCCGGTGCCGGAACGCAAGGTCGTCACCTATCGTCCCGGCAAACGCATGAAGGAAATCATCTGCGGCGCGCCGGCCGAGGCCGAGGCCGGAGTCGAGGCTCCCGCCCCGCAGGAAACCACCAACGAAGCGTAACCGGCGCGCGGCGCCATGGCCCCTCGGGCGTCACACGCGCCTTAGGCGCGCTCGCGCCCAATTGCCGAACGCATGGCGTCATGAAGATTCTAGCCGCGGACACAACAACGTCCATCAATACCGTGGCGGTGTGCCACGGCGATCGCCTCCTTGCCGAAACCGTCGTCGATTGCGGACGCGGCCATTCCGAACGCCTTATCGATACGGTGGACTGGGTGCTTGCGGAGGCGGGACTCAAACTCGGCGATCTCGATGCGCTGGCCGTCTCGATCGGCCCGGGGTCCTTCACCGGCGTCCGCGTCGGCGTGGCTACCTGGAAGGGATTGGCGCTTGGCCAGGGGTTGCCGCTCGTGCCGGTCCCCACACTCGACGCGATGACGCGGCTCGGCGCGTTCCACGACGGCATCGTCTGTCCGTTGCTCGACGCGCGCATGAAAGAAGTCTACGGCGCGGCGTTCCGATTCACGTCCGGCACGCGCGAGAAGCTGTTCGACGAGCGCGCGGCCTCGATCGACGCTATCCTCGACCTTGTAGACGAGACTACCGTGTTCCTCGGAGACGGCGCGTGGTTGTATCGCGACCGCATCCGCGAGCGCCTGCCGCGCGCGGTGTTCGCACCGGCCCATTGCAGCGTGCCGCGCGCTTCGGCGGTGGCGGTTGAAGCGCTCGCGTTGATGGAAGCCGGCGTCTGTACGGATGCCGCGCTGGTCAATCCGGTCTACCTGCGGCAATCGCAGGCTGAGATCAACCGCGCCTTGCGCGAAGCCCAAACGTCATGATCCCACCCGAAAACGAACCCCTGCGGTTTGTGCCCATCGGTGTCGAGCATTTGCGCGCCGTGATGGAAATCGAACGGGAAGCGTATCCCGAGCCTTGGACCGAAAACATGTTCCGCCAGGAAGTCGACAGCGCCATGTCGTATTTCTACGTGGCGTATCTGGGCGAAGTTCTTATAGGTTACGTCGGCTTCTGGCTGGTCGCCGACGAGGCCCATATCACCAGTGTGACGGTCCACAAGGATTACCGGCAGCGCGGGTTCGGGCGCGCAGAGGTACGCTTCATCCTTAGTGTCGCCGCGATCGCCGGCGTACGGCTGGCTACGCTCGAGGTCCGCGTGTCGAACCTGCGCGCTCAGAGCCTTTATGCGCAAATGGGGTTTCGCAAGATCGGCCACCGCAAGAACTACTACGCTGCTACACATGAAGATGCTATCGTCATGGCGCGCGACGTCACGCCCGAGGACGCCCCGTTGTCACTTGACCCGGCGCACGAGGCGAAGTAGACTAGCGCCCGTGGTATGCGGGCTCATTGAGCGCCCGTCCGTCCGGGCTGCCCATGCGTTCAATCGAGCTGGCGCGGGTCCGCCCTGAATGCAGGGCATGCGGAGGGAGAACCAAACATGGCGAATGCAAGCGTGGCAAGTGGCGGCAATCTGGAGGGGATCAAGCCCGGAAAACTCTTCATGGGGAGTTGTACCGCGCTGATCGCGACCGCGATGACCTTCGCGGTGCTGAGCTCGATCATGAACCCGCTCAAACAGCAATTCCTGCTCTCGAACGAGCAAGCGGGCTACATCGGCGGCGCGGGGCTTTGGGGATTCCCGCTATCGATTCTGATCTTCGGTTCGTTATGCTCGGTTTTGGGCATGCGCTTCCTGCTGCGGCTCGCGTTCGTGTTCTTCGTGGCGGGCGTAGCCACGATGATCTTCGCGAACGGATTCTGGATGCTCTTCATCGGCGCGCTGACGATCGCATTCGCGAACGGCCTGGTCGAGGGCGCGTGCAATCCCCTGGTCGCGACGATCTACCCGGACCGCAAAGTCGAGAAGCTGAACAACTTCCACGTGTGGTTCCCGGGCGGGATCGTGATCGGCGGCTTGGCGTGTTTTGTCATGGACCTGCCAGGCATTGCCCCGATCTTCGGACAGGCCTCGTGGCAAATCAAACTCGGCATGATCCTCGTGCCTGCGGTTGCCTATGGCATCATAATGTTCAATGAAAAGTATCCCGAAACCGAACGCGCGCAATCGGGCGTGTCGTTCTGGGGGATGGTGGCGGGCGCGTTTTCGAGGCCGCTGTTCTGGCTGTTGTTCATCTGCATGATGCTGACCGCCTCGGTCGAGTTGGGGCCGAACCGTTGGATTCCCGCGATTCTGGACTCCGCGGGCATCCCCGGCATGCTCGTATTGGTATGGACCAGCTTGCTCATGGCGATTCTCCGGCAGTCCGCGGGCGCCGTGGTCGGCCGTCTTGCCCCGACGGGTATTCTCCTGTGCTCCGCGCTGTTGGCCGGTTTGGGCCTGTTGTGGCTCAGCTTCGCCGATACCTACGCGACCGTCTTTGTGGCCGACACAATCTTCGCGGTCGGCATTTGCTATTTCTGGCCCACGATGCTGGGCGTCATGAGCGAACGCGTTCCCAAGGGCGGCGAGTTCGCGCTTGCGCTACTGGGCGCGGCGGGCAATGTCGCCGTGGGTCTGCTCACGATTCCGCAAATGGGCCATCTCGGCGACTACTACGCGCATGAGAAGTTCGCCGTGGTCGAAACCTCGCGCGTCATCGAACAGATCGTTGCCGAACTGCCCAAGGAGAAGGACAAGATTACCGATCCGGAACGCAAGGCTGCGCTGGACCAAACCATCGCACTCGCGCAGAAGGTTCTCAACGAGGCCAAGACGCAAAACGCGCTGCCCAGGAACGATACAGCGAACGTGTTCCGCGGGGTGCTCAAGTGCGTGCCTGACGCGCCGATCGCCAAGGTGGCCAAAACCACGCTGGATCCTGCGGAAGCCTTCGGCGGGCGCATGTCGTTCCGATGGGTATCCGTTCTGGCCGTGGCGCTCTTTGTGGTGTTCGGCGCGTTATACGGACGCGATCGCGCCACAGGAGGCTACAAAGCGGAAAAGATCGCGGCCTGATCTACGGGGCTTGTTGAAGCTCAATCCGGGAGCGGCGCCGCGTGGCGCCGCTCCCGTTGCGTTGTAAGTGCACGCGGATAGGACAAGGGGTGCCATGCATTTTCTAAACGGTCTTTTGCGCGCCGTCACGCGAATCGAACTGGATCAGAATTCGGGCGTGTTTCTTCGGGACGAGAATGCCGACCCTCGATATGTCCGCGCGATCCGCATCTGGAACTTCATCGAGCCGTGCGCCGTGTTCGGCGCGATGATGGCCATCATCTGGATCAGCATGCTCGATCCCGCGGTAGGATGGGCTAAACCGAGTTTCGCCGTGCTGGGCGCGTGGTGTCTGATCGTCTCGCCTTTCGTGCACTATCCCTTCGAGAAGAAGCTCTTTCTTACCGAAGCGCAACAGCGTCTCGGCGTCGGATTCTACTTCTTCGAATGCCGCGGCATGGGGTCGCCCACGCGCTATTACCTGTCGCGCAACGGCGAGCCGCCGTATATCAAGAAGTATCTTGGCACAATTCTCGGCGTGACCGCGTTTATCGACCTGCTGTTCATTTGCGCGTTCATCACGTTTCGCGAGGACATTGCCGAACGGTTCAGTGACTTGATCGACGGAAGCCCCGCGAGGGCCATGGCGCTTCGTATCGGGTTTCTTGTCCTGCTCGATCTGCTCCTGGTTTTCGTCCTATACCCGTTCATGCTGCGCTTGGACAATTTCCGCCAGAGCGTCCCCTATCTCGCCGTGTTCGTGATCGTGATCCTCGTCCTTGCGTTCGGCGGAAACCTGCTGTTTCAGATGAACGAAGACTCGCTTCGTATCAAATACGAACACAATCCGTACATGGGCCTGCGCGGCGCGAAGGCCATCGATCGCCTCCACGCGCTTGATCTTTTCGGCATCGGGGGGCAATGGTCGGGCTACGTGTTCTGGGGATTTCTCCAGGAATTGCTGTTCCTGGGGATCTTCTCCGCGCAGCTCGCGCGCGCCTTCGACATCGCCCGATCGAAGTTCCAGTTCGCGCTGGCCTGCCTGTGCTCGGCGACGCTGTTCGGCCTCGTGCACGTCCCGAACTTCTGGCTCGGCGCGGTTACCTTTATCGGCGGCCTGTTCGGCGCGGCCTACTCAATGCAATGCCGCAATCTCTTCGCCTTCGCGCTCGTACATGGCTTGGGAGGGACGATGACCAACCGCCTGCTGCCGATCAACTTCAGCGTCGGCCCGTCGCAAATGCCCAAGTGATCCCAGCTATGGAGTTACAGGAGATTCTACCGTCGTGTCGCATCTGCTGACTATCGAAAACCTGATTGCGCTGATTACGCTCACGAGCCTCGAGATCGTGCTCGGCATCGACAACATTGTCGTGCTCGCCGTGATCACCGGCAAGTTGGACCGATCCGTTCAATCCCGGGCGCGTCGCATCGGCCTGATGCTGGCCATGGGCATGCGCATCCTATTGCTACTGTCGATCAGCCTCATCATGAAAGCGCAGCAGCCGCTGTTCGACCTGCTCGGCCGCGGTATATCCGGCCGCGACCTCATTCTGATCGGCGGCGGCCTGTTCCTGCTTTGGAAGTCCGTTCGAGAGATCCATCACAACACCGAGGGCCAGGGCGAGGACGAACCGTTGCGCCACGCCGCGCGCTCGTTCGGCGCGGCGATCCTTCAGATCGTACTGCTCGATCTTGTCTTCTCGCTCGATTCCGTGATTACCGCCGTCGGCATGGCGCAGCAGGTGGCCGTCATGATCGCCGCAATTATCGTGGCGGTGCTCGTCATGATGGCGTTCGCCAACAAAGTCAGCGATTTCGTCAACCGCCATCCGACGATCCGGATGCTCGCGCTCGCGTTCCTGCTGCTGATCGGCGTCATGCTGCTCGCGGAAGGGTTCGGCAAGCACATCGACCGTGGTTACATCTATTTCGCGATGGCGTTCTCGCTGTTCGTGGAAATGCTCAACCTGCGCTCGGGCCATCGTGCGCGCGCCAAGGACCGCGCGCACTAACGCGCGGCGCCTCGAGGTCAAAGCGCTTGGGTGGCATAGGCCTTTGTCCTTCTGCGACAATCCACCAGCCTTGACGATTGGAACGTGTGCATGAACATTCTCGGTATCGGCGGATACTCGCATGACTCGGCGGCGGCACTCGTGTGCGACGGCAAGCTCGTCGCCGCGGTGGCGGAGGAACGCCTCACGCGCGTCAAGCATCAGGGCGGCGTTCCCCGCAGGGCCGTACAGTACTGTCTCGACGCCGCCGGGCTTTCCGCGAATGACATCGACCACATCGGCTGTTACATGCGCCCCCTCGTGCGCGTCGGCTGGCGCTGGCCGTATCGCATGCGCCAGGCGTTTCGCAGCCCGCTATATTCGGCGGGCTATATGGCATACGAAGCCGTACACAACGCGATGTACGCCTACGGCATGATGGGCCTGCGCGGTTCCAAGGCGCGGCTTCATTTCATGGACCATCATCCCGCCCACGCCGCCAGCGCGTTTCTTGTCAGCCCGTTTGACGAAGCCGCTCTGTTGTCCGTGGATTACGTCGGCGAATACACGGCAACCTGGACGGGCCTCGGGCGTGGCACGTCGATGCGGCGTATCGGATCGCGAAGCTATCCGCACTCGCTCGGCGTCTTCTACTCGGGCATCACGGACTATCTCGGGTTCCTGCGCGCGAGCGACGAATACAAGGTCATGGGGCTGGCCTCGTACGGCGAGCCGGAGTACCTCGACGAGTTCCGCACGATCATCCGCGTGCGCGAGGACGGCTGGTACGACGTCGACCTCTCGTGGATGATGGCGCACTATGCGCCCGGATCGCGGTGCGGCTATTTCTCGAAGAAGTTCTTGGATCGCTTCGGTCCGCCGCGCCGGAAAGGCGAACCGATTGAGACACGCCACAAGAACATCGCCGCGTCGGCGCAGTGCGTTCTCGAAGAGGCCGTGCTGCGCGTTGCGGAACGGTTGCAGCGCGACACCGGACTCAAGCGGCTGTGCATGGCGGGAGGCGTCGCGCTGAATTGCTCCATGAACGGGCGGCTGCTTCGCGAATCGCCGTTCGATGCGATCTTCGTGCAGCCCGCCGCGGGCGACGAAGGTATCGCGATCGGCGCGGCGTATCAACTGTATCATCGCATGACCGGAGTGCCGCGCGGGTTCGTCATGGAAGACGCGCGCCTCGGGCCGGAGTACTCGGACGACGCCGTCCGCGCGTTTCTGGACGGCGCGAAGATTGCCTACGAACAGCCGGACGATGTCGAGGCGCGCGCCGCGGAACTCATTGCGAATGGGCAGATCGTAGGCTGGTTCCAGGGCCGCGCCGAATTCGGCCCGCGTGCGCTTGGCGCGCGCAGTATCCTCGCCGATCCGACCCGCGCCGAGATGCGCGACCTGCTCAACAAGTACGTGAAGCATCGCGAGGATTTCCGCCCCTTCGCGCCGAGTTGTCTCGAAGAACGCGCGGGCGAGTACTTCACCGGATGCGCACGCTCGCCGTTCATGCTGTTCGTGTACCCCGTCGAACCGGACAAACGCGCGTCCGTCCCGGCGATCACCCACGTCAACGGCACCGCGCGCGTGCAGACGGTCTCAAAGACGACCCATCCGCAATACTACCGGCTCATCGAGGAGTTCGAGAAGCGCCGCGGCGTGCCGATGGTGCTCAATACCTCGTTCAATGTCATGGGCGAGCCGATGGTCAACTCGCCCGCCGACGCCGTCCGCTGCTTCTACTCGACCGGCATGGATGCGCTTGTTATGGGCGGGTGCGTTGTCCGAAAGCGCGGAATTTGAACGATGGCTACGACGGATGACCTTAGTATTATCGAGGAAACCGCGGACATCCTGAAGGACTACGCCGCAATACCTGCGTCATTCGAGGTGTGTTCGGTATTCGATATACTCCCCATCGATCACGGTTTGGGCGGCCTCGGGATGACGGAACGAACCTTGGAGCGCGCGTGGGTGAAAGACTACGACAGCACTGGCGAAGGTCCTGCAACATGGCGGGTTCGCTGGGATATGTCGAAATGGGGGATCTTCACTGCCAGCGTGCATGGACGGCGTATCGGTGGATGCGCAGTCGCACATGACACTCCGGGGATGCACAAGCTTCGCACACAGAACGACGTCGCCATTCTGTGGGATATCCGCATTCATCCAGAGTTGCGGCGGCAACGTATCGGGTCCGGCTTGCTCACCGGGGCCGAGGAATGGGCAAGGCGCCACAACTGCGCCTTGCTTGCGGCCGAGACGCAGAACATCAATGTGCGCGCGTGTCGGTTCTACGCCGAGAACGGGTATACTCTGGGCGGCATTGCGCATCATGCCTATGCGGAATTCCCCGATGAAATCGAACTGACTTGGTACAAGGCACTGTGACTGGCAGGCTTTACACCGAACCACACCCCATGAAGGCGATCCAGAGTTCATGAAGATCCTCGTCCCCACGGCAGACTATCCGCCCATCGAAGGCGGCATCAGCACGGTGGCGCTGCGCGTGTCGCGCGCGCTTGCTGCGATGGGCCACGAGGTCACGGTTATCGCGCCGTACTTCCCGGGGATGCGCGCGTTCGACGAAAGTGAACCGGCAAAGGTTGTCCGCTATCGCGGGTATCACACGGGATGGCTGCGCTTCATCCCGATGGCGTGGACCACACGGCCGCATCTGCAAAGCGCCGAACTGGTCCTGGGCATCAACGTGGCCTATGGCGGAGTGCTCGGTTGTTTCGCCGCGCGCCGATACGGAACGCCGTTCCTCGCGTTTGCCTACGCGTACGAGTTTCTCAAGTTCCGGCGCAACCGGTTTGTCGCGGGGCTATTGCGCACCGTGTACGCGGAAGCGGAGGCCGTGGTCTCGATCAGCACGTACACGAGCGAGCGTTTGGCGGCATTCGGCGTGGATGGCGCGCGGATTCGGACCCTCTTTCCTGGAGCGCCCGAGCCGCTTGCCTTGTCCGATGACCGTCTTGCCGAAGTCCGCAAGAAGTACCGCCTCGATACGCCGCACGTCCTCCTGTCCGTCGGACGGTTCGTCCCGCGCAAAGGCCACATCACGCTGGTGCGCGCGATGCCGGCAATTCTCGAACGCTATCCCGACGCCGTGCTCGTGCTCGCAGGCCGCGGACCCGCGCTTTACGGCTGCATGCAGGAGGTCTATCGGCTTGGCATCCGGGAACAGGTGTTGTTCCCGGGATGCGTCTCCGACGAGGACCTCGCCGCGCTTTATCAGATCTGCGAGGTCTTTGCGCTTCCTGCCGGACAAGGTAAAGGCGGCCAAGTGGAAGGCTTCGGCCTTGTGTTCGTCGAGGCGGGCGCCTACGGCAAGCCGGTAGTCGCGGGCAGGTCGGGTGGCGTTGTCGACGCGGTGCTCGACGGGGAAACGGGCCTCATCGTCGAGCCGGACCGGCCGGACGAACTTGCGCGCGCGCTGCTGAAGATCATGGACGATCCGGCGTTCGCTTCGGAACTCGGCGAACGAGGAAAGCGGCGCGTCGAAACGGAACTCAACTGGACGCGCTTCACCGAACGGATGATGAACCTTCTCGTCGAGTGAGGCCGCTCACATCTCCGGCGTGATCACACCGGCTTGGCGGCCCATCCAATAGGCCACAAGATAGTCGTGGCCGTTGAACTCGAGGGCGAAATCCTTCGTTCGGTCGCCGGGAGCGCGAAACGGATCCTGCACCCACACCGACCAATCTTTGACGCGGCGGTCGAGGGGTATCGCCTCGCCTGCCTTCGGTTCAGGGCTGCGTGGAGCCGGATCGAACGTGAAACCGAACTCCTTCTCGTACGCGGCGATCGTATTCCGATTCCACTTGATGTCGAGCGGGAACCACTTCAGGGCGTTGATGCCGGCCGCGACGCCTGAATCGTCGCCGAGAAGTTCGCGCGCCACAAACGCGTAGAACGGGTTGCCCTGGGCTTTCGCGCCCGGAGTCTTGCCCGCGCCAAGCCACGTTTGACGAAGGCTTTTCAAATACAGTTCGCGCAACGCCGGGTCGGTCTCGTACTTGAGCAGGGGATAGTAAGCGAGGAACAACAGGACGTCGTCCGAGAAGTTGACCCTACCCAGGAAGGAGCTTCGCGCGTCGACCGTAAGTTCCGCGTACCCTTCCTGCGTGGCGAAGCGCCGATACTCCGATTCAAGGCGCGGATCACCGGTGACGTGATGCGCCACTTTGAGATGCTGGAGCCACAGCAGCGCATTCATCTTCTCGAATAACCGCACGAACTGCGGCGCATAATTCCCGAAGCGCGTGGGTTTCCCGTCGATATCGATAATGTGCATGCCGTTTTCCATGACATGATCGACGAGATCCGTTGTGTTCTTCGCGATGGTCTTCTTTTCTTCTTCGTTCGCCGCGAGGTCGTACGCCAGCGCATACCCAAACACCACGCCGGTCATCTGGTCGGAACTGACGTCGCCCAGCCAATGGTACTTGCCGTCCGCGGACTCGTGCCACTTGGCGGCATCGTCGAGTGGCTTGTCGATGGGCCACGCCGAGCGCACCAGCAGTCCTTTCTTGCCGCTGATGGTACTGAGCAGGTTCAGCGCCTTGAGGGCATCCGAGACCGCGCTTCTGTCCGCGGGATCGCGGGTGACTGCGTACTTCATCGCCTTCGCCCCGCACACGATGCCCGTCATATAGGCGTTGTCGGGCATGTTGAACGTGAGGTCGGGATGCGCCGGCGAGGGGAGGATCATCTTGCAGGCGACCTGGCCGTCGATGGTGAAACGCCGGTTCATGTCCGTCTCGAATAGGGCCGCCTTCTTCGCGAGCGACAGCCCGTCGTCCGCGGCCAAGATTCCCAGCAACATTACGATCGCGCTTAGCATGGCGTGCTCCTTGCAAAGCCGGTTCGGCGTTCAGAAACGGATTACCTGTCCGAATGACTAGGCAAACCCGCTCAAGGTTTTGGCTGTCGCCGCTGCCGCCAGAGGAAACCAGCCTGGCGAGAGCGCCCTCTTGACGTGATGGGGCACTGCGCATACAATGGGGCAAGTTCACTGGCGGATGCCTGTTTGGGATCCCGTGCGCGACTGTGGGTCCTGCCCACGTAACAAAGGATGAGGGGTATGACAATGCGGATCGGGTTGGTCCTTCTAGTGGTGGCGTGTTCGTGGAGCGCAATGGCCGCGGAGTTCACGTTGACGGTCGATGTCGCTCCCGCCAACGCCGGCGCGGTTTCGCGCGACCCGGACGCGCCTGCGTACGCCGTGGGCACGAAAGTCACGCTAACCGCCATACCGCGCGCGGGCTACGAGTTCGACTACTGGGCGGGCGCGCTTTCGGGCAACCGCGCCCAGCAAATCGTCGCGATGAATTCCGACAAACAAATCACAGCCGTCTTCAAACCGATCCAGTGCTCCCTGAGCGCGGTCTCGGTACTGACCCCGCGGGACGGCGTTACCGTCACGGTGGGACCGGATTCGGACGCGATGCCGCTGGTTCTCGCCGCGACGACGGACTGTGTGGGCGACACGGGGTCGGTCAAGTTTGTGGTGGACGGCACGTGGCAGGCGATTGCGCTGGAGTGTTCGGCAACGGGCGTGTTCTCGGTGGCGTATCCGATGGCGGGGGATCTGGGGTATGGCGCGCACACGCTCGAGGTTACCGCAGCGGGCGCGCTGCATCCCGAAACCACGTTCACGTCCATGAGCACGTTCACGCTTGCCAAGGCGGCGGTCCAAGTCGACACCAACCTTAACGGCCTGCCCGACAGCCCCTTCGATGCGCTGCCCCTGGACGGGGCCTCGTGGCTGTCGTGGGTGTCGGTGCGCGACACGCTGAACGTGCGCGTGACCGGAGCGATTCGTTGGGATGGGCTGAGTGGCGAGGCCATCGTAACGCTGAAGAACCCGGCGCTGCCGGGCCAGACGGTGACGATCACGGCGCCCAACGGCCTGCTCGAAGAAGGCGAGACCGGTGTGCTGCTGGTGCAGATGGCCACGGACTTGGACACGCTGTTCGGCGCCGTCGAACGCTCGATGCTGGGCCAGGAACCCTCGGTGCTTGTGGGCGGCGGCCAGTACATCGAAGCCAGCGTGCTGGTCAGCCCGGACGGCGGCTACAACTTTTATGAGATGGATAGCGCGCGCTATGACGACTACCCGCTGCATATGACGATCAAGGGCGTGAACGTGACGCCCGCGTCGAGCGCGCTTGTGTACGCGCACGATTCCGGCGTGGTGCGCAACCCAATATTTGGTGTCGAACTTGTGGGCTGGCAAGGCCCGTGGAATACGGACGCGGTGCGCCATCTGGTATTCGGCGAAGGCACAATCGACGCGGACCTCGTGTCGCTGTCCGTTTTCGCGCCCTACCAGACGCCGGAAAGCGGCCCTGAATTGACGCTGTTGCCCGACCGCTTCGGGACCGAGGACTTCGGATGGGTCCCGGCGGGATCGACCAGCGACGGACGCCTCACGGTGCGGAACACCGGCGGCGGCGTGTTGTCCGGCGTTGCGAGTGTGGCCAATCCGGGTTTCGTGTTCGTCACGCTCAAGATTCAAGGTGGCACGGTCGTCGAAACCGAGAGCGCCGCGGTTCCGTACAACCTCGGACCGGGACGCAGCCAGAAGCTCACGTTGCGATTCAAGCCGACCGAAGCAAAAGAATACCGGGCCACCGTCCTATTCACGGGCGCGGGCGACGGCGTGATTTACGCGCATGGACTCGGCTATCCGTCGCTATCGCCGTTCGATTGCCACGGTGGCGGCACAGTGCCGTCGCGGGGTGTCGCGGGCGACCTGCTCCTGCTCGGCGCGGCGTTGGCCGGGCTGGCGGCGCTGGGCCGTTCGCGCAGTTCGCGCCGGGTATCCTGAGGAACGCCGGAGGCACGCGAGAATCGGCGCGGAACGTATCATGACACCTCCATTCAAGGATCGGCGCGTCTTGGTGCTGGGCGGCCTCGGGTTCATCGGCAGCAATCTCGCCATCCGCTGCCACATGATGGGCGCGTCCGTCACCGTCTACGATTCCTTGATGGAGCACGGCGGCGGCAACCTCGACAACCTGGACCGCTGGCGCAGCCAAATTGGCGTTGTCATTAACGACATCCGCGACTACAACCTGGTGAACCGCGTCGTCGCGCAGGCCGATGTCATATTCAATTGCGCCGGCCACACGTCGCACACCTACTCGATCCGCGACCCGTTCCTCGATATTGCCATCAACTGCAAAGGCACGATGAACGTGCTCGAATCCGTGCGCAAGGACAATCCCGACGCGCACGTGGTCTACGTCGGGACGAGCACGCAGTGCGGGCGGATGATGCGCGACCCGATGGACGAGACGCATCCGGAGTTTCCGCTCGACATCTATTCCGCCAACAAGAGTGTCGCGGAGAAATACCATCTCATCTATCATCGCGCGCACGGCATCAAGACGCATGTCGTGCGCCTCGCGAACGTCTACGGACCGCGCGCGAACATCCAGAGCAGCGACGCGGGCGTGCTGAATTTCTTCATCGGCCTCGCCCTGCAAGGCAAGCCCTTGACCATCTACGGCGAAGGCCATCAGCGGCGGAACGTGCTCTACGTTGACGACTGCGTCGACGCGCTCGTCGCGGCCGCGATGTCCACGGACCATTACGGCGAGGCCTACCTAGCGGCGGCCGACGAGGAATACGCGATCACCACGTTTGCCCAGGAAGTTGTCCGTATTGTCGGACGCGGCGAGGTGTCCCACGTGCCGTGGCCGAAAGACTGGGTGTCGCTCGATGTCGGAGACGTGCGCATGACCAACGCGAAGATCAAGCGCGACCTGGGCTGGCAGCCGCGCACCAGCCTCGTCGAGGGCTTGGCGCAAACGAAGGACTTCTTCGAGGCGCGCCTCGACATGTATCTCTAAGTTGACCGCCATCTGGTTCCCAAGCTGAGCTTGGGAACCCACTTGGCCAAGAAGCTCCGCTTCGAGAGCCGCGAAACGAAACTTCGTAAACGGAGGCAGCGATGTCAACGGCCTACTGCAAACACGCCAACGACGGTCTGTGCCACGCGCCGTTTACGATTCAGGCCCGGCAGCTTCCCGGCCTCGTGTGCTTTCTCGGCGGCGTCGAGTGTCCGTTGATCGGCAAGGAACAAGCCCAAGCTATTCTCGGCGTGCTCAGGTCCGACCCGACCACCGCTATCCGGCTCGAATCTAACGCCGACGAAATCCCGCACTACAGCCTCCTCAGTGACGACGATTACGCGCGGATGGACCGCGGCGACGTGTTCAATCGCAAACGCGATCTGGACGTGCTGCACCGGCTCGGACTCGCCCCCGGCGACACGCGCCGCGCGCGGTATCTGTACGAACTCCTGTTCGAGCGCGTCGAAACGCTCGACGGCCTCTGCGCGTACGACACGCCGGGCTGGGAAGGGTGTCCTCACGCGCGTTCCGGCGCCTACGAACGCGTCCGTGGCCAGGGCTGGCAGGCCGTGGTCCACGCGCGTTCGGACGAGGAAATGCGCGCGTACCGCGAACGCAAAGCGGAACGCATCCGGACCGCGGACCGGCTCTTCCTCCGCCCGCATCACATGATGTGCTACGCCTGCTGGTACGCGGGCGGCGAAGGCCAGGGACCACGCCCCAACGACACGCTTGCGGAGATCGCGGAGCGCATTCGCAAAGACCCGGACATCCCGATCACGCTCGTCGAAGGCCCGTGCATGGCCTGCGACTGCTGTGACGGATTTCATCCCCCGAACGGCCGTTGCGTTCACTCCTGCGGCCTCATCCGCGACTACAAGAAAGACCTTGACCTCTATCAGAAACTCGGGCTGTTTCCCGGCGCGACGCTCAAGGCCCGCGAATTCGTTGCCCTGCTTTTCGAACGCGTCCGTTCGACGCGCGAGATCTGCGGCTACGGCGACGGCATCGTGACCTCCGAAGAGTGGCGCATCTGCGGCAGCCCCGACGGCAACCCAGGCTATGCGAAGACGCGAGAAACGGGGATCTTCTAGATCCTGAAGCGAGGTAATCGAACGTGCGTGCGAAGGCAGTGATCTTTCCCGATCGGCTGAAGGTGGAGTTCCGCGAAGTTGCCGTGCCCGATCCCGGGCCGCGGGACGTGGTCGTGCAGACGCGGTACTCGTGGATCAGCAACGGGACGGAAGGGTCGTTGTTGCGCGGCGAGCGAATCAACGGCGAGACACCGTACCGGCCCGGCGATCCATGGCCGTTCCCGATCGCGGCGGGGTATCAGAGCACGGGCGTCGTGATGCATGTGGGCCGCGAGGTCACGGACGTGCGGCCCGGCCAGTGGGTCTTTTGCACGATGGGCCGGATCGAAGGGATGTACGAACCGTGCGGAGGACACGTCTCGCCGAAGGTCGCCGACCGCTCGCAAATCTGGCCGTTGCCGGACGGCGTTTCGCCGGTTGCCGCAAGCGGCCTGGTGTTGACGCAGGTCGGTTACAACTGCGGCACGCGCCCGCCGGTAGGCGTCGGCAGCGTGGCGCTGGTCATCGGCGACGGCATGGTCGGGCATTGGGCGGCGCAGACGCTGCATTGGCGCGGCGCGACGGTCCTGCTCGCGGGCAAACACGATGACCGCCTCGCGCTGTTCGGCGAAGGGATGCGGCGTCATCGCATCAACGTGGCACGCGACCACTTGGTCGAAGTGGCACGTGCCATCGCGCCTGGCCGCGTGGACGTGCTCGTGGACACCGTCGGTTCGCTCGATACGGTCATGGCTTGCCATCCGCTGATGCGGTACAACGGGCACATCGTCTCAGCGGGATTCAACCGCGACAACTCGATGCTCGACATTCAGAAGCTCCGTTTCGGCGAACTGACGTTACATTCGCCGTCAGGTTGGGAACAGCGGCGCATGGACGAAACGCTCGCGCTGATTGCGAGCGGGCATCTCCAAACCGAGCCTCTCATCACGCACCGGTTCCCCGTCGAACAAGCCGCCGAGGCATGGAAACTGATCCTCGAACGCACGGATCCCGTGCTGGGCGTTGTGCTGACGTGGGGTAACGATGTGTGACACGGTTGCCATCGTGCGGCCAGACGCCGTGCTGTTCGCGAAGAACTCGGATCGCGACGCGAACGAAGCGCAAGTCCTCGAGTGGCATCCGCCGCGCAACCATGAATCGGGATCGCGTGTGCGCTGCACGTGGACTGAGATTCCGCAGGCCGCACACACGCACGCCGTCCTCATCAGCCGCCCGGTGTGGATGTGGGGCGCGGAGATAGGCGCCAACGAATGCGGCGTCGCTATCGGCAACGAAGCCGTGTTCACGAACCAGCCTTACGCGAAGACAGGCTTGACCGGCATGGACCTCGTGCGGCTTGCGCTCGAACGCGGCGAGACCGCGCAGGAAGCCTGCGAGACGATTGCCGCGCTGCTTGAACGCCACGGTCAGGGCGGCGGGTGCGGATACGAGAACCGCTCGTTCACGTATCACAACAGTTTTCTTGTCGCCGACCCCGCGCGCGCGTTTGTCCTCGAAACGGCGGGACGCCAATGGGCCGTCGAAGAGGTGCAGGGCGCGCGGACGATCTCGAACGGATTGACGATTCGCGGTTTCGCCGAGCGGCACTCCGACTTTCTTTATACGCGCGTCTCGGCGTGCAGGACGCGCCAGGCGCGCACGCAGGCGCTCGCCTCGGAATGCGCGTCCGTCGGTGGCCTGTTCGCGTTGCTCCGCGATCACGGCGAGGGCTGTCCGTATCCGCGTTACGCATGGTCCAACGGCGGAATGCGCGCCCCCTGCATGCACGCGGGCGGCCTGTTGGCCGCGTCGCAGACCACGGCCTCGTGGGTTTCCGAGCTGGCCTCCGGCGCATGCCGCCATTGGGCCACCGGCACGTCCGCGCCGTGCATTTCGCTCTTCAAACCCGTTGCCGTGGATCAGCCGCTCGACTTGGGCGAACCGGGCGCCTACTGGC
This sequence comes from uncultured Nitrospiraceae bacterium, assembly GCA_964402555.1. Classification (GTDB taxonomy): domain Bacteria; phylum Hydrogenedentota; class Hydrogenedentia; order Hydrogenedentales; family SLHB01; genus CAYOCT01. Next base: position 130,499 of record CAYOCT010000010.1, on the reverse strand, counting down.
GTCGGCACGAACGCCTTCATCGCCACGTCATGCGCGACCCTGCCGCGTTGATGCCCCTGTTCGCGCCCGAACGCGACGCGGTCGAAGCGGCGTGGCTCGCCGATCCGCCTGAGCCGCAATCCGCCTGGGAAGAGGCGCAACGCTTGCTCGAACGATGGACCGACGCCGTCACCGGCCGAAGCGTCCCGGACTGCCGCCCCTTTCCGGCCCGCCGCTACTGGGCGCGGCGGACATCAATGTAATCACCCCGCTCGATACCGGCAATGCCTTCTTCTCGCGTGTCATCGCGGAAACTCGATACGCACACAACGCCCTTCGGGCGGCGGCGTTCGGCGCGCAAGCCACGTCTCGGCCACGGGAGCAAACCGGCCCGAAAGCACGGCACCGCCAACGGCGAATCGAACGCACCGCGGACCGCCGAAGGCCACGGGCGATTCTCCCGCCCACCACGTATCCAGCAATTCCGACGTGTCCATGTCGGACACCAGCTTCTCCACCGCGTCGTCCGTGGGCGTGTAACGAAGCTCCGCGCCGATTGACCCGGCATATCGGCGATACTCGGATTCGGGCAACTCGCGTTCGTGCGTGAACGCGGCCAACCGCAGTCCCACGAGCAGATGGTCGTTGCGTCGCTCGACTACGAGGCGCGGCTCGGTCTCGCACGGCGAACACGGCGCAAAGCGCAGGCCCAGGCTCGCGCAGCCGCTCCGCACTACGACGGTCGACCACGCAGGCCCCTTGAAGACATCAACCGGCGAACCGTTGACGAGCACCGCATCCACCGTGTCGAGGCGCGGAACGACGGCCATCATTTCGAGCGACTGGACGTACTTGCGCTCCTGGCCCTTGGGCACATAGAGGATTAACGCGGTGTTGGCCGATTGGAGAGCGAACGGCCGGCCGTCATCGGCCCAGAGGCAGCCGTTCATGACGAGCGTCTCGCCGCGATGATGATTGCGATACTTGTAGGACGGCTGGCCGGGCCGCCGGCCATTCTGGATGAACCGCGTAAAGGCCTGGCCGAGGTCGCGCAGTTGCTTGACCGCCTCGCCCGTGCGCGTCCATTGCGCGACATACGTCGCGTTCTGCATCGCGTGTACGTGGCTGCGGGTCGCGGTACCGACGGAGAGGTGTTCGTCCATCCACGTCGTGATCTCGGCGACGCCACCGGGCGCCCAGACGTCGCCCGTTCGGAAATCGACTTGCTCGGCGGCGGAGACTACGGTCGTTGGGTACGTCTTGTCGAGCGCGGCCTCGCGCGCGTCCACGGGATGCCGGTCGCCGAGCAACGCAAGGACTCCGCCGTAGTTGTAGTCCGAACCGTGATCGTAGCGGTATCCGATCTCGCCGTCGTAGAACGCTCCCCACACGACGTCGGCGAGGAGCAACGCGTTGCTGTTGCCCCCGCAGAGGCTGTCGTGGTACGCGCGGCTCCACGGGCCGCACAACTGCCCGAGCCGCGGGTGAAATCGCAGCGCCATTTCGCGCCACAAATGAAGCTCGATCGCGGAGGCGAGCGCTGAAGTCCGCGGCTCGCCGAGCAGGACAATCACGCGCAACATCTGAAGCGTTACCGGATGATAGGTGCCGCTGTTGAACTCGGGGATTGTCCCGTGCGCCGCAACCAGGTCCGTCAGTTGTTCGAGCGCCGCGATGCCGCGCGCGATCAGGTCCGCCCGCTTGAAGAAGACGCCGCCCGCGATCCGCACCGTCCACGTTTGCAGCGGGAGATTGTTGTTGCGGCCCGCAATGATGTCTTCGGCCTCCGTATCCATGAACGCCTCGACTGATCGCAGAATCGTGTGCCGCATCGCCTCGTTCAATAACTCAGGCGCCTTCAACAACACGAGGAGTCCCGCGCAGATGCTGAACCGATCGCGTAACACGTCGAAGGCCGCGAACAGTGTCGTAGCGCGGGCGACGCGGTCGGGTTCGCCGGATAGCAGACACGCGATGGCCGAGTAGATGCTCTCGCGCTCGCGATAGGCGTCGCCGTGTTCGCTGCCGACGAGTCCGGTCGCCGGATCGGTGCGCCGGTCGGCATAGGCGCATGCGCCTTGAATGGCGCGCTGCTGGGCGGGATTCATAACGAGGGTCATCGGGATCTACTCCTTGGCTTCGAGTACGAGGATAGAGTGTACACCATGAAAGGCGCGACCGCGCTCTTCCGTGCATGTGCTACCTCGTAAATCGAAACCCGACCTCCTGTCATTCTGAGCGAAGCGAGGAATCCCTTAGCAGGCAAGGCTTCTCTCGCGGGTGAGATTCTTCGCTTCGCTCAGAGCGTGTGAAGAAATTGTGAAACGCGGGTGCTTTGCCTCTTGACTACGTATTGCCTGTCATCCTGAGCGCAGCGAAGGATCTCATAAGCATCAGAGGCCTATGCACATAGCGAGATCCTTCGCTGCGCTCAGGATGACAGGAAGGACGGAGCCGACAAACGAAATCGCGGGACCTTGTCATTTCTTCACAAGCTCTCAGAATGACAGGCGGTCGGGCGCGTTGCGAAGGCGGGGCGTGGGGGCAGCGTTCGAGATGCGTTCGACTTTCCGCGCGGGCGCGGGTAAGCTGATGAAGCGGGCCGTGTGGGCCTGCCGTTAATCGGTTCGCGAGGATGGGGCATGAATCGGAGCTGGGTCTTTACGATGGTCGCAATGGCTGTGCTGCAGACGCTTTGGGTCTCGGGCGCGTGTTCGGAATCCCCCGCCGGGTTAAAGGACAAGACGCTGGTCGTGTGGGCCGCGCCGTCGAACCTGGAGCAACACGGGGGCACGGCGCTGACCATCGACAACGGCGACGGGGCGTTCGACGGAATCGTCTTCGGCGAACTCGAAGCGCGACGGTGGATGGCGGGCAGCAACGGGTTCGCGCGCACGAACAAGGAACAGGGCGCGTGGCCGGAAGAGACGGCCGGGCCGGATACCTTCGTTCAGATGGCCATCGTGTATCGCGGCAGCGAGATCGAGATCTACCGCGACGGGCGCGAGTACGCGAAGTACACGATGCCGTCGCCGCCGCAAACGTTCGGGGCGCAGCCGATTGTCCTCTTTGGACGCCGCCATCTCGATGCGAAAGACAAAGAGAATTCGTTCGCGGGCCGCATCAAGGACGCGCGCATCTATGACGTAGCGCTGGATGCACAAGCCATCGCGGCGTTGAAGCCGGGCGAAACGTCCACTGTTGCGCCGTGGGCATGCTGGGCGTTCGGCGACGAAGGCCTGCGTGAGAAGACGGGACGTTTCACCGAGATGAAACTGATCGGCGATGTCTCGATGAAGGAGGGATGCCTGGTGCTCGGCGGGCAAGGAGCCACGGTGATCGCCGCATGTTCCGCACCCGAAGGGGAGGACGGCGCGCTAATGTCGCAGATCCCGCGCGCGTGGACGAAGGACGGTCCCGTGCCCGAGGAAGCCGTGCGTTCGGCGCGACTGTTGCGCGAGAAGTTCCTCGACGATCCGTATCGGCCCGGCTACCACTTTTGCATCCCGGAGGACATGGGCCTGCCGGGCGATCCGAACGGGGCCTTCTATCACGACGGGCGCTACCACCTGATGTATCTGTACAACCGCGCGGGGTCGGGGTTCTGCTGGGGGCACATTTCGAGCAAGGACCTAGTGCATTGGCGCAATCACGCCGACGCCATCGGGCCGGGCGCGGGCGACGAGGGCTGTTTCAGCGGCGGCGCGTTCGTCGACGACGACGGCGTGGCGTACTTGTCGTACTGGATGCTGTGGGGCGCGAAAGGTATCGGTATCGCGAAGAGCGACGACGCGGGCTTCGAGCATTGGACCAAGCTGGACGCGAACCCCGTCATCAAGTCGACCGAATGGGGTATCACCGAAGCCACGGACGCGGCGGGGAAGCCCTTCCATTACGGCTCGGCGGACCCCTCGAACATCTGGAAGAAAGACGGGCGCTATTACATGCTCACCGGCAGCCTGCTCGTGCTCGAGAAGTTCGGGCGCAAACCGGACGCGCCCATCGAGGAACAAGGCGACCGTTTGTATCTGTCGGTCTCGGACGATTTGAAGACGTGGCGCTACCTTCACGTCTTCTACGAACGCAAACCGGAATGGACGGACCGCAGTGAAGACAACATGTGCCCGAGCTTCTTGCCGCTGCCTTCGAGCGAAGACGGCGGCGCGTCCAGCGGCAAGCACCTGCTCCTCTTCATCAGCCACAACAAAGGCTGCCAGTACTACATCGGCGATTATCGCGACGACCGGTTCTTCCCGGAGCAGCACGGGCGGATGACATGGATCGACAACACGTACTTCGCGCCCGAGGCGCTTATCGACGGGCAAGGCCGCCAGATCATGTGGTCGTGGCTGCTCGACAATCCGCCGGACGAGAAACCGAAGGGCTGGTCGGGCGTGTACGGTTTGCCGCGCGCGCTGTGGCTGGGCGAAGACGGCACGTTGCGCATGGCGCCGGTCAAGGAACTCGGCATGCTCCGCGACCGCGAACAAACGTGGAACGACACTGAAGTGGCGGATGGCGCGGAACGCCGGCTCGAAGTCGCGGGCGGCTCGTCCTGCGAACTACGAATCGAAGCCCGGAACACGGGCGCGACGCGCTACGGTGTCAAGGTGCGGATGTCGGAACACGGCGAGGAAGAGACGCTTCTGTATTACGATGCCGCCGCGAAAGAACTCGTATTTGATTCGACCCGAAGCGGCACGCCCGTGCGATCCGTGGTCGAGCGCGCGCCGCTCGCGTTGAAGGACGGCGAGCCGCTGACCTTGCGCGTGTTTATCGACAAGTCCGTCGTCGAGGTCTATGCGAACGACCGCCAGGCCATCGCACGCCGCGTGTACCCCACGCGCGCCGACAGCTTAGGCATTGCGTTGTTCTCCGAGGGAACGCCGACGGCGTTTACGTCAATCCATGCCTGGCGCATGATGCCATCGCAGCCGTATTGAGACGGGATCAGAAGATGCCGTACGGATCGAGGTCGACTTTCAACGTGACTTTCGCGCTGTCCGGTTGATCGGCGAAGGCCGTGCGCGTGGCGCGCGCGAGCGCGTTGAGGCGTTTCGCACTCTTCGACAGGACCGCGAGATTCCAGCGGTACTTCAGTTTGACGCGATGGACGAGCGCGGGCGACGGACCGAGCGTCTCGACGCCGCGGAATTCGAGCCGCGCGATCTGCTCGCGCACGATCCGGTGCAGGATCGCGGTGAAGCGCTCGGCTTGAACCGGGTCCTCGCACTCGATCATGAAATTGGCCATGCGCCGCAACGGCGGATATCCGGCATCCTGCCTTTCCGACAGTTCGCGCGCATAAAACGCGGCATAGTCGTGATGCATCGCCGCCTGGATCGCATAGTGTTTGGGGCGGTAGGTCTGCAGAATGACTTTGCCCGGACGGCCGCCGCGCCCGGCGCGTCCGCCGACCTGCGTGAGAAGCTGGAACGTGTTCTCGGCGGCGCGGAAGTCGGGCAGGCTCAGGCTCGTGTCGGCGCTCAGCACGCCCACGAGCGTGACGCCGGGATAGTCGTGGCCTTTCGCGATCATCTGCGTGCCGATCAACACATCGATCTCGCCGCGCGCGAACCGCCCGAGGATCTTCGCATGGCCGCCTTTGCCCGAGGTGGTGTCCGCATCCATGCGCTCGACGCGCGCCTGGCCGAAGGCGCGCATCAGGTACTCCTCGACCTTTTGGGTGCCCGCGCCGAGATACAGCAGCGGGTTGAATCCGCATTCGCCGCAGACAAGCGGGATGTCGAAGCGCGCGTTACAGTAGTGGCAACTGAGAAACGCGCCGCTTGCGTGATACGTCAGGCTGACATTGCAGTCCGAACACTCGGCGATCCATCCGCATTTTGGGCACAACACAAACGGCGAATGGCCGCGCCGGTTCAACAGGAGGATCACTTGCTCGCCTATCGCGAGCCGCGCGTGCACTTCTTCTTCGAGAAGGCGCGATAGGACGACTTGGCCGCTGGTCTCGCGCGTCTCGATACGCATGTCTACCAACTGGACTTCGGGAAGCCGGCCCTGGGTTGCGCGGCTGTGGAGTTCGAGCCGCGCGGACTTGCCGGTTTCGCTGTTGTGATACGACTCGATCGACGGCGTCGCAGACCCGAGCACACACGCGGCGTTGCTCATCTTCGCGCGCATGATCGCGACGTCTCGCGCGTGATACCGCGGCGTCTCCGATTGCTTGTACGACGTGTCGTGTTCTTCGTCGACGACGATGAGGCCAAGGTCCGCGAGCGGCGCGAAGACGGCCGAGCGCGCGCCCACGACCATGCGGACTTCGCCGCGCTGGACGCGCCTCCACTCGTCGAAGCGTTCGCCCGCGCTGAGCGCGCTGTGCAGGACGGCGATGCGCTCCTCGAAGCGCCCGAGCAGACGGCCGACCGTTTGCGGCGTGAGCGAGATCTCGGGCACGAGCAGGATCGCGGTCCGGCCTACCGACAACGCGTACTCGATGGCCTGAAGGTAGACTTCGGTCTTGCCGGAGCCGGTGATGCCGTGCAGCAGAAACGTCTTGAACTCGCGCGTCTCGATCGCGCGCGTGATCGCGCGATACGCGGCGGCCTGTTCCGGATTGAGATCGAACTTCGCGCGCGACTTTGCGTCCGCATCGAATACCGGGGCGCGAAACAGGTCGCGTTCGACGCGCTCGACGTAGCCCTTCGTTTCGAGCGCGGCAATGACCGCCGCGGTGGCCTTGTGCTTTTCATAGAGGCTCGCGGCGGGACGCTCCGGTTCGCCGTGCAGCAGGTCGAGATAGACCGCGGCCTGCTTCGGGGCTTTGCGCTGCAAGTCCGCCAGCGCACCGGCCGGCGGAATGTTCGCCTCGACGAGGCGGACATACGTCTCGGTCCGCATCGATACGGACGGCTTCCGCGCGACGGCCTCGGCGAGCAGTATCCCGCGCGTAGCGAGCGATTGCAGCGTGTCGTGCAACGGCCCGAGATCGACGATGCGGACCAGGTGTTCCTCGGTCAGCGCGCCGCGGCTGTACAGCGTCGCGATGACCGCGCGCTGGCGTTCCGTGTAGCGGCCCGTGCCGAGGCGGTCCGGCATGAGCGTGTAGCGCATCGTGCCGCGGATGCGCAGCCCTGCGGGCACCGCACACGCGAGCGCCTCGCCGAGCGAGCAGCAATAGTACTCGGCCAGCCACGCGCAGAGCTCAAGCATCGCTGAGGAAAAGACGGGCGCGGGATCGGGAAGGTCGAGTAGCGCGCGCGGCTCAGCGAAGTCGGTCGTGTCGCGAACCGCGACCACGAACCCGGTCTCGATGCGTTTGAGCACGGGCACGACGGCGCGCATGCCCACGGCGATGCGTTCGTCAAGCCGTTCGGGAATCGCGTAGGTAAACGTACGATCGACGGGAAGCGGAAGAACAATCTCCGCATACCTCGGGGTGTGCATCATCAGTCTCGACAGAACGCCGCTATTCTTTGAGCTCGACGTCCCAGTACGCCGTGTCGACGAAACGCTGCCAGCTCGCGAGCTGGCACGTCGGGATGCGCGAGCCAAGCTGCGGCAGCCACGTCGGCTTGACCGGCTTGCGCACCAGCGGCATCCGCGCCTCGTCGGGCGTGCGGTTCGCCTTCTTCACGTTGCAGGCCATGCACGCCAGCACCAAGTTGTCCCACGAGTCGACCCCGCCGCGCGAACGCGGCACCACATGGTCGAGCGTGAGCTCCGGTTTCGGCATGCGCCGCCCGCAATACTGGCAGGTGTTCTTGTCGCGCTCGAAAATGTTGCGGCGCGAGAACCGGACCTCCTGGCGGACGAATCCGTTGAAGACTTTGAGGATGACGACCTCGGGAATGCGCACACGGAAGTTCACGGTATGAATGAATTGGCCGCTCTGCGCAAAGCGCGACAACTCGCACCAGTCGTCGAAGTCGTACAGCGAATAGTCAGACGGGTGCACCGCGCGCGCCAGTCCCTGATACAGGAGGCTTAAGGCGCGCCGTGAGGAAGCGATCTGGACCGCCACCCACGACCTGTTCAGCACCAATACTTGCCTGTCCACCATGCCATTCACCGTGAGGGTCAAAGCCAGTATATGCCGACTCCAAAGGGTTGTCAAACGGCGGGTTCACTCGCGAAGATGGAATGGTGATTCGCCGCGCCACAGCCTGACTTTGCAATCCTTCCGGTCGTGGCGCTACAGTGATCGCGTGCGCAGGAGGAGACGGCCATGAGCATCAAGAATCGCGTGCAGGACGAAATCGCGAAGGCAATGAAGGCGCGGGAAACCGTCCGTCTTGAGTGCCTGAGGTTGGCGAAAGGGGCGCTGCTGCTCAAGGAAAAAGAATCGCCGGCGGAGCTTACCGACGAGGTCGCGTCGGCCACGTTGCGCGCCGAGATCAAGAAGCGCCAGCAGAGCATCGAGATCTTCCGGCAATACAACAAGGAAGAAGAAGCTGTCGCCGCCGAGAACGAGATCCGCATCCTCGAAGAGTTCCTGCCCAAGCAGCTTTCGGCGGAGGACCTCGAAGCGAAAGTACGGGCGTACGTCGCCGAGCATCCCGAGTTGAACCATCCCGGCAAACTGACCGGCGCGTTGAAGAAGGAACTCGGCGATCTGGCCGACGGCAAGATGCTGAACGAACTGTGCAGGAAGGTGCTGGGCGTTTGAGCGCGTTACGTGCCGTAGCAGTATTCGCCGCAGTCGTGGCGGGGCTGGCCGCGTTGTTCTCGATGACGGGCGCGCCGCCGCTTCCGCCGCACGACAAGACCATCATCAACGTCTGGCACCCGTGGCCGGGCGATCAAGGCGAGGAATTCCGGCGGCTCGTCGGCATCTTCAACGCGAATCATCCCGAGTTGTCCGTCCGCCTGTTGTTCGTGCCCAACAACCTCTCGTCGAATCAGAAACTCTTCCTGTCGATCTCCGCGGGCATGCCGCCCGACTGCACGTTCGTGGACGGTCCGCAGGTCTGCGAATGGGCCGCGACCGGCGCTATCGAACCGATCGACGATCTCATGGCCAAGCACGGCGTGCGCAACGACGCGTTCTGGGAACCGTGCTGGCGGCAAAACATGTTCCGAGGCAAGACCTACGCGCTGACCTATTGCGCCGATCCGAACTTCGCGTTTATCTGGAACCGGCAAGTCTTCAAAGAGGCGGGCATGCTTGAAGGCGGACCGCCGAAAACCCTCGAAGAACTCGGCCCGATGACGGAACGTCTGACCTCGTACGACACGACGGGGCGCATGATGCGGATCGGGTTCATCCCGTGGAACGTGTTCGGCTACGCGAATTCGATCTTCACGTGGGGCTGGGCGTTCGGCGGCACGTTCTACGACGATGCCACGGGCCGCATCGTCTGCGGCGAGGACCCGCACGTCCTCGAAGCCGTCAAGTGGATGAAGTCCTATGCGGACAAGTATAGTTTCGTGAAGGTCAACAGTTTCGCCGAAGGCTTCGGCGACCAAGCCGACAATCCGTTTATCCGCGGCAAGATCGCCATGGCCGCGGGCCACGTTTCGAACATCCAGTTCTTCAAGAAATACGCGCCCGACCTCGATTACGGCATCGTCTCGTTCCCGTATCCGGAGCGGATGGGCAGCGATCGGAGCGCGTGGATGGGCGGCTGGTGCATGGCCGTCCCGCGCGGCTCGAAGCACCCGGAGGAAGCCTTCAAATTCATGCAATGGCTGTGCACGAGCGAGGAAGCGGGCCGCTCGATGATCACGACCACCGGCACATTTCCGGGGTTCAGGGCGAGTCCGGCCTTCGATCTCGTCAAGGGCGACGAGAAGCTCGAAGCGTTCTATGAAGTGCTCAAGAACACGCAGCATCAGCGGCCGGTCATGCCGGCGCAGGCCTATTTCATGCACGCGCTCGACCGCGCCGTCAGCGATATACTGAACGAACTCAAGACTCCGGAAGAGGCCCTCATGCAGGCCCAGCGCGACACGCAGAAAGAGCTTGACCGGAAAATGGAACCGTACAGGAAATAGACTTAGTGGATCGAGTGGACGGGTCCACCTCGTCCACTCAGTCCACTTCGTCCACGAGGCCCCATGAAACGACGCCGCTTTTTGCAGACCCTCAGTGCCGGCATGCTCGCCCCGGCCCTCGTTAATGCCGCGGAAGAGCGCCCTCCGAACGTAGTTTTCGTCTTCGCCGACCAATGGCGCGCGCAGGCCACGGGCTACGCGGGCGATCCGAACGTGCGGACGCCCCGTCTCGATACGCTCGCCGCCGAGAGCGTGAACTTCACGAACGCCGTGTCATGCTGTCCGGTGTGTTCGCCGTATCGCGCGAGCCTTATTACGGGCCAGTACCCGCTCACGCATGGCGTCTTCCTCAACGACGTGCACCTGCGCGACAGCGCGACGTCGATCGCCGAGGCTTTCAGCGGCGCGGGATACCGGACCGCGTACATCGGCAAGTGGCATCTCGACGGCCATGGACGATCGAGTTTCATTCCGCGCGAGCGGCGCCAAGGCTTCGATTTCTGGAAGGTGCTCGAATGCACGCACGACTACAACCATTCGCCCTACTTCGGCGATACCGATGAGAAGCGCTACTGGGACGGCTACGACGCCGTGGCTCAGACGCGCGAGGCCCAGCGATACCTTCGCGAAGACACGCAAGGCAAACCGTTCGCGCTCTTCCTGTCGTGGGGGCCGCCGCACAATCCGTACGAGACCGCCCCCGAAACCTGGCGCGATCGTTACGATCCCGAGCGCCTCGTGTTGCGTCCCAACGTCCCCGAATCGTGCCAGGCGTGGGCGCGCAAGGACCTCGCGGGCTACTACGCGCACTGCTCAGCGCTCGACGCGTGCGCCGGCGATCTGCTCGACACGTTGCACGAATGCGGCCTCGACGAAAACACGATCTTCGTGTTCACGTCGGACCACGGCGACATGATCGGTTCCCAGGGCGAACATCGAAAGCAACGCCCGTGGGACGAATCGGTGCGTGTGCCATTCCTTCTGCGTTATCCGAAGAAGCTCAAGGGACGTGCGGTCGACTGGATGCTCAATGCGCCCGACACTATGCCGACGCTCCTCGGACTGTGCGGCATCGCGCCGCCGTCCGGCGTGGAAGGGACCGATTTCTCGGACGCGCTGCTGGGCGGAAAGACGCCCGAGTCCGATGCGGCGTTGATCGCATGCTACGCGCCGTTTGGCGAATGGACGCGCGCGCACGGCGGACGCGAATACCGCGGCGTCCGCACGAAGCGATATACCTACGTGCGGAACCTCGACGGACCGTGGCTCTTGTACGACAACGAAGATGATCCCTATCAGTCGAAAAACCGCTGCAACGACGAGGCGCTCAAGGAAGTCCAGGCGCGGCTCGATGCGGCGCTGAACGAGAAACTCGCGCAGACCCACGATTCGTTCCGTCCCGGAAGCGAATACATCGCGCAATGGCATTACACGGTCGACGCAAACGGCACGGTACCCTACGCGCCGTAACATGCGCGATTACTTCGGCGCCGCGCCCGCCTTCTTCTTCAGGATGGCATCGAGCTTGTCGCGCGGTTCCTGCCAGTCGGGCCGCAACAACACCAGGCGCTGCAAGTGGGGGAGAGCTTCGTCGAACTTGTTCTGGTTGTAGTAAATCTCGGCAAGTTTGAAGTGCGCACCCACGTGCTTTGGGTCGAGCCGGACCGCGTCGTTCAGGAACCCGATCGCTTCGTCCATCTTGCCCTCGCGCGACAATAGCGTGCCCATGTTCGCGTGCGTATTCGCGTTGTTCGGGTCCAGGCGCAACGCCTCGCGATACTGGGCCTCGGCCTCGGCGCGCTTGCCGATCTTTTCGAGCAAGTCCCCGTAGTTGTTGTGCGCAAGCGCGTTGTCCGGCTTCAGCCGGAGCGCCTCCCCGTAGTGGACCTCCGCCTCCTCGTAACGTCTGCGCGAGGCCAGGGCGTCGGCAAGTCCGCAATGCACGTCCGCATCGTCCGAATTCAGCGACAGCGCCGTGGAGAACTGCGCTATCGCGTCGTCGTACTTCTTCTGTTTGGCCAGGACGAACGCCAGGTTCTTTGCCGCCGTCGCGTTATTCGGATTGAGTTCGAGCGACGTGCGGTAATGACTCGCGGCTTCGTCGAGCTTGCCTCTCGCTGCGAGCACGTCGCCCAGGCCGGCATGCGCGTCCGCGTCGTTCGGATTTAGCTTGAGCGCGGCCTCGAACAAATCGCCGGCCCGATCCTGTTTGCCCTGGTTGAGCATCAAGAACGCGAGGTTCTTCGGCGTGTTGGGATTGTTGGGATCGGCCTGCAACGCCGCCTCGTAATGCGGGACGGCCTCGTCCTTCTTGCCCTGGGCGACCAGCAGATCGGCGAGGTTGTTCTGAGCCAGCGCCAGCGTGGGTTGGATCGCCACGGCTTCAAGATACTGCGCGATGGCCTCCTCCGCGTTACCTTGTGCGGCGAGAGCCATAGCGAAGTTGCAGCGCACGTCCGCGTCCTGCGGCTTCGCCTTCGCGACGGTTTGAAAATGCGCGACGGCCTCGCCGTACCGCTGGGCGTCCATCGCGATGCGGCCCAGATTGAAATGCGCTCCGGGATTGTCCGGCTCCAGTTCGATGACGCGCGTGAATTGCGCAATCGCGTCGTCGAGCTTGCCTTCCCGCATGCGCTCGTAGCCGAGATTGTTCAACGCGTCGGGATACGCCGGCTGCAACCGCAGCGCCTCCTCGTATTGCGCCACCGCTTCCTCGTGCTTGTTCGCGCCCGCGAGCGCGCAGCCATAGTTGAAATGCGTATTGGCGTCGTCCGGTTTGAGGCGCAGGGCCTCCACAAAGTGTGGCAGCGCTTCCTCGTAACGCCCTTGCTGTTGCAACGCCAGCGCAAGGTTGTAGTGCACCGCTTCGTATTTCGGGTCCCGATCGAGCGTCTTAAGGAACTCGTCGATCGCCTCCTTCGACTTGCCCTGATGTTGAAGAACCAGGCCCAGGCCGTAATGCGCCCCGGCATTCTCCGGCATGAGCCGCACCGCCGCCTCGAAATGCGTTCCGGCCTCGTCCCACTGTCCGGCTTGCTGCTGTGCCGCGGCCAGGCTGTATTGCGCCCCGCCCAATTCGGGATTCAGACGTACGGCCTCGGCAAAGTGTTTGACCGCCTCGTCTGCCTTGCCCTGTTTTTCGAGCACGAGCGCGAAGTTGTACTGCGTGTCCGCGTGATCGGGCCGTAACCGCTCGGCCTCGGCGAAATGCTGTGCCGCCTCATCCAACTTGCCGTCCTGTGCCAGCGCAAACCCCATGTTGAACTGCACATTCGGATTCGCCGGATCGGCTTCGAGCGCGGCGCGAAACTCGTCGAGCGCGCCCGCGCGATCGCCCTGGCGCAGCAGACACGTGCCCAGATTATTGAGCGCATCCACGTACTGCGGCCGCAACCGCAGGGCTTCGCGGTAGGCCAGAATAGCCTCGCCGGTCTTTCCTGTCTTGTCGAGCGCGTCGCCGAGATTGAACTGCGTGATCGCGTCTTGAGGCTCCGCTTCGAGCGCCTTGCGGCAATATCCGATGGCCTCTTCCCAACGCCCCATGCGCGCCATCGCGATGCCCATGTTCTTCGGATGCTTTTCGCCGTAGTTCGGATCGAGCCGGAGTCCTAATTCGAAATGCGCGCCGGCTTCCTCCGTCTTGCCCAGGCGCGCGAGCGCAAGCCCCAGGTTGATATGCGCATCGGCATCGTTCGGCGTTTCCCGCGCGGCGTCTTCGAGATGCGCGACACCCTCCTCGACCTTGTCCTGCGATTCGAGTTGCAGGCCCAGATTGAAATGCGCCCGCGCATTGAACGGATCGATCTCGAGGGCGCGCGTGTAGCTGGCCGTCGCTTCGGCCTGATCGCCCTTGACCGAAAGCTCGTAACCCAGGTTGTTCAGCGCGTCGACGTAGTCCGGCTTGATGCGCAACGCGTCGCGGTACCGCGCAATCGCGTCGTCATGCTTGCCCAACGCGGCAAGGGCGACGCCTAGATTGAACACCGCGGCCGCGTCGTCCGGCGCCGTTGACAGCCGCGCCGCATACTGCTCGATGGCCTGTTCGTATTCGCCTTTCCGCGCGAAGGCGAGGCCAAGATTGTAATGCGCGGCGCCGTAATCCGGCTTCAGTTTCAGCGCCTCCTGGAAATGATCGAAGGCCTCATCGGAGCGTCCCTCCTCATTCAAGAGCACGCCGAGATTGTAGTGGGCATACGCGTCGTTCGGATAACGTTGCAGCCACTGCAAGAAATCCGCGACGCCGTCATCGATCCTGCCGGTTGCGGTATAGGCTTGCCTGCGTTCGTCGTGCCAGCGCGAGACGTCCGGCGTGTACGGCACGAGATGGATATGCGCCACGGCGAATATAGCCGCCATCGCACACATGCCGACGACATAGTGTTTCCTCTCGCGCTTGGTTACCCAGCGGGCCACTTGGGCGCACGCGTAGGCGCCGAAAAGAAACATGAAGGGGATTACGGGCACGCGATACCGCCCGCTGACAATGAATGGCAGGAAGATCGCGAAGTACGAGAACACGAATAGCAAGACCAAGACGAGCAGCGCCATCGACCCGTCCGGTTCCGCCGTGCCGCCACGCCCCTTGCGCCGCGCCCACGTGTCGCGAAGCCAGAGTGCCAAGCCGCATGCGAACAACGCCATGGGCAAGGGAAAGCCCGGCAGCCACCGGAGCGATGGCGAACGGAGTTTCTCGTATCGGATAACCTTGTTCTCGTCGATTTCATCGGGTCCCCAGAACAAGAGAGCCTTCTTCATCATCAACTTCGCGGTTCTCAGCGGATGGCTGCGAATGTATCCGGCCGCCTTGTCCGTGAAATACTGTTTCCATTGCGAGTAACTTACGGAGTCGACGCCCAGTTTCACCGCCAGGTTGTCGCGGACTTCCGGAAGTCCGAATACGCCCCACTCTCCGTGCGGCAGGAGTTCCTTGAGTTCCGGAGAAAGTGAGGTGTATCCGTCCGCGCTGGGATTGTTCCCGAGATGGAGGCTGATTTCGCCCGTGTAGGACACCAGCGTCAGCCCGCCGGTCTGGCGGTAGTTGTGAAATGTTACAGGCGAGACCACAATGGCGGCGCCCACGCCATAGGCGATGATACTTAGAAATCGCTTTCGGCGTTGCGGGCAACGCCATGCTATGCCGGCCATCCACGCCGCCGTGATGGCAGCCATGATGACCGTTTCCGCGCGGACCAGCACGGCAAATCCCATCAGCAATCCCACGGTCCCCGCCGACAGGATGTTCGGCCGCCGCACCCAGCCGTGGAGTAGATTCAACATGGCCAGCATCAGGAAGATGTACAAAGCCGGCTGGTTCAGTTCGCCTTCGTAGTATATGAAGGCCCAATAGAATGCCATGCATGCCGCGCCGGCCAGTCCCGCCACGCGCCCGAACAGGCGCCTGCCCAATACGAACATCAAGACACAACTGGCCAAGCCCAGGACCATCTGGACCACGCGCGCGGCGAAGTAGCTCGAGCCGCTTACGGTATAGACGGCTGCCAGGAAATAGGAGTACCCCGGCGCGTTAGGAAGAGGGTAGTGCGCCATGAACGGCATCCGCTGGTGAAGGGGAGGCGTCCAGTCGCCGCTAACAATGGCCCGCGCCCAGTAGTCTTTGAACTGGGCGTCGTGAAGCGGGTAATCGAAATCCGGCGCCTGAACCGCTTCATGAAGATATGTGGCGCGCAGGCAAGCGCCTCCAGCCAGAATGGCTAACAGGACTGCCGCCGTGATCCACGACGCCCGCGTCTCGCGTATCGACGAAATTCCGCCCATCAGGTTCCCCGTGAGGTCCGCCGAGATGGCGCTTTCCACGTGAAGGCCGCGTTCAGATAATAGGCCAGCCCGCCGTTCAAGTAGATGGGCAGCACCTTAAGCGTCCGCCAGAGCGATCCGCGCTGGGTGCGCCGTATGAGTCGTAAATAGGTGATGGGCTGAAGGAATGCCTTGCATCCCAGTTTGGCGGCCCCCATCGCCAGTCGTGTCGTCCAGCCCGCAGGGTCTTGCCGGTACGCGGCGATGAGACGCCGCATCCACGAGGCGGGCAACATGGCCGCCATTTCTACGAAGTCATTGGCGGGGGTGCGGTCGTGAAACCGGTAATCCTTCGTCATGGACGCGCCGACCTCCTGAGGATGCGATTCCGCGAGCCTTTGGTGCAGGTCGGTTCCCTCGTAAAAACTCAACGAAAAGACCAAGCAGTAGTAAGGCTTGGGGATCGCCATCAGAACATTGAGCGTTTCCACCGTGTCGTCAAAGGTCTCGAACGGGTTGTCCACGATGACGTCGTAGTAGGCCGCCACGGGATACTCATGGATGAGCTGGGTCACTTCGAGGAATTCCGCGGGAGTCACACCACGGCCGTATACGTCGCGACACACGCGTTCGCTGCCGCTTTGCAGGCCCACATTGGCCCACGCCAAACCCGCATCGACCAAGAGGTCCAGTTTCTCCCGCGTGAAATAACGAGGCGTGCCCTTCACGATAAACGGCTTCCCGATCCGGGCCTTGTACTCGCGGCAGAACGCGCGCAGGTAGTCCATGTCGCACGCGATGAAGCAGTCGTCGCTGAAATCCACGTATTCGAGCGGAGGACCTTCGCGCATGGCCCGTTCGAGTTCCACCATGACGTGCTCGACGCCACGCCGGCGGACGGTCCAGTTCCCGTAGAGCTTCCGCAGGAAGTTGTTGCAGCAATAGGTGCACGAGTAGGGGCAGCCACGCGAGGTAAGCGTCTTGTAGACCCCGCCCGACCACCGCTTGTGCCTGCGCAGCAGCCGCCGGTCCAGCGGCGTTACACCGACGCCTACCTGCGCAAAACTCTGCGGTGGGACTTGGGTGACTACCGGCAGCGAGTCCAAGTCCTGTACCAGCGGATACAGCGGGTTCTGAACAAACGTGCCGCCGCGCAGAAACGCAACGTTGTTGATGCCGTCCAGCGCGCGGCCTTGGTCCACCGCGGAAGCTATGTCGAGCAGCGCCTGCTCTCCCTCGCCGACACACACGTAATCGGCATGCTCGAGGCACATTTCAGGCGCTGTAGTCGGGTGAATGCCGCCCCAAACGACAGGCACACCCGGAAACCGGCGCTTGATATGGGTGGTTACCGCGGCGGCATCGGGAAAGTCGATTGCCATAACGCTTACGCCTATCAGCTTGGGGGCTAGGTCTTCCAGGAAAGAGTCCAGGCGTTCCAAGGCGGCCTCGTGCTCCGAGTCGAAACTCGGCAGGTAAAGCAAATGGGAATGATAGCCCTTGGCCAGGAGCAGATGATGCAACAATTTCAACCCGAGGATGTCGAGGTTTCTTTGCACGGAAATCAGTAGGACATTCATAGTCCTTCGCTCTAGCCTGTCGAAAGCGCGCGTCGCGCGGGAGCCCTGTCCGGGAAGTGTATGCAAAAGGCTCCGCACAACGCAATGGCGCGGGACTTGCATCCTCCGGCGAGGCGGGCATATGCTCCCCGCATGAGCCGCGACGACATCGAGGTCAGCATCGTTTTCCCCTGTCTCAACGAAGAGAGCACCGTCGAGGCATGCGTGCGCGGGGCGCTACAAATGCTTGCCGAATGCGCGGTGGCGGGGGAAGTCGTGGTCGCGGACAACGGGTCGTCCGACGGTACTCGCGACGCCGCGGGCAACGCCGGGGCTCGGGTCGTCGATATCCAGCAGCGCGGCTACGGAAACGCCCTGCGCGGCGGCATGAGAGAGGCGCGCGGCCGCCTCATCCTCTTTCTGGATGCCGACTTGTCCTATGACATCGCGGACGCCCCCGCATTCGTCGAACGGCTGCGCCAAGGCGCGGACCTTGTTATCGGCTCGCGTTTCCGGGGAGGAATCGATCCGGGAGCGATGCCGTGGCTGCACCGGGTCCTGGGCACGCCCTTTATGACCGCGATGGCTAACCTCATGTTCGGGTGCGGCATCACGGACATCAATTGCGGCATGCGCGGCTTGACACGCGAGGCCTTTGATCGCTTAGCCCTCAATTCCGAAGGCATGGAGTTCGCCTCTGAGATGATGGTCAAAGCCGCGCAAATGGGGATGCGCATCGAGGAAGTCCCCATTCGCTTCCATGCCGACCAGCGTGGCCGCCGCCCTCATCTGCGCTCGTTTCGCGATGGCTGGCGTCACCTGCAACTGATGATGCATTTCTGTTCGGTATGGGTGTTCCTGCTGCCCGGACTGCTGCTCACCTTGGGCGGGCTGGCGCTTATTCTGTTGAGCCTGAATCCGCCCGTCGGCCTCCTGACCTATCTGGTAGCCCTGTGCGGCACGACGGTGGGGATCCAGGTGCTGCTGCTGGCCGTCGCCACACAGAGCCGCGTACGAAGCGCCAAGTTCGAACGTTGGCGAGGCACGTGGCTCTACCGCGTCCTCACGCATTTCATCCGCATCGAGAAGGGCCTGCTCGTGGGTAGCGTCGTTGGCTTTGCAGGGATAGGGCTGTTCGCAGCGGCCGCGTGGCGCACCGCGGCGGCGAGCCATCCCGAAGGCTACGTCTCGCTCCAATTCGACTTGGTCGCCACGAAACTGGCCCTGCTGGGCGTGGCCGTCTTTCTCAACGGCGCCCAGATCGCCTTCGCGTCGCTGTTCCTGGGCCTGTTCGGCATTCGCGTGGCCGACGACGAACCGGAACCGTTGGACTAGGCGCGGACAAACGAATTGCCAAGCATCTTCTCAGGAGGCCCCCAGACCTCCTGTCATTCTGAACGAAGTGAAGAATCTCCCCAGAATCAAGGCTTGGCCTAGGACGAGATCCTTCACTTCGTTCAGAATGACAGGAGACGTTGGTTGATTTGCAGCAGGTCCTCGGTACCGTCTTTTCCTCGTGTTCTTCAGCCGCTGTCCAAAGTTCTCCTGTCCGCGAGTATATTGACGCATTCTGTTTGAAGCGCTTCGTTTAGACAGGATAACAGTATAGACATATAATTAGGTTAACAACCAGACACGGATTCGATCTTTTCTTTTCCTGAAGATAGCCGGTGAGGCCCCAATCCCTTTGTTCATGATTTACATAAGGATAAGGTCATCCCGCTAATCCTGTTATCCTGTCCAAAGATACGATCCGCTAGAAGCTAGCCACTACGCTGGAAAGCTTGCCCTTATCCGTGGCGTCCAGTACACTCATGCGCGATAGGAACGGCGCCGGGGTGCTCCAGGGCGCTGGCCACGCCGGTTTACGAGGTCGCACGCCATGGGAAACGCCCTTTCGGATAGCGCGCCGTCGCGGCTGCGGACGTTCGCCGCGTGGAGCGTGCATCTGCTGACGGCGACGGGCGCCGCCGCGGGCCTGATGGCGTTGATTGCGACGTCGCAGCAGCGGTGGCAATGGGCGTTCCTGTGGATGGCGGTGACGCTCGCCATCGATTCCGTCGACGGCACGCTCGCGCGGTGGTGCGGTGTCAAGACCGTGCTGCCGCAGTTCGACGGGTCGCTCCTCGACAACATGGTGGATTACTTCACCTACGTGATCGTGCCCGCGTATTTCCTTTACGAAAGCGGCATCGTGCCTCCGCGGTTCGGACTGATTTCCGCGATTGCGATCACGCTTGCGTCCGGCTATCAGTTCTGCCAGGCCGATGCAAAGACCGACGACCATTGTTTCAAAGGCTTCCCCTCGTACTGGAACGTCGTCGTCTTCTACCTGTTCATGCTGTCATGGTCCGAATGGTTCAACGCGGCGATCGTGCTGATCCTTGCGATCGCGGTGTTCATTCCGATCAAGTATCCCTACCCAAGCCGCACGCAGCGGCTGCGTCCGCTCACGCTCGCGCTGACCAGTGTCTGGGCCGTAATGATGGCCATCGTTCTCGCGCGGTACCCGGAAGAGAGCACGGGGCTAATCTACGCCTCGTTCGCCTACCTTGCGTATTACTTCGGGTTCAGCGCCGTTCTCACCTTCCGGAAACGCCCGGCATGAAGCCACCGGGACTCCTGCGTCCGCAGACCGATCCGGACGTCATCATGATGATCTGCACGGCGGGCCACGTCGACCACGGCAAGACCTCGCTGGTCAAGCTGTTGACGGGCTGCAACACTGACCGCCTCAAAGTCGAACAAGAGCGCGGCATGACCATCGAACTCGGCTTCGCGCCGTGTACGCTGGGCGGCGACTTGTGCGCCGGCATCGTCGACGTGCCCGGCCACGAAAAGTTCGTCCGCAACATGGTCGCCGGCGTCTCCGGGATCGATTTGACCGTCCTCGTGATCGCGGCCGACGACGGCATCATGCCGCAGACCATCGAGCACTTTCAGATCATGGAACTGCTCGGCGTCCGGCAAGGCATCGTCGCGCTGACCAAGATCGATCTCGTTTCCGAAGAGCGCGTCGAGGAAGTGCGCCGCGACATCGCCGCGTTTCTCGCGGGCACGTTTATGGATGGCGCGCCAATCTGTCCGCTCTCCTCGGAAACCGGCGCGGGCGTCTTCGAGTTCTACGACGTCCTCGTTGCTCGCATCCGGGGCCTGGTCAAACAACGCAAACGCGGCGTGTTCCGCATGCCCGTCGAGCGCGTCTTCAGCGAGAAAGGGTTCGGCACGGTCGTTACGGGGATTCCCGTGGACGGCGCCGTGCGCGTGGGCCAAGAGGTGGAACTGGTCCCGGGCGGCGTTACCGGCAAGGTGCGCGGCATCCAGCGGTTCTTGCGCAACGCCTCCGAGGGCGGCTACGGACAATGCCTTGCGCTCAATGTGCCCGAGTTCAGCAAGCGGCCGCCGGTGCGCGGGCAAGTGCTATGTGAACCGGGATACCTCCGGCCGGCGCTGCAATGCTGCGTGCATCTCAAGGCCGTGGCCGGTCTCGACCGGCCTCTCGTGAACGCCGAAGCGATCAAGTTGCACACCGGCACGGCGGAGGTAAACGGCAAACTGTATCTACTCGAAGATAAAGCACTCCAGGAAGGCCAGTCGTCGTTTGCCGCGATCGTTCTTTCGCAGCCGGTGGCCGCGGCGGTGCATGATCGTTTCATCCTGCGTAGGCCGTCTCCCGCGGCGACCGTCGCTGGAGGCGAGATCCTTCTTGTGTCCGATGCGCCGTTGCGCCGGCACAAGGAGCAATTGCTCGAACGGCTTCGCGCGTATCATGCCCAGTTTCAAGGCGTCGATCCCGCAAGCCCAGAAGGCATCGAAATCGAAATCGCCAGTTTGCTGCGAACGCAACGTCCCCTCGGTACGACCGTGCGCGACGCGGCTTTCACGGCGCTGCTGCCCGAAACGCTGGTGCGCGATGCGCTCGCGCGGCACGCCCTCGAACTCGCGCCCGACTACTTCATCCACGAAGAGGCCTATCGCGCCCGCTTCGATGAGGTCGTCGCGCGCCTCGAATCCGCCGCGGCCAGCCAGCAGCTCACGCTCACGCTGTCCGATCTCCGCAAGGGCCTCGCCGAATGGCCCGCGCCACTCTGGAACCGGATCCAGCGGGAGCTGGAAGAACGCAGTACCGTCGCGGTGCGCGGCAGCAAGGTCGTGTTCAAAGACGCGATGCAGCGCCTGCCGGAAGCGGATCGCGCCCTCGGAGAACGCATGCTCGGCGTGTACGAGGCAACTGGGTTTTCGTCACCACGCCCGGAAGAATTGCCGGAATCGCTCGGCGCCACCCCGGACCGCACGGAGCGGATCCTTGCCCTGTTATGCAACGATGGCAGCCTCGTACGGCTTGCGAAGAACGTCGTTTTGAGCTATAACCATCTGAAGAAGGCGCAGGACCTCGTAGTGCAGACCATCCAGGCGCGCGGCGTGCTCGATTCGGCGGACTTCAAAGACCACATCCATTCGTCGCGGAAGTATGCGCTTGCCATTCTGGACTACCTGGACGCGCGCCGCGTGACCGTGCGTTCGGGCAACGACCGCCGGCTCGCGAAGGATTATGAGAGGCGCTTGGTATGAACAACTCGCCGGCCCAGAAGATCGTCGCTTTCACCGTGCTCATCGTCGCGGTGGGGATGATCGTCGCCGGCTGCATCGTCACACACAAGGCCTACGATAAGGACGACTCGCTCGCCGAGTTCGGGGTGATGACGTTCACGCGGCTCCATGAATGGCAGCTTATCGAGGATACAACCTTCACGGGCGTCGAGCGCAGGGGGGACAAACTGTACTCGACGTATGACCGCGCCAAACCGCGCGGCAAGAAAGCGTGCCCCACTTGACAATAGAAATGCCCGCGGCCATGGGCGCCGCATGAATAAGTGGCTAGTGGTCAGTGGCTAGTGGCTAGTGGCCGGTGGCATAAATATTGCGAATGACGTGAACTTCCTGCGGAAAAGAAGACTATCGCAACTCATCTCGCGGCAGGTGCTGCGAAAAACGGGGACTGACTCGCTTTTCGGCAGTTTGAAAAGCGTGTCTGTCCCCGCTTTTCGCGGTACTTCGAGCGCGGAATAGGGCGCAATTAGCAACTCTACATTCAAGATCAGTGGCGGACAATTTGAAGTGAACTTCCTGAGGAAACGAAGACTATCGCAACTCATCTCGTTGCTGGTGCTGCACAGTTCCTGGGGCCCCGAGGCCAAATGGCTCTGCAACCCGGTGCTGAGCTGTCATTCGTGCGCGCTCGCGTGGTTCGCATGTCCCATCGGTGTGTTCGTCCACTATTCAGGCTATCACCTGTTCCCGTTTCTGGCTTTCGGCATGGTGCTGCTGGTAGGCGTGCTGGTTGGGCGTTTGCTCTGCGGATGGGTTTGTCCGTTCGGATTCCTGCTGGACATGCTGTACAAGATCCCGAGTCCCAAGTTCGATCTGCCCGCGTGGACCGGCTACATCAAGTATGTGGTCCTCGCGGCCATGGTCGTTGCAATCCCCTATGCGCTTGGTGAAAGCACGCTCTACTCGTTCTGCCGTGTCTGCCCGGCGTCGGCCGTCCAGGTAACCATCCCAAATATGATCACGAACGGCCTTGAAAGCGTGAACGTCCTCACGGCGATCAAACTTGGCCTGCTGGCCGTGGTGCTCGTGTTCGCCATATTCAGCAGCCGTTCCTTCTGCAAGGTCCTGTGCCCAATCGGCGCGCTGCTCGGTCCGTTGAACTACATCAGTTTCTGGGCCATGAACCTGCCCCCCAAACGCCCGTGTACCGGGTGCAAGCGCTGCGACGCGGTCTGCCCTTCGAACGGCCAGCCCTTCTCGCGCATCGCGAACGGCGTGTCCCCCAACCGCGCCGCCGAATGCGTCGTCTGCCACGATTGCCAGCAAGCTTGCCCGCACCACAACGACGCGTAGGGGCATGGCATGCCCTTCCGCTTTATTAGTGTCCATTCGCGTTAATTCGCGGTTCCAGATACTGTATGATCCGGTCCGTTAACCAAGGTAACGCGATGCTGGCCGGCATTCATCAGCTTCATTATCTTCCGTGGTTGCGCTACTTCGAGAAGATTGCGCGCAGCGACGTGTTCATTGTGCTCGACAACATTCAGTTCAACAAGAACGGGTGGCAGAACCGCAACCGGGTCAAGACCGTCGGCGGCGCGCTGCTCTTAACGGTGCCCGTCTACGAGAAACTAGGCCAGACGCTCGACAGCGTCCGTATCGACAACACGACGCCGTGGGCGCGCAAACACTGGCGCACGATCGAGCAGGCCTACATCAAAGCGCCGTACTTCGCCGCGCACGCCCCTTTTCTCAGCGACACGTACGACCGCGCGTGGGACCACTTGAACGATCTCAACCAGCACATGCTCGACTACTTCATCGAAACGCTCGGCATCACGACACGCATCGTCTATGCGTCGTCGCTCGAGGTCACTGGCACGGCGACGGAACGCCTCGCCGGGCTGATCCGCGCGGTCGGATGCGACCGGTATTACACCGGGGCGCACGCCGCCGGTACCTATCTCGACGAAGGCCTGCTTGCCTCGTCCGGGATCGGCATCGAGACGCAAGCGTGGCACGCGCCGGTCTATCCGCAACGGCACGGCGCGTTCGTGCCCGACTTATCCATCTTGGACCTGTTGATGAACTGCGGCCCGGAATCGCTCCGGGTCGTGATGGGGGAGATCCCGTGATTCCACACAGCAAACCCAGCATCGGACGCGAGGAAGCCAACGAGATCGCGCGCGTGCTCAGTTCCGGCCAGATCGCGCAAGGACGCGAAGTCGAACGCTTCGAAGCCGAATGCGCCCGCGCCATTGGCCGCAAATACGGCGTAGCTGTCAGCAGCGGCACCGCGGCGCTGCACCTGGCTCTGGGCGCTCTCGAAGTCCAGCCCGAGACGGAAGTCGCGGTCCCGTCATATGCGTGCGCCGCGCTGATTACCGCGATTCATTTGCAGCAGGCAAAGCCGGTGCTCTGCGATATCGGCGCCGACTACAATCTCGACGTAGCGAAAGTTCCCGCGCACTGCACGTACGCGATCGTGCCGCATCTGTTCGGCGCGCAGGCCGCGATGCCCGAAGGCGTGACCGTCATTGAAGACATCGCGCAGTCAATGGGTACGCCGCGCGCGCGGTCCGCGCCCATCGCGATCACGTCGTTCTACGCGACGAAACTTATGACGACCGGCGAAGGCGGGATGCTGTTCACCGACGACCAGGGTCTCGCCGAGTTCGCGCGCGACCGGCGCGACTACGATAACCGCGACACGTGGGCCGTACGTTATCCGTACAAGATGACCGATATTCAGGCCGCGATGGGGCGCGTACAGTTGCGGCGGCTCGCGTGGTTCATCGAACGCCGCCACGAAATCGCCGCCGAGTACCGGAACGCGTTCGATTTTCTCAAGCTGCGCCTGCCCAACCCGGAGAACCACGTGTTTTTTCGATACGTCGTGGGCACGTCCGTGCGCGCGGATCTTCAAACCTTCCTCCAGGAATACGGCATCGAATCGAAGCGTCCAGTCTACAAACCGGCGCACCACTATCTCGGAGGCACGTTCCCCCATTCCGAGCGCGCCCACAACGAATGCCTCTCGCTTCCGATTTACCCCACACTCAGCGAGGCGGATCAGGCGCATGTGATAGAATCCGTCCAGCGATTCTTTCAATAAGGAGGGCCGGATGTACTGGCTCAAGCAGTACTGGCCGCACACGTATCTTTCCGTAGGTTTCACGGCCATGATCCTGTCGGCCGTGGGCATGCCCGTTGCCATCGCCATCCTGCGCCGCATGCGCATCCTCGACGAAACCGCGGCGCACAAGATCCACAAGCGTCCCGTGCCGCGCGGCGGCGGCATCGTGATGTTCATCGCGTTCGCCATCGCTGTCATGCTGCCCGGATACCGCAGCCACGCCTTCAACGGCGTTATGATCGGCGCGTTCATCTGCCTCGCCGTCGGCGCGATCGACGACCTGCGCGGCGGCACGATCCCCGGAGCGTGGAAACTCGCTACGCTCGTAGTCGTCACCCTGATCCTGCAACGGTTCGGCGTGCGGCTCAACGTGTTCAAATGGGTCCCGCTCGACACTCTGTTCACCCTGCTCTGGATCGTCGGCGTGACCAGCGCGTTCAACGGGATCGACAACATGGACGGCCTCGCGTCCGGCATCGCCACCATCGTCTCGGCCGTGTACCTCTTCATCGCCATCCAGGCGTGGCTCGTCGTCCGCACCGAGACCAGCCTCGCGTGGTTCGGCATGTTGTCCGCCGGACTGATCGGCGCCAACCTCGGTTTCCTGCTGTTCAATTTTCATCCCGCGCGGATCTTCATGGGCGATTCCGGCAGCTTCTTCCTCGGATTCATGGTCGCCGCCTTGGGCATCATGGGCGAATGGACCGAGAACCGCATCATCTCCTGCACGATCCCCGTCCTTGTGCTCGGCGTGCCCCTGTTCGATTTCGCCTACGTCCTCATCGCGCGCATTGTAACCGGCAAAACGCGCAGCCTCCTTGCCGTGATCAACCATTGCGGCACCGACCATCTCTCGCACCGGCTCCTGTGGATCGGGTTCAGCACGCGCCAGGCCGTCCTGTTCATTTACCTCATCTGCATCGCCCTCGGCGCGACCGGCATCCTCGTCCGCAACAGCGTCAACTACTTCGATAGTGCCCTCGGGATCGTTCAGGGCTTTGCGATCCTGGCCATCGTCGTCATCCTGATGCGCGTCGCCAACCGTCGCAGCCATGCAGACACGCCGGCGCCCGAAATCGAACGCCGCTCCGAACCATAACGCCCCCTGAAAACGAAAACCGCGGGACGGCACGAACGGCCGGTCCCGCGGTACGATGACAAAATGGTGGGCGACCACAGGCTCGAACTGTGGACCTCCGCCGTGTGAAGACGGCGCTCTAACCACCTGAGCTAGTCGCCCAACGCCCAAGAAACCCTGTAAACATTGGCTTTCTAAGTAACACTCAACGCCTACACAGATTCAACTAATCCCGCTTACCGTGATCACAAATCGATCACAATCCGATCACACCCCTTATACCTTGGATTGAACCCCGAAAGCAATCCCTCCGCGATTATCCCTTGACAAACGCGCACGTCCGTGATATTCACATACGACACTTGCCGCCGGGGCTAGGCCGACGGGCCGAACCCGTGCAACCGTAGCACGCCCGCCCCGGTTCAATTCTACGGACACCATACGGAGGTGTTGTACGATGCAAGATCCACCAGCGAACATCGAGGGTACTCGGGGGGCATCTCCCATGGACGGCTCCGAGCGTTGGTATAAGGGATTGAGCCGTCAACGAAACATTCCTGAACGCTGTCCCCACGCATACTGTAACAAATGCCGACGTTATCTAGAGAGTTGGATTGAAATCATTACGAAGCATCCCGACTATGCAGACCGAGGGCCAGACAAGAAGGAGCTAACCATAGCATTAGAGGCTATGAAACAACACGCTCAAGACGCCACAGGTAAGCGTTCGCGTCCCAACATCCGAGAGCATGGCGGCAATGAAGAATGGGCGAATTTCTGCCCGGAGGCGCTATACGAATGTCACTTGAGGTACTGCTCGAATTACACGCTTTTCTTTGTGGACGATTGCCGTGAAGAAGACGAGAACTGCGGCCCATTGCGTATAGATGCATTCGTGGGAGGGTGCACGCCGCTGCACTACTCGATGTGTCCATCCTACGGCCTGTATGAACTACCGAACGCTATAGAGGCGAGTCCTCTACCGCCCGCCAAACCGTTACACAAGACAGCTCAAGGCATAGCGGATTACATTCGCGAACATCCGGGCGCATTAGGAAAGAACATCGCAGAGGGGACAGGCAACAAGGAACAGAATGTGCGAAGGCTTATCAGCACGAAACTCGTTCCGTTGGGCTTTCACAATGAGCGCGGACAAGGCTACTTCCCACCCGACGGCATGTAGCATGATGTAGCGCTACACACGCGCTACATTAACGCTATATACAGATATGGATTTGCATGGTATCCTTGATACAGTTTAACCCTGTAGAAAGGAGAAACCACAGTGAATCCGAGACTCATTACCGAAGTTGAAACAGCCCGTTACCTATCCGTAAGCCGTCCATACCTTCGCAAATGCAGGATGGACGGAAACCGAGACAAGCACACGCCTGGGCCGCCATGGGTCAAGTTTGGCCGCGCCGTTCGCTATGCCGTCGAAGATCTCGACGCATGGATTGCCGAACACCGGCACGAAATGAAGGGAGGCGGCCATGACAAACGATGAACGTGTTGCCGAGGTCGCGAAGGGCCATGCGCGTGGTTGGCAATTCTCGCCACTGCATGGGAAGCGCCCCACGTTGAGGAAATGGCAGAAGATGCCCCGCATGGGGCAAGAGGCCACCGTGAAGTGGGCACGGCAAGGGAATATCGGCCTTCGGACTGGCAGCGTTTCCAAAGTTGCCGTGATTGATTGCGACGTGGGGGCGGACATCGAAGCCTTGAGGCTTCCCGCGACACCCACGGTAGAGACCGGAGGAGGCGGCAGGCACTTCTACTTTGCCGTACCGGCCGGTGTGACGATTCCCACGAGTGTGGGGCAGGTCGCGCCGCACATTGACGTTCGCGGTGAACGTGGACAAGCCGTATTTGTGGGAAGTGTTCACCCCGACACGGGCAGGCCATATCACTGGGCGGATGGATTATCGCCCGATGACTTGCCGCTTGCCCCATTCCCGTTACACCTGTTGTCGCGACTCAAGAAACCAGAACCTGTCCCGCCCCCGACACCCTTGGTACAGGACGCATCGGAATACGGGGCCACCGTACTGGACCGGGAATGCGAAGCCCTGCGGAATGCCCCCGAGGGCGCACGTAATGACACGCTGAACCGCGCAGCCTTCGCGGTTGGCACCTTATTGCCCACGGGCGCGATAGTGCCTCAGAGGGCAGCTCAGGCGCTCCTTGAGGCTGCACAGGCTGCCGGACTGCCCGAAGCCGAAGCCAGGGCCACCATCGAGAGCGGCCTCACAGCGGGAGCGGAGAAGCCCCGCGAATTGCGGGGTACGGAAAGCGGCGAGGTCGCTGTACAGACTGGCAGCACTGGAGGCACGGGACATAGTTCGCTTACTTCTCTTATTTCGCACTCCCTTTCAGTGGGCACTCCATCCGGGCAGTGGCCTGAAGCTCTCGCACATGACGCGCTCTACGGGTTGGCCGGGGATATCATCCGTACCATCGAACCACATACTGAAGCCGATCCCGCCGCGTTGCTCTTCAATTTCTTGACCGCCTTCGGAAACTTGGCGGGCGCGAAGTCATACTTCCGGGCCGAAGCCGATCATCATCCTGCCCGACTGTTCGTCGCGCTCGTGGGGGAAACCTCCAAGGGTCGCAAGGGTACGTCGTGGGGTTATATTCGCAAGCTACTTGACCTGGTTGAACCGAAGCGCCCGAAGGAGCAGACAGGCTTATCATCGGGGGAAGGGTTAATCTGGGCCGCGCGTGATGGAAACCAAGGACATCGCCCCGACAGTAAGCCCGGTTTTGTGACTGTTCAGATACCGGATGGGAGCGACGCGGGCGTTCAGGACAAGCGTCTTCTCGTTGTCGAGCCGGAATTGGCGTCCGTCCTAAACGTGATAGGCCGACGAACCAACACGCTCTCTGCAATCATCCGGGCCGCGTGGGATACCGGCGACCTCCAAACACTCACGAAGAATACGCCCGCGAAAGCCACCGGCGCGCATGTCTCAATTATCGGACATATCACCAGAGAAGAACTCGTTCGGTATCTAGATGCCACCGAAACGGCAAACGGATTCGCGAATCGGTTCCTGTGGGTCTGCGTGAGGCGAAACCGACTCTTGCCGGATGGTGGGAATCTTCAAGACTCTGATATCGAGACCGTCATCCCTCGACTGCGGGACGCGCTGCAATTCGCAGGCGAGGAGCGCGAGCTACGACGTGATGACGGTGCGAGCGTACTGTGGCATGAGGTCTACGCAGAATTGAGCGAAGGGCTTCCCGGCATGTTGGGCGCGGTTACGGGGCGTGCAGAAGCACAGGTCATGCGCCTTGCCGCAATCTTTGCCCTCTTGGACTGTTCCGAAGTGATCCGTGTCGAACACCTTAAGGCGGCGCTTGCATGTTGGCGTTACTGTTTCGACTCGGCAAGGTACATCTTCGGCGACGCCTTGGGAGACCCGATTACCGATAAAGTGCTTCGATTAGTCCGGCAGTCTTCCGAAGGTGTGACTCGTACCGAGTTGTCGAGCTATTTCAACCGACACCAAGACGGGCGGCGGCTTTCGGGCGTCGTCGCTCGCCTAGCGCAACTGGGGTTAGTCCAGGTTGTGTCAGAGTCAACCGGGGGACGCCCCGTCGAGAGGATTCTTCCGAATGGCGCATAGCGAAATAAGAGAAGTAAGCGAAAGATGTAGATCAGGCCGCACACTAAACTCGCTTATTTCGCATACTTCGACCAGAACAGGCTACAACCGATAGGAGTACGATACATGGGCCGAATACCCGCATATCTCTTAACTGGCGAGTACCGGAAGACGCAATTGAAACGCCTCACGCCGCGTCACGAGATTATCTGCGAGTTGCTCTCGGAGGGACGCCTTGTCAAGGATGTCGCGCGCGCCGTGGGTGTCTCGCGTTGGACCGTCACACTTGTCGCGAACTGTCCGCTTGGCCAGAAACGGGTACGGGAATTCCTCAAACGGAGGATAGACCCGGCCATACTACGCTACGCTGACATGCTCAATGAGTCCGTGAGAAACTCACGGAAAAGACAAACTACTGGGCAAGACGAGGGCGTTAGGACGGATTGACGGATTGACGGATTGCCCGTGGCGAAGATGCCTCGGGGAAGCCCCTCGAACGACAAGCCCCAGCCGTCAAGGGCACAGGAACTGATCGCCCTACGGGTGAGGACATCTCAAGAAATTTGGCGTCATTGTGGCTAGACGGCCCCTTAGAAAATATATCGAAATATCGCCTTTTGACGCAAATAGGGTGAGTTAGGGGTTGGAGATTTCGATGTATCATGCTATATTCGTGCTTGGGTTGTTGAGGCGGCACAACCAAGAATGGGGTGTCGAATGGGATTTGGACGAGGCGTGAAGGGGTGAGGCCATGAGACGCAAGTCGGCAGAGAAGTGGCTCTTGTTTGTGAGTCTTGTCTTCGTATGCGGGTGGGTCGCGATACTAGCTCGGCTCTGTTTCGTCGAGGCGGCCGTCGTTAGCAAAGCGTCTGACGTTTCAGATGCCATCGTCATGCCAGTACAGGTATACGGCTTAGGGACAAACCCTTCAGGAACATTCGCGCCGGACGGGCACCACCTCGCCATCGCTGCTGCTGGAAACGCATACCTCTATGAGGCAGATACCGGACAGCGCGTGCGTTTCTTCGCTGGCCACATGTACTACGTCTATTCCGCTGCTTTCAGTCCGGATGGCACCAAGATCCTGTCTGGGGCTGGCGACGGCACGGCCAAACTGTGGGATGTGCTCTCGGGTGAGGAACTCCGCACCTTCTCCGGGCACACAAATGGAGTCACCGCAGTAGCATTTGGCCCCAACGGGGACGATGCTCTTACCGGCTCATACGATTACACCGCGAAGCTGTGGGATATGTCCACGGGCGATGTAATCCGTTCATTCGAGGGGCATAGTGAAGCTGTTAGTTGCGTAGCAATCAATGCCGACAACACAAAAGTGCTTACCGGCTCATACGATCACACCGCCAAGTTATGGGACGTATCGACGGGGGAACAAGTGCACGTGTTCTCTCACACTGGGGCAATCAACTCCGTTGCGTTCTCGCCAGATGGAAACACACTCCTTACCGGGGGGTACGACAATACGGTGAAGATATGGACTTCCAGCACGGGGCAACTCGTTCAAACCATTTCAGAACCAGCGCGAGTTACAGCTGCGGCGTTTGGTTTTGATGCCGGAGAAATTCTCATCGGTTCCGGCGGCGCGTTTGCGACAATGTGGGATGTTGCCACTGGGCGGGTAATAAAGACGTTCCCCGGCGATCCTTCTGACAGTGAAGTAACTCGTGTCGCAATGAATTCTACGGGGGACAATGTGCTCATATCTTCCTCGAAGGTCACGCTTTGGGATTCATCCACTGAGAGACAGATTCAGTCTTTCTCTGGCCCAGGACCTCTGAATTCAATTGCTATAAGCCGCGACGGAAGTTACATACTAACAGGGTCAGATGACAACAGCGCACAGATGTGGAATACCGCGAACGGCGAGGAAATTCGCACGTTTGTCGGCCATACGGACGATGTTCGTGCCGTTGCTCTGAGTCCCGACGGTACGAAGGCTCTTACCGGTGCTAGTTACGATGACCAAACAGCCAAGCTCTGGGATGTATCGACGGGAAGCGTATTGCGGACATTTTCTAAGAGATTCGGTGCTGTCTTCTCTGTGGCCTTCAGCCCCGATGGAATGACAGCGCTCATCGGTTCAGATGACCGGTCGGCTCACTTGTGGGACGTAATATCTGGCACCGAAATCAGGTCGTTCATAGGCCATACTGGCGCTGTTTATTCGGTGGCCTTCAGTCCTGATGGGAGTATGGTCTTGACAGGTTCTCAAGATGGCACGGCAAGGCTGTGGAGTGTATCAACCGGCGAATCACTTCGGACGTTTGTCGGTCACACGTTCTTTATAAGGTCGGTTGCCTTTAGCCCCGACGGCAAGAAGATCCTTACTGGCTCGGACGACAAGACGGCGAAGGTTTGGGACATAGAAACTGGTGAAGAAATCAAGACGCTTTCTGGGCACTTGTCGCAGGTTTCTTCAGTGGCTTTCAGCGCCGACGGCAACTGGATTCTCACTGCGAGTGACGGAATGAGTACGATGTCTGATAGTTGTGCGAAGCTTTGGGTCGCGGAGACGGGGGAAGAGGTCTTCACATTCCTCGGTCAGATTTACGGCATCAGTATGGCTACTTTCTCGCCAGATGGGAATAGCATTTTCACGGCTGGGCGAGACGGAACCGCGCGAATGTACCTTATAGCTCGTCCGCCGCAGATCGTGGATCAACCTCAGCCTCAGGCTCAAACGGTGGATGTCGGCGATGAGGTTGTCTTCTCGTTGGTTGCGTCAGGTGTGCCGCCTTTGAGCTATCAGTGGGTAAAAGACGGTAGCGCTGTTTCCGGCGCGACGCAGTCCTCGTACCACATCATTTCTGCACAGGGAACGGATGCAGGTTCCTTTGATTGCGTAGTGTCGAACATTGCGGGCAGCGTGACCTCAGATACAGTGTCTCTTGCTGTTGATATGCCTCCTGTAGCCCAAGACGATACCTACTCTGTAAGGCAGGGCAATGCGCTTACACGTCCCGCGCCCGGTGTGCTTGAGAACGATAGCGACGCCGAGCATTCTCCTCTGACGGCTACAATCGTCACGTACCCGATACATGGTACGCTGACACTCAATCCGAACGGGGCATTTACCTACATGCACGACGGCAGCGCGGCAGCGACGGATAGCTTTACGTACAAAGCGAGCGATTTCCGTGCGGAGAGCAATCTAGCCACGGTGACATTGCTGGTGCAAAGCGGTGAGGGCGAGGGGGAAGGAGAAGGAGAAGGTGAAGGTGAAGGTGAAGGCGAAGGCGAAGGCGAGTTGCCTGAAGCCGCCTTTGAGGCACTTCCCACGTCAGGCACTATCCCGTTAATTGTACAGTTTACCGATGAGTCAACACCGGGTTCGTCGCCTTTCACGAGTTGGTCTTGGGATTTCGGCGACGGTGGTGCAAGTGTGGCTCAACATCCTAGCCATGTCTACAATCTGCCAGGCACATATCGCGTAACGCTTTTGGTGCAAACCGCTATCGGCACTGACAGCGAGATTAAGACGGGCTACATAACCGTTGCCGTAGGTGGTGAGGGTGAAGGTGAGGGCGAGCCGGAATTGGGTTCTATGCTCATTGTCATTGAACCGGCAGAAGCCCGAGACATGGCAAGGTGGCGTGTAGATGGGGGAGAGTGGCGCGAAAGCGGCGAGATGGTCTCAGGATTGGTAGAAGGCCCGCACTCTGTATCATTTAGCGACCTAGATGGTTGGGTCGAGCCACTGAGTCAAGTTGTTACCGTTGCATCAGGCACTGTGGCGACGGGAACGGGGACATACACCAGGCAAACGGGATCTTTAGTGGTGAAGATCGAACCTGCCGAGGCGCGGAGTGCTGGTGCTCAATGGCGGCTGGATGGCGGCGATTGGCAGGGGAGTGACATCACGATATCGGGTCTCGCCGTGGGCGAGCATGTTGTGGAATTCAAGGACATTCCTTCGGAGGAATCTTCTGGATGCTTCCGGTCTAGCAAGAGGTCGTGGACCACACCGAGTAGCGAGACCGTCAATGTTGTGGCGAATCAAACGATTATCAGTACGGGCGTTTACGTTTTGTCTGACAAAGCACTAAGCGCCAGCGTGCTTGGCAGTAGTTCAAGTGGCGATTTACTACTGATTGCTTCAGCGGGGTGCACACTACTGGTGTCTAATAGGTGCAGGAGAAGAACTCGACTTAAGACCTGACCGAGATTCATGAGGGCCTGAGGGAAACTTCTCAAGCGCACTTAAGCAACGCGATGAGGTGGTCATATTACTTATCGCAACAAGGAGCGGCCTATACTTGAGATTCTCAATCCTAGGTTTGCCTCCACTCCGCACGCAACCGAAGCACACCCATTAACGCAATCGCACACCCCCGTCTCCCCCTGATCCCCCCTCCCCGTGGCCGGGGCGACCAGACCGCGCTCCTCGTGGACGCCACAACCCCCACGCACCCGCCTTGCTTGGCCGCAGAGCGTACGACCGGGCCGAGGTGGGGCTAGACCACTCGTGCCGCGTTCGCGTCTCCTGGGGCAACGTGGTGCGCCGGACCTTGCGCGACATACGTAGAGTTCCAGCGCCCGTGCCTTCATAGCGGGCAAGGGCACGTGGAGAAGCAGGCATTGCGCCGCTTTCGTTTGCGTCGCCTAAGAGTCAAAGCCCTAAGAGGGTGTCCAGGATCGCCTTTGCTGAAGGTGCGCCGGGT
Source organism: uncultured Nitrospiraceae bacterium (assembly GCA_964402555.1). Taxonomy (GTDB): domain Bacteria; phylum Hydrogenedentota; class Hydrogenedentia; order Hydrogenedentales; family SLHB01; genus CAYOCT01. The sequence continues at coordinate 96,195 of CAYOCT010000010.1, read as the reverse complement.
ACCCATTCGCCCGTCGAGTCTGCGGATTTGGACATGGTGAAATACCAGTCGTAGTTCTTTCCGCCTTCCAGACTTTGCGTCACGGTGCGCGAAGAGGAATACGTGCGATTATCAGACTTGTGATAATATACAAGCGAGAGTTCGTAGTTCCCATCGACAAGGTCTGCGACCTTGAAGGATTCCCCTGGTTTTAGTGGCTCTGGAAGCACATTTACGCCTACCTTGGTCGGCTCCGGACACTGACAAATCTCTCCGAGGCGACTGACAGAGAAACTAGTGATATCCATAGTATGGTTATTGTGAAGAGTGACGCTATTCTTCCTGCTCAGGTTGATGCCGCCGTTAGGACAACCAAGGACCATTGCCATAGTGAGGACTGCGATAAACACGAGGATACGACTCTTCATGATTCTCTTCCTTTCCGAAGCAAGTAACGTGCGTCCATGTCTCACAAGGAACCACTACACTTCTACAACTTTGCCAGACGGAATAATGATATGCAAGTTAAATTCTGCGTTTGTAACATTGGGGGTTCGTGACGTATCCACCAAGGAAGAGGAATAGGGTTCACTATGTCCTTGTCGGCTCTTTGCGGATTCGTTTTGCTGGTTCCCGTTGACTCCGGGCGTGTCCTTGGCGTCAAGAGATACCCCGCACGAGACGCGCCTTCGGGTGTGGCTACCACGCGCCGAGGCCCCTTGAAACCACTGAAAATCCTCCCCCTTGAGAATACTCTTGACAGAATCTGCCCCGTCTGATTATCCGCTACGTCTTATCCATGTTGAAACTAAACGACTTACACCTGATATTGCGTTTCAATGTCTGATAATGTCTGTTGTGTTCACTTTCTAAATTTCGCATTTCGCCCGTTCACGTCCGCGTCGTAGGCTTGCAGGTGGGCGTATATGGCCGTCGTGGAACTGTCCGAGTGCCCGAGCCACGATTGCACCTTGTAGAGCGACACGCCCGACTGAACCAGCACCGAGGCGAACGTGTGCCGAAGCACATGCGCCGTGCACCACTCGACGCCCGCCGCCTTGCAGACCGCCTCGAAGGGCTTGCGTAGTTCTACGCGATTACGCCACTTGCCGCGTGACTTCTCCGGCGCTATGACGTAGCCGCTCGACTCGAATCGCGCGAGGATGCCGTGCAAGCGTTCCGAAATAGGGACCGTCCGCGAGTCGTGGTCCTTGGGCTGAAATCCAGGACCGGGCTGGATCGTGATCGTCTTTGCATTCAAGTCAATCCACGTCCACATACACGCCAGCGCCTCGGCGTGCCGTAGACCGGCAAGGGCACATAGCGCAACGAACAGGTACACGTCCTGGCGTTCTGTACGTGCCGCTTCGAGAAGACTGTCAAGTTGAACTTGAGACAGGAACTTCGGCGGCTTGCGGTCGAGCCGCAGGTGCGGAACCTTGGTAAACGGATTCGCGGCGAGCAAGTCGAGGACCACTAGGCGACCGTATACCGCGCTCACCTTTGCCAAGTCCGTGTTGACCGTGGCCGGTTGCTTTCCCGCCTTCAGCGAGTACGCTTTGAACGCCTCGATATCTTGGACCGTCACAAGTGAAGGCGGCTTGTTCCGCGTGTACTCGGTGAACGCCCGCCACGCACAGTCTTCGCGCTCAAGCGTTCTGCTTTGCTTGTTGACCGATGCCCATGCTTCGTATCGTTCCCATGCCTCGCTAGGCTGCATGGCTTGGGCTTCCTGTAACAATCGGGACTTTACGCTACCGCCCACCGTGAGCGTTGCTTGTGAGGAATTGAAGGACGCCGAATCTAAGCCGAGGTCCGCAAGAATCCTCCGCTTAGTCAATTCGTAGCCGATATCCGACGCCAGACGCCGCGCCGTGGCCGCGTCACGAGTACCTAGCGAACGGCGGAATAGTCGGCCTTGGACCTTGAACGCGAGCCACCACACCGCGCCGCGCTTGTATAGATTCGGCATCTTGCGCACACTCCTCGCACTTGCGGGCTAGATGGTGTAGGCGAGACTTGACACGAAAGGATCACACTGGGAGCACAGTCCCGCGCCGGATATGACACACTACGGGCGGCGTAGAGACAATGCTTGGAGGGATTTAAGAATGGTGGGCGACCACAGGCTCGAACTGTGGACCTCCGCCGTGTGAAGACGGCGCTCTAACCACCTGAGCTAGTCGCCCAACGCGTCGCAGATCGTAGCATGCCCCAGCGGCGGCGGTCAAATGCGCGTTGCTGTACTGCTTTGGACTGCGCCGATGTTTCAGCGCTTTCGCTGGGTTGTGCGCGTTCGCGGGGGTTGGCCCAAAGCGTAGAGAGCCTCCGTCCTGAAAGAGCGTGTATGGAAAGGTTTCTGGATGGCTTTCGAATAGGGGCGATGGAAAGACCGCCCCTGCTTTCCCTTCACGCTCCAGTACGAAGGCGCCGTCACGAATGAACGAACCGCGACCGGCGAAGGAGATAGATGCGAACCGGTTGTCGTGGTCGTGATCGTAATCGTAGTCGTAATCGTCTTCGAATCCTCCGATTACGACTACGATCACGACCACGACCACGAGTAGGAACGCGATACCCTCAGTTTATATACCTTTGACTGCAACTTGGTGTAAGGCATACCGCGCTTGCCTGGGCACGGGCGAAGTTATAGAGTAGACCCATTGGCGCGGGAGTATGGGTATGGTGCGCGTACTTCTGGCAATCGGCCTGGCAGGGCTGGCGGGCATGGCGTGGGCGGCGGACGAGGCTAAGGTAGGGCGGCCGGTCCGTGTAGTCAGCCTGTGTTTTTCGGGTGAATCGTTAGAGACGGTCACGGCGCTGGTCGAGAAGGAAGCGGCGAACGGTCCGGACCTTATCGCGCTGCCTGAGACTTGGCCGGGCGACAAACCGCAGACGCTCGACGGCCCGGCGGTCACGGCGATGGCCGCCATCGCGAAGAAGTATCGCGTCTACATTGTCTCGCCGATGTACCGCCAGGACGGCGACAAGGTGTTCAACACGTCGGTGTTGCTTGACCGCGACGGCAACGTCGCCTGCTTGTATGACAAGGTCTATCCCTTCTGGTCTGAATGGGACACGCACCCGAACCTGGAACTGGGCCGCGAGGCGCCGGTGTATCAGGCGGACTTCGGCAAGGTCGGGATGGCGATTTGTTTCGACGCGAATTTCCCGGAGGTCTGGCAGCGGCTTGCCGATCAAGGGGCGGAACTCGTGATCTGGTCGAGCGCCTACTCGGCGGGTTCGACGCTGCAATCGCACGCGCTGGCGCACCATTACTACATCGTCACGTCTACGTTGAGCCGGGACTGCCTTGTGTATGACATCACCGGCGAGCGCCTGCTCGACGGGCACGACTCGAAGATCGACATCAGCCGGATTACGTTGGATCTCGACCGGACGATTCACCATATCGACTTCAACAGCGCCAAGAAATCGAAACTGCTACGCGAACACGGCGACGACGTGGCTATCGACGCGTGGCTTCCGCGCGAGGCGTGGTTTGTGCTCAAGGCGAAACGGCCCGGCGTAAGCGCGCGCGCGCTGGCTCGCGAATACGGCATCGAGGAACTTCGCGATTACATCAGCCGCAGCCGCCGGGAACTCGACCAGCGGCGCGGCATGCGGCTGCCTTAAGGCAGCAACCAGAGGAGTCGGCGCAATGGCCGTAACTTCGATCACAGCAGCCGGCATGGAGTAGACGCGATGCAACCCGGGAGAACGTGGCGCGAACGCTTGTCGAGCGACACGGCGTTGCTTGGCTGGATGGCGCTGTTCACGCTCCTGCTGCATTTCTATTTCAACCGTTACTACGGCTACCAGCGCGACGAGTTGTACTTCATCGCGTGCGGCGAACACCTGGCCTTCGGTTACGTCGACGTCGGCCCGCTGGCCATGTGGCTCGGCCGGCTTGGCCGCGAGATCTTCGGCGAGTCGTTGTTCGCTCTGCGCTTCTTCTCCGCCGTCGCCGCGTCGGCGTGCGTGATCCTCAGCGGCCTTACCGCGCGCGCTCTGGGCGGGGGGCGGTTTGCGCAATGCCTGGCCGCGCTCACGTATATCGTGGCCCCGGCGTATCTCATGTGCGGCAACATCCTGTCGCTGCCGTCGTTTGAGCCGCTGTTTTGGCTGCTGTGCGCGTACCTGCTCATACGCATCTTTCAGGCCGGCGTCGACCAAGGCGAAGGCCGCCTGTGGATCGCGTTTGGCGTCGTGGCGGGAATCGGGTTGTTGAACAAACCCTCGATGGCCTTCCTGGGCATCGGCCTCGTGATTGGCTTGCTGCTGACGCCGCAGCGTGCCCACTTCGCGCGGCCGTGGATCTGGATCGGTGGCGTCGTGGCGCTCGTCATCGTCTCACCCTTTCTGTATTGGCAAGCCACCCATGGCTGGGCTACCTTCGAGTTTCTGATCGGTATGAACGCCAGGGTCATGAGCAGGATCCCCGCCTCGGCGTTTCTCGCTGGACAAGTACTGTACTATCATCCGTTGAACGTGCCGATTTGGCTGGCCGGCCTCTGGTTCTATCTCCGCTCCAAAGACGGCAAACCGTACCGTCCCCTCGGCTGGATCTATGTCGTCGTATTCCTGATGCTGCTGATTGGCAAGAGTAAGATCTACTATCTCGGAGCGGCGTACCCGATGCTGCTTGCGGCGGGCGCGCTGGTCGTCGAACGCGCCGCGTCGAAACCGCGCCGCGGATGGATGAAAGCAGCTATCCCCACGGCCCTCGTTGCTGGCGGTCTTGCCACGGCCCCGCTGGCGTTGCCCATTTTGCCGATCGGCAAACTTGACGCCTACGTCGCGGCGGCCACAGGCGGCACGCTCAAGAACGTGTACGAAATCACGGGCACGTTTCACGACATGTTCGGATGGGAAAACCAGGCGGCCACAGTCGCGCAGGTGTTCCACACGCTAACCCCCGAGGAGCAGGCTCAGTGCGTCGTGTTCGGCGCCAACTTCGGCCGTGCCGGCGCCATCGATTTCTACGGCAAGGCCCTCGGCCTGCCTCCCGCCGCATGCGGCCATCAGAACTACTACTTCTGGGGGCCGCCGAAAGCCTTCGGCCCGGTCACGCTGGTCGTCGGATCGAGCGTGGACGAATTGAAGCACGTCTTTGCCGAGGTCGAGCAGGCCGCGACGATCACGTGTCCCGAGACGGTCCCCTACGAACAGAACGTGCCCGTCTTTGTGTGCCGGAGACCGATCATCACCCCCGAGGCGCTTTGGGCGATGCTGCGTCCGAGGGCCTTCTCGAATGGCTAACCGATGCGGCGTTCGCGCGCGCATCTTGACCCCAACAATCGCATCAACGGAGGAGAGCGAACCATGAAACTTGCAGGCAACACATTCCTGGTGACCGGCGGAGGTTCGGGATTGGGCGAGGCCGCCGTGCGGGCGCTTGCCGCCGCGGGGGGCAACGTGATCGTCGCCGACCTCAACGCGGACACGGGCAACGCCGTCGCCGCGGACCTCGGGGCATGCGCGAAGTTCGTCGCGTGCGACGTGACGGACGAGGCGAGCGTGCAAGGCGCCGTCGCGTGCGCCACCGAAACCTTCGGCGGACTGCACGGCGTCGTCCATTGCGCGGGCGTGGCCGCGGCGCAGAAAGTCGTCAGCCAGCGCGGGCCGCACGCGCTCGATCTCTTCGCGATGGTCATCAAGGTCAATCTGACCGGAACCTTCAACGTGACCCGTCTCGCCGCCATGGCGATGAGCCAGCAGGAAGCGTTTCCGAACGGCGAGCGCGGCGTCATCGTCAACACGGCATCGATAGCGGCCTATGACGGACAGATCGGCCAGGCGGCCTACGCGGCTTCGAAGGGCGGCGTGGTCTCAATGACGCTGCCCGTCGCCCGCGAACTCGCGCGGTTCGGCATCCGCGTCGTCACCATCGCCCCCGGCACGTTCGACACGCCGATGATGGCCTTGCTGCCCGAAGCCACCCGCCAATCGCTCGCCGCCCAGGTGCCGTTTCCGTCGCGGCTCGGCCAGCCGCCCGAGTTCGCCGCGCTGGCGCTTCACATCTTCGAGAACGAGATGATTAACGGCGCCACCATTCGTATCGACGGCGCGATTCGTATGATGCCCAAGTGACCGGTACGGGCACGCGATCCAACGAACGCATATATAGTGTTGTATAGACACTATAATATCCATATTGCGGCATTTGCGGAACATGGCAGTCGCGAAAGCTATGGAAGTCCTTGAAAATACACATATACCTAGTAATATGGATTAACATGTGTATTCTATACGAGGAATCCGGGATATTCGAGTTTCGTTTTCATGGCTGGAATGCGGATAAAACGTATTCTGAGATTGCCTGGTTTTCGTGTTCGGGGCGGGGTTTTGGCGGCATTCAAATTTTTTACACAAGGTATTGCATATTTATACACACTATGCTACAATATCTCGTGTTAACCCATTCAACCGTAGGGTTGGAGAAAAAGGAGAAACGCAATGGCAGCAAAGAAGAAACCCGCAGCGAAGAAGGCCGCCGTCAAGAAGGCTCCCGCGAAGAAAGTCGCGAAGAAAGCCGGCAAGAAGTAAGGCGACCGTGCCCGGCGAGTCCGGGCAATGCCTCCACGGGGGGCAACGGTTGCGCGCCGCGCAACTGGGGGTTCCAGTTCAAGGGGGCACGGGGTCTCGGCTCCGTGCCCCAATTCGGTCAACCCATGCCCCCCAGCCTGGAGGTTTCTCCAATCGAGCCGGGGCGCTCGATGCGGCGGCAATGGGGGACTTTCAACGCGCCGCACCTTCCTACCTATCGTGTAAGCGCTCCTCGTTTCCACCGCTGAAGCTGCTATAATCCCCGCTCGACCGGCTACCGTATCTATGAAAGGAACAGGCGCGCATGCAGTGCGAGATCTTGATGATTGGAACGGAACTCCTCCTCGGACAGATCGTGGACACCAATGCAGCTTTCATGGGGCAGACGCTCGCGGAACACGGCATCAATCTCTATCAGAAGACCACGGTGGGCGACAACCCCGAGCGGATTCGGAACGCATTCGACGACGCGCTTCGCCGTTCGGACGTGGTGTTAACCTCCGGGGGCCTCGGGCCGACCGAAGACGACATCACGCGCGAGTGCATCGCGGACCTCCTCGATCGCCCGCTCGAATTCCGGCAGGACCTCTACGACGAACTCGCGGCGCGCTTCGAGCGGTTCCGGTTCGCGATGACCGAAAACAACCGGAAGCAGGCCACGGCGCCGCGTGGGGCGATCTCGATTCCCAATCCGAACGGCACCGCGCCGGGCCTGATCGTCGAAGATGCTCGCGGCACGATTATCTGCATGCCCGGCGTGCCGCACGAACTCAAGGCCATGCTTACGGACAGCGTCCTGCCGTATCTCAAGAAGAAGTTCGGCATCGCCGCCGTGATTCACAGCCGCGTCTTGAAAGTATGCGGCATCGGCGAATCGCGCGTGGATGCGGCCATTGGCGATCTCATCAAGCACCAGCAGAATCCGACCGTGGGCGTGCTCGCGTCGCCCGACGCCGTGCGCATTCGTATCACGGCGCGCGCCGCTACACGCGACGAAGCGTGCGCGTTGATTGGCGAAGTCGACGCGCGCGTACGCGAACGCCTGCCCGGGCTGATCATGGGCGTCGACGACGAAACGCTCGAACAGGTTGTAGACGGACTGTTGCGCGCGCGCGGCTGGCGCATCGCGCTCGCCGAGTCCGTGACGGGCGGGGCGCTCGCGCGGCGCATGGCTGCCGCGGGTGTGCCGAGCTTCGCCGGCGGGATGGTGCTGCCGTGCGCTGCTCTATCGCAGGACGATACCGCGCGCGCAGCGGCCGAGTTGGCGGCACAGGCGCGGGCGCAGTACGGCGCGGAATGCGCGCTGGGTATCGCGGCGAATCCCTCCGCGCGCCAAACCGCGGTGCACTTCGCTTCTCCGGAAGGCGGCATTACGTGGGACATGACTTACTGGGGCACGGACGATCGCAGCCAGGTACGCACATCCATCTTCGCGCTCGAAAACGTTCGGCGTCACTTGGCCGGCGTTACGTATCCGTAAACGGAGGACTGAAGCATGGTCGTCATATCGTTGAAGGGATGCATCGTCTGGGCGGCGATTCTTACCCTCGCCGTTCTGGTGGGATACAAATTCCTGTGGAAGCCAGGCCCCGTGCCCGTTGGCGAACCCACGGCCCGGCCTTCAGGCGAGGGCTGGGTCGATCTGCTCGACGCGGATCACGCGGCGGGATGGAAGAATGTCGGCGACAACAAGGACATCTTCGCGATCCAAGAAGGCGTCCTGCACATCTTCGGGCGCACCGTCTATCCGTTGCGCTACGTAACGTACACGACCGAGCGATTCGGCGATTTCGATTTGCACGTCGAGTTCAAGGCCGCGCGCCATACCAACAGCGGCGTGTTCCTCCGCGCGCAGCCCAACGATCCCGTGAACCGAGGTTTCGAGGTCCAGGTGCTCGAAGACTACGGCAAGCCGCCCAACAAGAACAGTTGCGGTTCGATCTACGACGTCGTCACGCCGATGTTCAACATGTCGCGCCCGGCGGGCGAATGGAATTCGTACGACATCAGTGTCAAGGGATCGGAAGTCATCGTCATCATGAATGGATGGATGGTTATCCATACCGACCTCGCGAAGATGACGTCGCTCCTGGGGAAGTTCAAGATCCCGTTCGCCCAGCTTCCCCGCGAAGGCAATCTCGCGCTTCAAGATCACGGCGGCGAGATCTGGTACCGGAATGTGTTGATCCGGGTTTCGGGGTCCGGGTCTCGGGGTTAGGGTGGAACTGAGACGCTCAAGCCGCGCGGGGCGCTTGTATAGAGGTGTAGGGTGGGTGCAGCGAAGCGGAACCCACCGATTCGCTGATCGTATCGCTTGCCTTTGCGCCATTGCCGTAGATGGAATGGTTCCCGCCTTCTCGAATCAGTCGGAATCCGTGCTCTTCTAAGTGCCGGACAATGTCGCGTCGATTGACGGACATTTCATACCTCGGCGCAGAGCCGCTCGAACAGGACGCTTGCTTCCGGCACTTGCATTCCCAAATCCCGGTACGCCCGAATCATCTCGGACAGCGCGTCTTGGAGCATACGCCGGCACTCGTCGAGGGTTTCGCCTTCCGTGACCACCTCGGGCCATTCCACCAACTGGCCCATGTAACCGCGTTCCAGTTCCACGTAGCGTGCTGTATAGTGGCAGACCATTACTGTGTTCCTCGTCGTTCGCGCCATCGTCATTTTACCACACGCGGCCAAGCTCTGCGAAGATCACGAACAAAACACGTCGCGTAGCGCGTGGTAAGCGGGTTTGGGCTGCTGGTCGAAATCGATGACCGAGTTGTTCACGGGACACGGGTAGCAGTCGTGGCCCATCCAGATAATGAACCCGCCGCAACGCGGGAACCGGTCCTTGCAGGCTTTCGCCGCAATGGCGTAGGCCTCGGCCTGATGCTGCTGCGTCCGTTCGACGTAGACGCGCAGGCCCTCCTCGGCGTCGAGCGTGCCGAGGTCCTTCTCGTACCTGTCCCACAGCGTCCACCACGCGGCCGTGTGCATCCAATACGCGCCGGCCGGCGGCCACACTTCGCCCCGGCCCGCATAGCGCCGAATCGACTCGACGCTGCACGCGCCCGGCATGCCGACCTCCGAACGGAACAGCGCGTCGTCCTGCTGCCAATACGCGCGCCACGCCTCGATGTCCTCGAAACCGCCCATGCCCCACGGACCGTGCACATCGTGGTGAATGCCCTTACCGAAGTCTGCTGCGTTCGCGCATTCCTTCGGGCCGCTCGCGGACGTAGGCAGGAACCGGCGATCCGGGTCTTCGCGCAACACGACATCGCGCAGCGCCGCGATGCATGGATGCGCGTAGTCCACGGGTACGTCGCCAGTCTTCGACCCGTCCGCGCCACCCATCAGTTCGTTCCCGCCGCACCACAACAGCAACGACGCGTGATGTGCCCGGCGCCGGATGTACGACTCGGCAATGCGCGCGATCGCGGCGATCGCTTCGGGGTCTTCCGGAGGCCAATTCTCAACGCCCGACGACGACAGCGGGAACTCTTGCCACACAAGAATGCCCGCGCGGTCGCAGCAGCGATAGAACGTTTCCGCTTCGAGGATCGCGCCGCCCCACACGCGCAGCACCGTGCAGCCCATATCCTTGTACAGCGCGACCAGTGCTTCGTAGTCGCCCGCTGACGCGTCGGGATACGACGCCTTCGGTGGCACCCAGTTCGCGCCTTGAAGGAAGACTGGCGTGCCGTTGACCACGCACACCCACGGTTCCGCATTCGCGGGCGCGCCCTCGCACGGCCGCCATTCGATGCGCCGGAACCCGATCTCCGCGGCGTGCGTCCAGAGGACCGCGCCATCCCCGGCACAGGCCGCGATCTCGACTGCGTAGAGGGGCTGATCGCCCAGGCCGTTCGGCCACCAGGGCTTTACCGCGAACGGTTCCGTCCGGATACGGTTCGATCCCGGCGATGCCGCGTGCGTGTGACGATGCACCTCGCGCCCCGCGCCGCTGATCATGATTTCGAACCGAACCGAGGGAACCGCGGCAGTCCCGCACACGACCTCGATCTCAACGCTGCCCGTCTGCAGATCCGGTTCGAGCCGTGCGCGAATCTTCGTGACTTCATCGACAGCGTCAGCGCCGGTCCGGAGCATGAGCGCGCCCGTGATGCCGATCGGAACGATCCGCGGACACCAATCCCAACTGTAGTTGTAGCGCGACTTGAAGAAATGGGATCGCGACGTATATCCGATCTGGCCCTGTTCCTGAGGCGCTTCGTCGAAGACAATACTCAACAGATGCGGCTTGCCATCTCCAAGTTGCGCCGTAAGGTCGAACCGGTGCGGTTCCAGTCCCCCTTGAAACTGCGCGGCCTCCACGCAATCCACCAGGACCCATCCGGCGTAATCGAGACCCTGCGCGTTGAGGACAATCCGATCCCCGTCGCCCGTGGCTGGCGCCTGCACCGTCGCGTTGTAGTCCCAATGCCGGTGCTCGACCCATTCGCACTCGCGCGAACCGAATCCGACATGCCAATCTTCAATCACGCGTTGTTCGAACAGCGTCCGCTGCACCGAGCCGGGCACCACCGCAGGAAACGGTCCGAGGTCCGCGGGCATCGGCACGAACGTGTCCACGCGTTTCGCCAGTTTCCACATATACGGACGCCATCCCAACAGCGTCCACGGAATCGAAGTGAGATCGACAATAGCCATAGTGCTTCCCTTAATCCTTGTGTGGAGAAATGCCCGGAGCGCCCAACGTGCACACGCAGATCTCCCATTTAGAATAGCAGATGAGGCGTGCCTTCGCATCACGCATGGCGATTTGCTCGTTTCCGGGCCGGTTGCTATCATACGCCGTGGGTAAACATTCGCTTCCGAAGGGATTGCGCCGTGATTTACTACTATGCGTTTATGGGGTTGCTGATCCTGGCGCTCGTGTTGTGGACGGTGATTGCCGTGCGTGAAGACGCGCCCGAGCCGCCGCAAGACGAGACGTCCCAGCCCAAGGAATGACATCCGCAGGAGGGCCATCCGCGTGTTGAAACTGTCGCCGTGTATCGAGATGTTCTGGGGCAATATTCCGTTCGCGGATCGGATTCCGCGGGTGGCGGCGCTCGGGTTCAAGACCTACGAGTTCTGGGGGTGGTGGGAGAAAGACCTCGACGCTATCGAGAAGGCCACCAAGGACCACGGACTGAACGTCGCCGTGGCGTGCGTCAAGACCTCGTTTTCCGGCGCCGCGACCAGCATGCTGACGCCCGAAGGCAAGGCCCCGTTCGTCGACGCGGTGAAAGACTGTATCAAGGTTGCGCCGCGGCTCAACTGCTCGTGTTTCATTGTGACGACCGGCAACGAACTCAAGGAGGTGTCCCGCGCCTCCCAACATGCGGCGTGCGTCGAGGCATTGAAGGCCGCGGCCCCCGTGGCCGAAGATGCAGGCATCACGCTGGTGGTCGAGCCCTTGAACCTTCTTGTCGACCACGCGGGATATTACCTGTCGACGTCGGCGGAAGGGTTCGAGATGTTGAACGAGGTGGCCAGCCCGGCCGTGAAGCTGCTGTTCGACATCTATCATCAGCAGATTACGGAAGGCAACCTGACGCGAAACATCGTCAACAACATTGACAAGATCGGCCATTTCCACGTCGCGAACCATCCGGGCCGGCACGAGCCGGATAGTGGCGAGATCAATTATCCCTACCTGTTCAAGCGGATCGCCGAAACGAACTACGATCGTTACATCGGCCTCGAGTTCTCCGCCAGCGATCCTGCGCGCACCGAGGATATCCTGAAATCGGTCCAGGCCATGGCCGCAGGCGTATAACCTGAAATCATCCGAATCATCGTTGTCTTTCGCGCCTGAACTCGTAGTCGAGAGTCTTGCTCTTCATCTTGCTCTTGATGCCAGCGCCCCGGTGTACGAACCGCAACCGCGACAGGGAAAGCGCCAAGCAATAGCGCTTCAACAGAACACAAACAATCTGAGGTGGCTCTGCCCACAACCCACGCATCTCACGCCGAGCAGTTGTTCTCATCGTTCTGTTCTCAATCGTTCTGTCATTGCTTTTTGCCTGTACACAAGACGATTGAAGACAGGACGATTTCATAGGGCACGGAGTTGACAGAACGATTGAGAACAGAACGATTGCGAGCCTATCGAGGCGCCGAGAGCTCGGAGCTCCGCGAACACTCTGCGTCCCCTCGCGGCCTGTGCACCTTGCGTTGAAAAGACCCTGATACGGGCGTTCGCTCACAACCCGTAGTTTAGAAGACTCTCTCTTTCGCCGTTTCTTCGTGTTCTTCGTGGCCTTCGTGGTAAACGAATTGAACGAACCGAACCACCATGAAGTACAGATCTGACGGGACAGTTAGGAACCAACTGGAATCTGGCGGCGAGCCGTACATACATCTTGCCAAAGCAGTGCCTGAAAGGGTGAGATCTTGCGGCGCATCCGGAGCAAGAGCAAGATTAAGCACGAGCAAGAGGACATAGAACGAAGTGCGGGGCATCCGGATGACCCGTGCTTTGGAACCTACTCCGGTTTCCCGTGGCCCAACGATCGCAGGAAGGCGTCGATATCGATCTCTTCGTCAGGCGCGCCCTGTTCGGGGTGGAACCGTAGCGGGCTGCGGACGAACGCGCGCTGGCACGAAGGGCACAAGTCGAGCTTCATGTTCTTGTACACTGATTCCTCGATATCACGCGGCGACCGGTGTTTGAGTTTCTCGATGAGGGCGAGCATCTCGGCGCGGTGATCGCTGACGAGGTCGACCAGATGCACTTCGAGCGTGTCGTAGGCCGCGCGCACGTCGATGGTCACCGTGTAACGCAACGCGTTCTGGGCGAGTTCCGCGCCGCACCCGTCGCAATGATACGTGATCATGGCGTTCCTTTCGTTTCGTTATTCGCGGCGTCCGCGCTTCTGGGGATCAAGCACGTTCCGCCGTTGGTCTGGGCGAACGCCAGGATAAGTTTCGCGCTGAGTTGGTACGCCTGGACGCCCGCCGACACGCGATTCGCCTTCAGGTACGCGTTGTTGACCGCATGGCTTGCCTTGCTGACCGCGCCCCGATTCGTCTGGACAAACTCGTCCATAGCTTTGATGTCGCGCCGCACGCCGGGCACGATCTTCTCGCGAAGGGCCTTGGCCGTGTCATGGTCGCGCTTGAGCAACTCGCCCAGGAGCTGCCGTTCTGCCATCGCGTAGCCCGAGTATCGCAGGTACGGATCGTCGCTTGACGCGCACACCATGAAGCCGAAGAAGTTCGCCTCGTCCTCGCTCGTGATACCGCGCTGATGCGCCTTCTCGTGGCCGATCACTTCGGGAAGGCGGCTGGCCGGGGTTTCCCGATTGTAGTTTGCTTCGCCGGTCCACGGACTGTAGAAGCCGAGAATCAGCAGGCGGCTCATGATGAACGACATGAGGATGGGCTTCGCGCGCCCGCGAGACACCGCAAACGTCGGATGCAGATGCAACCGTTCCGCGACGCGTACGTAGGCCGCGTCGATCTGCGAGTCGACGGTGGCCAAAGACTGCGGCGGCGCACTCGGCGCGCCGCAATCTTCCGAACCCATCGCGCGCACGTACTCCTCGTTCGTGACGGCAACGAGTTCCTCGCAGAGCGTCGCAAGTTGCGGCGTGTCCATGGCGGGTAGATCCTGCCAGTGCATGCGATGCACAAGATCGGCGCGCGCGTAGTTGAAGCCCCATCCGGTGTAGAACACGGTCACGAGAATGCCCGCCAGCGCGCCCAAACGGAGCGCGCCGCGCGCGAGCGCGTTGACGATGCGGCGGCGTCCGCGGACCACGTGATATGCGGCGATTCCACAGGATCCCAACACCGCGCCTACAATCGCCACGAGTAAGGTCTCGGCAACGCTGAACGGAACGAACGAGGAGACCCACCCGAGCATCCTTCCGATACGCTGGCCCACGTGGTCGGTATAGATCGTTTCGACCGCTCCGGGAAAGCGCGCGGCGACCGTGAAGGCCAGCAGCGTCGCGCAGCCAAGCAGCATCGCAGAGACGTGGCGGAGGACGTGAAGCGGCCGATCCTTCTCCTTTGGCACGCGGCGTTGCCGCCACGCGGCAAACCGGGCAGCCAGCGATGATTTCGAGTCGGACATGGACGCCCTCCTGCGGGCCGTACGTCAATCGTTTCGGGTTTGCGTCACCTCGGCGGCGGGGACACTGAACGCTTCGTCAATGAGGCGGAACACGCGCGCGGTGCTTCGCCGGCAGGTCAACAGCGCCTTGCGTTGCTCGGGCTGGAGCGTTCCCAATTCGTCGTTGAGCAGCATGTCGAGATAGCCGAGCAGCGCGGTCAGCGGCGAGCGGATGCGCTGCGAGATCGCGGTCAGCAGGCCCGTCTTCAATTCGTTGACTTGCTGGAGTTCGCGATTCAGCCGCGCGAGATTCGCGTTCGCCAGATGCGTGGCCTCTTGCAGCGCCTTGCGCTCCGTGATGTCGTGAGTGACGACCACGAAGAATCGCCGGCCGTTGCGCATGAACGAGCGGATGCGCAGGTCGACCGTAAGTTCGTGCCCCTCGGTGGCCACGAAGATCTGTTCGCCATGGTACTCGTCGCGCAGGCGCGCTTCCGTCAACTTCTGATCCACGGACCCGTCGTCGAATAGAAACGAGCGGAACGTCTTGCCGCGGATGCGGTCGCGCGATACGCCGAGGAACTCACAGGCCTTGTCGTTCGCCTCGGTCACGATTTCGTGTTCGTCGTAAACCAGAATCGGATCGGCGGCCGTATCGAGAATGGTGCGGATCGTGGCCTCGGACGCGGCGAGCGCGCGCGCGCGGTCCATGCCTTTGTCTTCGATCTTGCGCATGAGCTGGCTCAGCGTGGCGACCAGCCATCCGCACACCAGGATGCTCGCCAGTTTGATGAAGACGATTCCCGGGGCGATGCTGATGCCGCTGGCACGCCACTCGACTGCCACCACGATGCCGTACGCGACCGCGCACAGCGCCGACACGAGCACGATGCGCAGGAAGCGCCGCCGCCACAACGTATAACCTATCAGCAGGAAGAAGTAGAGCACGAAGAACTCGCTCTCTTCGGCCCCGGTAAACGACACCACGATCGAGATTTCGGCGAGGTGGATCACGAAGTTGATTGGGGACATGAACCACGAGTAGCGCCGCGTCCAGAGCGTTGCGTGCACAAAGGCGTTGTGCAGCACGACCACGACCGTGATAATCGCCAGATCGCCTAATTCGCCTTCGAGCTCGCCCGCAAAGAAGATGCCGACCAGAACGAGATACGCCGCGTAACGCAGGAACATCGCCTGCCGTTCGAGACGCACCGCCAGCGCCGTTCGCGGCGGTTCCGCGCCCCGTTCCGTCTTCCCCTCCGTTTGCCGACTCATGGCGTTCCTACTTGATGTGTACCCACGCGCCCGGCGCGCACTCCGCCCCTAATTTCTGGCCCGCCGGCGACGCTTTGAACGCGTCGAAGTCCGGGCCCTTCGGCGGAAGCTGGAAGATCTCGCCGGACTTGGCGCGTTTCAGGCGCTCGACGGCATAGACGCTCTCCACCATCGACACGGACACGTGGTCTTCCTTGTTGATCCTCGCAATTTCCTGGTACAGGTCCTTGCGGTCCTTGTTCTCCGCGGCCACGAGGCGCTGCGCCTCGTTATGGCGTTCCGCTTCCGGCGCCTTGCCCTCGTCTCGCAGTTCGAGATAGCCCCGGTTGCTCTCGCCCGCGGCCCCGCTGGACTTGAGATCCTGCACCTGGCCATTCCGCTGGCGCATCTCGCCCAGCAGCCGCGTGACTTCTTGCGAACTGGTCTTGAGCTCCGCGGCGTAGGCCACCGGCATCGGCGTGAGCGCATCCCACGCGCGGTCCATCCACGAAGTCTTCTTCGGCGCGGGCGCCTGCGGCTCGGGAGCCGGCGCGGGCGTGGGGGCCTTCCCCTCGATAAAATCGAGCGCGCTCGAAGCCTGTTCCTCGATATGCTGGCGAATGTCGATCGTGATATGGGCCTCGAACTTCTTGGGCACAATCGAACAACCCAAGGCCACGACAATACCGGTCACCGTTACTGCGAGCGCCATGCGTCTCATCATTGCCACTCCCGTGTTAATGGATCACGCGGCCGCGTTCTTCAGGGCATTATCGCCCGCCAGGCTCAGCGCTTGCCATACCAGCGGCGCGTCGATCGCCAGGTCCAAATTCAAGTTCAGCTTGTCGCTGGCCAGTTCGACCTTCAACGCGACACGCTCTCCCTGATAGGCCACCGTCAGCTTTGCCGAAGCGAACGTGGCGCGATCGCCTTTGCCTTTAAGATCCGCAACCACGCGCTCGATCTGTTTCTTCCCGGGCATCTGGCTTGCATACTCCGACGCGAGGACCTGTTCGAGCAGCGCCACGCCCACGGAGACTTCGCCCGCGGACTGGGCGGACACCCGCAGATCGCTCACGCCGTGCATATTGGCCGCCACCGTAAGCTCGGCGTCCGCCAGGCCACCCAGTTGCACCGAAGGCATGCCCAGCGCCTGCGAAAGCGTTTCGAGATTGACGCCCTTCAGATGCGCCGTGACCGCCATCGGCACGCCGGTGGTAAGCAGGCCGGCTTCGGCGTCCGCGTCCAACGTGCCGCCCAGGACACTGCCCTGGAGGCCCGCGGCCTTAATCGTGCCGTCCTGCACTTTAATCGGGCCCTTCACGTCGCGCAGCACCGCGCCGCCCGCAACGGCCTTCGCCAACTGAATCTCGCCCTCGCCGGCCAGCGCCACGTTATCGGCCGGACTGTACTTGAACGCGCCGGCGATCGAGGCCGAACCCTCGGCCCCGCGAAGCAGCCCCATGGCGTCCAGCGTCTTGAAGTCCGTCTTGAATGTGTACGACCCGGCAGCCTCTTTGTCCTTGGAGACCGACACTTTTTCGAGGGCCAGCGCCGTGCCTTCGCCCAGGTTCAGTTGCAGGTTGTCCGCAGTGAGCATGCCGTTCTTTCCGTCGAACGCCACGTCGCCTTTCAGCGGAACAGGCTGCCCGTCAGGCATCGCGACCGGGCCATATTTCAACGGCGCCACATTCAGGTCGAGGACCGCCTTGTACGCTTCAGCCGTGCGGTTGGCATCGAGTTCGACACCGCCGCCCAACTGGGCAACAAGGCCTTCCATCAAGGACGAACCCGTAAGGATCTGCGCCAACTGGTTCAGATCCATGCCTTCGATGGTTGCCGCAAAATGTCTCTGCGACGCCACGCCCACGGGGGGATTGCCGAACGCCGATGGCGCGGGAAGCTTGCACTTCGTCTGGACCGTTCCGGTCCCCAATTTCAGTCCGAGAGTAGCCTCCAGTTCGCCGCCCACCGCGAGGTTCAACACCGACCCCGTAACGTGCATTGTCGCTTCGAGCGGGAGGCCGGAGCTTTCCGGCCGCGCCAACACCGGCTTGAACGACCCGTCCACCGCGAGGGACATGCCCGTGGTAACGCTCGCCAGTTTGGCCGAGGCGATTCCCTGGAACTCGTCCATCGCCGACAGCCGCGAGCGAATCCCCGGCGGAACCGCCGCAAGCACGTCGTCGCGCGACCAGTTTTCGAGGCCCGCCTCGATGGTGAACGCGGTGAGGAGTTTGCCCTCGAGCTTGAGTTGGAGTTTCTGGCCCCGATTCAAGACGACGTCGATCGGGAAGTCCACCCCCTCGCTCGCCGAGTTCGATCCGTGAATCGACAGGTTGCCTTCGTAATACTCCTGGCCTTTGGGGCCGATGGCCAGGTCTTCCGCGTCGACACTCAACGTCGAACCGGGCATGCTGATCGTGAATTTCTTCGTGTCCGCGTCGCCCTGCACGAGCGTGCCGGACAAGTCGAGTTTCTTGAACCGCACAGGATACGGCGTGGCCTGCGTATCCACGTCCTGCAACAGGCACTTCGTCAGCGCGATCTTGGCCCCGTCCTTCACGCGAATCGTGCCTTCGATATCCGCAAGACCCGGCACGACGATCTTCAACGGATCGAGGACGGGCCCTCTGCTTTCGTAATGGAAGTCAATCGCCCCGCCGGCCAAATCGTGCGCCGCGGTACGAGGTCCCAGCCAGGCCGACCCCTTCAGGTTTTCGCCGGCCACGTCGGCCGTATAGCTCTTCCGGTCTTTGACCGTAGCGTTCACGCGCAGACCGTCCACCGCAATGCCGCCTGCGGCCAGCGTCGCGTCGAGATTGAGCGCGGCAATCTTGACTTCCTTTGGAAGGAACTGATTCTCATCGAATTTAGGAATCACCTTTCCCATGTACTTCTTAACAACCCGCATCGCCGGGCCTTCAAATCTCAGATCGTTCGACGGAGCGGGCTTCGGTTTCGGCTTAGGCGCGGCCGGTGTGGCGGCTGGCGTGGCGGCTGGCGGCGTGCGATCGATCGTGACGGCAGCCTTGTCCACCTGCACGGACGTGACGAACCGTTTGTCGGCCGGACGGAGTGCGTACTCGACGGTGACCCCGGAAACGTCGAGCATCGGTTGGGCGCCTTCCGGAGCGTCTTTGCCGAAGGCCTTGAGTTCGGCGATCTTGATCTGGCCCAAGGTTGACAGCCCCGAGATCTGGACCTTGCCCTTCAACTTGTCGCTCAACAGCTTCACGGCCAGCTTCTGCTGCGGGATGCCCGTGGCCAGGGCTATCGCGATCACAAGGCACACCGCCACCAGGACGACCAACAGTCCCAACAAGCCCTTCTTCCAACGGCGCGCCGGTTTTCCTTCGCTCATGGTTTCTCCTTTTCCGCCTCATCCACAACTTGGATCTTCAACTGCCCGATCGTCGGAATGAGCTTCGCCTGTTCGAACAGGTCGCCTTCCGCCAACTTGATATGCGTCGCATCGGCGATGGGCTGGTCGAACGTGGGATCCACGTCGATCCATTTCCCCACCCATACCGTTGCCCACTGGTGAAAATAGAATCCCGGCTTGCCGTCCGCAACGTAGATCAAGCCGGCGGCCTCGCGCGCGGGAAGGCCCGCCGCACGGGCCAGTCCGATAAACAGCATGCTGTGTTCGGTGCAGTCCCCCTCGGGATGTTCGAGCACTTCAAGGGCGTTGGTCAGCCGCGCCGAGAACGTCGTCCGCACGTTGGCGTTGACCCAATGGCACAACAGGGTCGAAATGGCAAACGTGTCCTTTTCGTCGCCGACGATCTCGCGCGCTTTCGCTACCAGCTTAGGGTCTTCGCTTTGGACGAGCATCGACGGTTTGGTCCATTGGAGCACGTCCGCGTTGTCGATAGGCAGGTGCGCCGTCGCAAACCCGTCCAGGGAGATGCGCTTCCCGACGAAATCGACATGGCCGTCAACTTGGGCCAAGTGCTGCCGATCGTCATTCAAGAAATGTTCCGCGGCCAGCGGCCCCGTGATACGCAGATGCAGCGTGTCGCGCGTTCTGGGCTGGCCGATCGGCTGGTCCACGAGCGCCGCATTGGACACGATCACGTCGTTACTGTAATTGACGTCCTGCGCCATTTCCTTGGGTTCAAGGCGCGTCGTGATAATCCCGGCAAGCTGGTCTTCCAGCGTCTTGCCGCCTTCCGCCACGTACGAAATCGTGTCGATGGGTGTCTCTTTGATCGTGGTCTTAACCTTATAGACCTTCGTGGCCACCCCATCGAGGACTCGTTCTTCAACGCCTTCAATCGTGCTGACCCCGTTGAGTTCGCGTTCGTACATGGGCTCGAAGGTCGAGAAGCTCATCGTGTCGCCCACCTTAGGATTCTTGCTTACCAGCGCTACCTGTTTGAGCGCGTCGCGCAGGGACTCTTTCGGTTTGGGCAGATCATGAGTCTTCACCGCGCCGCCGATTTCGGAGGTCATGGTCATCGTGTCGTCGTGGACACGCGCGTCAATTTTGTTCACGCCGCCCTGGTCGGACACGGTCTGTTCGATGCGCAGGAGATCGCCGTTCTTCGCGTAGATCCTCTTGACTGCGATCTGCATGTCCTGCTTGACGCCGTTCATGGTGACGCGGAAGTGGGCGTCCTCGCTTACCAGGACATTGCCCTCAGGATCGAATTCGACGGCGTTGGAGGCCCAGCCCGCCTTTTGCCCGTTGAAGTACAGGCCGTACCAGTCCTCCCCGATCAACGAGGAGATATCGAGGTCCTGCGCGACCAGCAGCCGAGGAAACAACGACAACGTTACCATCAATAACACTCGCTTCATTCGTAGGTACTCCGGAGCGCCCAGCGGTCCATTGTAGCCGATTACGAAGGCTTGCGGGTAGTGCCTGCGCCTTCGGTGTCCGCTTTGGGCTTCGCTTTATGTGGGGCTTGGTCCGTCTGACTGGTCTGACCCGTCTGACTGGTCGGACCTGTCGGACTCGTCGGATTGTCGGGCGGGCCGCTCACCCTGAAGAGAAACACCCGCGAATCCGTGGCCGCGCTGCCGTCGAGCGCGCCCCAATGAACGGCATACAACCCCGGACTGAGCGGCTCCATGAGACGAAGCTGCATCAGCAGGCGATCCGGTTCGTCGATAGCGCTCAACTCCACGGCCATCGAGGTCTCGGAAGCCCAAACCTGCTGCGGCGCGCTTCCGGCTTCGGCAGGCGTCGCCGAAATTTGGGCCAGCCGGCTCAAGCGCACGTCGTACGGCGGCATCCGGTAGGCGAGTAGAAACGGCTCGGCTTCGGCCGTCTCCTCGATCGTGGGCAGCATCGCGATGCCTTGGACGATATCCCCGCGCTCCGACTTGTACGGTTTCGATTCGGTCGCCGCGATCTTGCGATAGTCATAGTGTTCGAAGAAGTACACGCCGTTGTCTTGGGGTAGAAGCCACAACGTGACGGTTTCGGCTTCCACGACACGCGCCTCGGGAAGATCGAGCGCCAGATGGCCCGACGTGTACCCGTTCTTGAGAAACTCGAGGCCATGAATTCCCGGCTCGTAGGGAAGTGTGTATTCGCCCAGCCCCGTCGTGTGCGCCTCCGACGCGCCATCGCTCGTCCGGACCGCAACGCCCGGCAGCGCAACGCCTTTGAGATCGACCACCTTGCCCCGGATTACAGGCCGTTCGCATCCGGCAAGCGCCACACACGCCAGTATACCGCTTAGCAGCGTGACCAGCTTAGGGAGTGCGTTTCGCATCGATCGTATCTCAGGCCCGGGCGCCGAAGGTCATTGCTTTACCATGAACTCGGCGCTGATACGCGCGCTCGCGAGCGAATCGCCCGGGCACACATCCTGTTCGACGATATACCAGTGCGCGCCCGCCTCCGCCCCGGCGGCAAGAATGGCGTGCCAATCGAGAATGCCGGAGCCGACCTCCGCAAACGCGCGCGACTTCGTGTCGCGCATGTCCTTCGCGTGGATCAAGGGACAGCGGCCCGAGTACTTGGCGATCCACGTAGCCGGATTCAAGTCGGCGTAGCGCACCCAGAACACATCGATTTGCGCGGCAAGGTTCTCCGGATTCGCGGCGCCGAACAGGATATCGAAGGGATACTCGCCGTCGATCGCGTGAAACTCGTGGGCGTGGTTGTGATAACAGAGCCGGATGCCAGCCTCGCGGAGACGCGCGCCGCCTGCGTCCAACGCCTTGCCGCAGGCGATCCAGCCCTGTTTGTCCGGTGTCAGCCGGCCGTCGATGCCGCCGATCGCGATATACTTGACTCCGAACGTTTGGGCGATACGGACGACTTTGGCCGTGTCATGGACCACGTCGTCATACCCCACATGAGCGCTGATCGCCTTGAGACTGTTCTTTTCGAGAAGCGCTTGAAACGCGGCTTCCGTCAACCCGTAAGTGCCGGCCACCTCGACGTAGTTGTAGCCGATGGCCTTGACCTTTGCGAGCGTCCCGGCGACGTCCTGCTCCATGTGGTCGCGGACGGTATACAGTTGGAGAGCAAAGGGCGCCCTGTCTTCTGCTGCTTTCTTTCCGTAGGCTGCATTCGGCATCATCTTCTACTCCCCAGTCGTTAAGAAAGCTCTCGCCTTCACGAGCATAACGCAGCCGCCAAGTCTCGCGCTACTCGAATGTCATGACCGGCAGGCGCGTTCGCATACGCTCCAGCGCTTCTTCCAAGCGATCCTCTTTGACCGTCAACGAGAACCGCACATAGCCTTCGCCGTTTTCCCCGTAAGCCGCGCCCGGCGCAAGGACCACCGCGCACGTGTCCAGCATGTAATCGCAGAAACCCGCCGACGTGTAGCCCTTGGGCGCCGGCACCCACAAGTAGAACGTCCCCTTGGGCGCCTCGTAACGCCAGCCGAGTCCTCGCAATGTTTCGAGGACCTTGACCCGCCGCGCGCGATACACTTCGACCATATGCTCGGTGAACGCGTCGCACCGGTCCAGCGCCTCGATTCCCGCGTATTGGACCGCGTTGAAGATCCCGGAATCCGTGTTCGACTTGACCTTCGCGATCGCGCCGACGATATCGGGATTGCCGCAAGCCATCCCGATGCGCCATCCCGTCATGTTAAACGGCTTCGAAAGCGAATTCAGTTCGACCCCCACGTCTTTCGCGCCGGCCACGCTCAGGAAACTCAGCCGCTCGACGTCGAAGACGACCTCGCTATACGGATTGTCATAACAAATCGCGATGTCGTACGCCTTGGCGAACGCGACCAGTTCCTCGAGGAACGCGCGTGTCGCCACGGCGCCCGTCGGATTGTTCGGATAGTTTAAGTAAAACGCCGAGGCCCGTTTCGCCACGTCCGAGGGAATATCGGAGAGGACCGGCAGGAATCCGTGGCTGGCGCGCATCGGCACCGGGTGCGGTTCGGCGCCCACGAACCAGATGCTCGGTTTGTACCCCGGATACCCCGGGTCGGTTACCAGCACCGTGTCGCCTTCGTTCACCACGCCCAGCGCGAAATGATGGCAGCCTTCCTTCGATCCGATAAGCGCCACGATTTCCTTGCCCGCGTCGAGGCTGGCCCCGTAGCGCCGTCCATACCACCGGGCCACGGCCTCGCGAAACGCCATCATGCCCCATTCCTCGTCCGTCGGATACCGGTGATTCTCCGGGTCGCGCGCCGATTGGCTCAATGCTTCGATGACGTTGTCCGGGGTGGGATCGACCGGGTCGCCGATCGCGAGGCTGATAACGTCAATACCCTGTTGCCTGGCCTGATTAATCTTATTCCGCAACGTCATGAACAGATACGGCGGGACTTTCTTCAACCGATCCGCGGTATGCATGCAACACTCCTCGTCCGTAAGCCTTTAGAAATCGCCGCCATGGTACACGCCCCGTCCCCAGGTTTCAATCTTCCGATGTGCGCTCAAGACTTAGGGCCGCGAATCGCCTTGAGCTTGCGCCAGAGCGTGTTACGCCCGATACCCAGGCGCCGGGCCGCCTCGCTCTTGTTATACTTGCACTGGCGCAAAGTATCCAGGATGAGCCGCGTCTCGGCCTCTTCCATGCGCATCGGAACCGGCGCGCTCCGCTCTTCGGGACTGCGGCCGCCATGCCACTCGACCGCCCGCCGCACCATCAGTCCCGCCTCGCCCGGCTGGAACGGATTCAGCAGATACCCGAACACCCCTTGGCGCATCGCCTCGACGGCAAGAGGCACTTCGCTCACAGTGGCCAGGATAAGACAAGGCAGCTTCGCCGCCAGCGCCACCGCGCGCTCAGCCGAGTCCGCGATGGCAACCTCAGGGTCGTCGCTGTCCATCACATGCCCCTCGGCCGCCAACAACGCCCGCAGCGTCATGGCGTCTAACGGGTCGGCTATTTCAAGAACAACGCGTGCCATGCGAACAGGCTACACCCGAGACCGTGCCGAGTTCCACTTGAGGGGCCTCCCTCCCCAAAGACGGGAAAGATGGCCGCAACGCAGATTTCCATGTTTTCGGTATTATCCAGTTTACAAATCGCCGAAACTGTGATAAGATTTAGAAGGAGATGGAGTAGTGTGTGTCTTCGGACCGGGGCACGGACCAGGCACATCCGTAAAATCGAGAGGAGGTGGTACACAGGCGGATTCTTTGGTAGTACCTATCAGCCAGCAGTTCATATGTCGTAGTAATCGTGCATGTCTTTCTCAAAACGAATTCGATACCTTGACCTAAGGAGATACGACAATGAAACGCCACGGTTTTACCCTCATCGAGCTATTGGTAGTCATCGCCATCATCGGCATCCTCGCCGCTATTCTGCTCCCGGCGCTTGCCCGCGCCCGTGAATCCGCGCGGCGCGCAAGCTGCGCCAACAATCTCAAACAGATCGGCCTCGTATTCAAGATGTACGACAACGAGTCCAAGGGCCAGAAGTTCCCCATGCTCCGCTGGTGCCGGATCAAGACCGACCAGGCCATGGTCGACTGCCCCGGCGGATGTTCCACCGCGAACGCATCCGTGAGCGTCGGCTCTTCGCTGGTCCCCGAGATGCGCTCGCTGTATCCCGAGTATTTGACCGACTACAACATCCTGATGTGCCCCTCTGATACCGAAGCGGGCACGCTGAAGGAGAAGTGGTCGCTTCCCTCGACAATCGACCCGAACATGCAGTTTGTACCGCTCGCAGTCGACAACTCGTCGTACAACTACTATCCCTGGGCCATCAAGCCCGAGTACGTGCTGAATTCGATCGCCGACCTCAATAACCCCGGTCCAGTCATTGCCGGAGGCCTGCTGCAAACCGACTTTCTGGATCAGTTGGGCAAGCTCGATAATGCGCTTCAGGCATGGTCTCCCGGGCAGCCGGCGCCGAGAACAAGTGGGGGCGGTAACGACTTCGGCGTGGACGACGATATTCCGCTGTATATCCAGGGCCGCGCGCTTTACAGGCTTCGCGAAGGCGTGGAACGCTTCTTCATCACGGACATCAACAACCCTGCGGCTACGGCCCAGGCGCAGAGCGAAATCGCCATTATGAACGACGACTCCAACGGCCGTCTCGACAGCTTCAACCACGTGCCGGGCGGCGGCAACGTCCTCTACATGGACGGCCACGTCGCGTTCGTCCGCTATCCGGGCGATTGGCCGATCTGCGCCACTTGGACCACCCTGATGAAGGAAATGTCCTGAGCAATGCAAGAACGGCGACTCCAAGCGTGGTGTGACCTACTCGTAAGAAGTGTGAAACGAGTCGCCGGATAACGAGGTCTACCCGCAGGAGCTGGCGCTCTGGGGAGCCAGCTCCTGCTTTGAGCGTCAAAGGAACCCTAGAGCTGGCACGAGCGGGGAACTGTGTTCGGGTGGGTGTAGTTGGGGTGGATTGGGCGGCAGCCCGATACGACGGCAAGGAGGTGGTTTATTGAAAAGAACCGATTTCTAGGAACGTTCACATGGTAATGAAAGCGAAATAAGTACGTAGGAAGGTTTTCACAAAAACGCAGTCGTAATTGACATGGAGATTGAGTAATGAAACGTCACGGATTTACGTTAATCGAATTGTTGGTGGTTATCGCTATCATCGGCATCCTTGCCGCCATTCTTCTTCCGGCCCTTGCCCGCGCCCGCGAATCCGCGCGCCGCGCGAGTTGTGCCAACAACCTTAAGCAGATAGGCCTGACCTTGAAGATGTACTCGAACGAGTCGAAGGGTCAGAAGATGCCCATGTTGCGCTGGTGCCGGATCGACTGGGAGCAGGCGAGCGACTGCCAGACCTGCAACGATAATGTGGACCTAGGGTCGTCTCTGGTGCCTAACATGCCGGCTCTGTATCCGGAATACCTTAGCGATTACAACATCCTGCTGTGCCCGTCGGATCCGGAACTTAGCAAGATCTACAGCGACCACGAGTTCAACTGCCAGAAGAACGATCCGAACTCGCAGTTCGCCCCGTTGCGCGTGTGGAATATCTCGTACAATTACTATAGCTGGGCATTTAAGCCACAGTACATTCTAAACGATGGCGTGGATGTGAACGACACATCGAACATTTTCGGGCTGCTTCGCCTCGAGTTCATGGAGAAGCTCAACGCGATTGACCAAGCATTGAGTAACTACGCGCCGGGATCCGATCCATCGTCTCTTATGGGGCTGATCGACAATGACATCAGCTATGGTAGCCCCTTGAACATAACCATATACCGGCTCCGCGAAGGCATCGAGCGGTTCTTCATTACGGACATCAACAACCCCGCCGCGTCGGCCCTGGCCCAGAGCGAAATCGCCATCATGAATGACGATACGAACGGGCGCATCGACAGCTTCAATCACGTGCCCGGCGGCGGCAATGTGCTCTATCTCGATGGCCATGTGACTTTCCTCCGCTATCCCGGCGAATGGCCGGTCTGCGCGACCTGGTCGAACTTGATGCAGTTCTTCGGGACCGCGCCCTGATCGCGTTGCGGCAAGCGTATAAGGTAATTCCTACTGGGGCGGGCTCTGAACGGGTCCGCCCCGGTTGAGTCTTCCTATTTCGTCGTGCCCGACGAAACAAACGACTCAAGCTGCGACACGTCCCACCCACGTGCAAGCATAAGTGCCGCGGCGTCCACCTTTTTGTAGAGGTATTCTACGCCCAGGCCGAGCGCGTACCAGAAGGGCGCGTACATCAGGGTGATGTAGCCACAGAGATTGAGCCGCAGGTGGCTATAGTCCCAGATGCGGATGTGGCAGAGGTCGAACAGCCATCCGCTGACGAACTCGATGAAGAAAATGCCCAGCATGTACACGGCGGCGCGCAGCACGAGCGGCGCGCCGAGACGCGTCAGGGCGCGCGCAATGGGCATGGTCACAACGCCGAGCAATCCATAGTCGAGCATCATCCAGGGCGAGGTGTGGCCGCGCAGGTTGAAGTCCCCATGCCGAAGCCCGCCCAGTGAGGTAAAGAACACTTCGATCAGAAGCCCGATGCAGGCAAAGATCAGAAAACGGGCAATCGTGCGTTTGGCTTGAAGCGACATGGGGCGGGTTCCTGGTTCCTGGTTTCTGGTTTCTGGTTTCTGGTTTCTGGTTTCTGGTTTCTGGTTTCTGGTT
>CAYOCT010000010.1:0-68725 GCA_964402555.1 uncultured Nitrospiraceae bacterium | reverse complement strand
CTGGTTTCTGGTTTCTGGTTGCTGGTTTCTGGTTTCTGGTTGCTGGTTTCTGGTTGCTGGTTGCTGGTTGCTGCGGCATCCACCCGGTCCAGCCGGACTACCGGCGCGTTGACGAGGTGTGCCGCGTATCATATAGTAGGTGCGCTTCGGCGGCAAGGCCATTCTCAGCGCGGCCACCGTCCGTACTACTATCAGTTGTGTTCCATCAGCTTTGCGAGGAAACGGTGTGCAAGTTCACTGGCCACAAGCGCCAATATCGGACTGCGGACGAGTAGGGTCATCCTTCATCCCTCATCCTTCATCCTTTCCCAGTTTATCCTTCATCACGTATCGATTAGACTTTCATCTCTTTCATCTGTTTCGTTGCGGCTCCGCCGCGCCGTGTCCGTCCGTGCTCGTCCGTGAGCACGCCGGCGCGCGGCCCGGTTCCGGCCGGCATCGTCCTATTGAAACGACTACTCTCGCATCTCGGAGGACATCATGACGGCGTTGGAAGACATCCTGAATCAGGTCAGCGGGTACGTGTGGGGCCCGCCGCTCCTTATCCTGCTCCTGGGCACGCACGTCTTTCTGACGATCCGTCTGCGGTTCATCCAGCGATACATGGGCAAGGCCATCCGTCTCTCGGTGCAACGCTCGAAAGAAGGCGAAGGCGACATCAGCCATTTCGGGGCGCTGACGACCGCGCTCGCCGCCACGATCGGCACCGGCAATATCGTCGGCGTGTCTACCGCCGTGGCGGTCGGCGGGCCGGGCGCGGTGTTATGGATGTGGCTGACGGGCGTATTCGGGATCGCGACGAAGTACTCGGAAGCGTTGCTTTCGGTGAAGTATCGCGTCAAGACCGCCGCAGGCGACATGGCCGGCGGGCCGATGTACGTGCTCGAACGCGGGATGAACAGCAAGGCACTCGGCATTGTCTTCGCGGCGCTGACCTCCGTAGCCGCGTTCGGCATCGGCAACATGGTCCAGGCGAACGCGGTGTCGACCTTGCTGAACGAGCAGCACCAGATCTCGCCCTGGGTCTCCGGAGCGATCATGACTGCGTTGACCGCGCTGGTGATTTTGGGCGGCATCCGCTGGATCGCGACCGTGTGCGAAGGCCTCGTGCCGTTCATGGCGTTCGCCTACGTGGCGGGCTGCATCGTCCTGCTGATCCTGGGGGCGTCGACGCTGCCGAGCACGATCTGGTTGATTGTATCCTCGGCCTTTACGGGCCACGCCGCGCTCGGCGGATTCGTGGGCGCGACCGTGTTGAAGGCCATCCAGATGGGTGCGGCGCGCGGCCTGTTCTCGAACGAGTCTGGCCTCGGCAGCGCGCCGATTGTGGCCGCCGCGGCGCAGACTACCAACCCGGTCCGCCAGGCGCTCGTTTCCTCCACGGGCACGTTCTGGGACACCGTGGTCGTATGCGCCATGACGGGGCTGGTCATCGTGAATTCCGGCGAGTGGACCAATGGCCTGGACGGCGCCGCGCTGACCCATAAGGCCTTCGATGATTTTAGGGTCATCGGCCCCGCGATCCTCTCCGTGGGCCTGCTCACGTTCGTGTTTTCGACGATCCTCGGCTGGTCCTATTATGGCGAGAAATCCGTCGAGTATCTTCTCGGCAAGAAAGCCGTGTTCCCCTACCGCATCCTGTGGGTCGTGTGCGTCATGATTGGGTCCGTATCGACCCTCAAAGCCGTGTGGGCGTTCGCGGACATCGCCAACGGCCTCATGGCCGTCCCCAACCTCATCTCGCTGATCGTCCTAAGCGGCGTGATCGTCGCCGAAACGAAGGAACACCTTTGGAAGGATGAGGGATGAAGGATGAAGGATGAATTGACCTCGCGCGACGGATGATTGTGCTTTTATTCATCCTTCATCCTTCATCCTTCATCCCTCATCCTTCCTAAATTGCCTCCATCGTTCCTGCGGCTTGGGCTCGGCCTTGATCCCCGAGGGATTCGTGGAACTTCCGGAGATCGGCGGCGAGGGCGTCGCGGACTAGGAACAGGTCGCTGCTGTGTAGGATGAGATTCGCGCCTTCCTTGGCCCACCTGATTTCGTGATCGATCCCAAACGAGAAATGACTGCCGACGCCGACGTTCTTCGCGCGCGCCTTGCGGATGATCGTGCTGACGGCCTCGTTGAATTTCGGATGGCCGTACTGTTCGGGGATGCCGAGGTTGAGCGAGAGGTCGTGCGGGCCGATGAGGAGCGCGTCGACGCCCGGCACGTCGAGGATCTCATCGAGGATCTTGAGCGCCGGGATGCTCTCGATGTTGACGATCATGACGCGGCCCGCGTTGCCTTGCGCTAGATACGTGTCGAGTTCGTCTTCAAGCGTCTCCTTGCCTTCGAGCATGTTGTATAGACGCCGCCCCTTTAGCGGACGGAACTTGACCGCGCCACGTAGCGCGCGCACCTGCTCGACCGATTCGACATAGGGCGCGATGATCCCCGCCGCGCCGCCATCGAGCGCCATGCACGCCCGGTACGGGTCCGGTTCGGGGATCCGCACGATCGGCGCAAGGCCGAGCGCGGCATACGCCTGGCACATCCACGCAAGCTGATCGCGCTGAATGGGCATGTGCTCCGTGTCGAGGAACACGAAATCCAATCCCACGCCCGCGATCATCGATGGCCATTTCGGCGACGTCGAGACCACGCACGTTCCATAGACCCGCGTCCCGTCGTGCAATGCCTGTATGAGTTCGGCGCCGTTCATCCCGTATCTCCTTGGCTCGATAGGCGAGCCGCTTCAAGTGCATTGACAGTACCTGTTGCGCTCGCCCCTCGTCAACGATTTGGAAGTATGGAGTGCGGCGGCTCGACGCTGCCTTAAGAAGGCGCGGCTTGACGCGCCGGGGCACGCGCGTCAAGCCGCGCTTATTCAAGGCGGTGTCAAGCCACCGCACTCCAAATAGGTTCTTGCTCACGCGCTCGGCGGTGTTTATCATACTTGCCATCGGGAGGCGTTATGCGCGTACTTGTTTTCGGATGCAAGGGCCAGCTTGGGCGCGAACTCATGGATCGTTGCGCCCGCGACGGCGCGGTGGAAGGCTGGGATCTGCCCGAGGTCGACATAGCCGAAGCCGGCCAGGTGAACGATATCGTCGCGCGATTCGGCCCGGACTTGGTGATCAACGCGGCCGCGTACACGGATGTCGATCGCGCCGAAGACGAACGCGACACGGCCTTCAAGGTCAACGCCGCGGGTTCGCGTGTCGTGGCGCAGGCGGCTGTGGTGGCCGGAGTGCCCATCGTGTATTACAGCACCGACTTTGTGTTCGACGGGCAGGCGCGCGAACCGTACACGCCGGAGGCCGAGCCTTCGCCGTTGAGCGTGTATGGCGCATCGAAACTCGAAGGCGAGCGCGAGACGCGCGAGGCCAATCCGAAGCACTTCATTCTGCGCACAGCATGGCTCTACGGGCTCGGGGGCAACAACTTCGTCGAGAAGATCCTGCGCGCCGCGGCGGCACGGCCGTCATTGCAGGTTGTCGAGGACGAAGCCGGTTCGCCGACCTACACGCGCGACCTCGCTGAGGCGACCGTCGCGTTGAGCCGTACCGAAGCCTACGGCATATACCACGCCGTCAATGCGGGCGCGTGTTCGCGTTACGCATTCGCCCAGACTATCCTGCGCCTGGCGGGCGTCGAGACCCCCGTCGCGCCATGCGCTTCGGGCCAATTTCCAACCAAGGCCCGCCGTCCTGTATACTCGGTACTCTCGAACGCCAAGCTCGAGGCTGCGACGGGGTATCGCATGCGGGCTTGGGACGAGGCGCTGAAGGAATACATCGAACGGAGGCAAGCGGTGTCATGAAGCGGATTCTGGTCACGGGCGGAGCCGGGTTTATCGGTTCGCATTTTGTCCGTTATCAGCAGAAGACGTATCCCGACGTGCACGTCGTCAATTTCGACAAGCTCACCTACGCCGGCAACCTAGAGAATCTTGCCGATGTCGACGCCTCGCGCTACACCTTTATCCGGGGAGACATCGCCGACGCCGAGGCGGTTCGCGCGGCCATGGACGGGTGCGACGCGGTGGTCAATTTCGCCGCCGAGACGCACGTGGATCGGAGCATCGCGGCCGCGTCCGAATTCATCGACACGGACGTGCGCGGCGTCTACAACATCGTCGAAGCCGCGAAGGCGCTCGGGACATCGCGGGTGCTGCTCGTGTCGACCGACGAGGTCTACGGCAGCATCGTGGCTGGCTCGTTCAAGGAGACCGACCCGATCGGCCCGCGCAATCCGTATTCCGCGAGCAAGGCCGGGGGGGAGTTGATCGGCCGCTCGTATTTCCACACGTTCAACGTGCCCGTCGTGATTACGCGCGGGTCGAACACCTACGGTTCGCATCAGTATCCCGAGAAGATCCTGCCTTTGTTCGTTACGAATGCGATCGATAGCCAGCCGCTCCCGCTATACCAGGGCGGCGAGCACAACGTGCGCGACTGGCTATACGTCGAGGACCATTGCAGCGGCATCGACTGCGCATTGCGTCAAGGCGAACCGGGCGAAGTCTACAACGTCGCGGGAGGAAACGAGCGCGAGAACATCGTGCTGACGAGGCGTATCCTCGAATTGACGGGGCGGGACGAATCGTTGATTACGTTCGTGCCGGATCGCCCCGGGCATGACCGGCGCTACTCGATCGACGCGGCTAAACTCAAGGCCCTCGGCTGGCGGCCGAAGATGGATTGGGACGAGGGCATCGCCCGGACGGTGCGGTGGTACCAGCAGAACGAAGACTGGTGGCGCAAGATTAAGACGGGCGAATATCTCGAGTACTACAAGCGCCAATACAGCACCCTGCATGGGGAAGGAGGAGGCGCGGCCTGATTTCAGGCCGCGGGAAGGTCGACTTTACGCAGTTTATCTGGCCGCGCGATGGCGGGCTGGAATGTCGAAGTAGGAAGGCATCACCATGAATCTCGTTACCAAGGCTCAACTCTTCACCCATCTCATCCATTGGCGGCTCACCTGGGCCAAACGCGACACCCGTTACCGGCTCGAGGTCCCGGGCAATCCCAAGTTCGTCAGCGCGCGCGACGCGGCGGGGCTGATCCGGGACGGCGACGTCATCGCGACCTCGGGACTCGCGGGCAATCAGCGGCAGGCCATCATGTACTGGGCCATCCGCGAGTTGTTCGAGGAGACCGGGCATCCGCGAAATCTAACCCTGATGTGCACGGGGGGACAAGGGGCGCGCGGGAAAGTCCCCGGCAGCATGGAAGAACTCGCCATCGAAGGCCTGTGCACGCGGCTGATCACCGGCCATCAGGAGACGTTCAAGGCGCAGCTTCGCCTCGCGGCCGAAGGCAAACTCGAGATTCAATGCCTGCCTCAGGGCGTGATCGCGTTCCTATTCGAGGCCATGGGGCGCGGCGAGGAATCGTTCTTCACCAAGACCGGCGTGGGCACCTTCATTGACCCGCGCGTAGGACAGGGATCGAACATTTTCGACCCGAACGCGGAGCAACTGATCGCCGTCGAGGACGGCGGACTTCGGTATCGCGCCCCCAAGATCGATGTTGCCATGTTCGGGGCGCCGGGCGCCGACCGCGAAGGCAACATCTACTTGGACAAAGCCTCGGTGCTGGCCGAGACCTTCGAGATTGCGCGCGCGGCCAAGGCCAACGGAGGCCGCGTGATCGTCAACGTCGGCACCATCGTGGACAAAGGATCGGGCAGCGTCGTTCTGCCTGCGAGCGACGTGGATGCGATCGTCTACGACCCGCTGTGCGAACAGGCAATCTCGATCAAGCATCGCAAATACTGGCCCATGCTGACGACGAAGAGCGACCTGCCGGTTGGCGAAGCGATCGCGCGGCTGAGATACGTCAACCTCGCGCTCGGCATCACACCGCGCCGCACGGCTATCGACGACGTGCTTGCGCGTCTGGCCGCCACCGTGTTCGCCGAGAATATGCGTAAGAACTCGTTCGTGAATGTCGGCGTCGGCCTGCCCGAGGAGGCGTGCCGCATTCTATTCGAGGCAGGCATGCTCGACGACGTGACCGTGTTTACCGAAAGCGGCGTCGTCGGCGGACTCCCCGCTCCGGGCGTGTTCTTCGGCGCGGCGGCCTGTCCGAAAGAGATGGTTTCTTCGGCCGAGGCGTTCCGTATCTGTTACGAGAAACTCGACCTGACCATGCTCGGCGTCGTCGAGGCCGACAGCGACGGCAACGTGAATGTATCGAAACGCGGCACCGACCCGCGCCATTACGTCGGACCCGGCGGTTTCATTGACATCACGACGGGCGCCAAGACCATTCTTTTCGTGACCGCGTGGATGGCCAGCGGAGAAATCCAGATTCAGGGCGGCGCGCTCAAAGTGGTCAAACGCGGCACGCCGAAGTTCGTCGAACACGTGTCAGAGATTACGTTCAGCGGGAAGCAGGCTTTGCTTGCGAACAAGAGGGTCTACTACATCACGACCGTCGGCGTCTTCCAACTCACGGAGCGCGGCATGACCCTGATCCGCGTGATGCCCGGCATCGATGTGCAGAAGGACATCCTCGACGTATCGCCGATGCGCATCGTGCTGCCCGAATCCGGCGAGGTCCCCGTGGCCGACGCCAGCATCGTGACCGGCACGAATTTCAAACTGAAGTAACCTCGATCCGAGCGGCAACACAACAGAATGCACGGATGCGGCACTCCATTGAACGCGGGAGCAGCATGGGCTAGAATTCTCCGGCGCGCGCTAGGCCTTATTCCAAGGGAGAGTCTTTTATCATGAGCGTGGAACGGTACCGGGAATTGTTGTCGCGTTTCGGCGAGAAACGCGTGATGGTGGTCGGCGATATTTATCTGGACGAGAATACGTTCGGCATCGTCACGTCGGTGAGTCTCGAAGCGCCGATCCCGATCTTCGAGGTCCACGAACGCAAACACAATCCCGGCGCCGCCGGCAACGCCGCATGCAACGTTGCGGCGATGGCCGCGAAGACGTACATGGTTGGCGTCGTCGGCGACGATCCGAACGCCGACATCGTGCGCAAGGAATTCGCAGTGCGGAACGTCGACACCTCGGGTGTCGTCGTCGATCCCGGCCGGCCCACGAACACCTACGGCAAGCTGCGCGCGGGCGGATTCAACATCCCTACGCAGGAAGTGCTTCGCACGGACACGCCCACACCCGTGTTCATCAGCGGCGCCGTCGAGGACGAGGTCATCCGCAACCTCTGGGCACGTGCGCCCGAGGTCGACGCGATCATGGTGGGCGATCAAGTCTCTGCGGTCATCACCGAACGCGTCATTGCGGAAATCGTCGCGGCGGCGAAACAGCATGGTCTGCTGACCGTGGCGGATTCGCGCAAACGATCCGGCGCGTTCAAGGGCTTTGACATTGTCGTGCCGAATGATCGCGAAGCAGGCATCGGCACGGGGATCGACGTGGTGGACAAGGCTTCGTTGCACGAGGCCGGCAAAGGCTTGCTCCAATCCGCGCGCAACGCGCTTGTGACCTGCGGCCCGGACGGGATCACGATCTTTGCCGAGAACGGCAGCGTCACCGAAGTCCCCATTGTGCCGTGCGACGTCGTGGACGTGACAGGCGCGGGAGACACGGTCACCGCGGCGGTCACGCTGTCGGTGCTGGCCGGCGGAACCTTGCAGGAGGCCGCCGAGATCGGCAACGCGGCGGCCGGCGTCGCGGTCGCGCAGAAGGGCGTCGTGACCGTTTCGCGTTCCGAGATCGAGCAGGCGCTCGCGGGGACCAAAGGCCCGGCCAAGTTGAAGACGCTCGACGAACTCGTGCCCATCGTCCGGCAGCATCAGCAGGACGGCAAGAAGGTCGTGTGGACCAACGGCTGCTTCGACATCCTGCACGTGGGCCACATCACCTACTTGCTCAAGGCCGCGCGCCTCGGCGACATCCTCGTCGTCGGCCTCAACAGCGACGCGTCGGTGCGCGAAAACAAAGGGCCGAACCGTCCCGTCGTGCCCGAAGGCGACCGCGCCCTCGTACTGTCCGCGCTCGAATGCATCGACTACCTGACCATCTTCTCGGAGAAGACCACCGTCGGCATCCTCGAAGTGCTCAAGCCCGATGTCTACGCGAAGGGCGGCGACTACACAATGGACACCATCGTGCAGGACGAGCGCCGCGTAGTCGAAGGCTACGGCGGCTCGATCGGCATCATCCCCGGCGTCGAAGGCCAGTCCACTTCGGCGATCATCCAGCGCATCTCCGGCGACAAATAACCTGGCGACGGCTAGGTGTCATTGCGAGCCAACGACCCGGCTTCGCCGGGCTGCCCTCAGAAGAAACATGCGTTTGGTTTCACCGGAGGTGTGTGATGTGCTCTTTGGAGTGCGGCGATTCTTCGCCGCTTTGGTTGAGACTCAGGGGACAGACTTGCAGATTCAGCCAAAGCGGCGAAGAATCGCCGCACTCCAAAAGACCGACACTCCGTTTCGCTCGCAATGACACGGTGGGCCGGGCACCCTCGGAATAACTCGAACCGGGCGCGTGTTGGTTTTTCGATAAGAAGGAGCATTCGCATATGGCCAAGTCATCGTTGCACCGTGCCTATTCCCGCCAAATCACCGACAGCGTCGAGCGCGCCCCGAGCCGGGCTATGCTGCATGCCGTAGGGTTTTCCGACAAGGATTTCGCAAAGTCGCAAGTCGGCATCGCCTCGACGTGGAGCATGGTCACGCCATGCAACATGCACATCGACGTGCTCGCGCGGCATGCGGCGGCGGGCGTAGACAACGCCGGCGGGAAGGCGGTGATCTTCAATACGATCACGATCTCGGACGGCATCTCGATGGGCACGGAAGGGATGAAGTACTCGCTCGTGTCGCGCGAGGTCATCGCGGACTCGGTCGAGACGGTCGTGGGATGTGAAGCCTTCGACGGTCTCGTCGCCATCGGCGGGTGCGACAAGAACATGCCCGGTTGCCTGATCGCCATGGCCCGTTTGAACCGCCCGTCGGTGTTCGTGTACGGCGGCACGATCATGCCTGGATGCCACAAGGGCAAGGCCGTGGATATCGTATCGGTCTTCGAGGCCGTGGGCGCGCACGCGAAAGGCGAGATCGGCAACGGCGAACTGCACACGATCGAATCGTGCGCGATCCCTGGGCCGGGCGCGTGCGGCGGCATGTACACGGCGAACACGATGGCGTCCGCCATCGAAGCGCTGGGCATGAGCCTGCCGAACAGTTCCGCGCAAGCGGCCATCTCGAAGGACAAAGCCGAGGATTGCCGCGCCGCGGGCAGAGCCGTGCTGAACTTGATCGCCAAGGGCATCCGCCCCAGCGATATCATGACGCGCAAGGCCTTCGAGAATGCGATCACGGTCGTCATGGCGCTGGGCGGATCGACCAACGCCGTCCTGCACTTGCTCGCGATGGCGCACGCGATGGGCGTCCGGCTCTCGCTCGACGATTTCACGCGCATCGGCAAGAAGACGCCCGTGCTCGCGGACCTGAAACCGAGCGGGCGCTACGTCATGGCGGACCTCGTCAAGATTGGCGGCCTGACGCCGCTCATGCGGACGCTGCTCGACGCGAAGCTGCTGCACGGCGACTGCCTCACCGTTACCGGAACCACGCTCGCGCGCAATCTGGCGAAGGCCAAACCGTATCCCAAAGGCCAGGCGGTCGTCCGTCCGATGTCGGACCCGATTAAGAAAGACGGACACCTGGTCATTCTCTACGGCAACCTCGCGCCCGAAGGCGCCGTCGCGAAGATCTCCGGCCACGAAGGGACGCGATTTACGGGCAAGGCCCGCGTATTCAACTCCGAAGAGACGGCGCTTGCCAGCATTCTCGACGGCACAATCAAGAAGGGCCACGTGATCGTGATCCGCTACGAAGGCCCGAAGGGCGGACCTGGCATGCGCGAGATGCTCGCGCCCACCTCGGCCGTCATGGGCAAGGGACTCGGCAACGACGTCGCGTTGATCACCGACGGACGTTTTTCCGGAGGCAGCCATGGGTTCGTCGTCGGGCATATCACGCCGGAGGCTCAAGCCGGCGGATTGCTGGCCATCGTGAAGAACGGCGACCCGATCACCATCGATGCCGTGAAACGCGCCATCACGCTCGACCTCCCCAAGGCCGAGATCGCGAAGCGATTCAAGACGTGGAAGGCGCCCGCTCCGCGGTACACCCGAGGGGTGCTCGCCAAGTACGCGCGCCAAGTAGCGCCGGCCTCGCGGGGCGCGGTAACCGACGCGTCATAGACGCCGGCCGCTACTTGTTGAACGCAATGACCGCGTCGTCGAGCTGTTTGAGCAGGGGGATTCCCGTTTGGACGTCGGCAAGTTTTGCGACGCCGATCACGCAATTCCTGACTTGCTTGGCCACGACCCCCTTGAATAGCGGATCGCGCGCGCACAGCACTTCGCCAAACGTTTCCTCGCGCACGAAACTGTGCGCCTTGGCCCCGTTGAGGTAGTCCTGATACCGGGCGAGGGTCTGCCGCGCGTTTCGCGCGTTGATGTCGATGACGACGAAGATGCGCGCCCGAGTCCCGCCCAAAACCACATCGGCCACCAGTCCCATCGGGAAGAAATCGTACCCGAGGACACTCTGCGCGAGGTACTGCTCGGTCTTCGGTACGACATTCTGGACCTCAATCATCCGGAGTTCCGCCGGCCGCACCGCCGCATCGGACAACACCCTGCCCAATCCGTGAGAACACGGGACCAGCTCGGATGCGGCCCTCATCGATTTTCCGGACACCCGGATCTTGGCGAAGTACCGGTCCTGATAGAACATCAATTCCGTGCTTCCCATGAAGCCCTCGGCGCCCGCATCCGCGGACCTCGATTCCTTGTTGCGGAAATTCGAATACACGCCAAATGCGTCGAGCAGCGTGCCCACTTCGTAGACTTCCGCGGCCAGCGTCTGATCCGGATCCGACGCCGACACATACTCGACCGTGACGGCTTTCTTGAACCCGTACGGGATGTACAACTCGGCTTCCCCGTCGATGAGTTCATAGAGATTCTTCGAATCATAGACAGCCGGCGTCCCTTTGCACTTCCAGCCATCCGAAAACGTCACGCCCGCAAGCCTCTCCTCGAGCGGCTTGCTTTCGTCCAACGCCACAGCCAGCGGCGCGAAGGCCGCTACGATGCCCGCCACTATCCAAACGAACGTCCTGCATTTCCTCATCACAAAAACTCCATCGCGCGCCAGCCAGCGCGGCGCTTTTCATCGGGCCTTTTTATTGCCTTGGCATCGCTGCAACGACTGCTTGAGCCGGCCACGCTACGCATACCGCCGATCCGACTCCGCAAGACTGTTTCACTTCGCTTGCAACGACATGTTCATCGATTCAGGAACGGCGGCATTCCGCGGCAAAAGCCGCCTCTTCCCAGTGTACCATCTCGTTTGCCAGCAGGTAAACCGGCCTAGTCACCGATCTTCAAGATGCGTGTTCTAATGTTCGCTGTTTCTGTCTCCCTGCAATTTTCGTCATAAATCACTTGACACCTGATAATTTATTCAGTATAATACAGGTTGCGTCAGGAGGATGTCGATCATGAAGATGCATGAATTGATTCGGTACGAGATTCCGGCGGAAATTATCGAGCTGTGGCGGGAGGGGGAGAGCGATGCGCTGCTGCCGTTGCAGGAAACGGCGGTGAAGCGGTTCGGCCTGTTTGGCGGGGAGAACCTGCTGATCCAGGCGCCGACGAGTTCGGGCAAGACGTTTATCGGGGAGATGGCCGCGATCCATACGGCGTTGCGGCGGAAGAAGGTCATTTACCTGGTTCCGCTTAAGGCGCTGGCAGAGGAGAAGTATCGGGATTTCAAGGAGAAATACGGGTCGTATGGTATGCAGGTCATCATTTCGACGCGGGACCATCGCGAGTTCGACCGGCAACTCGAGGACGGGAACTTCTCGATTGCGGTGGTGGTCTACGAGAAGCTGGCGCAGTTGCTGGTGCGGCGTCCGGAGCGGATCGAGGAAATCGCGCTGATCATCGCGGACGAACTCGAGATCCTCTCGGACCCCGAACGCGGCGCGATGGTCGAGATTCTGTTGACGCGTATCCTGCGGGCGCGGTCGCGCCTGATCGGGTTGTCGGCGGTGATCGGGGGCGCGGAACGCCTGGCGGAGTGGATGCGGGCGAAGCTGGTGTTCTACGAGCGGCGCCCGGTCGAGTTGCGGTACGGCGTCCTGCACGAGGGGAGGTTCCGTTACCGGACGTATAACGAGCGCTCGGAAGGCGAGGAATCGCTGGTGGACATGCGTTCGGAATCGGCGTGGGAAATCCTGACGGAGAACTTGCGGGCGTTCGTGGATCGCGGCGAGTCGTGCCTGGTGTTCGTGAAGGCGAAACACGAGTCGCGGCGCGGGGCGGAACTGCTGGCGCGGCGGGTCGATCTTGGCCCGG
Organism: uncultured Nitrospiraceae bacterium; assembly: GCA_964402555.1. GTDB lineage: Bacteria > Hydrogenedentota > Hydrogenedentia > Hydrogenedentales > SLHB01 > CAYOCT01. The sequence continues at coordinate 56,363 of CAYOCT010000010.1, read as the reverse complement.
CGCGGGACGCGACCGCCGCGTTGCGCGGACTCGAAGCCACGCGGTCGCGGAACGCGCTCCTCGAAACGATGAACACCGGCGTCGCGTTTCATAACGCGGACCTCTCGCCGGAGGAACGCCGGATCGTCGAGCAGGCGTTCCGTTCGGGCGAGATCCGGGTGCTGGTGTCGACGAGCACGCTGGCCATCGGGATGAACCTGCCCGCGCAGAACGTCTTCATCGCGCCGGAGAAGTGGCGTTACGACAGCCGCCTTGGCATGCCGTGGAAGACGCCGATCCTGCGCGCGGAATACGAGAACATGGGCGGACGCGCGGGACGTTTCGGCGCGGGCCACACCTTCGGGCGATCAATCCTTATCGCGACGACGCCTTTCGATCACGAGACGTTGTGGCGGCGTTACATCGACGGCGAGTGCGAACCGATCGAGCCGCGCCTGGCGCACGACGCGCTCGAGGACCATATCCTGCGCCTGGTGGCGTCGCGGTTCTGCCGGACAGAGGAGGAGTTGCAGGGTTTCCTCGAAAGCACGCTGTCCGCGCAATGGGTGTGGCAAGAGATGCTGACGCTGGACGAGGTGGCGTTCCGCATCCGCGCGGCGAAGAACCGCGCCATCGACGCCGGGGTCATCACGCAGGATCCGGAACGCGGCCGCATCGAAGCCACGCCGCTCGGGCTGGCGGTCGCGTCGAAAGGCATCGCCATCGCCACGGCCCGCGAACTCGAAAAATGGATCGCCGAGTCGGAGACGCGGATCTGGAGCGATATCGACCTGATCCTCGCCGCGGCCATGACGCAGGACGGGCGCATGTTGCAGGTCGCGTTGACGAGCCACGAGTACGAGCACGCGGATTACACCGGGCAGCTCAAACGCCGGACCGAACACGAGGACATCGGCGCGGATGTGCCGCTCAACCGCATCCGAAACTGCAACCTAATGCCGTTCTTCGAGGAAATGCGCGCCATCAAGACGGCCCTGTTCCTCGCGGAATGGATCGGCAACGGTCCGGTGTGCGAAATCGAAGAGCGCTTCCAGACCATGGCCGGCCAGATCCTGTCGGCCGCGGAACAGGTCGCGTGGATCGTCGACGCGACCGCTGCGATCGCCACCGCCATGGGCGCGCAAGCCGGTTTTATCGAGCGCATGAAAGCCCTGTCGGAACAAGTGCAATACGGCCTGCGTCCCGACGCGCTGCCGCTCGCGCGGCTGGACATTCCACGGGGCGCGATCCTGGCGCTGGTCGAGCGCGGCCTCCACGATCCCGCGTCGATCGCCGGCGCCGCCGACCAGGCCCTGGCATCCTGGCTTGCGCCTGCCGAGATCCGGCGGCTTAAGGAATGGGCCGCGCGGGCGCTCGCGCCGGAAACGCCGGCCGAACCCGCCGTGCCGAAGGAACCGGTGCTGATCGTAGACGACAAGCGCCCGGGCGAGATCCTGCTTGACGGGGCGCGCATCCGGCTACAGGAAAAACAGTACCGGCTGATCAGTATTCTCGCGTCGGCGCCCGGGGCATGCGTACCTTACGAGACGATCTATACCAGCGTTTGGGGCAGCCTCATCGTCGAGCAGGGCCAGATGCATTTCCAAAAGCGCAAGTTGCTGGACTGTATCAAAGAACATGCGCCTGACCGCGCCGAGTTGATCACGACGATTCCCAAACGCGGGTTCATGCTGGCGTTGACGCCCGAGGAAGTCGCCTTCCGGCCGCTCCAGGCATGCACCGCCGCATAGCGGGACCCTTTCCGTCGGTTCTGAACGGCGCCTCTAGAAATCCGGACACGCTCCGCGTCCATTACGATGCGGTCCGTCGAATCGCAATCCCGCACGAGCCGAAGAACTCCATGGGATGCGCCCCATGGATAACCACGAGATGCAAAGTTCGGGCGGCCGGGTCGTCGATCGATTCGAATCCCGAGTCGGGGTCCAGAACCGCGTCCAGGCTGTAGTGCTCGACCGGCAGCATGCTGGCTGCCGTGGTTCGGAATCCGTCTTCGACACGCAACAGCGCGTCCATCGGGAGATTCCACTCCACGACCAAATCCGTTGCTGCATCGCTCTTGCATGCGAAGACCGGCAATTGGACCTCGTACCGCCGCCAATCCAACTGCTGGAAACGCAGCGGCGCTCCGTCGGCCGAGACCGACCTTATCTTGCCCTCGGAATACGGAAGCGCCAGGGTAAGGAATACTTGATTGCCGGGGTTGGCGCGATATGTGATGCGCGACGTGGCCGCTATCTCGCCCGAACCTGTAATACGCCACGTATCCGCCTGCTCGACACGCGTGCGATCGTCGGAAGACGGTTTCCATGACCACCGTGTTACTCCCATGGATACGGCTAACGATGCGGCGATGCAGGCGGCTATCGCTATACCGGCCAGGACACGCGTTATCCAGCGCATGGTTTGGGGCGAAAGGGATTCCAGCAGCGCGCTGCGCCGCGCGAAGTACCCCTCGGGGATGACTCGTTCGAGCGTCGCCTCGTCAAACCCGTCCTCGCTGGCCGCGCCTTCCTCGTCCTGCGCCGAGAGCTGCATCAGTTTGAGTTCTTTCATGACGCTGATCTTGTTGTCCATGATCCAATACCACAATTTGACCAGGACGTTGACCGAGGCCCCGAGTACCAGGAAAGCCAGCGCAACCGGAGCCAGCCGCGTTTCGCGCGCAATCCCGGCTATCAGAACACTCAAGCTCACCGCGATGACCAGCGCGCTCGCGAGATTCCACAGCGTCATGTACAACAAGACGTAGTTGCGCCGCCCCTCGAACCATCGCGCGAGCGCCGTGCGGATTTGCTGCCGTTTCGATGACTCGGGAGGGGTGTCCCGGACGACCCGGTGGAGCAGTTCATCGTTCGACTGATTCATGTTCGAAATCCTCCATGCATTCGCGCACGGCGTTGCGCGCGTGATACAGCCGCGACTTCACCGTGCCTTGAGGTATGTCCAGCACCGCGGCGATCTCCTGCGTGCTGAACCCTTCTTCGTAATAGAGCGCGATCAAAGCCCGTTGTTCGACGCTGAGCCGTTCGAGCGCCGCGTGCAACGCGTCCAGTCTGGACCCGCCTGCGTTGCGCGGACGCGGCGGCTCGGCATCCCGCCACCACGCGAGCAGCCCGCGGCGGCGCTGTTGCCGCCGGATCCAATCGCGCGACTTGTGCGACACGATCCGGAACAGCCACGCGGGAAACAGGTCGGCGTCATGCAGGCCTTGAATCCCTTTGAGCACCGCCAGCCACGACTCCTGGGCGATTTCCTCGGCGGCGTCGCGGTCGCCGGTGAGCCTGCATGCGTGCCGGCACAGCCGCCCGTGCCAGCGCTCGACCAGCTCCGCGAAGGCCTGGCCGTCGGCCTGCTGGCAGCGCAGCACGAGGATTGCGTCCCGTATGTTGCCCGGCGTACTCATAATGCTGCCTAGAAGTCGCGCGAGTTCCCCCAACGGTTCAATTCGGCAGGTTCAGGCGAAAAGGAGAAAGACCGTAAGCTGCAGTTCGACGATCAGGTGCGCAAGGAAGGGCAGCAGGCCGTTGTTACGTTGCTTCGACCACCATGTCGCGATTAACGAAAACGCGGCCATGCCCAGCGGCATCCACAACGACGGCCAGTTGAGATGGTACGCCGCTTCGTAGACCGGCACGAGCAGCCATCCGTACTTCGGCCATTGTGCGTTCAACCGGCGCAGTAAGACGTACCGGTTCGTGAACTCCCACCCGACGATCCACGAAAGGTTCCAAATCGTGAACGGCAGCAGCGCGGAACGGCTCAAGTGCGGCAGGTTCGCTCGCAACACGGGCATGAATCGCACGGCCAGCACCGCGATCAGTTCAAGCAGAATGGCCGCGCCTAGGATCGCGTAATCGATCTTCTTCCAGCGCTTGACGCCGTAATAGCCCCAGTCCATCCAGACCACGCAACACGCGAACGGAATGACGAACCACGCAGTGACTTTGTAAAGGTCCGCGCCGTGAAACATGGGTTTGGGAACGAACCAATCGGCGCCAAAGACGGCCGCGGCATATACCAGGACCAGCGCGGTCAACCAAGGACGCGTCCCCTCGCCCTTAGCGGGTGGCGGCGTCTTCTTCATCCGACTCGTTGCTCCACGCATCACGTCATCTCACTACGAACGCCGATTTCATGTCGTGCTCGTAATCGTACTCGATTCGCCCTTTCACGTGCTGCTCCCACGTTGATGCTTGTGTGATTGTTCCTATATTACTAATAGATATATCAATATATAACATGTATCCTCGGCTTTCGAGCACGAGCACGGGCACGAGCACGAAGAGCTTGCTGGAGTCTGTGGGTTATTGGCCTCGTTTCAATACCTTCGCGCCATGAGGACACTGGTCGTAAAGAGTACACTCGCCACATAGCGGCCCGCGCGCCTTGCAGACGGCGCGCCCGTGAAACACGAGGCAATGCGAGAACAACGTCCACGATCCTTCGGGCCACACGCGCATCAGTTCGCGCTCGATCTTGACGGGGTCGTCGGTCTTAACGTATCCGAGCCGGTTGTTGATGCGGATCCCGTGCGTGTCCACGATGATGCCCTGCGTGCCGAAACACTCGCCCAAAATCACGTTGGCCGTCTTGCGCCCGACGCCGTCCAGCGTGAGCAAGTCTTCCATTGTGCCGGGCACCTCGCCGCCGTACACATCGCGAATGCGCGTGCACGCCTTAACGATGCTCTTGGCCTTTTGGCGGTAGAAGCCGCACGTGCGCACCGCTTCTTCGAGTGTCGCACGCGGCGCCGCGATGTAATCCTCCGGCTTGCCGAACTTCTTGAACAGAGGCTTCGTCACGATGTTGACGCGCGCGTCCGTACATTGCGCCGCGAGGATTGTCGCGACGAGTAATTGCAGAGGCGTCTCGAAGTCCAGGGAACAGCGCGCGTCCGGATAGGCTTTGCGCAACCGATCGTAGACGATACGCGCGCGTTCGCGCCGTGCCGGGAGCGATGTGCTGAAGCGAGATGCCATCGCGCGCTATTCCGCGATCTTCTTTGCGAGCCACGCGAGGTTTTCGGCGAAACGCTTCATGGTGTCGAGGCCCTCGGTGTCGTTTTCGACGTCGCCCTTCTTCGTGCCGAACGCGACGTTCCAATAGGTCGATCCGGGCACGATCATATCGTTGATCGTGAACCAATAGGCGAGCTGCGCGTAGGTGAAGTTCTGGCCCGCGCGGCGCGCCACCGTGACCGGCCCGCCCAGCTTGCGCGAAAACAGGTGGCCATTGAATCGCGAGATGTAGCCCGCGCGGTCGAGCAACGACATCATCTGCGGCGTGGCCGAACCGAAATACACGGGCGACCCGACGACGATAATGTCCGCCGCGAGCATTTTCGCGAAGACCTCGTGGAAGTCGTCGCTCTTCTGCGAACACGCCTTGTCCTTGAGGCGCGCGCAGGTCCCGCACGCCGTGCAGGGCAGCATCATCTTGCCCGCAAGGAGACACACCTCGGTATCGATGCCTTCCGATTGCAGCATCTCGGCGCACTTCGTCAACAAGATTTCCGTGTTGCCGTTCGTTCGTGGACTTCCACAGATCAGAATCGCGTTCACAACCCCTTCTCCTTCCGTTCGCCTTTACTTCTTCAAGCGTTCGACACGTTCGCCGGGTTTCGGAACCCACGTCGTGCCGTCGGGAAACACCGTCTCCCACCCATACGTGCCCTTCTTGCAGTTGACCGTAATCAGCTTGCCGCCCTTGCGCAGCACTTCGGCGCCGTATCCCCCGGCGCCCGTCGCGCGGCCGTACACCAACTCGACGCCATCGGCGACGCCGGCATAGTCGTTGCGATGATCGTGTCCGCAGAAGCAGGCCTTGATGCCCGCCGCCTTCAACGCAGGCAGCGCCGATCCGTCGTCCTTTTCGAGGCAGACTGTCTCGCCCATGACGCCCGACGCGGCTTTGTTGTTCCAGATATCTTCGTACTGCTTGACGGGGATGTGGAAGAACGCGAGCCGCAACGGCGGGGGATCGCCGAACGGCTTGAGCGCCGCGGCTGTATCGCGGACCCATCGCTGTTCCTTGGGCTGCAAGCCGGTCCCGTGCGAATTGAGGCAGACAAGCTGGCAGAGGCTTCTGTCATGCCGCCCCACGACATCGACGATGTAATTGCCGTCCGATTCCGCGCCGCGATACAGCGAGTTCTTCGCCGCGGCGAAGGCCTCGTGGCCCTTGCGATAGTCGGACAATTCGTCATGATTGCCCCATACAAATGCCCACGGCACGCCGAGCGCCTCGAAGTATCCGATGACCTGCCGCATCCAGCCCTCGCCTTGGTTCTCGTCGTTGCCCGGCCAGAGATCGCCCGTCGCCATGACGAGGTCCGGTTTCGTCTTCTTGACCAGGCCTTCGAGGATCTCGATTGTGCGCGGATTTTGAAACCCGCGCAGCTTACCCTCGCCCGAGAAGAAATGGAGGTCCGTCACCTGCAGGATGCGAAACTTCGTGGGATGTTTCGCGCGTATCCGGGCCAGGTACGCGGGATCGCCGTCCTTGCGCGGAAGGATTGCTGAACCGGCCGCTTCGACGCCGCGCGGAACCAACGATACCGCGGCCGCGCCCGCCATCATACCCAGGAAATGTCGTCGTGAGAATCGCGCGTACCGCATGGCTTGTCTCCCTCGTCACACCTGTCCACCGCAGCGAAACTCCGAGTATAACAATCCTTCCCCCGTTCCGCACCAAACGCAAACGCAATCGTGATCGTGGTCGCGATCGTGATCGCTATACGGTCATGCTGAGCGAAGCGAAGCATCTCTCCCGGTTGAAGACCCGGGTCCAGGTATCACGAAATGCTTCGCTTCGCTCAGAGCTTGTGAAGAAATTGTGAAACGCGGGCGCTTTGCCTCTTGACTACGTATTGCCTGTCATCCTGAGCGCAGCGAAGGATCTCATAAGCATCAGAGGCCTATGCACATAGCGAGATCCTTCGCTGCGCTCAGGATGACAGGAAGGACGGAGCTGACAAACGAAATCGCGGGACCTTGTCATTTCTTCACAAGCTCTCAGTATGACAGGAAGACGGAGCCGCGCTGGCGGCCAGGAACACGACTACGATTACGAGCACGACCAGGATTACGATCGCGATCGCGATTGCGATTGCGATCACGACTACGATCACGATCACGACTACGATCACGAGCACGACTGCGATCACGAGCACGACTGCGAGTGAAGACGTGGGGCGTTGCTGCTTGCCGCTCTGATCGCCGCGAAGCGGCTACGCGTTGCGTACGGTGGCGAGGCCGTCGTGCAGGTGGACCCAGCGATGCGCCTGGGCGGCGAGATGCTCGTCATGGCTGACGACGACGAGCGTGATCTTGTCCGTGGCGTTGAGTTGCCATAGGAGTTCCATGATCTCGGCCCCGGTGCGTTCGTCGAGATTGCCGGTCGGCTCGTCCGCAAGCACCACGCTCGGTTTGTTGAACAGCGCGCGCGCGATAGCCACGCGCTGTTGTTCGCCGCCGCTGAGCTGGCCGGGCTTGTGCGTCATTCGCTCCTCGAGGCCCACCTTTGCGAGCAACTCCGTAGCGCGCCCACGGCAGGCACTGCGCCGCGCTCCCTTGCACAGCGCCGGCATCATGACATTTTCGAGCGCCGTGAACTCCGGCAGGAGATGGTAGAACTGAAAGACGAACCCGATTTCCTTGTTGCGGATCTGATTGACGGCGCGGCGCCCGAGTTTCGTCAGCGTTTTGCCGCGGAACAGAATCTCGCCCGAGGTCGGACGGTCCAGCGTGCCGACGATGTGCAGTAGCGTGCTCTTGCCGACGCCCGACGGCCCGGTAATCGCCATAATCTCGCCCTCGCACACGTCGAGATCGATGCCGCGCAAGATCCGCAATTCGCGCGCGCCGTCGCTGTACGTCTTCACAATCCCGCGGCATTCGAGCACCTTATTCATAGCGCAGCGCCTCCACGGGGTCGACGCGCGACGCGCTCCACGCGGGATAGATCGTGGAAACGAAGGTCAGGGCGATCGCCGAGACTGTGATCCAAAAGATGTCGAACGGGACCACCGCCACGGGGATGCGGTCGAAGTAGTAGATCTGGCTGTTGAACAGATCGATGCCGCACAGCCGCGCCAAGAATGCCGCCACGGGATTCAGATTGTACGCCAGTAGCGTGCCCGCGACGACGCCCAGCACGGTCCCGCTCAGGCCGATAAACAGCCCTTCCAGAACAAACGTGAGCAGGACCGATCCGCCGCTCGCGCCGATGGTGCGCAGGATCCCGATATCGCGGCGCTTTTCCATCACGACCATGATCAACGTGCTCGTGATGTTAAAGGCCGCCACGAGAATGATGAACACCAGGATAATGAACATCACAAACTTCTCCTGGCGCAACGCTTCGAAGAACGCCTCCTGGCTCTCGTACCACGTCGTCGCGCGCAGGCCGAGTTCCTGCTCGATGCGCTCCGCCACCGGCTTCGCGAGGAACGGGTCCGTCAGTTTGCAGTGGACGGCCTCGACGCCGTCTTCGCCGGTCAGCATCGCCATCGTCTTCGTGTCGACCCACGCATAGAGCATGTCGTAGTCGTACATCTGCGCCTGCGCGATGCCACTCACGGTCAGCCACACGCCGCGTCCCGGCACAAGGCCCATCGGACCTATCTTCGGCCGGGCCGTAAAAACTTCGACTTCCGAACCCACGCTCGCGCCGAGCTTCATCGCGAGTTTGTAGCCCAGCACCACTTCCTTCTCACCGGGCAGCTTGCCTTCGCCGAACCTGCGGCCGTTCTTCTCGGTGAGGTTATCGGCGAGTTGCGTGATCTGCTGTTCGCGCTGGGGATCGACGCCTACGATGTAGCCCCCGGAGACTTCCTCGCTGGACCGCGACTTCGTCCGCAGATACGCCTCGATGTCGCTGTACGGGCCCGCCGCCACGATCTCCGGACACAGCTCTTTGAGTTCCTTGATGAGTTCGTCCGGCGCGCCTATCGTTGCATGGCCCCGCTCTTCGATCGTCAGGTGCGAACGGTTCCCGATGATCGTGGCCCGCAACGCGTCGTCGAATCCCGTCATCACGCTCATCACGACGATCAACGCGATCACGCCGACGCTCACGCCCGCCACCGATATCAGCGTGATGAGACTGACGAAGCGCGTCTTGCGCTTGCTGCGCAGATACCGAAAGGCTATGAAGGTTTCAAATCGCATCGTTGGCCACAGGAGGCACAAAAGGGCACAAGACTAAACCGTTCGTAATTGTGGGAAGAAGATGACTTCGCGAATCGACGCCGAGTCGGTCAGCAGCATCGCAAGCCGGTCGATCCCTACGCCCAGGCCCGCCGTCGGCGGCATGCCGACTTCGAGCGCGGTGATGAAGTCCTCGTCCAGCCGCTGCGCTTCGTCGTCGCCCTGCTCGCGCAACGCCAATTGCTCCATGAATCGCCCGCGCTGATCGATCGGGTCGTTCAACTCGGAGAACGCATTGCACATTTCGAGGCGGCCGATGAACGCCTGGTAGCGCTCGGTCAGCGCAGGGTTGCCGCGCTTGCGTTTCGCGAGCGGCGAAAGCTCGATCGGGTAGTCGTAGAGGAAGGTCGGCTGGACCAAGTGCGGCTGCACCTTCGCGCTCATCACCTCGTCTACAATCCTGCCGTACCCCATCGTGGCGTCCACCTCCACGCCGGCCTGCTTCGCCAGCGCCGCGGCCTCGTTGCGGTCGCGCGTCTGTTCGAGGTCGATGCCTGCGTATTCGCGGATCGCCCCGAACAACGTCATGCGTTTCCAAGGCCGCGCGGCCTCGATCGTCTCGCCTTGATACGGGAACGCCGTGCCGCCCGCGACCTTTTCAATGATGGCGACGAGCATTTCTTCCGTCTCGTCCATCAGGCCCATATAATCCTGGTAAGCCTCGTAAAGTTCCATTATCGTGAACTCGGGATTGTGCCGCGTGTCCACGCCCTCGTTGCGGAAGCTGCGATTGATCTCGAAGATCTTCGTGAACCCGCCGACGATGAGCCGCTTCAGATACAGCTCCGGCGCGATGCGCAGGTACAGGTCGCGGTCGTACGTGTTGTGATGCGTGATGAACGGGCGCGCCGTCGCCCCGCCGGGGATCGGGTGCAGCATCGGCGTCTCGACTTCGAGGAAGCCGTGCGCGGTCAGAAACTCGCGCATCGCCGACACGACGCCGATGCGACGCCGGAACTTGTCGAGCACCTCCGGGTTCGCCACCATGTCGAGATACCGCTGGCGGTACCGCGTCTCAACGTCCTGCAGTCCGTGATATTTCTCGGGCAGCGCGCGCAACGATTTCGTCAGCAATTCATAGCCGTCCGCGAACACCGTGACCTCGCCCGTGCGCGTCCGCTTGATCTTGCCGGTGACGCCCAGGAAATCGCCGATGTCGAGATCGTCCAGCGCCGCATACGCCGCCTCGCCCAGCGCCTTCTGATTGAAGTACACCTGGACGCGCGCGGTGTCGTCGCGCAGGTCCGCGAAGCTGCTCTTGCCGTGGCTTCGGAACGCGGTCATCCGGCCCGCCAGCGCGACATGGATGTCGATCTGTTCCTTGTCCTCGGTGGCCGCCTCCGCGCTCTCGTACGCGTCGCGGGCGTCCGCGATCGCGTGCGAGCGCGTATACGAGAACTTGAACGGCTCGTCGCCGCGCGCGCGGATGCGTTCGAGTTTGTCGATACGGAATTGAATCAGGTCGTTTTCGGTCGAGTGATGGGTTTCTTCGCTCATGGCGCGCCTATTGCATTCTCCGTTTCAGGTCCCACTTCAGATAGCCTTCGATAAACATGTCCAGATCCCCGTCGAGCACTTTGTCGACATTGCTCGTCTCGACGTTGGTCCGGTGGTCTTTGATCATTTGATACGGTTGCAGAACGTAGCTGCGGATTTGGCTGCCCCACGCGACGTCCTGATGCCCGTCGCGCTGCGCCGCGAGCTCCGCTTCCATCTTCTTCATCTCGATGTCGTACAGCTTCGCGCGCAGGAACGACAGGGCCGTCGCGCGGTTGCGGTGCTGCGACCGTTCGATCTGGCACGCCACGACGATGCCCGTGGGCAGGTGCGTAAGCCGGACCGCCGAACTGGTTTTGTTAACCTTCTGGCCGCCCGCGCCGCTAGAACGGAACACGTCCATCTTGAGATCTTCCTCGCGGATTTCGATCTCGACGTTGTCGTCGACTTCGGTCAGCACTTCGAGCGCGACGAACGACGTGTGCCGCCGCTTGTTCGCGTCAAACGGCGAGATGCGCACCAGACGGTGCACGCCCGCTTCGGATTTCAGATTGCCATAGGCGAACGGACCCGAGACCGTGATCGTCGCGCTCTTGAGGCCGGCCTCTTCGCCGGGCTGATAATCGACGACTTCGGTCACGAACTCGCGGCGTTCGCAGAAGCGCATCACCATGCGGAACAACATCTCGGCCCAGTCGCAGGACTCGGTCCCGCCGGCGCCGGGATGGATGCTCAAGATCACGTTCTTCGAGTCGCGTGGGTCCATGAACAGGCTGTTCAATTCGAGATGCTGGAGCTTCTTTTCGAGGTCGTCCGCCTGCGCGGCGATCTCCGCCGCGAGCGATTCGTCTTCGCCTTCCTGCGCGAGTTGGATCAGGACCGCTCCGTCTTCGAGTTCGCGGTGCAATTCGTCGGGCGCGGTTACCGTGGCCTTGAGACCCTTCAACTGCTGAAGCACTTTCTGCGCGCGCTCGGGATCGTCCCAAAAGCCCTGCTCAGCCATCTCCTTTTCGAGATGCCCGATCTGCGCTTTGGTCCCCTCGACGTTGAGGCATTTGCGCAACTCGTTGAGCCGCGCCGTGTATTCCTCAATACGCGCAGCTTCCAATTCGTACATGAGCGTAGTCCCTTTCGCGCCGTCCACTTGGTCCACTCAGTCCACTTCGTCCACGGGACCTGCAAGCGGCGCACCGAATGCCTTACAAAAACAACACGATATAGTACAAAGCGGGCGCGGCGAAAAGATATCCGTCGCCGCGGTCCATTACGCCGCCGTGACCGGGAAACAGATGCCCCGAATCCTTCACGCCGGCCGAACGTTTCAGAACCGATTCCGTCAAGTCGCCGATCTGCGACACCGCCGACAGGATCGCGCCTGTGGCGAGATAACGCGCCAGCGTCCATTCCGGCAGCAAGCCGCTCATCCAATGCCGGCTCAGCACGCAGAACACCGCCATGCCCACAAGCGTCGCGAGCAATCCGCCGAGGGCCCCTTCCCACGTCTTGTTCGGGCTTACGTTCGGGGCCATCTTGTGCCTGCCGATCATCGAGCCGCACAGATACGCCGCCGCGTCGGTCAAGGCCACGGCGAGGATAAGCATCGTCACCAGGCCCGGCCCGATCTCGGGTATGCCATGCAACAGCACGAAATGCGCTGGCAGCCAGCCCAGGTAGAAGACGGCGAAGCACGACGCCGCGATCCCTTCGATCGAGTAACGCGCGCGAAGCATGTGGACCAGCGCAACGCTCGCGCACGCGCCGAACAACGCCGCGGCGGTCGGGGCGAGTTCGTGAGTCTGCGCGATAAGGACCACGGCAAGCCCCGCCACCAGACCGGCAATCGGTTCGGCGACGATATTGCGAAGCCTTACCATGGCGAAGTATTCGTGCGAGCCGATACCGGCCAGCACCGCAATCGTCAACGCGAACGGCCAGTCGAACACCGGAAACCAGATCAGCGCGATCAGGGCCGGCAAGAGAATACAGGCTGTCAGAATACGTTTGAGCACGCGGCCCCCTCGTCGAGTCGTCAGCGCCGGCCGAAACGGCGATCGCGGGATTGATACTGGGCAATGGCCTGGCGCAGGTGCCGCTTACGGAAATCCGGCCATAGCACCGGCAGCACGACAATCTCCGCATACGAGATCTGCCACAGCATGAAGTTGCTCACGCGCATCTCGCCGCTGGTCCGGATCAGCAGATCGAGTTCCGGTAATCCGGGCACGTACAGGTGGCGCGCCACGCACGCCTCGTCCACCGCCTCCGGTTGAAGCGTGCCTGCCTTGACCTCGCGCGCGATCCCGCGCATCGCGTCGGCCAGTTCGGCCCGCGCGCCGTAGTTGACGCCCACGTTAATCGTCATCGATTTGTTATGCTTGGTCCGCTCGATGCAATGGTTCAAGTCCGCCACCGTCGCCGGGGCCAGTTCGTCCATCCGCCCCATAATCGTGACGCGGATGTCCTCCTTGTGGATGTTCTCGAGTTCGAGCCGGACGTATTTGCTCAACAAGCCGAACAACGCGTCCACTTCCTTCTTCGGACGCTGCCAGTTCTCCGTCGAGAACGCGTAGAGCGTCAGCGCCTCGATGCCCATCTCGCGGCAGCCCTCGATGACCGCGCGCACGCTCTTCGCGCCGGCCTCGTGGCCTTCCTCGTGGCTCACGCCATGCCGCTCCGCCCAGCGGCCATTGCCGTCCATGATGATGGCAATGTGCCGCGGCAGGCGTTTCATATCGATTGCGCTGGCTCGCATCAAGTCGTTCCCATAGCCCTATGCCGCGCGCGCCGATTCGTCGTTTGCGAGCGGCGCGTGCGAAACAGCGCGTATTATACCCAGCCGCGCGTGGGTTGTACACTCGGCGAACGGGCGCCGGCCGGTGAGGTCCGGTGCGGACTTATTGGCGTTCTTTGTAACGCTCGTAGTACAGGTATTCGATCGGGTCGTCGCGGTGTCTTTCGCGCGCCGCCGCGATCTCCGCCTCGGGGTCGGCATGGATCGCGATCCCGGCGGCCTTCGCTACCAGCGCCGCCAGCGACAGGCCGATGAGACGATGCCCTTCTTCCGTGGGATGGCAATGGTCATTGAAGATCCGGCTGTCCGGAATCCCGTCCGGCATGGCGTCGGAGAGTATCTTCTCGCCGTCCAGGACTAGAACGTTCGGAGGCGCCGCGAGCGAGCGGACGAAATCGTTAATGGCGCTCGGCGAGCGTACGGTGATCGGAAGCAGGTCTTTGGCCGACGTGAACGCGGCTTTGGCGCGCTCGAAGTCGCCGAGCGCGTCGTACGCCCGGCCCATCAGGAACCAGAGGCTTTCCTTTTCGGGCACGTTCCCTTCGGGAAGGCTCGCCTGCAAGGCCGTCAACGCGGCCAGCGCCTCGGCGTAGCGTTTCGCCCGTACGTCTTCTTCGGCGGCGGGAAGCGTTTGCTCCAGGGCCTTGCGTTGCGCGCTCGTGAGCAGGCCCGAGTCCGCTCCGCCTCCCCCGTTCAACGCGCGCAGGTTTGACGGATCGACGATGAACACGACCGGAACCCCGGCCTCACGGCATACCTCGACAATCTTCCGGAAGTTCTGCTCGGAACGCTGGAGGGATTCGCGCGCTTGCGGAGAGTTTCCGGCAAAATCGCCCATCGACGAACCCGCCCAGTTGCCCATCCGCACCGGCAGCGACTTGTACCACCAGTTTGCGAACAGCACCAGGGTCTTCCAGCGCCGAAGCGCCCGCGTCTGCACCCAGTTCTCATGGACGAGGCCCTCGACGTACTCGTTGTGCCCAGCTTCGACCACCACGTAATCCGGTTCGTACTTCAAGGTCGCTTCGATGATGGGCAGGATTCGATAGGTCCCCATCCCGGGCATGGCAAAATTGACCACTTCCAGGCGGGTAGACCCCAAAGCTTCGCCGAGCGCTTGTTGGAACACACACGAATACGGGCAAGGCATGGTGCCCTGCTTGGCTTTGGGAATCCAGTCCCGGAAACCCACGTACCCGTTGGTGACCGACCCTCCATAGAAGAAGACACGGAATGTGTGCGGCGGCTTGCGGACAGACAACTCCCCGGGAAGGAGATCTTTCCGGCCGACCTGGACAACGAGTTTGCCCTGATCTTCCGTGAAGGGGACGCCGTAGATATCGTAGTTGCGCTCCCGCTCTCCCTCGTAGCCGGCAATGTGAAGCCCCGCTTCCAATAGGATAAATGGAAGCAGCGAGCAGCCAACAATCCAAACGGCCGTCCTTATCCTGGGTAAACGTTGTCGCATACAGCGGTCCCCTTGCAGAGATTATGTCGACACGCCGGCGTAGTGAATCATCCTAACGGCATCTTGCTCTGCACGTGGAATTCCGCGAAAAGCGGGGACAAACACCCCTTTCAACCGCCGAAAGGTGGGCCAGTCCCCGCTATTCGCTCAATCGTCTTGTTGTGTAGGTCGCTTTGATACCGGACCTCTGTGCTAGACCTGTTCCGGCACGATGAACGGGGCGCGGTCTTCGCGGCGCAACAGAGCGTTTGCCTTCTCGGCGTCGGCGTCGGTGAACTTCTCGGCCTTCACGTCGAAGGTCAGTTTCGGCCCGGCGATAAACGGTTTCGCCTTGACGTCGACGTCGTCGCCCTTGAGTTGCACCAGCATGCTTTCCAGCGTGTTCAGCGCGTCCTCGTTGCTCTTGACGCTTTCGCGGACCTCGTCGACGGACGCTTCTTTGCCCACGCGCCATCCGACATTCGCGAGATGGCAGAGCATCGTGCTGTAGTAGCCGACCTCGATTTCGCACGCGAGCTTCTCGTTGCTTCCTTCGCGGACGGCGTTGATGAAGTTGGCGTCGTGGCCCGAACCGCTGGTGCCCTTGTATTGCTTCACCATCTTGCCCTTCTTGTCATAGGCCTTGCCGCCACCGCGCGCGATGCGGATAAACCCGTTCTCGCACATGATGTAGTTGCCGCCGCGGCTGCCCAGATACACGGCGCCTTCGTTGCTGCCGTCGCCGGCCTTCATGTTCCGGATATCCACGACCAGCTTCACGCCGCGGTGTTCCATCAGCGCCATGTGCATATTCGGCGTCTCGCCGTCATCGTCCCACCAGCGATTGCCCGCCGCCATCACGTTGCCGGGCGCGTCATCCCACCCGAGCAGATGGCGCACATCGTCGAGGTAGTGCACGCCCCAATTCCCCATTTCGCCCGTGCCCCAGTTCCACTGCCAATGCCAGTCGTAATGGAACTGCTTGCGATGGATGGGCGACATCGGCGCGGGGCCTGCCCACAGGTTATAGTCCACACCTTCGGGAACCGGTTGCGGCCCGTCCACTTTCCCGATCGGTTCACGCACGTCGGTCTTGCTGCAATGCACCCACTCCACCTTGCCGTACTTGCCGGACTGAATGTCGCGCGCGCATTCCTGCACCGCGGGACAGGACCGCTGCTGCGTGCCCGCCTGCACGATGCGATTGTATTTCCGCGCGGCCTCGACCATCTTCCGGCCTTCCCAGATGTAATGACAGACCGGCTTCTCGACGTACGCGTGTTTCCCGGCTTGGAACGCCATGATCGCCGCCAGCGCATGCCAATGGTCCGGCGTCGCGATGACCACCGCGTCTATGTCTTTCATATCGAGCAGACGCCGCAGATCCTGATGTTTCGCGACCTTCTCGCCGGCCTTGTCCATGTGGTTCTTGTCCGCGTCGCAGACCGCGATGATCTCGCAATTCGGCACCCTGCCGAAATCGCCGAAGTGCGCGCCGCCCTTTCCACCCAGACCGATAATGCCGATGTTTACCCGATCGTTTGCCCCCAACACACGGCTCGGAAAGAGTGAGAACGCCGCGCCTGCCGCCGCCGCGCCCGCCAAGAAGTTCCGTCGCGAAATCCGAATCTTTTTCATGCATTCATCTCCTCTTCGACCATCTGCCCCGCAACAAGGCACATCCACTGCGGCGCTGGAAAACTGAGGTCATTCTAGCATACGGCCATGGCCGAACGCATGGGATGCGCATAAAACCCCACATCCTGACGCACACCCGCAGCAGCCACTCTCGTGATCGTAGTCGTGATCGTGATCGTAGTCGTAATCGATACTCCACATCCGTCCCTGGCAGCGCGCATCTCTGAAATGCTCTTGAAATGGCGATTACGACTACGATCACGATCACGACTACGACCACGAATCTGCGGAGGCGGTGTCAGGGCATTAGGAACAACCGCCCGTCGCCCGAATCGAAGGAGAGCTGGAGGCCGGGCATGTCCGGGCTGTCGTCAATGACGGGGATTTCCTTTCCGGTTAGTTTCGAGACTTCCGTGACTCGGGCGAGATCGGCGTCGAACTCGACCGTCGGCCATGCGGTGAAGTCGTGGCGAAAGTTGTTCATGAGCACGGCGCGCCGTCCGTCTTCGTGCTTGAACACGCCGAGCAGGAAATCGTGCTGCGGGTCGTAGTCGGCACGGGTCATGGCCTTGACGGGGGAACCGGCCAGCGCCTTCTCGATATCGTCGCCGGGCTTGATGCGTATCACGCCGAGGCTCGTCAGCTTCATTAGCGCCGGCCCGAGATGCTTGACCGCGGCGTTGAT
The DNA here is from genome assembly GCA_964402555.1 of uncultured Nitrospiraceae bacterium. Classification (GTDB taxonomy): domain Bacteria; phylum Hydrogenedentota; class Hydrogenedentia; order Hydrogenedentales; family SLHB01; genus CAYOCT01. Next base: position 39,096 of record CAYOCT010000010.1, on the reverse strand, counting down.
GCGTTTGGCCTGATCGTAATGGCGCGTCGGCCGGTCGTCGCGCCCGATGATGGCCCCGCCTTTCGGGAACTCGTTGCTGAACGGCGTGTAGTAACAGAAGTACAAGACGCCCTTCGCGCCATAGGCGATCGACGTGTAGACCTGCCAGCGGAGTTGCGATTCGGTCGGGTCGGCATGCGGACCGAACGGCATGCAGTTGAAGAAGTTCCAGAACGGCACGCCGTCGCGAAGCGAGTACTTCCGCATGACCTCGAGATTCGCGCAGTAATTGTCGCGCGTGTCGGCGCCCGGCTTCATCGTGGGGTAGTGGTCCATCGACAAGACCCCAGGCTTGACCGTGTCCATGAATCGGGCGACGTGCTCGTCATACGTCGGCGCTCCGAGTTGTTCGGCATTGGCGTAGTTGGGAAACAGGTTGATGTACGCGAGTTTGCCCGGACGGGCGGCACGAACCTGGGCAACCTTTTCGGCCAGCGCGGGAAAGTCCTTGCAGTTCGGTTCGTCACGCAGCATGTATCCCCAGCACGCCTCGCCATCGGGCAGGTCAGAGGCGGGCACGTCCGCGGGCCACGGAAGCAGGATCTTGAGGCCGAGCTTCTTGCAGAGCGCGAGCGGCTTGCGCGCGTCCTTGATCCCAAACCCGCTCAGGACGACCGTGAAGTTCGCGTCGGCGATCTCTTGATAACGCTGTTTGATCTTCGCGTCGGCCGGAGGATCGACCCAGAAGCCAATCGCAAAACGCTCTTGGACGAATTGGCCGTGCGAGTTGTCGACGCCATGCGCCGGCAGAGATACGCACGAAAGTATCAGTGCGCAACTAATGAATGCCCAAATCTCGTTATGCATCGTTTCTTTCTCCACAAGTTGGATTGTCTGCTATGGGAGGCTGGAGGCACTTCCTAACGAAACCATGTGAGGCGATCGACCAAGAGAACGCGGCCCGTCCGTTGGCGAATCTCATCGCGGAGGCGAGCCCCGCGCCTTTCGCTTGGACACTACTGCCTCTCTATGGCCGGCTTTTCGGCACAAGCGTCAAGTCCTTGAGCAACATCGGTTGTTCGTCATGGCTGCTAGGCTCCCTCAATTCCCTGTCTAAATCCCACAGTACCAACACGGTGTGTTCCGCCTCCTCATAGTCAGGATGCGAAAACCGCAGCATCGAATATCCTTCACCAACGGGTGGAAAGTGGTATACGGGACAGGGCGTCGCGAAAGCAATGAGGTAGAATTTGCTCGTCTTTGCAATAGAGTAGATGCCGTCTTCACCGGTACACACCGCAGTCTTCGGCCTGCCCACGATGCTGACTTCGACTCCTTGAATCGGTTTACCTGTTGTTGAATCAAGAACACGTCCACGTACCGCGGGCGACACTTCCGCCTTGCCGGGAACGGGAACAGGCACGATACAGCCACTCGCGCAACTGACGATTAGCAGGGATATCAGGCAGGGAACCAGACCAATCTCATCCGCATGCAACCTGCTCATGTTGGCCACCGTAATCATGCTCGAAGAAGAATAGCGCCCCTTCCCTTCGGAGTCAATGGGAGAATCTGCGAAATATGAGAAAGCAAAAGCGATTTGCCTCGGCGAAAAGGCTCGATGAGCAAATGATAGATGGTTGGGTGGATTAAATTGTTGACTCCCAAGGGGGAAACTGGCATGATTAAGATGCGTTGGAGTGTGCCCGTTTGGGAACTGAGGGCAGGTCCCGGCGAGAACCCGTGGGGTCGTGGGTTAGCGATGAGGAGCGAATTTCATGGCTGGTGTCCGAATCTATTTAACTAAGTCGGCTCTCCTATTGGCGTTATGCTTGGCCGTGGTGGGGTGTCCGCCGCTCGGTCCGGAGGTGGGCATCCAGCTCACCGTGAATCCGGAGCGGATGGACTTCGGCGCCGATGACCAACTCCAGGTCTTCACGGTGATCAAGAACGCCACCAACAGCACGATGGCGCCGCTGGTCGTGACGAGCCCGGACCCCTGGATCCGCATCGAGGCGTGCCAGAACGAAGCCGCTTCGTGCCTGAGTGTCGGGCCGCTTGACGCCATCACGATTCCGGTGCGCGTCAGCCGCAGCCAGGCATCGCTGGGCAACAACATCGGCACCGTGGTGGTCGCGTCGAGCGGCGCGGCCAGCAAGACCATCGAGGTGCGCGCCCAAGTGTTGTTGCTTGCGGACTTTACCGCCGACAACCGCGCGCCCGAGCCCGGACGGCAGGTTGCGTTTGCGGACGCTTCGCAATCGGCGCTCGGGAACGAGCCCATCGTCTCCCGCGTGTGGGATTTCGGCGACGGCACGCGCTCGACCGGGACGAACCCGACGAACCCGACGCATATCTACGCGGAGCCGGGCGCGTTCACCGTGTCACTTACTGTGAGCACGGCGTCGCGATCGCTGACGGAAATCAAGAAGGACTACATCGTCGTCAACGGACGGAAACCCGTGGCGCGATTCGATGTCTCGCAGGCGGATTGCTTTGTCAACGACGTCATCCTGTTCACGGACCGTTCGGTAGCCAGCCTGGATCCGATCACGAGTTGGAAGTGGGATTTCGCCGATGGGACCACAAGCACCGAACGCAATCCGCATCACGCGTTCGCAGCGTCGGGCGTCTATTCCGTCAAACTGACGGTCGGGAATGCATACGGTACCGAGACGGCCTCGACCGACATCCTGGTCCGGGCCATCGTGCCGCCGGTCGCCGCATTCGACGTAGAAGAAGCGGTCGTCAACGCAGAGACTCAGTTCACGGACAAGACCGAACCGGGAACCTCCCCCATTACAAACTGGAAGTGGGTTTTCGGCGACGGCAATAGCAGCAAGGAACAGAACCCGAAACATGTCTACGCTACGCCGGGCGATTACACGGTCACGCTGACGGTCTACACCCTGCACGGCAGCGACAGCGTGAGCAAGCTGGTCAATGCGCACTACTTCGGCGTGAAAGCCGATTTCACGGTGAACAAGCGCCGCGCGTTGACGGACGAAGACGTGCAGTTCACTGACCTCACCGAACACGGCAACCTCACGATCACGAGTTGGGCGTGGGATTTTGGCGACGGCGGGCACAGCACCGCGCGCAACCCGAAACACCGCTACACGACGCCAGGCGCATATACCGTGGCGCTGACGGTAACCACGGCGGTTAACGGCAATGCCGTGTCGAAGCCCCAGTACGTCCACGCGTACAAACCGACCCCGCTCGACAATTACGTCCGCAAGGCCGACAGCGCCTACACGTACACCAAGACTCCGCTGTTCCAGGAGGACTTGGGCGAAGTCACCGGGTACGTCTTGCAGATGACCTCGCAACAGTGGCGCACGCCGGAAGAGGTGTACCGGGCCGAACTGCTTGGCAGCCTCGAGCCGCTCACGTCGACGTGGAAGCACTGGCTGACCATCGTGAAACCGAAGGTCGTCAAGAATCCGCGCGCGCTACTGGTCATTTCCGGCGGCAGCAACCGTCCGGACAGCACGCCGGACGCTATCTCGTCCGTGTTGGGGGCCTTCGCCGCACAAACGGGTTCCGTGGTGGCGGTTCTGGAACAGGTTCCGAACGAGCCGTTGATCTTCACGGACGATCCCGACGAGCGCTATGCGCTGCCGGACGGTTCGGGACGGTCGGAAGACGAGATCATCGCGTATTCGTATTCCAAGTTCTATGACGAGTACAACGCGTTCTTGGATAGCGGCGATGCCGCCACGAAACAAGACGCCGAGGAATGGCCCGCCCTGTTGCCGATGACGAAGAGCGCCGTGCGCGCCATGGATACGGTTCAGGAGTTCCTGGGCAATCTCGGAACGCCGGTCGGCGTGGACGAATTCGTGGTGACGGGCGGGTCGAAGCGCGGCTGGACGACTTGGCTGACGGGCGCGGCGGATTCGCGCGTCGTCGCCATCGCGCCGATCGTGATCGACGTGCTGAACATGGGCGTTCAGATGGATCATCAGCGAGGCGTGTACGGCGGGTACTCGGCCGCGGTGCAGGACTATGTCGACCTCCACATCTTCGACCATTTCAACTCGGTCGCGGGCCAGGCGCTCCTCTCGATCGTCGACCCGTACTCGTATCGCGACCGCCTGATCATGCCGAAACTCCTGATCAATTCGACCGGCGACGAGTTCTTCCTGCCCGACAGCGCCCAGTTCTACTTCGGGGATCTTTTGGGCGAGAAGTACCTGCAATACATGCCCAACACCGACCACGGGTTGAACGGCTACATGCAAGTGCTGTCCGTAGTCGCGCCGTGGTACCAGTCGATGCTCGACCAGGCCTCGCACCGGCCCCGGTTCTCGTGGAGCGTCGAGGCCGACAATCGTATCGTGATCCACACCGAAGACACACCCGCGGAGGTGCTCCTCTGGACCGCGACTTCGGCGAACCGCGACTTCCGGTTGAATCCTGAACTTAACCCGCTGCCGCCGACATGGAGTTCCTCGACGCTCTACCCCGCTGGCACGAATACTTACATTGCCGAACCGACGCGGTCCCTCACCGAATGGACCGGCTTCTTCGTGCAACTGATCTTCCCGAGCGGCTACCTGCTCGACGAAGAGAACGTGCCTTTCTCGTTCTGCACGGAAACCCGCGTGGCGCGTCCCGTCCAGCCGATTCCGCCGGTAGCGGGCATCGGTCTCGATACGAGCGCTCCCGTGGTGGGCCAGGACATTCAGTTCACGGATCTCTCCGTCGAAGGCACTTCGCCCATCAACCATTGGGAATGGCAGTTCGGCGATGGCGCGACGAGCAACTCTAAAGACCCAATCCACGTTTACACCGAAGAGGGCACGTATCGTGTCACCTTGAAGGTCACTTCGCTGGATGGTTCCAGCACCGGAACCAAAGACATTACCGTGAACGCCGCTAGTGAAGGTGAGGGCGAAGGTGAAGGCGAAGGCGAAGGCGAGGGTGAAGGCGAAGGCGAAGGCGAAGGCGAGGGTGAAGGCGAAGGCGAGGGCGAGGGCGAGGGTGAGGGTGAAGGGGAAGGCGAGGGTGAAGGCGAAGGCGAGGGCGAGGGTGAAGGCGAAGGCGAAGGCGAGTTCCAACTGACCGTGCTCGATACGTATGTCAACACGCCGGATCCGTCGTACACCTACTCTCTGTATAGCGGCGGCGGTGGTGGCGAAGGCGAGGGCGAGGGCGAGGGCGAAGGCGAGGTTTCGTGCTTCACGGAGATCACTCAGTTCACCGATCCGGATACAAGCACGGCGTCGGCTATTAGCAGCGTGGCCATCTCCGCGGACGGCAACCGCGTCCTCGTCGGGAAGAAGGGCATTCAGCAGGGCAGCGTCTTGCAGGGCATCGCTGAGCTGTGGAACATCGCCACGCCGAACAAACCCTTGCGCACCTTCCGCGGGCATACCGACTCGGTAACGTGCGTGGCGTTTCGTCCGCGGGAATCGGGCCTGAACGAACAACTGTTCACGGGCTCGCAGGACGGCACGGCCCGTCTATGGAACGTCGACACCGGACAGCAAGTGCGGAAGTTCGATCATTTCCGCATCAAATCGCTGGCCGTCTCGGAAGACGGATCGGAGTTGATCACGGGGTCGCAAGACGCCACCGTCAAAGTGTGGGATGTCGAATCCGGCCAGTTCAAGCGGCAGTGGTCTCCCGGCGGCGAACAAAACAGCATCGCGTATGTGCCCGTGGTTTCGGCGCTCCAGGATGTCTTCCCGGATGGGACCTATTTCTTGTCGGAAGCCATTCCTTCCCATCAGATCGTCGCAACGAATATCGTCACGGGCCTGATCCGAAGGAACTTCGTGGGGCATACCGCCGACGTCTTGTCGCTCGCCGTGTCGCCCGACGGCACGCAGCTTCTGACCGGTTCGAACGATCGGACCGCCAAGCTTTGGGATATCGTCGAAGGCAAGCTGCTTCGCACCTTTGTGGGCCATTCGCAGCCCGTGACCAGCGTCGCGTTCAGGCCGCCTCTCGGCGCCCAAATTGTTACCGCATCCAGCGATGGGACCGTGCGCTTGTGGGACGCCGATACGGCAACGCTCGTCGAGTCGAACAGTCTCCCCTGCGTGTTTGACAACCACGGCGCGGGCGTAAACTCGGTGGCGCTCCAATCCGATGGCCTCCGCGGGTTCAGTGGCTCCGAGGACCTGACGTTGCGTGAGTGGCAAATGGGAGGCATCGGCGAAGGCGAGGGCGAAGGCGAAGGCGAAGGCGAAGGGACCGGTTACACGCCCTACGTGCTGGATCTTACGTCGCAGACGTGGCGGACCAGCGCCGATGTCACGCTGCCATCGTATCCGGAAGGCAGCCTATGGAAACACTGGCTGTCTGTCATTGTGCCCGACCGCGTGCGTAGCACCACCGCGTTGCTCCTCGTCTCGGGCGGCATCTATGACTCCGGCGCGCCTGACTGGAGCAACCCGAGCTTCGAACAGTCGACGCTGGCGTCGATCGCCGTTCAGACCGGTTCGGTCACCGCGTTATTGACCGCGGTTCCGAACGAGCCTATCGAGTTCGCCGACGAAGCGGAATTCGGACGCCTGCGTACCGAGGACGAGATCATCGCCTACACCATGGACAAGTTCATGCGCACGCCCGCGCCTGAGCGCAACACGTGGCCCGCCTTGCTGCCCATGGTGAAGAGCGCCACGGCCGCAATGGACGCCGTGCAGGATTTCTGTAACGAACCCGATACGTCGCTGCCGAACGTCCACACGCAGCATCCGGGGTTGGATGTTCAGAAGTTCATGGTCACGGGCGCCTCGAAACGCGGCTGGACTACGTGGCTGACGGCCGCCGTAGACGCCGCGCGTCCCAAAGACCAGCGCCGCGTGGTGGCCATCGCGCCGATGGTGATCGACGTGCTGAACCTCGATCAACAGATGACCCACCATCGATTCTCGTACAGCTATTGGTCGCCTGCCATTTACGAGTACGCCCAAATGCAAGTCCTGGACCGGATGGTCAAAGTGGCCCTGGGCAATCCCGACGACGACGCGACCCAGCTTCTGCGGGTCGTCGATCCCTACGAATACAGGGACCGCCTGACCATGCCCAAGTTCATCATCAACTCGACCGGCGACCAGTTCTTCCTGCCGGATTCGTCGCGATTCTATTTCAAGGACATGCTCGGCCAGAAGTTCCTGAATTATGTCCCCAACACGGACCACGGGTTGTCAGACGCCAGCAGTTCCGCCGTGCAGAGCCTGCTCGGATTCTACTGGCAGGGCGTGCTGATGCAGGCGCCCATGCCCGAGTTCTCCTGGACCTTCGAGGCTGACGGCTCAATCCGCGTCCAGACCCAGACGGTCCCAATCGAGGTGAAGCGCTGGGTGGCTCACAACGACGTTTCCCGCGATTTCCGCAAGATGACGATCGGCCCGGCATGGACCTCGTCCAGTATCACGGGTGACAGCAAGGGCGTGTACATTGCCAAGCTCTCGAGCCAAGAGGCGAGCCAAACGGGCTGGACCGCGATGATGGTCCAACTCAAGTTCGTCAGCCCTGTGCCCACGGCCCCGCTGACCTTCACGACCGCCGTACGGGTACTGCCCGACACCTATCCCGTCTTCTCGGGTTCGCGGACATCCGTCGGCGAAGGTTCGGACCTGGTGCCGGTCGTTACCGTCAACGGCAGCCCCTATCAAATGGGCTTGCAATACGGGCGCCTAATGAAGGTCGAAATCCAGGCCTTCATGCCGAAGTTCCTCGCCTATGCGCAGAATGAGTCGAGCGAGAAGGCTCGATTCACGAACACCAAGCTCGATGCGGCGTGGAACCGGATGATGTACGCGCTCGACACCAACGGCCAGCCGTTGCGCGACCGAGACGGAAACCCCGTGCCGGCGTCGTGGGCTGACACCCGTTTCCTCGACGAAATCGAAGGCGTCGCCCAAGGCGTAGGCGAGAACCCCGACGACCCGACCGATACCAGCCAGGTCGCCATCTATCGCACGTTATTGCGCCGGGTCCACGCCGTGTTCGCGCTCGAAAAGTTCGCGTGCAGCTCCGTGGCGGCCTGGGGCCGCGACGCGGAAGGCAACGAAGTTACGACCGGCTCGCAAGTGCTGCAAACGCGCGACTTGGATTCACAGTTGCTCATCGAGGCCGGCGCGTACGACTATCCGTGCATCGTGGTCTACATTCCGTCGGACGGCGTGCCCCATATGAACGTGACCTTCGCGGGCATCGTGGGCGCGCAGACGGGCATGAGTCTCGCGGGCCTCACGCTGGCCGGCATTGGCGACGATGACGTGGAGCCGAGCGCCCTCGACCTCGAAGGCGTGCACTACACCTCGCTGTTCCGTTCGATCATGTACGATGCGCGAAAGCTGTCCGACGCGATTCAGATTGCGCAGAGCAAACCGGCGATCCGGCAGCATCACTACCTGATCGCGGACGGCCTCTACGAATCGCGCGCCGTCAAGCTCAAATCGTGGGCGCCCGACGGATTGATGGGCTGGAGAGACGATAATGTGAAGATCCTTGGCACGGCCGAGAACGACGACAACTATCCGGACCGCGTCGCCAAGGGCGTGCTCTACTATCTCGGCCCGAACGTTCAGGTCGCCGATCCGTGGGAAGAGATCCTCTCCATGTACAACTTCATCGACCCATCGACGATGCTCAATCTGGCCAACTTCACCGCCGCGCGCAGCGAGAACGTGATGAACGTGGTCTACGATGCGAGCACGCTCGAACTCTGGGTGGCGTACGCGCACGACGTCGCCGGCGAAACGCAAGGCGCTTACCAAAGCAACTACGTTCACGTGCGGCTGGGCGACTACCTGCCGTAGCCACGTTACAACGATCCCGGGGCGCTTCCCGCACAGCGGGAAGCGCCCCGCCGTTTTCGGCCGCCTCCGAAAGCCCCTTCCAAGCGGAATTTCCCCAAAAATAGGGCTTGACAAATCGGAGTTTATTTGTCATCACGTAGGTTGTGAGTCACGGAGCCGGACACGTTCGAGAGGGCGTGCAGGCGCCGGTGGGACGCAGTGGCGGGATATACTTGAATACCTAAGCTTGCTACTGTTTGCGTAGGATAGTGGTCAACACAAAGGGGTTCAAACGACAACCCGGAAGGAGAAACACAATGGCGAAAGCAATGACGAAGTCCCAGATTGTGGCGGCCCTGGCCGACAAGGTCGGCGTCACCAAGAAGCAGGCGGGCGAAGCCCTGGCGTGCCTCGTGGAACTCAGCTACAAGGAAGCCAAGAACGGCTTCACGATTCCGGGGCTGGGCAAACTGGTCGTCGTGAGCCGCAAGGCGCGCACCGGCCGCAATCCGGCCACCGGCGCCACCATCAAGATCCCGGCGAAGAAGGTCTTGAAGTTCCGCATCGCGAAAGCCGCGAAAGAAGCCATCACGCCGGCGAAGAAGTAACGCATTACGGTTGCCAGGAATGCCGGCGCAGGAGCAGAACGCTCCAGCGCCGGCATTCCTCTTGACACACCAGCGCCCAGTCTAGGGGGAGACAACGCGAACCGCATCGCGGCGCGATGCGCAACCGGCAGCCTTGGCGCGCCCGAATTCCCGCGGCCCGCCGAAAGGCGCCGCGAGCCGCGCGCAAGAGGAGAACGCAGTCCATGCCATCGAAAGACAAGCAATACCGATTCTCGTTCGGCCCCTGGAACATCGACGAGGGCGCCGATCCGTTCGGGCCCACCGTGCGCAAGCCGGAAGCCTTGGCCAAGAAGATCAAGATCGCCAAGCAGCTCGGGTTCGACGGCGTCCAGTTTCACGACGACGACGTCGTCCCCGATCTCGACTCGAAGTCGCACGCTCAAATCATGAAAGAGGCCGCAGCGGTCAAGCGCATGCTCGACAACGAGGGACTCAAGGCCGAGTTCACCGCGCCGCGCCTTTGGTTCGCGCGCGAGACGATCGACGGCGCCTACACAAGCAACGATCCCAAGTGCCGCAAGTACGCGATCGAACGCACGAAGATCACGATCGACATTAACAACGCGATCGGCGGGGCCTGGATGGTGCTGTGGCTTGCGCGCGAAGGCTCCTACATCCGTGAGAGCAAGAATCCGCGCGTCGAAGTTCTCCAGATCCGCGACGCGATGAACGCCTTCCTGGAATACGACCCTAACCTCGTCATCCTCATCGAGCCCAAGCCGAACGAACCCGTCGACAGCGCGATTATTCCGACTATCGGCCACGCGATCGGCCTCGGGTATTTGACCGTCGATCCGCGCCGCGTATGTTGTCTCGTCGAGACGGCCCACTCGATCTTGGCCGGCCTCGACCCGAGCGACGACATGGCCTACGCGCTCGCGCACAACAAGCTCAAGAGCGTGCACCTTAACGACCAGGGCGGATTGAAGTTCGACCAGGACAAATCGTTCGGTTCCTACAACCTTCGCCGCGCCTTCAACCAGGTGCGCGTGCTCGAAGAGTACGGCTACGGCAAGAACGGCGAATGGGTCGGCCTCGATGTCAAGGCCATGCGCACGCAAAAGCAGGCCGTCAATACCAAGCACCTTTCGTCGAGCCGCGAACGCTTCCTGTTCCTGCTCGAAAAGGTGCGGACCGTGAACAAGAAGCTCGAAGCCCAGCTTATCGCCGAGCGCGACTACGAAGAACTCGACCGTTATCTGCTTTGCCATTTGATGGGCGTAAAGTACCGCTGAGCGGGGAGCGCCGCAACGCATGCTGGAAACGGTAGACCTCAACGCGAAGCTCGACAAGGCGGCGTTCAAGCGGCAACACGGCCCGTTGGATCTGCGCCTGGCCGAGTTGCAGCGCGAGGTCCGCGCGGCGGGCATTCCTGTTGTCGTCGTCTTTGAAGGGTGGGAGGCCGCGGGGGTCGGCACGGCCATCGGGCGTATCCTCAGCCCGCTCGATCCCCGCGGTTACAAAGTCCACACCTTCGGCCGTCCCACGGAGACCGAGCGGCTCTATCCGCCGATGTGGCGTTATTGGCAGACCTTGCCTGCGCGCGGCGCGATCGCGGTCTACGATGGCAGTTGGTATGCGCAAGCCCTCGATCGCGGCAAGCCCGCGAAGGAACGCATGTACGAGCGCATTCGGACCTTTGAGCGCCAGCTCACCGACGATGGCACGGTCCTCTTGAAGTTCTGGCTTCACATCAGCAAGACCGAGCAGGCCCAGCGCTTCAAGAAGCTCAAGAAAGACCCCGCGCTGGCATGGAAAGTCACCGAGGGCGATTGGCAGCGCCACCACGCCTACGGCGCGCATTGCGAGGTCATCGACGCGATGTTGCGCGCTACCTCGACGTTCGACGCGCCGTGGACGGTTGTGCCCGCGCACGATCACCGCTTCGCGAGCCTGCTGATCGATCAGACGCTCGAAGCCGCGCTATCCGCCGCGTTGAAACGCAAACCGTCGCGCGCCTCGGCCAAGACCCCCGTCAAGAAGGCCGGGCATCGCGTGCTCGACAGCGTCGACCTGCGCCTGTCCATGAAACGTAGCGCCTACGAGCGCGAGTTGCCCAAGCTGCAAGACGAACTCCTGCGGCTCGAACATCTGATCTACCCGGCCCGCATTCCGATCGCGATCGTCTACGAAGGTTGGGACGCGTCCGGCAAAGGCGGCAACATCAAGCGGCTCGTGTCCGGACTCGACCATCGCGGGTTTGAAGTGATCCCGGTCGGCCCTCCGGAAGGCGACGAGAAGACGCATCACTACTTGTGGCGGTTCTGGCGCAATCTTCCCAAAGGCGGCCATATCCATCTCTTCGACCGAAGCTGGTACGGCCGGGTGCTGGTCGAGCGGCTCGAAGGGTTCGCGCGGCCCGACGAATGGCAGCGCGCGTATCGCGAGATCAACGAGTTCGAAGCCGAACTGACGGCCTCGGGCATGGTGCTCGTCAAATTCTGGATTCACATCTCGAAGGAAGAACAGCTTCGCCGGTTCAAAGACCGCGAGCATATTGAATATAAACAATGGAAGATCACGCCGGACGACTGGCGTAATCGGAAGAAATGGGACGCCTACTACGACGCCGTGTCGGACATGATCGAGCTGACCTCGCCTCCGCACGCGCCGTGGACCATCATCGAAGGCAACGACAAGCTTCATGCCCGTATCAAGGCGTTGCGCACCGTAGCCGCGGCCATCGGGCACGCGCTCGAGGCGCGTGAAGCAAAGAAGGCGTCCCGAAAGCACTGATTGGGTTCGCGTGCAGCGCGCCCTTGACGACCAGGCGCGGGCAGGCCCCACCGGAGAGGGGGCCTGCCCGTGCCTCTTCATTTGCCTTTGTGATCATGATCGTAATCGAGAGCTTCCTCAGGCCACCTTCACCTTAATCCGTTTCCGTTCGGATTCGGGCGTCTTCGGCAGCGTCACGTTCAGCACGCCGTGTTTGTAATGCGCGGTCGCCTTATCCGCGGCCACCTCGCACGGGATCGGCACCACACGCGAGAACGAGCCGTAGCTGCATTCCGAGTAGTAATAGCCGTCCTTCTTCTCTTCGCGTTCGGCCTTCTTCTCGCCGCGCAAAATCAGCCGGTCGCCGCGGACCTCCACATGAAAGTCCTTCTCGCTCAGGCCCGGCAATTCGGCCGTAACCCGCACCGCGTGCTCTTCTTCAACGACATCGACGGCCGGCCCGCCTTGGGCGAGCAGCGTGCCGGGCCACAGGAACTCCTCCTGCGGCGGCGCGCTGCGGAACCGCTGCGGCAGCCATCGATCGAAGAGGTTGAGCACGTTGTCGCGGAGTTGCTCCGCTGAATCTCTCCAGTGGGCAGGAACCAGGTTCGACATAGGTTTCAACCTCCTTAGGTTATGCGCCGTGACACCGTCACGACGCGACGTTTACTTGAATGGTCTTGGGTTTGGCCTTCTCGGCCTTGGGCAAGTGGATCGTCAAGACGCCGGCACGGACTTCCGCGCGGATCTTCTCCTGGTCCACTTCCTCATTGAGCTGGAACTGGCGGTAGTAGTTCGCCAGCTCGAACTCGCGATAGACGGCATCGCCAGGCGCGGCCGCCTGGGCGTTGCCCTGGATCGTCAGCGTGTCATTCTCGACGCGCACATCGACGCCGACCTTGTCCACTCCGGGCAGATCCACCACCACCGCAAGCCCATCCGGCACTTCAAAGATATCGACCGGGGGCGTCAAGGTGCGGGACTCCTCACGCGTTTCGGGAACGTGCGCTTCCTGTTTCTCCGGTACGGTCTTCTCTTTCATGGGACTCAACTCCTTCATTCGGTAGTCGCGCGTCGCGCGGGGTTATTGGACACTGACGGAAATCTGTTTCGGTTTCGCGGCCTCGGCCTTCGGCAGCGTGACGAGCAACAGCCCGTTCTTGTACTCCGCCGTGACCTTATCGCCATTCACTTCAACGGGCAGCTCGACCGTTCGCACGAACTTGCCCGCGCTACGTTCGTTGCGGTGATACGCCTCGGGCTGGATGTCCTGCGAGAGCGCCTGCTTCTCGCCGGCGATCCGCAGCGTGTTCCGGACCACCGTCACTTCCAGCGACTGCGCGTCCAGGCCCGGCGCGAGCGCCTGCACGTAGACATGGTCCTTGTCCTCGCTCATATTGATAAGAGGATAGGCCCGAGCCGACATGCCCGGCAGAAACGCCGTGCGCGAGAACGGCCACGGCCGGGACGGCACGCCGTAACTCTCGAAAGCCCGTTCGACCTCGCGCCGGAGCGCGTCCAATTCGCGCCATGGATTCCAACTTGTCAACACCATCGCTCATTCCTCCTTAGTTCGTGTCTCGATCGCTTCATCCTTAACGAAAAACGATTTAACCACCGATGAACACCGATACACACCGATAGCCCGCGTCCGCGAGAATCACCCGTTGACGATGACCTTTGACGCAGCGCCCCGTGGAGAAGACATCTGTGTCCATCGGCGTTCATCGGTGGTTTCACTTGGATTCAACTGTCGCACGACTTGAAAAAGCAACCTGCATGCCACGCGACGCCATAACACTCAACGCATTATTAATAAATAACTTACACAATGCACTGTGCTCCGGAAACGCAGATGCTCACGCCAAAACCACCATTCATTATTTCATAAGGCAACAATGACTGTTTCACATTGAATCAGCCATTGGCCGCTCCTAAGTGCAACCGTTCTTCTCGAATACGCTCGGTTTGTCATAAGCCACTTAATTGCAGCCTGTTAGACAGGTCATGTCGCATAATGCAATCGCGGCATGGTCTTTGCTCCTTGAGAAAGCGACAGTTGAACCCTAAGAGATCGAACGAATTCGAGAATACTCGTGTTCATTCGCGTCCATTCGCGGTTCGAGACAACCAGACTATCAAGAAGGGAAGGAAGCACACGATGAATAAGGTAATCGGCATTGACCTAGGCACGACCAATTCCTGCGTGGCCGTGATGGAAGGCGGCCAGGCGAATGTCATTCCTAACGCCGAAGGCAGCCGCACGACGCCATCAGTCGTCGCGTTCACCAAAGACGGCGAGCGATTGGTCGGCACGGCGGCCCGCCGCCAGGCGACGACGAATCCGTCGAACACGATCTATTCGATTAAGCGCTTCATGGGGCGCCGCCACGGCGAGGTAGCGGAGGAAGAGAAGCTTGTCCCGTACCGGGTCACGGCGGCTCCGACCGGAGACTGCCAGGTCACGGCAAACAACCGCGCGTATCGCCCTCCGGAAGTTTCGGCGATGATCCTGCAGAAGATGAAGGAAACGGCGGAGAGCTACCTCGGCCATTCCGTGGCCCAGGCGGTGATCACCGTGCCCGCGTATTTCAACGACGCTCAACGTCAAGCCACGAAGGACGCCGGGCAAATCGCGGGTCTTGAAGTCCTGCGGATCATCAACGAGCCTACCGCGGCGGCGCTCGCGTATGGATTGGACAAGAAGAAGCACGAGAAGGTAGCCGTCTACGACCTTGGCGGCGGCACTTTCGACATCTCGATCCTCGCGATCGGCGACGACAGCTTCGAGGTCCTCAGCACCAACGGCGACACGCATCTCGGCGGCGACGATTTCGACCAGCGCGTCGTCGACTGGCTGGCTGAGGAGTTCAAGAAGGAGCAAGGCATCGACCTGCGCAAGGACCCGATGGCGCTTCAGCGTTTGAAGGAAGCGGCCGAAAAAGCCAAGTGCGAGCTGTCCACCGCGATGCAGACCGACGTGAACTTGCCGTTCATCACGGCCGACGCGGCCGGTCCGAAACATCTGAGCTGCCGGCTGAGCCGCGCCAAACTCGAACAGTTGTGCGAAGACCTCATCGAACGCACGAAACGCCCGTGCCTGCGCGCGCTCGAAGACGCCGGACTCAAGGCGTCCGACGTGCACGAAGTGATCCTCGTCGGCGGTATGACCCGCATGCCCGCCGTGGGCGATGCCGTCAAAGCCCTGTTCGGCAAAGAGCCGCACCGCGGCGTCAACCCCGACGAAGTCGTCGCAATCGGCGCGGCGATCCAGGGCGGCGTCTTGTCCGGCGACGTCAAAGACGTGCTTCTGCTCGACGTGACGCCCCTGTCGCTCGGCATCGAGACGCTGGGCGGCGTGTTCACACGGCTGATCGACCGCAACACGACGATCCCTGTGACCAAGCGCCAGGTCTTCTCGACCGCCGCCGATGCCCAGACCGCCGTCACGGTGCATGTGCTGCAAGGCGAACGCGAGTTTGCGCGCGACAACCGCACGCTCGGCACGTTCAATCTCGAAGGCATCGCACCCGCGCCGCGCGGCGTCCCGCAGATCGAGGTCTCGTTCGACATCGACGCCAACGGCATCGTGCACGTCGCCGCGAAAGATATGGCCACGGGCAAGGAACAGAAGATCCGCATCGAATCCTCGAGCGGCCTGAGCCAGTCCGAGATCGACCGCATGGTCCGCGAGGCCGAAGGCCACGCCCAGGAAGACAAGGAACGCAAACGCGAAGTCGAGATTCGGAACAACGCCGACGCCCTGCTCTACGCGACCGAACGGACGCTACACGAACACGGCGCAAGCGTGAGCGGCCAGGACAAGGCCGCCGTCGAGAACGCACTCGAAGGTCTGCGCCAAGCGCTCAAAGGCAACGACACCGCGGCAATCGAGTCCGCGGCAAGACAGGTCGAATCGGCCTCGCACCGGCTGGCCGAAGCGATGTATGCCAGCGCACAGCAGACCCAAGCGGGACCGCAACCTTCCGGCAACACTATGGACGCCGACTACACCGTCGTCAACGGCGATCAAGGCAAAGCGGCCTAACCTTCCACCAAGTCCACTCTGGCCACCAGAAACACGAACGGCTGGGCGATATCGAATCGCCCAGCCGTTGCGTTTACGTGTCTACGGTGTTACTTAGGGAATCAACTGGCCAATCATCGTGGCCACTTCCGGCGTGACCGGGTTCTCGCCCGGGTAGCGGGTGAAGGCGACATGCCCATCGAGATACAGCACGTTGCAACCACCGGGAATGTGATTGAAGAAGCCGGTCCGAGTGCCACCAGCAAGCTGGTCCGCCATAATCCAGATTTCGCTCTGGGCTTTCGCTGTGGCGGCCGGGTTGTTGATGTCGGTAATCAGGAAACGCTCGATACCTTCACGCAGATGGTACACCGTCGTGCCGCCACCGTTGCCAAAGGGCGCGTCCACTTTGCGGTCTTCTGAACCGGCGTTCAGATTGCCCTGAAGAAGGAAGGCGTTGATCAAATCGCCCGCAGCTTGAGCGATCTGGATGGGTACGTTCGATGCCGTGTCTAACGTCCCTCCCAAGAGCGTAACGATGTTGGCAACCAAGCCGGATTGGCCACCGGCTGCACTCAGGGGCGAGATGTCCGTAACGTTATCGAACATATAACCCATATACATGTAGCTGGCGTCGATGCGCTCCGGGTCATCCGTGATATCCGGCTGGCCATTGGCGCCACTCACTTCGCCAGTCGCGCCGCACGGACGGTAGCTCTTCTCGTCACCCAACATGTACGCGACGGTCTCTTCCGCGTCCGATGGACAGACCCCGATGGACGGGTCCGTCAGATATTCCGGGTAAATCGAGCTGACCTTGGGTCCGGCAGCCAAGTACAGAGCATCATTGGCTGCATTGCCGCAGGTCGGCGGGTTAACCGGGCCGGTCTGCAACGGGGGATACTGCTGGCCTTTGGATTCATTACCGTACATCTTGAAGACCAAGCCCCATTGCTTGAGGTTGTTTTGGCAACTCGCTCTGCGCGCGGACTCACGGGCGCGGGCAAGCGCCGGCAGCAGGATCGCTGCTAGGATACCGATAATTGCAATGACGACAAGCAGTTCGATCAGAGTAAAACCCTTCTTCATTGCTACCTTCCTCCTTAGTGAGAAATTCCATGATAACCAGCGAAAAGCGCACACCGCTTTCAGCCCTACTGAGAACCTCCCCGCATATACTACCTTCACCTGCCTAAATCTTATCGTAACAAGCGTTCTTTGTCAACTACTTCCGTATAAGCAGTTTGCGGGGCTAGAAGGCAGAGCACGGCGCGTCTTAGTCAGAACTAGTATACTAATCTATCAGTCATTTTGCTTGGTCAACTCCCCCTGTAAGGAACGGAGATATGGAGATACTGGAGATGGGGGAGATCCTGCCCAAGAAAGCTTGATGAATCGTCACCAGTCTGGGTTAGATGAATGTCTCATTCAGTTAGAGTCTCCGCTATCTCTTCCTCTTCCACAAGCGACTGAGGCATTGTTTGAAGATCCGCGGTTCACCATGGGACTGTCGCGAATGACGGTAGGTGCGTAGCCCAATGGTCGCAATTCGTTCATGCGCTCTTAGGGAGAGCCTTTGTCATGCGTTTGTGCCACTCTTTCAACGACGCTTCGACGAAGTAGAGCGTATTGGTCGCTCGTCGCGTTTCGCCGGGGCTCAAGCGTCCGAAACTGGTGGCACTGTGGATGCACGAGTACTCCATGTTTTGAAACAGAAAGAGGGCGGGGCGGGATACCGTGGCAACGAGGCGCTTGCCATCGCGGGACTGGATGGCCATCCAGCCTTCGAGGACGATATCGGGCGTGGCCTTGAATCCGGCCACAAAAGGAATTATCCGGCCGGGCGGCGCGCCTTCGACGCTGTACAATTGAATTGTGGGACGCGGCCCGAAGACGCGCGGAATCTCGATAAGGCGGCGGAATCGGCCTTCCGCGCGCACCCAATGGCGCAGGCATTCGTGGTCGCGTATCTCGGGCGCAGTGCCGCAAGAAAAGCAATTGAACGCCAGGCTCTGTTCCCAAACGCGATCGCTTTCGTTCGTGACATCGAAACGAATGTCGACGGAATCCTCGCTGGGAGTGACCGTCATGACGTAGCGGACTTCGCCTTCGTTGCGTCCCATGATCTTCCATGCGCCGCCGTCGCGCGGTTCGCATTGCGCGGTCAGAGACTGGGGCCAGCAGGCATGGGCCGCATCGCCGACGGCCTCCGGATAGCCGATACCGAAAGACGCGCCCGGAAACGCAGGAATATCGGTGAATGTCCCGCCCATGGCGTTGGGCATCGGTTGGAATCGGATCGCGGCCACGGCTCAGATGTCCCGCGCGCAGCGAAATCCGTAGAACGGGGTTGCGTTGGTATCGAAGCCGCTCATGATGCGGGACGCTGCGCGCAGGTTGATGGGACATTCCGTCATCCAGCACCCGCCCTTGATGAACGCGGACTTGGTCCCGGGGCCGTCGGCGCACCATTCGGCGGCGTTGCCCGCCATGTCCATCACGCCGTACGGACTCGCGCCCGAAGGGTGCGCCGCGACAGGCGCGGTGCACGGCACGGGGCCGTTGACGCGCAGGTCGCACTGGCACGCTTCGACGTGAAACTCGTTGCCCCACGGATACAGGCGTCCGTCCGTGCCGCGCGCGGCCTTTTCCCATTCCGCTTCGCTGGGCAAACGCTTGCCGGCCCAGTGGGCGTAGGCTTCGGCGTCGGCCTTGTTCACATGAACCACCGGGTGATCGAGCAGCGCTTCGGGCGGTTCGGTTCCGCCCCAGTGCGGCCGCGGCGCATGGCCCGTGGCATTGCAGAATGCCGCGAACTGGCGGTTCGTTACGGGATACCGGTCGATTGCGAAATCGGGCAGATCGACGGTGCGTTGCGGCATCTCGCCGTCGAGCCAAGACGCGTGATGTCCGTAGCGCTTCGCCAAACGGCGCGCCTGCGCCTCCGCCGTCCCCATCAGAAATGGCCCGCCGGGGATGACGACCATGGTATCCGCAGGCACGGCCGCTTCGGCGCGCGTCCACGGCGGCGCCGCCGTGGACATGGCCAGCCCGATGCCCAGGACTTTCATCCATTCGCGTCGCGATAGCGAGTGCATCCCAAATCCCCCCGCCCGAGGGCTCAGCAAGCCCACTCGTCCGATTCTCTCGCCTGCCCGAAGATCCATTTGCGATCCGAATCGAGCAGCCGCGGGCGTTTCCTCAATGTGTTTTCCAAAGCAGGGAACTCGACGAACCGCTGCTTGGTCTGGTAATAACGGCTGATCACATGCAGACAAAGCATCAGGCGCGCCGTGCGGAGCTGGCGCGGCGTCGAGTAGTAGACCACCAAGCCGTGCTCGACCGCGTATTGCAGCATGTCCGCCAGCGCATGCGGCCGCTGGCACGCCCACTCGGACCAGGCAAAGAGGTCGGTCCCTTCCGGCGCTTCGGCGCGCTGTTCCCTGGCATCGAACTCCGCGCTGAGCCGCTGATACAGCGCCACAAGTTTGTCCAGCCAGTGGAAGATTGCGCGGTATCCTTCATCCGCCAGGTCGATCTCGACGCACGCCTCGTCAATTGTGTCGACCGTCTGCTTCGCGAGATACGCTTCGCGCTCTTCGTTGCCGTCAGGCACCATCCGCACGCGGGCCTTCTCGGCGGCCTCGCCGTAATTGAAACTCTCGAGGATCGTCACGATGCTGAACTTGCTGCGCGCGTGCAGCGCGGATTCCTTCAACAAGGGCACGGTGATCGCATCCTGCTCGATGGCCTCGTCGAGCGCAGGCTCGGGACCGAAGAGATCCGCTTTCCAATCCAGCCAGATGTCGTGAAACAACGAACGCAACAGCGACCCGCACCCCGCGGGGCTGCGCCCGTACGCCTGGCCAATCAGTTCCGCGAACCGCTTGCGCAACGTCCAGCCCGTTCGCTTGAGGATATCGTGTTCGAACAGATAGCGCAGGACCAGAATCCGATCGATGAAGAGCGAGGCGAGTTCCTCGGTGACGTGCGATTCGGCCACGATGGTGCTGCACCAATGCTGGCGCCACTCGCGCAACCGCCGCGCGACTTCGCTACGCGGCGGGCGGCGCACCTCTTCGAGCGAGCCGTGCTCGACGTTGGCGCGCGTGAGGGCTTCGGCCATGTCGTGCCGGAACACCGCAGGCGTGTCCGCATGCAACAGTAGTTCGTCGGTGCGCACATCGTACAAGTACGAACGGTACAGATCCGTGACGAACGCATAGTCGAGATTCAGGCCGCGCGCGTCGTTGACCAGCAGCCGCGTGGTCTCGCAGAAATCGAGGCCGCGTTTCACAATGGACGAAGGCGGATCGAGCGAGCCCGGCATCACGAAATGCGCGGCGACCGATGTCTGCGCCTCGCCGCGCAGCACGTAGGATCGCGCGCCGAGATGCGCGAGGATCGGTTTGGTCTCCGCCGGAGCACGCCGCTCCCATCCAAGCAATTCGAGCAGTTGCTCCGCATACCGGTGCTGATCCGCTTTGGTGTTGTCGGCCAGCTTGCCCCACCACGACTCGCATAGCCGGGCAATCTCGTGCGATGCTTCCATCATGGCACGCCTATCCTCTTATCCTACCGAGGCACTCGGTTCAATCGATACTGCCGCACAGTTCAGCCATGGGCGCCGCAGGCGCGAAACGCCCGTCATTACGGCATGAAACGATGTACACGCGCCCCGTGTTTCCGGCCCATGTACCCTCGTTACAGCCCTTCCGTCCGGAAGCGTAGGTTTCTTGTTGCATTTGATCGCGTAAAAGTCAATGAGTTTTTCATGCTTTGTTTTCGACGAACGCGCGTGAAACAAATCGCGGATTACACACACCATGATAGATGGCTACTGTTCAAGGAGTGGGGCCATTCTGAATGGAGGCCTTTCCTGTGCCGTTTCGATGTTACAAACCGAGGGGCGGGTGCGCCGTGGGTACGCAGCCGCGCATGCATCCCTCGACCTGAAGGTGAGCGAAATACAATGTGTGAACTGCCGGAACGAATGAAAGGGAAGCTTGATGCGCTGGCCGACTTGCTAGCGGGCGATTTGCAGACCCTCATCATGCCGTATCCTCAAACGACCCTAGGGCCCCTGACCACCTTCCGAAGTGACAGGCTTTATCAGGCGCGTGCGGGATTTACGGAATATTCGTACTGTACTTGACATTTTTGGAAAACAGCTATACAATATATTTACTTGACTTCATTACAAGGTATGAGTATTTCGGTCAGGCATTAACGAGGTGCCCATTTGTAACTATCGAGAATCACGTGAGATGTGAGGCCAAGCCGCTCTCGAAGGGTGGATGTATGAATGGATCGAATGACGACAGTCCATTAGGGGTTCTCCTGATGGAAAGCAATGATCGTCTCCGTGGAATGTGTCATGACGCGGGTATGCGGCGTGAAGACCTTTCTTGAGAACTTCGAGAGGAAGCTGGCGGGCATGGCGCCGCTGCCGGCGCTCGAAGCGTCCGTCCTTGCGCTCGAACGTGCATTTGCCCAGCCGGAGACCGGCGCCGCTGACCTCGCGCGTATTCTCGAGGGCGACCCAAGTCTCGCGGCGCATATCTTGCGCGTGGCCAATTCGGCCTATTTCAACGCCAGCGGCCGGAACTTCGCGTCGGTGCCGCTTGCCATTGCCCGCCTCGGATTCCGGGAGACGCAACGGCTGTGCACGACCATAGCCGTCGTTCACGCGTTCGGCGGTATCGGACCGCATCTCGATTATGTGGCGTTCTGGAAGCACAGCGTGACGGTCGGTATCGCCACGCGGGTCATTCAGAAACACTGTGCCCGCATGGGTCTCTTCGACGCGGACGAAGCCTACGTCGCGGGGCTTCTGCATGACACCGGCATATTGATTTTGGACCAGTATTTCCCCGAGGCCTTTCGGGCCACGCGTGAAGCGGCCAAGGCCGAAGGAAGGCCCGCGTTCGAGACCGAACGGATCGTCATCGGTGTGGACCACGGCGCCATTGGCGGACGGTTCCTGACCGGATGCCGGTTTCCGGTGGCCGTCGTCGAAGCGGTCACGTGGCACCATCACCCTTACGAATCCCCGCACGATCGGCGCGAGGGCATCTTGGCGGTGCATCTCGCCGACGCCCTGTGCACGAGTCTCGGCGTCGGCAACGGCGGCGATGGGCTGCCCGGATTGCACAGCGATGCCGTGTGGCGCGACTTGGGGTTGACGGCCGACAGCATGCCGTCGATGGTCGACGAGATCAATAAAGAAGCCCAACGAAGCGAATCGTTGATAACACTATTGACGTGAACTTCCAGTGGATTCCCTCACGAAGTTCTACAACACCGTTGGGCCTGAGATCGGCGACAGGGCGCGCTACCGCCATTTGCTTCCAACCGTTTTCGGGGTGGGCGGAGCGTTCTTGATCCGCGGGTGCGCATGGGGAATAATCGCCGCCGGTTCGCGACTACCGGGAGGACGCTTCATTGGAAACGACGCAGGAAAAGAAACCAGGAACGCGGCGATGCCGGCGCTGGGGCATAAGGCTTGTTATCGGGCTGTTCCTGCTGTTCGTGGGGGCGTTCTTGGGAGGCTTCGCGCCCCAGCTCTATCATCACTTCTGGCTGTTTCCGAAACAGGCGAGGGTATGGAAGGACTTTGCGGCGAAGCGCACTCCCGTCGAACTTAAGACCGGATGGAACGAATATCGCGGCGTGATGCATAGCCACTCCGAGATCTCGCACGATTCGGATGTGCCGTTCCCCGAGATCCTCGATGCGATGCACAAGGCGCATTGCCAATTCATCTTCCTCACCGACCATGTGGTCGACGGCAAAGCGGACTACTCGCTCGGATGGCGCGGCGTTCATGACGGCGTGTTGTTTGTGCAGGGGTACGAAATGGTATCCGGCTTTATGCCTTGGGGACTGCCTCCCGGAACCATCCTCGATAACCACGCGGACCCCGCGGAATTGGCGAAACAGATCCGCGCGCTCGGCGGGGTCCTGTGTCTGGGCCACGTCGAAGGCTGGCGTCCCTGGGATATTCCCGAGATCGACGGGACCGAGATCTACAACATCCACACGGACCTTATCGACGAAATGGTCGACAGGCACTCGCGCGTCGAGGTCGTCAAGGAATGCCTGATCAACCTACACGCCTATCCCGAGCAGACGCTCCGTTCGATCTTCGATTGGTCGACTCTGATGATGCTCACGCAGAAGTGGGACGAACACAGCCTGCATCGCAAGCTGACGGCGATCGCGGCCAATGACTGCCATCAGAACAACGGCATACGCGCCGTGTACACGGACCGGGACACATTCCTGTTGCTCGATACCGGCCACAGCGATCCCAAGAAGAAAGTGTGGGAACACAAGCTGAACTTCTTCACGCGGCTGTTGGTGCGGCTCTGCTTCGGGAGGCTCGAACCGGGCAAGCAACTCTTCCGCATCGACGCGGACCCCTACGAACGATCCTCGCGATTCGTCAACACACACTTGCTCGCGAAGGAGCTTACGGAACCCGCGCTGCTCGACGCGCTCCGTGCAGGACGCGGGTTCATCGCTTTCAACATGCTCGCCGACGCCGAAGGGTTCGCGTACGTGGCCCAATGCGACGGACAGCAGGTGACCATGGGCGAGCAGATCGCGCTTGCGCCGGGCCTCAAACTCAAGGCGGAAGCGCCGCTGCCTTGTTATTACACGCTGATGCGAAACGGCGAGAAAGTCACGGACGCCGAAGGCAAGACCTTCGAATACGAAGTGAAGACGCCCGGAAAGTATCGCATCGAAGCGGCGCTGCCGATACCTGGCGAAATCGTCTTGTCCGGCGAAAAACCACTGATTGGTTGGGCGCCCTGGATCGTCAGCAATCCGATCGAAGTCACTGCCGCGCCAACGTCCTAACGTTCTCGATGCGCGCAGCGCCCTTCAATTCCGCTGCAACGATGCGAAGACTGCCATCACCGCGTCCCATCCGCGCAAGGCGTTCAAGGGACGTGGATGCTCGGTGTCGAACGCGTGCAACGCCTCTTCGGGTTCGACCGTAACAGCCGATTCGTCGATCGAGCCATCGGGACGCGTCACGCGGTCGAGCGCGAGCCCGAGATGCTCGGCAAAGAAGCGATACAGCGCGTCGCGCTTCGATGGCCCGAAATCGTGATGTTCGCCAGCGAGGTGCACGTTGCGGACCCGGTCCTCGGCGTTGTAGAGACGATAGATCCCTCGGATGTAGGGGAACTCGCGTTCCGGGACGGTACGCGTCCAGTCCTCGTCGATCGACACGATCAACTGCGGCCGCGGCGCGGCCATCGCGGCGATCTCCGCGTTATTCGTCCGGTACTTCGGCGTGCCGTGGATCGGCAGTCCGCTTTCGCACGCACAGCCGCCGTACATCCAAGATGAAACCATGACTACCGGCGCTGAAACTGTCACGCGCGGGTCGACGGCCGTACATAGGAAGGTCTGTGTGCCTCCGCCCGACGCGCCCGTCATGCCGACGCGCGCCGCATCTACCTCCGGCGACGCCAAGAGAAAATCCAGCACGCGCATGCTGTCCCACAACTGCATCGTCAACGCGTGCGGGTCGCCATGCGTGACTTGCGTCGTCTCGCCGCGGCCCGCCATGTCGTAGAGAAACGCGAATGCGCCCATCCGGGCCAGCGTGGCGGCGAGCCGTTGTGTTTCCTCGTTGAACCGGCCTTTCGGAAAGTGCCCTTGCGGGATAATTACGGCTGGGGCCTTGTTTCCCGGCGCGATCGAAAGCGGACGGTATAGGTTTCCCGCGAGGAAGAATCCGGGGATCGTCTCCAGCGATACGTTCTCGACCGCATACCCGTCGCGCGTCTTGAGTCCGTGGATGATCGGGTTGAGCGGCGTGCGCTTCGGCATCGGATCGAGACCCGCGTTGCGCAGGATTCCGCCGCGGAGTTGGGACACACGCGACTGCCACTCGGGGAGCGTGCGGCAATACACCGCGAGCCGGCGCAAGTTCGACTCGCCTTTCTCGTACTTGAACTCGAGGGAATAGACTCCCAGGAACGACAGCAGAGCCACGAGGAGCCATACGGGCGCGGCAATTGCCAGCACCCACCAACGCGCGCATCGGCCCCTGTGCACGCATACGACAAGGTTAAGGCATACCGCCGCAAGCGTTGCGAAGCCCGCCACGAAACCGTATGCGATACGAGTAGGCGATTCGAGGCCATATGCGACCAGCGGCGCGTGCCGCGCCACCGTCAACGCCAGAACGCCTGCCAGGCATCCGCCCGACAGGAGAAGCGCTTCGAGTGTTCTGATCGTAATCGAAGAGCGCTTCATCGTTTGACCCGCCTAAGGAGGGCTTGCATGACGTCCACGCGCTAGAGGTAGTCGTTACGCCCGCCACGGGCGCGCGCGGTCGCGATGTTCGGCGAAGACCTTCTTGGCCAGCGCGGCGTCTTCCGCGACCTGGAAATCGAACATCCCTACGCACATGAAATCCGCGCCGTTCTTGACCGCGTAATCGAACCCTTCCTTTGGCGAGATCGCGCCCGCGCCGAGGACCTTGAACGCCACCCACGGTTTCGTCACGGCCTTCATCGTCTCGATGGTCTCTTCCGGCGGCTCTTCGTTAAAGACGTTGTCGTAACGGTCCTTCGGCCCAGCGGACCAGTATTGCTTGCTATTGAACGTCTTCATATAGAAATCGCTCTTCACACCGGCCTTCTCGCACGCTTTGATTACCGCGAGTTCGTGGCACGATACGCCCGCGATCGCGCCGTTACTCTTCACGTACTCGACCGTCTTCGCGATGTCCTCGACGCGCCCGTTGCGCACGAGTTCGTCGCCCATCTGTCCCGTCGTGAACACACCGACGGCGCCCATGTCGATGGCCTGCTTCGCTTCCTCGATCATCGCGTCGGGCCGTGTAATCTGCGCGATCCATTGGATGGCCCCGCCGTGCTCGCGCCAATAGGTGTTCACGATCCGGATCGTGTCCGCGTCCAGTTTCAACATGGCGGCGTTGATGCCATTCTCCTCGCAGATGCGGAACGTCTCGTAGATCCGCTCGTCCGTGAAATAATGTTTGAGCAGCGAGGACACGTAGATCAGATCGCGGCTGTGCGCGTAGCCGCTGATCAAGTTGCCGCCACAGATGACGCGGCTGATCTCGACCTCGCCGATCTTGCCGGTAGGAAAATCTTTCGCGGCATCCGACGGCTTCCGAGGCTCAGGCTTCTCGTCGGCATACGCAATCAGCGCCTGCTCCTCGAAACTTAATCCCAAAGCCGCCCCCGCCGACAGTCCCGCCGATGTCTTCAAGAACCCGCGCCGATTCAGATCGTGTTCCATGTCTCAGCCCTCGATAGTTTCACACAGGGTATCGCGTGCGGGACCGCCAATCAAACTTCACTTGCCTGGTGTCAAGCCGCCGTTTGGCAGTAGAATGGGCAGACAAGGAAAGGCAGGTTAACGTGGCGCAAGGTAGGAACACTGTAGGAAGCCGGTTGCGGGTGTATGCCGATACTTCCGTCTTTGGCG
This sequence comes from uncultured Nitrospiraceae bacterium, assembly GCA_964402555.1. Lineage (GTDB taxonomy): Bacteria > Hydrogenedentota > Hydrogenedentia > Hydrogenedentales > SLHB01 > CAYOCT01. Next base: position 12,502 of record CAYOCT010000010.1, on the reverse strand, counting down.
GCGTCTTTGACGATGCCTTTGAGTTTCCCAGTCGGAAGTTCTTCGAACAGGTGCGTGCGGGGCGCTTCGAGCTTGTCTCCTCAGCCCTTGTGGTCGACGAACTCGCGGAAGCTCCGGAGAGGGTGCAGAGGTTCTTTCGCGACTTGGCGGATTGTGTGCATATTCTATCGGTATCGGCGGAGGCAGTCAGACTGCGCGACGCGTACCTGGCAACGCAAATTGTGGGACCTGCGTCGCGGGACGACGCTCAACACGTAGCGCTGGCGACTGTCCTTAACTGTTGGACGATCGTAAGCTGGAACTTCAGACATATCGTGCACGCACGGAAGATTCCATTGCACAATGAGGTAAACCGTGGCCAAGGCTTCAGCGACATCGCGATTCACACGCCTCAAGAGGTAATCGATTATGAAGACGAAGAAGTTTGATTGCGTCGAGATGAAGCGCAGGGGGGCGCGCAGAGTATTTGAGGCGACTAGGGGTATGACAGTCGAAGAGGAAGTCGCGTACTGGAGGAAGCGAACCAGGGAGGCCCGCCGGTGGCTTGCCGAGGGGGGCGGCATCAAGTCGGCATCAGGAGGCAGCCGATAGCGGTTGACATCGCGGTGGTAAGTTCCAATCGCTATTTTGTCCACTTGGCGACGCGTTTCAGCACCGCATCGGCCTCGTCGCGGTCGCGCACGGAGACGCCCAGCCAGACCCCTTCAGGCCGGAGGTTCTCGATGATGGTGTCGAGTTCGTTTGTGCCGATCCAGAGCTGGATACCTTTGCCCGCGGCCTGGCAGCGCTTGTACACATGGAGCCAGTCGGAAGCGATGCCCCGGCCCGCGCCGTAGACCCACTGAATCGCGTTGAGTTCCTCGATTCCGAGGAGGCTGTCCAGGTGGCGTAGCGCGTCGGGACCGTCGAGATGATAGATCGCGGCTTCGAGATGCCGGCATTCCTCGACGATCCCCGGTAGGAAGACGTCGTCGAACATCTCTCTGGAAATCATGCACGAGAAGTCGTTCGACGGCACGTACCATTTCTTCGAGGACACGATTCCCGGCCAGCTTGTCATGGCCTGGTCGGCTGCGGCGAACTTGGCGTGGTAGAAATCGAAGGTCTTGAAGTACTCCGCGTTGATGCGCGCGAGCAATGCCTTCACGGCATCGCAGTGTTCGAGCATGTCGAAGTTGAGTTGCTGCGGATCGCGGAACGCCGCTACCGCATCGCCTCCGGGATGGAAATCGGTGAACCCGGTGTAGTACTTGCCGCGCCCCGCTTCGAGCAGCGCGTCGGTCATTTCCAGCAGCTTCTTCCAATAGAAGTTTTCGCGGGACAACACAAGCTTTTCCGCGTCCTCCCAGTCCTCCAGATTCGGAATGCCCCACGAGGTCTCCATCGTGTAGTCCATCTCCATCCCGAAGAAGGCGCTGAAGAGCTCCGGTCCGAGATTCGGCCATCCCGTCGGCAACGCGTCGCCGAGAAACTCGGTGTTCATCGAGGAAGCGACCGCCGAACTTACCACGCGCTCGGTATCCATCCATCGGTCGCGCGGCCGCGGATAGGCCTTCTCGGCGGGCCATGGATATGCAGGGTTCGGCTTGGAGGCCGTCATGATCACGACAGGCCTGTCGAGCACGGCGCATTCCCAGAACGCATCTTGCCGGGCGACGCGCTGCTCCCAGTCCGCGATATGTTCGATCGGCATCGGCATGAATGGAGGGTTTCCTGGTTTCTGGCTTCTGGTTTCTGGTTTCTGGTTGCTGGTTGCTGACTATTCCCTTTTGTACTTCTGGCCGCGTATGTCCGAATCTCGCAGGTAATTCATGAATCCTGCGAGCAGCTTCTTGGTCGAGGTGACCCGTCTGACGATTTCGTTAAGCTCGGACTCGTCAATGTATTCCTGGTCGAAAGCCACGTAGAGTTGCGCCTCCACTTCGCCCGCCGAGCCCTTCGCCATGGAGAGAAAGTGCAGGAATTCCGTCTTGCCACAACGTTCGAAACCCTCGGCAATATTTGAAAGAATGGAAACGCTGGCTCTTCGTATCTGGTCATGCAGGCCAAAATCCCGCGCGAAAGATCCCTTGTTTGAAACGGCATAGACGACACGCGCCAAGTCTCTCGCGACTTGCCATGCCTCGATATCTTGAAACCGTCGAATTGTTGCCACTACCCCAACCCTCATCCAACCAGCAACCAGTAACCAGAAACCAGAAACCAGTAACCGTTCCTAAGATCCAAAGTACGACTTCAAACCTTCAACGTACGCTTCCGCGAATGCCTGGCGCCACTTCGGATCGGCGAGGCGGTCGCAATCGGCGTCGCTGCTCATGTTGGCGGACTCGATGAGAATCTTGGTAGGGATCAGGGCATTGCGGAGGACTGCGGGGACGTACACCTGGCCGCCGTCCTGCCGAATCTGAGACCGGATCCAGTCGCCCTCGCGATGCCTGCGAATCTTATTGCGTCCGAACGCGGCCATGACGTCTTCGGCCAGATTGCGCGAAAGCGCCTCGTCGCGGCGGCGTTCCGCGGCGGTCGATTTGGCCTCGCGATGATCCCGGCTTTCCTTGTAGTGCGCGTAGATCGTCCCTTCCGGCTCCTCGCTGTCGCGGCGGTATCGCGCGCCGGGGATGTAGATCATCGCGCCGCGCATGCTCGACCGGAACAGCTTTTCCGTATGGAAACTCGTGAACACGACCTTGCGAGGGTCGACGCCTTTCTTCAGTTCGTCGCGATAGATCGCGTTGGCAAGATACCAGCGCAGGTTCGCGGACGTCTTCGCTTCGGAGCATTCGTACGGCGGCGTGGTCTGCACAACCTCGGTCTTGTCGTGCGAGAAGCGCGAGCGGTCGGTCGGTTCGAATCCCTGGCGCTTGTCGCGCACGGTAATGTAGACCGTGGCGCGCGTTTCCGTTTCGAGGATGCGTTTCACGCGGCACGCCACGTCGTAATTCAATTCGTCTTCGTACAAGTCGCGCTTCTCATTGGCGCAACCGCGGTCGCGTCCGCCGTGTCCGGGATCGAGCACAACCACCACGCCGTCGAGGTCCTTCGTTTGCAGCCGGTCCTTGCGCAGGCGCTTCGACTCGACGACCGATTCCTCGTACTCCTTTCGCGGTTCGCTGCCCTTGGGCGTGAACCGGTCCGACAACATATCCTGCGGAATGAGGATTCGCTGGCCGGGTTTCATGCCGGTCACGTCTTTGATCCCGCTCCGCTTGCGGACGATTTCGCACGCGTCGAGGATCGATGCGTTGTCGCGGATGTCCGTAAAACGGACGACAACGGCGGTGTACAACGCTTCGCCTTGTTTCAAGCGGTATACCGCGTATCCCCCCTGCGCGTCGGACCCGTATTCGAGTTCGTTCGTGATGGCATCCAGATCGACCGGGCCTTCCTCTTCGGACTCGGCTTCCCTGGCTTCGGCCTGGCCTGTGTCAGAAGACTTGCCCAGTGCAGTCGCATCCTTCGCACGTTTCGGCGTCGGTTCCTGCATGACTTCGAGAAGGAGGCGCTTGGGGATCAGCACGCGCTGTCCACGCTCGAGCACGGTCCCCTCGAGCTTGTTGCGTTTGTCCGCCATGACCTGCCGGTAGTTCGTGCCTTTGCCGGTGACCCATTCGCACAAGGCCCATAATGTCTCCTGGCCTTGTTTGCCCGAACACAAGGCCGTGTGCCACCAGCCCTGATTGTCGACGTAGTCGGCCTCGAAGACGGCCAGCAACACGCGGCGCTGGGCCTCGGGTTTGAGGCGCTCGAACCGAATGGCCACCGCCGCGCGGTCTCTATAGATGTGCCATTCGTTGGGATCCGACAGGTAGGCGCCGAAGAAGGTCTCCGCGTCGTTGCCCTTCGGGGGGCGGCATTCGAGGAATAACGTGCGTCCGTCTTTCAATGCGGCGCACGCTCCCGGTCCCACCTCCGCCTTCACCAAGTCGCCCGCATGAGCCGCTCCGCATGCGACGACCAGCGCGGCCGTCAGAAACACGGCGCACGCAGGGCTCTGCAGGAACTGGGTCAGCGGTCGCGACACCTCGCACACCTCGTACGGCTACCATCCGCAAACAACCACAACACGCTACCATAACGCCGTGCAGGAATCAAGATATTGTGCGAATACGAAAAACACAAACACAATATATTGTGGTATTCATCGCAAACATCGGCAGATCGACGGACTGATGTACTTTGGCGCTCGATTCTGGTACCATGTTGTTCCTGAAGATCAGTGGAGGACACGGCGGTGCCGGAGCTTTCCCGATTCCTGGGAATTGTCGTCTATATGCTCTACGACGACCATCGCCCGCCACATTTCCACGCGGAATATGGCGAATACCATACTTCCGTTGAAATCGAATCTGGTGTAATGGAAGGGCGGTTTCCGAGACGGGCGCTAGCTGCGTTGATGGAATGGTACGATATGCACAAGGCGGAATTGGCCGAAGACTGGGAACTTGCGGCGCGTCACCAGCCCTTACGGAAGATTCCTCCTTTGGAGTGAGCTTCAATGGTTGAGGTTACACACGCGGAATACGTGGATGGCTACAAGATACGGCTGCGCTTCAGCAACGGCACGGAGGGAATTGCCGACCTCTCAGACGCGCTGTGGGGACCGGTGTTCGAGCCTCTGAAAGATGTCGAGCGCTTCAAGCGATTCCGTCTCTCCGAAGTCCTGCACACGATTCAGTGGGACAACGACGCCGATCTGGCGCCCGAGTACCTACTGGAACGGATTGACGCACTGCGCTGCCGCGATAATGCAGAGGCTGCCTCCGGGAGCGCGTCGTGATGTTCAACCCGGAACTCGTATTTGCGGTGGCGTTTGTGCGCGAAGCATCGCATCTCGCCCAGCGCATCCAGGCTGCCATGGGTGGTATGAACCTCACCAAAGGCGACTTTTCGCCGGTAACGGTTGCCGATTTTGCCATTCAAGCGCTGGCCGGTCGCGCGCTCGACGCGCGTTTTCCTGACGACTGCCTGGTCGCGGAAGAGCGCGCTTCTGATCTCGCCAGCGAAAGTACGATGCTGGAGGCCATCGGGCGGTTTCTGGTCCCGATGGCGCCCGAGGTCTCGGCGGAACGCATTTGCGCGTGGATCGACCGCGGCGGCAGCGAGCCGGGTTCGCGATTCTGGACGCTCGATCCCATCGACGGCACCAAAGGGTATCTGCGCGGCGGCCAATATGCCGTGGCCCTCGCGCTCGTCGTTGATGGATGCGTCGAACTGGGTGTACTCGGTTGTCCGAGCCTGGATGGCGGCACGCTGGCTCTGGCGCGGCGCGGGCACGGCGCATGGCGCGCGCCACTGGAAGGCGAACAGCCGCTCGCGCCCATGCGCGTTTCGATGGTCGGCAACCCGGCGGACGCACGGTTGCTCCGCTCGTTCGAAAAAGCGCACACGAACACGGAGCGTATCGATCGATTTATCGCGTTGATGGGTATCGAGGCCGCCGCCGTGGGCATGGACAGCCAGGCCAAGTACGCCGTGCTTGGCGCGGGCGAAGGCGAACTGATCTTGCGGATGTTGTCGCCCGACAAGCCAGACTATCGCGAACGGATCTGGGACCAGGCCGCCGGCTCAATCGTCGTCGAAGAGGCGGGCGGGCGCATATCGGATCTCGAAGGCCGCGCGCTCGATTTCACGGCGGGCCGCACCCTCGAACGCAACCGCGGCATCGTCGCGTCGAACGGCCTGCTGCACGAGGCGGCGCTGGAAGCCTTGGGAAGGATGAAGGATGAGGGATGAGGGATGAAGGACTGGCTAAGTCCAAGACCTCGGCATAGATTCAGGTTCTCATATCGTCTGTCTTCGATTCGGTCCAGTGTGCCTTTCATCCTTCATCCCTCATCCTTCATCCTTAAGAACACTTGGGGGTATCACTCATGACGTCTATCCTCATTACCGGTGGCGCGGGGTTTGTTGGGTCTTGGCTGGCCCTGGGATTGCGCGAGGCGATGAGCGGTGTGCGCATCGTCGTGCTCGATAACCTGCACCGGCGCGGCTCAGAACTCAGCCTCCCGAGGTTGCGCGAGGCGGGCATCGAATTCGTCCATGGCGACGTTCGCAACCCGGAGGATCTCGAAGAGGCCGGCAAGACGGACCTTATCCTTGAGTGCAGCGCCGAACCTTCCGTGCTGGCCGGTTATGCCGGCTCGCCCATGTACGTGCTCAACACGAATCTCGCCGGGGCGGTCAATTGCTTCGAGCACGCACGGCGCCACGATGCCGCCGTGATCTTTCTGTCCACGAGCCGCGTGTATCCGCACTCGACAATCAACGCGCTGGCATACCGCGAGGAGGCCACGCGATTCGTGCTCGAAGAGGGCCAGGCCGTGCCCGGAGCATCCGCTCGAGGCCTCTCCGAAATGTTTCCGCTCGAAGGCCCGCGGTCGATGTATGGCGCGACCAAGCTCTGCGCCGAGTTGCTGTTGCACGAGTACCGCGACATGTACGGCGTGCGGGGCATCGTGAATCGTTGCGGCGTGTTGACCGGGCCATGGCAGATGGGCAAAGTCGATCAGGGCGTTGTCGTGCTGTGGGTGGCGCGGCACATCTACGGAGGCCCGCTCGCATACATCGGGTTCGGCGGCCAAGGCAAACAGGTCCGCGACATGCTTCATATCGACGACCTCAAGGACCTCATCCTCGATCAGATCCAGCATATCGACGATCTTAACGGGAGCACGTTCAATGTAGGCGGCGGACTCGACGTTAGTGCGTCGCTCCTCGAACTCACCACGCTGTGCGCCGAGGTCACCAATCGCGCCATCGATATCGGCCATTCGGCCGAAGACCGTCCCGCGGACATCCGTTTTTACGTCACCGACCATACCCGCGTGACCCAGGCCACGGGGTGGCGTCCGCGGCGCAACGTCCGCGCGATCCTCGAAGATATTTCGTCATGGATCTACGACAACTACGAACCCTTGAAACCAATCCTCGGTTCGTAGGGCCTCATTTGTGTAATATTAGAGCTAGTCACATAGTATATGGTGCATAGTACCCACGCGTGTCATTGCGAGCGTAGCGAAGCAATCCCCTCTCACGCCATCTTTGCTCGCGATAAAGATCGAGGGGATTGCTTCGCTACGCTCGCAATGACACGTGTGGGCAAGCTGCGGCAATTCTGGAGGAACCGGAAACCGCCCCTATTTGACGGTTCTAGCATGGCATGGTATAGTTGATTCGCGGGGAGGGTGCCGCTGCTGTCAGGAGATTGGGAGTAATGAAAACGTTTCGCACGTCTGGGTTTACCTTAATCGAACTGCTTACGGTAATCGCGATTATCGCGATTCTGACGGCGATGACTTCGGTTGTCGCCCCGCGCATTCTCGAGCGCGCGAGGATTACCAGTCTCTTGAATGTATGTAATCAAATCAAGACCTCTTGTATCGCTTATTCCACCAAGGACGCTACGAAGACCAGGGTTACGTTCCCTCCCGGATATGGGTATCGCAATGCGCCCCCCAGGGATTCGAGCCAAGTGTGGAGCACGGACGTCCAGAAGTTCTTTCTCGATCCCCCGATGAAGCGGCTGGAGTTCTTCCGCAACTTCGACATGTACGATTCGTTCGCGCGCAACTCATACGACACCGACCACGACGGTTGGATCTCGCCGCTCGAATACGCGCCCATCGGAGTGAAATCCGGCGCGGATTTGTATGTCTTCCCGCAAGAGCTCTACCGCGCGTTTCACAAGACCGATTCCGTGTCCGCGGCGCTTCAGCAAGAAGTCAGCAGCCAAATGACCGCGCAACGTCCGCTCGTGTATCTTCCGGTGAACCACGACCAGTTCGTGAAAGTGCAGAGCTACTGGTACAAGGTGGCCAGCACGCCGGGACGCGAACTGGAAGGCGCGTACGCGCGGCGCTGGCTGCCTGACGAAACGTTTCCGAATTTCACCAATCCGTTGCGCGAGGTTGCCGCGAAGATCGACCCAAGCAATCCTCCGCCGCTCTATGACGATTTCGTGCTTATCAGTGCTGGTCCGAACGGAAGCACCGGGGGCATTCTGGATGTACCGGAGCACTTCCTGAATGACATCAACGCGGCTGGAATCCTTCCCGTCAATTGGTACTACGTCCTTGCGTTGCGAGCATGTTTCCTTGCCACGCGCGACATGAGCGTGAATGAAGAGTCGACGCAACAGCCGAACATCGAGGGCAACGGCCTATTCGATTTCGACTATCGCAACCGGACTCGGGGCATCGAAGGGAAACCGAGTTCGTACATGATCGGCGACATGTGTCTTCTGCCCAACGGCACGAATGCGCCGGGCCCCCTCATCTATGCCAGTAGCGGCGGCGGGATCAAATAGAATAGGGCCTGTTCGTGTAGGTCCGTGTAGGTCCGTCTGTATTACTGCGGTGGCTCCTGCCTTCGCGCGGAGTAGTGCAGGAACCACAACTTCGCGTATTTCGTAAACACCGAGAACGCGCCGAACCCGCAGAGCACCGCCCCATGGAACCCGTCGCGGAAGCCTTGCCGGATCACGTACATCTTGAAGAACCGCAACACCGGGCGTAGCGTCACATCCGTCCAGCGCGCGCGCTTGCCGGCCTCGTAGGCGTCCTGTGCGCCCCATGACGTGAACCGCTGCAACGTCGCGAAATACTCCTCGAAGGTCCGGTACGTGTCGTGATACATCGGTTCGTCGATCCGGCCCACCGACCCGTCGACCACCACGCGCGAGTGGACCCGCCGTTGAAGGTAATGGCCCTTGGCCGTGCGGAACAACCGCAGGTTATAGTCGCGCTCCCACCCGCAGTGATTCATCAGTTTGCCGAGGAAATACGAGCGCCGACGGATATCGTAGCCGTCCTTGCTCTCGGGATCGGCGGCGATGGCCCGGATGCGCGCGGCGAGTTCGTCCGACACCCACTCGTCCGCATCGAGCACGAGCGTCCATTCAGTCCGGATCTGCGGGATCGCCCAATTGCGTTGCGCGGCCGCATTGACGTATTCGTGCGTCACGACGTGCTTCGAGTACTGCTTCGCAACATCGTCCGAGCCGTCGATCGTCTTCGGGTCCACGACACAGAAGAGGTCGTCCGCCCAACGGACGCTCTGAAGACAGCGCGGCAGGCGATCGCCCGCGTTCGGGATCAGCGTCAAGACGGTGATCGTATTCGGTTCGTTCACGGGGCCGCCTTTCTAACCATGGCGTTCAGATACAACGAACGCAGCGACTGGACGGCCATCGCGGCCTTCCACGGCGGCGTCTTTTCCAGCGCGCTCAGCACGCGGCCCAGCGCGCGGTGTCTCAGTCGCTCCGGATTCGCAAACACGACATCGGCCAGCTTGCCGCGTTCGATAGCCATGTGCACCGTCTTGTCGAACGCGGTTTCCGGTGTGAACACGCGCCGGTCGCGCCGCTTCATGCGGATGGCGCCCGTAGTGCATTTCGTCTGGCAAACGCCGCAGCCGAAACAACGGTCTTCGAGCGTGGCCGCGATCGTGGGCCTTTGTCCGCCGTTGCTCATCTCGATCGCGTCCACCGGACACACCGGCACACACTTGCCGCACCCGATGCAATCCTCCGCGTCGACCTCCCGTATCCAGTTCGACGACACGATCACGTGTCGCAGGTTGAACGTCTTCATCGCGTCCACGAGCGTGCAGCAGCACCCGCAGCAATTGCAGATGAACGTCACGCCCTGCTGCACGTTGTCGCCGGTCTGCGCGAGGCCTTCCTTCTTGCACTCCTCGACGATGCGCAATGCTTCCGGTGCGGCGATCCGTTGCGAGATTCCGCTGTGGATCATCGTTTCCGCGCCCGCATTCAACGAGATGCACGTCCGCATCGGTTTGCCGCACGACTTGCCCAAATGCTCGTTCTTGTGCCGGCACGGACAAAGGCCCACGCTCAACGCCGAGGCCGTCTCGACCAGATACGACACGCGTTCCCAATCGAGGATCTCGGTGTGGTCTTCGGCCGGCAGCGCCTCCTCGCGCACGAACGCGCGCGAGAACTGCGTGTCGCCTGTATACGACGTGCGCACGAAGCGCTCGTCGCGCGTCATGTACTCGTCGAACAACGCCGCGAGTTCCGCTAAAGGCGCGCCGGGCCGCGCCCGCATGAAGATAAACTCGAAGATGCCCCCCAACACCGGCGCGAGCGCGAAATAACGCTGCCCCTTCACCTCGACATCGAGCACCAGCCCGCGCACCGCGAGGTCTGTCAGCTTGTCGCGGAGTTCCTCTTCCTCCATTCCGCAACGCGCGGCCAGCGTCTCGACGGGCAGCGGATGCATCGAAAGACGGCCTGCCAACTCCGCCTCCTCGGGTGAATACATGAGGCTGAGGATCTTCGACAACGCGGCGGAGGGCGGTGCGCCCGTCGGCGCATGGTCCATCTGTTGCTGTAACAGACGGTACTCGCGTTCCGCGTTCACCACGTGCCCCATAGCCGTTCCTCGCATCAAGACGCGCGCATTATAGTCGACACCCCGCGGCGCCGCCAACGCGCAGCTAACTTCCGTCAGGAACTCGGCACGAGTGGCTTGCCTTGCAGCGCGTTCAGCGCGTGGGTCGTCACGCGGACAATGTACTTGTTGTCCGTATCCTTGAGAGCGTCTTCCATGGCCGGGATCGCCGGACGCGCCTTTTCACCCACTTCGTCAAGCGCGAGCGCGGCTTGGAATCGCACCCACGAATTCGGATCGCGGAACGCGCCCGTCAACGTAGCCAGCGCCTTGTCCTCGGACGCGCCCGCAGCCAGCGACCAACGCGCCGCGGCCACGCGCACCGTGCTCGACGCATCGCCGAGCGACTTCGCGAGCGATTCCGTATCCGCGGGCTTCAGGTTACCGAGCCCGATGGCGGCCCAATACCGCATCGCTGCGTGCGGGCTGCTCAACGCTTCGACGAGCGCCGCCCGATCCGACGATTGCGGACGTCCCGCGACGGTGACAATGGATTTGAGCCGCGCGCGAAAACCCGGATCGTCCTTGTTCAGTCCGGGAAGGATGGCGTAGCGCGTGCCGTAACGTTCCCCGAGCGTGACGAGTTCGGGCTCGGGAATCCATCCGAGATCGTTCGAAGCGCGGAACCATCGCTCATGTTCGGTGCGAAGGCGTTCGAGCACGGGGCGCAGTTCCTGATCGTCGATCACGTTCTTAATCTCGAAGGGGTCCGTTTGCGTGTCGTACAGCTCCTCGACGGGTTTGGATTTCAACATGATCCACGCCGCCGGTCCGGCCAGCTTGCCTTCCTTTTCGAGGCGATGCATCTCCTGTTTGACCGGGCTTTGTTCCTCGTAATCCATGAACTGGTCGTAGGGTCTGAACGGTTCGTAGTTGCGGATGTATTGGTATCGTTTGTCGCGGACCATGCGAATCAGATCGTAGCGTTCGTCCATTCGATCGCGCGCGGCGTACACGTACTCGCGTTCGGGCGGCAGCGCGGCGCCGAGGAACGGCCGGCCTTGCATCGGCTTCGGGATGGGAAGGCCCACGAGGTTCATCACCGTGGGCGCGAAATCGGCCGAACTGACCAGTTGTTCGTCGACGCTGCCGGGCTTGCCTTGGCCTTGCGCGCGCAACGCTTCCGGGATGCGCACAATGACCGGAACGTGCGTGCCGGAATCGTAGACCCAACGTTTGCATCGCGTCAGACCCGGACCGTGATCCGACCAGAAGAACACGATGGTATTGTCCGCGAGTCCGTCCTCGCGGAGTTGGTCGAGCAGGTCCGCGGCCCAGTAATCGAGCGCCGTGACGCACTCGTAGTAATTCGCCCATTGCCTGCGGACGACGGGCGTGTCGGGATGGAAGGGGGGCGGCGTGATGCGCGCGGGGTCTTGGCGCTGATCGGGACGCAGCTTGGCGGTCCTGTGGGCGTGTTGTTCCGGCGTGGCGCGTATGCAGCTTTCGTGCGTGCCGACGTAGTTGAACACGGCGAAGAATGGCTGATCCGGGCGTGGACGGTTGCGCCAATGCGCTCTGTTGCTTGATTCGTCCCAAGACTCCTTAGGCGTGATGAAGTTGTAATCCTGCTTCTCATTGTTCGTGCAATAATAACCGGCGTCGCGAAGATACTGCGAGAAGCACCGAACCTCCGGCGGCAGCGCGGGCTTGTCCGGCATCTTCGCGCCTTCCGCGCCCGAACGCATGTGATGCGCGCCGAGTGTCGCCGCGTGGACGCCCGTGATCACACTGCAACGATTGGGCGCGCAAACGGGCGCGGTCGTAAACGCGTTCGTGTAGCGGACGCCTTCCGAGGCGAGCTTATCGAGCGTCGGCGTGACGGCGAGCGGGTCGCCGTAGCACCCGAGATGCGGGCCGATGTCTTCGCACGACAGCCACACGATATTGGGACGCCGGGCTGGCGTCTCCGCGCGCGCGCCAACGGGCAGCGCGGCGGACAATCCAAGTCCCGCCGCCGCTTGAAGAAACTCCTTCCTCGTCATGGTCGTCTCCTTTCATGCAGCTTGAGGCATCGACTCAAAATCGGACCTATGTGTCATTGCGAGCCAACGACCCGGCTTCGCCGGGCCACCAGGTAAAGAAACATA